>JBBQSZ010000044.1:0-27876 GCA_038234745.1 Flavobacteriales bacterium | reverse complement strand
AGTCCTTCATTCGATTCGTATTTGGAATGTAATTTTACATATCGAATGAGTTTTGGCGCATAAGTTTCCAACATTTCTTCTTGAAGAACCAAAATATCTTTATCAATCAACTTTTGAAGTACTGGAAAAATATTCTTCTTGTTTAAAATATTGATAATATCTTGGACTTTCAAGGAACTTTGCTGTTGTAAGGCTTCGTAAATTAAAAACTCATCATCCGAAAGCAGACTTTCATCCACAAAACCTTCATTTTTTTTAGAAATAATCGTTTCACTTTCCAACAAAAGTGCCGATGGCATTGCGCCTCGATAAACATCACCTATGGCGCACATATAATAAGTTGCAATCCACTGCCAATGCGCAATTTGTATTTCATTTACAATGGGTTTTTCATCTAAAATTTGATGAATTTCCTTAGCATCATACAACTCAGGTTTATTTTGATGGATTTCAATAACTAATGCTGTGTAGATTTTACTTCTACCGAAAGGCACCGCCACACGCATTCCTTTTTCTAGAAAATTGTATTCGGTTTCAGAAACGCTGTAAGTAAACGTTTTGGCAAGGGAAAGTGGTAAAATTACTTCTACGAAATGCATTATAAATTTGGGTTTTTATAAATCAAAAAAAATCAATTCTTTATTCTGTACCAATACTGGGTTCTTCCTAACCACGTAATTCCAATGTAACCACGCACTTTGAGTTTGTCTTTTGCTTCAAGCGTGATGTAACATTTGTATAGTTTTCCGTTTTTTGGATCTAAAATTTTACCATTGGTGTACGTTTCATTCTCTTTCGAAAGTCCTTTTATCACAGTCATTCCAAGAATAGCCTTATTTTTATCCTCTCCAGAACAATTGCTGCAAACTCTTTTCTTGTTTTCTATCTCCAGAATATCTATGACTTTTCCGTAGATTTTACCAGACTTCTCATAGATTTCTACAATCGATTTGGCTTTTCCAGTTTCATCATCGATTGTTTTCCACTTTCCAACAACCGTCTGACTTTGAGCACAATTAATTATCAAAAAGAAAATAATTGTTATGTATAGTCCTTTCTTACTCATACTAATTCTTTTTGAAGATCCTGCTGGTCAGCAGCGTCTAGTTTTTTATTCTCTTTCTTTATTTTTCTTAAAGAAGCATCTAATTCAAATCCGAGTAACAAAATCATACAGTTAATCCAAATATAAAACATCATTATCAATAGGGTTCCAATGGAGCCATAAAGTTCATTGTATTTTGAAAATCGAAGTACCCAAATTCCAAAAAGATAGGAATCCAATATGATTAATATAGTGGTAAAAACAGAGCCAATAGTAATAAAAACGCGCTCCTTAACATACATTGTTCCAAATTTAAAAAGAATAGAAGTGGTTACTAAAATCATCAGAATAATAAAGGCATATCGTCCTAAAATTATTAAAGGAATTCGATCACTTAATACATCTTGAATCATGGTATATTGTATAAAAACCTCAAAAACAACAATTATAGCAATGGTCGCCAATAATAAAAATGATAGTACCAACGACATTCCTAGAGCGACTAAATATTGTTTCCAGAATTTTCTTTTGATAAGCACATGTTTCGACGATTCAAATCCGCCTAAAATTCCGTTCAATCCATTTGCCATCAGGAAAATGGACAATAAAAAACCTGTCGACAACAATCCAGAATGACTGTTATTAAGAATGTCGCTGATGATTTTATAAATGGCATCGTAAGTATTAGGAGGCACACCTTCTTTTATAAATTGTAAAAAATCTTGCTGAAATCCTTCGATTGGGATGTAAGGAATTAGATTTAAAATAAATAAAGCAAAGGGAAATAATGCCATAAAGAAGCTAAAAGCAATGGCGCTGGCATGATACGTCAAGCCTCCGTCAATGATTCCAATAGTGTACAATTCTAATAAATCATAAAGAGAAAGACCCCCTAAACGCTTAGGCTTCATTCGTTTTATGGGACGAATTATGTTCCGTAGTATTGGAATTTTTTCGATTTTTTCCTCTATATCTTTACTCATTTTTTAGATTTAAAATGCCTTCAAACTTAAATCCACATTATAAATTGAATGCGTCAATGCGCCAGACGAAATATAATCGACACCACATTGGGCATAGTTTTTAATAGTTTCTTCGTTGATATTTCCAGAGGATTCCGTTTGACATTTATCACCGATTAAGGCTACTGCTTTTTTAGTGTCTTCAAAATCGAGATTGTCTATCAAAATTCTGTGAATGCCTTCACTTTCCAGAATTTCTTTGATTTCTCCAAGATTTCTGGCTTCGACAATAATTTTTAAATCGAGATTATTTTCTTTGAGATAGGCTTTGGTTTTGGCTATAGCCAAGGTAATTCCGCCTGCGAAATCAATGTGATTGTCCTTGAGCATTATCATATCATAAAGTGCAAAACGGTGATTTTCGCCTCCGCCAATCGTTACTGCCCATTTTTCGCAAGCACGAAAACCAGGAGTAGTTTTACGAGTATCCAGAATTTTGGTTTTTGTCCCTTTTAATAATTTGACGTAACTTTTGGTTTTTGTAGCAATGGCACTCATTCTTTGCATCGAATTCAATACCAATCTTTCGGATTTGAGGATCGCTTGAGAACTTCCTGAAACATGAAAAACTACATCGCCTTTTTTTACTGGAGTTCCATCGGTTATGAAGGTTTCCACTTTTAGATTACTGTCAACATATTCGAAAATCATTTTGGCAAAAGCCACGCCAGCAATTATAGCATCTTCTTTGACAATAAGTTTTGCTTTTCCGGTTGCCGATGCAGGAATACAGGCTAGGGAACTATGATCGCCATCACCTACATCTTCACGAATGGCATTTTGAATAATGATTTCTAGTTCGTTGTTAAATTGTTTTTCGCTTATCATTTTTATATAATATTACAGAATGCTAAAGTATGATTTTATTTGTTGAATTGAAAATTTGAGGATTTGGAAATTTCATTAAATTACAGCATCGTTTTTATAAGCTAAACATTCTTTTTAAGCTCTTTTGACTACATTTGATACCTTTAAGTTTTCTTGTAATTTAATTTCAAATCATTATGAAAATAAAAATTCTTCTTTTCAGCATTTTAATTACTCAGCAAATTATGGCACAATCCTATCAAAAAATCCACGAAAAAGCAATTGTAATTGACACTCACAATGATATTTTGATGCAAACTGCCGACAAAGGGTATGTGTTTGATAATGATTTGAAAGGAATTACTCATAGCGACTTGAAAAGATGGAAAGAAGGCGGAGTTGATGTTCAATTATTTTCTGTATTTTGTGATGGTGATAAAAAAAATCCTTTTGATTTTGCCAAAAGCCAAATAGATTCATTGGACGCTGTGATCAAAAGAAATCCAGACAAAATTGTACAAGTTGCCGATAGCAAAGAATTATTTAAAGTTGTAAAACAAAAGAAATTAGCCGCCATGATTGGTATTGAAGGCGGTCATATGATTGAAAATAATTTAGATAATTTGGATTATTTCTACAAAAGAGGCACACGATATATGACTCTTACTTGGAATAATTCGACTTCGTGGGCAACAAGTGCTTTTGACGAAACCTTTGCGAAAGATTTTCCCCACAAGGGTTTAACTGATTTTGGCAAACAAGTAGTGCAACGAATGAATGCTATGGGAATGCTGGTTGATGTCAGCCACGTTGGCGAGGAAACCTTTAAAGATGTCATCAAAACGACCACAAAGCCTATCATTGCTACTCATAGTGGCGTTTATGCTATTTGTCCGCATCAAAGGAATTTGAAGGATTATCAAATCAAAGCGATTGCTAAAAATGGCGGTGTGATTCAGGTGAATTTCTACTCAGGATTTTTGGATTCTAATTATTTCATAAAGAAAGAAGCTTTTTTGGAAAAACACAAAGTCGAAATGGATTCCCTCATTAAAACAGGCAAAGAAAAGTACTTTGTTGATGAAGCTATGTTTGCAAAATACAAAACTGAATCTGATGCTTTGAGAGCGCCATTTTCGTTGTTGATGGAGCATATCGAATATATTATTAAATTGGTTGGAGTGGATTATGTCGGTTTAGGTTCTGATTTTGATGGTATTGAATCTACACCTCAGCTGCTTGATGATGTAACCACTTATCCTTTAATTACAAAGGCTTTGGTTGAAAAAGGCTATAGCGAAAAAGATATTGACAAAATATTGGGAGGCAATTTTTTAAGAGTTTTAAAAGCCAATGAGACAAAATAAATATGTTAAATTAATTCGATTTTTCAATTCCGTTTTGATCAATTAGATATAAAAGTGAAGCCATTGTGGCTGCTCCTAATTCCAGTTCTCTTTTATTTACGGCATCGAAGGTATCGTTAGCAGCATGATGATAATCAAAATAACGCTGGGAATCAGGTTGCAAACCTGCTTTTACGATTGGATTAGAAGTTAACGGCTCAATATCCGAACCGCTATGGCCTTTTCTAAAACTGTGAATTAAATAGGGTTCGAACAAGTTTTTCCAAGCTGTAATTTTATTAAAATTAGCCTCATCACATTCTAATGAAAATCCTCTTGGAGAAAAACCTCCAGAATCACTTTCTAATGCAAAAATGTGGTTTTCTTTATTGGCTTGAGCTACTTCTTCATATTTTCTCCCGCCTTTTCCACCATTTTCTTCATTCATAAAAAGCACCACACGAAGCGTATTTTTGGGTTTATATCCCAAGTTTTTGAAAATATTCGCAACTTCCATACTTTGTACAACACCTGCTCCATCATCGTGGGAACCATCGGCGAGATCCCAAGAATCAAGGTGACCGCCTACAACCATAATATTTTCTGGATGTTCGCTTCCGTTAATTTCGCCAATGACATTATAAGACAAAACATCGTCCATTTTCTGGCAAGATTGTTTCAAATAAAATTTCAAATTGGGATTTGTTTTTAGAGTTTTACTCAATAATTCGGCAGCGTTTGTGCTAATTGCAGCAGTCGGAATGTAGTTTTCTTTTGGAATATCTCCATAACTTTGGTTTCCAGTATGTGGAAAATCGTCTAATCTCATATTCATAGAACGTACAATGGTTGCGACAGCACCATACTTTGAAGCCTCTTTTGCACCAGCATATCTTTGATCGACGCAATTACTATAGGATTGGAATGTATTAATATTTTCCTGCTCCAATGGTCGATTGAAAAACACGATTTTTCCTTTTATTTTATCGCCTAAATCGGCTAGTTCCTTAACTCCATTTACTTCAATTACCTCAGCAGTGATTCCGTTTTTTGGAGTGGCAATAGAATTTCCAAGTGCACAAATAGGAACATTTATTTTAGATTTATGGTCCAAAATATAAGCTACTTCTTTTTCGCCACGAACCCATTTTGGCACCATCAATTCTTGAAGATATACTCTATCAAAGCCCAAGGTTTCGAGTTCCGATTTAGTATATTGAACTGCTTTTTCGGCATTTGTTGAACCTGATAAGCGTCCTCCAATTGAATTAGAAAGATAATCTAACCACGAATAACATCTGGAATTTGTCAATGCTGATTTGTAGATTTCCTTTATGGTTTTCTCGTCTTTTGTTTGAGAAAATAATGCAAATGTGTTTAAAAATAGGGCAATAAAAAAAATAATTCTTCTCATATTTTGTACGTTTTATTCTGATTTTTTTATTCCGGTTCGTGGACCAATACCATTATTATTAAACGCTTCAATCTGAAAATAATAAGCATCCGATTTGTCTAAACCGTTAAAATAATATTCGTTTTTTCCATAAACCATTATGGATCCGTACATTTTATCTGGCGATTTTCCAAAATAAATAACATATCCATCAGCCGAAGGTTCTTGTTGCCACTTAAACCATACGTTTCGCCTTTCTCCTTTTATCTTTGGAGCGGTTCGCAAAGGAACAAAATTATTGACAATTGCTGGAATTTTTCCGTTTCCTTTTCCAAAAATTCTAAAACCAGATAAAGCAAATTTTCCTGTTGGCATTTGATTATTTACCATTTTCACATAACGAGCGGCAACAGGTTTTGCCAATTCGATATAATCGTGCGGAACGTCCTTCGTATTTTTACTTTTATCAACCAAAATTTTCCAGTTTTTAGCATCATCAGAGCTATACAAAATATATTTATGTCCAGTTATTGTTGCTGGTTTTCCCATTAATTCTACATCTTGATCGGCATAATTAATTTGGATGGCGTTGATGGTACTTTTTTCTCCGAAATCCGAAATAATATATTCTCCTTTGTTAGCTGATATTGCTGACCAATACGTTTTGATGTCCTCATTAACGGCAAAATTCGGCTGAAAACCACCCAGAGTCGACGAAACCTGAACAGGTTTATTGTAATTTAAAAGCATCCAACCTGGGAAATTATCATTCAAATGATCCTTCTTTTGGGAGGGCAAGAAAGTAGGATAATCACCGTAAGCAGTATTCGAATAGAGAATTCCATCTTTGTCAAAACCTGCGGGCCAAATTCCCAAGCGACGTTCAAAATTATTTTTGATGCCAATAGTAATCGTAGACACATGCCAAAATGCGTTATTTTCATCCTCATAAGTGGCACCGTGCCCCGCTCCTCTTGCAAACCCTCCTGGCTTATACGAAAATGGGTTATGAGATTGATATTCAAACGGTCCTAATGGATTATTGCTGGTATAAACTCCGTCCCCATAACCACTAAATTCAGTTCCAGGACCACCATATTGCAAATAATATTTCCCATTATGTTTGTTCATAAAAGCGCCTTCCATAAAAGGTTGCATAAAAGTATTATCGTTATTTTCTCCAAATCGTTCCCAACCATGTTCATCGTCATTTAGGGCAATCAAAGGAATTACTTCTCCTTCAGGCTGAAACGTTTTTCGGTTTAATTTTACGCCATATAACGGATATAAATTACTCGAACCATAGTATTCATAAACGGCATCCTTTTCTTTATCCCAAAAAATAGAAGGATCCCAAGCACCCGCTTCCGATTTATGAACGAGTTCTTTCCAATCGTCTTTGGATGGATTTGTACTCATCCAAATAGGAAATTCTTTTCCATGAGTGGAGCCAACAACTAAGAGTGTATCATTTACAAAAGACAATGAAGGCGCACATAATTCGTCATATACTTTATGTTCGGGTCTAAGAAATTTTCTTGGAATAAATTTCCAATCTAACATGTCTTTGCTGTGCCAATACCCCCATTGATTGGTAGAAAATAAATAATATTCTCCCTTGAAAAAAGTGATCACTGGATCAGCAGTTGCGCGGTGTTTCCCTTGTTTTACAAAATCGGGAATTGGGCAATATCCATAATCGATGTTGATGGGATTGCAATAGGTTTTTTGTTGTCCAAAAGCACTATTGTTCATTAATAAAACGATTACCATAGCCCTGATAGGAATGGAAAGCCAATTGGGTGAAAAATCTATTTTTTCTTGACAAAAAAAAGCGACCAAAGAAGCTCTTTTTTTGGCTTTAGAAAAAAAGATTTTTGCCAAATTGCTTGAAATGGATAGCAGGAAGTGGCTCATAAAAAAATTAATTAATGGGTTCGAAACTAATCGCTGCTCCTCCGCCGGGTGCCAAATTCAAATTGATTTTTGATTTATTGGTTACTTCTATGGTTCTAATTTTATAAGCAATAGGATTTTTTTTCCAATCGGCATCTTTGGCATCTTCATAGATAGTGGCTTTGTACTTTTGCCCTTTGGTTAGAAAGTCTAAAGCAATTTCGGTTTTTCTTGCATTTTCATCGGTGATGGCTCCAAGAAACCAAGATTCTTTTCCTTTGGCTTTTCGAACTACCGTTAAATAATCACCTGGTTCCGCTTCAAGGTATTTGCTATCGTCCCAATCTGCAGCGACGTCTTTGATAAACTGAAAAGCATCCATGTATTTTTCATAGTTCTCGGGTAAATCGGCAGCCATTTGCAAAGGCGAATACATCGTCACGTACAAAGCCAATTGCTTGGCTAAAGTGGTGTGAACTTGTTCGGTTTTCTTTGGATCATAATAACTCATTTTGATTTCGAAAATCCCAGGCGTATAATCCATTGGACGTCCTAGAAGTCTAGTAAAAGGCAAAATAGTTTCGTGCATGGGTGGATTTCCTGTGCTCCAAGCGTTAAATTCATTACCACGAGCAGATTCTGCTGCGATATAATTAGGATACGTTCTGCTGTAACCTGTTGGATGTGAACATTCGTGTGAATTTACCATCAATTTGTTATCGGCAAAACGTCTGGCAACAAAGTTAAAATGGTTGACCATCGTTTGACCATCATGAAATTCGCCTCTTGGAATAATTTTGCCAACATAACCCGTTTTGGCAGCTGGATAATCATATTTTTTCATTACATCTAAGGCTCGATCTAAATGGCGCTCATAATTGGCAACAGAAGCCGAAGTCTCGTGATGCATAATCATTTTGACATTTTTTTCTTTGGCATAAGCCGAAATAGCGGCAATATCAAAATCTGGATAAGGCGTAGTAAAGTCAAAAACTTCTTCTTTCCAATTGCCAAACCAATCTTCCCAACCTACATTCCAACCTTCGACAAGAACTCCGTCAAAACCATTTTTGGCGGCAAAATCAATATATCTTTTCGTGTTTTCAGTAGTAGCTCCGTGTTTTCCTGTTGGAATTGCTGTTCCATCTACATTTTGAGCATTTTGAGACCCTGCATAATCCCAAGTTGATTTTCCAACGTGCATTTCCCACCAGATTCCCACATATTTCATTGGTTTTATAAAGGAAGTATCGTCAATTTTGCAAGGTTCATTGAGGTTCAAAATCATTTTAGAACTTACAATATCTCTGGCATCATTGCTTATCATTATGGTTCTCCAAGGCGAAACACAAGGTGTTTGTAAATAGGCTTTATCGCCAATAGCATTGGGAACCAAATGAGAATTTAATTTGTAATTCTTTACATCTACATCCAATTGCATCACTGGATAATTGACAACTGCGGCTTCAAAAATATTTAGATATAAACCCGTTGCTGTTTTCATCATTAAAGGAGATTGAACAACAAATTTTCCTGCAAGTGATTTTACTGCAATTCCATTATTTAAATCTAATTTGTCAACATTTATATCTGATATTTTAGTTTCATTATAAACGTATTCATTGCTATCAAAATCTCCAGGAATCCAAAAAACTTTATGATCCCCCGTTAAATTAAACTGAGAAACCTCATCAGAAATAATAAAATAATTTAGCTCTTTTTGTTTTGGAAAATCATATCTAAAAGCGATTCCTTCGTCAAAAGCTCTAAAAACAATGTTCATTTTTACATTGGTTTCTTTTTGAATAAGCGAAATGGTCAATTCATTATAATGATTAACAATATTGGCTTGTTCCCCTAAAACGGGTTTCCAAGATTCGTTGAAGGTTGTTTTTTTGGAGTCAACGATTTGAAAATTAGCATCTAAAGCTGGCTTGTCTTTTAATTTAATTCCTAAATCACTTTCCAAAATCACGGATTTATCTTTATACTTTACATAATAAAAAGGTTTCCCATTTGCGTACAATTTAAAATTAAGAACGATCTTACCCGAAGGCGACTGAATGCTTTGCGAATGTCCGATATTCATAGCTAATACAAGAAAAATAGAAAATAATTGTTTCATAATTGGGTTTAAATTTGAATCCCTAAATATACTTAAAAATATAGATTTTGCTTGAGTTTTATGATAAATCTAATTGACATTTTTGCAAAAAAAACCCTTCAGTATCATCTACCGAAGGGCAAACAAAACCAACTATTTAACTACTTAACTAACTCAAAACTTACTTTATTGTTCGTATCTGAATTTCCACCAACAAAGACATTAAATTGTCCTGCTTCTGCTTCATATTTCATATCTAAAGTGTAAAACTTCAAATCATCAGAAGAAATTTCGAACGAAACATTTTTGGTTTCCCCTTTTTTAAGACTAATTTTTTGAAATCCTTTTAATTCTCTTACGGGTCTTGTTACTGAACCCACTAAATCTCTTATATAGAGTTGCACCACTTCTTCACCGTCAAATTTTCCAGTATTAGAAACATCAACACTCACTTTTAATTTTTCATTAAATTTGATTTTATCCGATGAAATTTTCAAGTTTGAATAATTGAAAGTCGTATAACTCAACCCGAATCCGAAAGAAAATAAAGGACTATTATCCACATCCGTATATCTTGATTTGTATTTTTGTTCTGGATCAGAAAGTCCTAAATAAGGGCGACCTGTATTTTTATGGTTGTAATAAATTGGCGATTGACCCACGTTTCTAGGGAAAGACATCGGCAATTTTCCATTTGGATTATTGGCTCCAAAAAGGGTTTGGGCAATGGCATCTCCGCCGCGAGTTCCAGGATACCAAGCCTCAAGAATCGCATCCATATTTTGGTTTTCCCAAGAAATAGTTAAGGGCCTTCCGTTTAGCAAAACTAAAACGATTGGCTTTCCTAATTTTTTTAATTCGGCTAAAAATTCTTTTTGTATTCCCGGTAAATCGATATTTGTTTGAGAAGCTGCCTCGCCTGTCATATTTTCTCTTTCGCCCATTATTGCAACAATTACATCTGCTTTTTTGGCATTATCGATGGCTTTTTGCATCAAATCTTTATTTGAACTTTGAATTTCGACACCTAGATCAAAAGTAATATTTGATGTGTTTTTCAAAAAATTTGTAACCCCTTCTTTTACACTAACGGCAACCCCTTTTCTATCGCCAAGAGCCGCCCAAGAACCAATTATATTGAATTCATCACTTACTAACGGCCCAACAAAAGCAATTTTTTGATTGTTTTTTAAAGGTAAAACTTGATTGCTATTTTTCAATAAAACCATAGATTTTTTGGCAACATCTAAACTTGCTTCTAAAAATTCAGGTTTGTAAATAGTTTCTTTTTCGCGTTTTTCATCCGAATATCGGTAAGGATCTTCAAATAATCCTAAATCATATTTTACATCCAAAATTCTTTTGCAAGCATCATTAATATCGGCTAAAGAAACGGTGCCTTCGTCATAGGATTTTCTTAAATAATTCATATAAACACCACCAACCATATCCATATCAAGTCCAGCATTCATCGCTAATTCACCTGCATTTTTATCGTCTTTTGCAAATCCGTGTGCCACCATTTCATTGATTCCAGTATAATCTGAAACAACCATTCCATCAAATTTCCATTCGCCTTTAAGCACATCTCGAAGCAAGAATTTATTTGCCGTTGATGGAATTCCAGAAATTTCATTAAACGAAGTCATAAATGTTTTAACGCCTGCATCGACAGTTGCTTTGAAAGCGGGCAAATAGGTTTCTCGTAAAACTCTTTCGGACATATCAACAGTGTTGTAATCTCTTCCCGCTTCGGCAGCACCATAAGCTGCAAAATGTTTGGTACAAGCAAGAATTGTATTGTTTTGGGACAAATCATCGCCTTGAAAACCTTTTACATTGGCAACCGCCATTTGTATTCCAAGGAAACTATCTTCTCCAGAACCTTCAGAAACTCTTCCCCATCTTGCATCGCGAGAAATATCAACCATTGGAGCGAATGTCCATTGAACCCCAGCAGAAGAAGCTTCGGTAGCCGCAACTCTAGCCGCTAATTCTACTGCTTTTGGATCCCAAGAAGAGGCCATTCCTAGATTAATTGGAAAAATTGTTTTGTAACCATGAATCACGTCATGTCCAAATAATAACGGAATTTTAAGCCTTGAATTTTCTAAATTTATGCGTTGAATTTCTCTCGTTTCCTTTGCACCTGTGGCATTCAGAATAGAACCCACTTTTCCTTGTTGAATTCGGGTGATGAAATTTTCACCAGATTTTGGTCCCGTTACCGTTCCATCGGAAGTGAATTGTACGGTTTGATAAATTTTTTCGTCAAGAGTCATTTTCGACATTAAATCCGCAACAAACTCGGTTTTAGGTTTGATTTGAACTGTTTTATTTTTTACTTTCTTTTGGCTGTAGCCAAATAAAGATAAGCTTAGGAAAAATAGTATTAGTATGTTTTTCATGTTTATTTGTTTTGTATTTGTTTGAACATCCAATCATAAATAGCTTTTTTGCCCTCTGGTATGATCGAATTGTGGTGTGCAACATCATTAAAATGGAATTTCTTTATTGGTCGTTCCTAAAAATTATGTTGCGTTGACAAAAATCCTAAAGCTTTCAATCCTACTTTTAGTTCTGGAGCTTTCATAAATAAATTCCAAATTAAACCTGTCCTATAGTTTTCGATCATTGGAGCGATTGTTCCTTGATCAATGGCTAAATACCGTGGTGTAACCCAATTATATTGAGGTGAAAACGCATCATAAGGCCCAGCAATTCCAACATAACTACTTCTTTTTTCATCATATAAAAAGTGTAAAAATTTCATAGATTCTGTTGGTGTGTATGGAAAAGAAGATAAAGCCGCCGTTGGAGATATAACACCTAAATCATTATTTGGTTGGTGCGCTGAATAACCTGTTGAACCATCTAAATTTCGAGAATAACTGGCTGTTAAACCCCAACATTTATCTGAATACCCATTCCAACCCTTTGGATTTGCAATGCAATATTGATTAATGATTTTGGAATGATTTTGAGTCAAAGTCCAATAATTTGCATATTGATCTGACAATCCTCTTGGATCCAATCCTAAATACGAATATTGTGACCAAAACAAGGGTCCAACACTACCCGTTGCTCCATTATAATTTAAAATTACTGGGATTCCGTATTGAGAACCGCTATTTACAATACTGCCATTTCTTGCCCAAGCTTGATGATAAGCAGCAGCAGGAATAGGATGTGTAGGAGATGAAGCACCCAGGACATAGGTAATTAAACATTCGTTATAGCCTTCGAGTTTAAAGTTCATTTGCCAACCATAATTGGGAGACCAATGCCAATACATGGCGTTTTCGCCTTTGGTGTACCAATCCCACTCTACTCCTTTCCACAAATTATCTGCTTTTGCAGCCAAAGCTTGTTCGGCAGCATTTCCGTTTTTGAAATATTCTCTAACCGATAATAGTCCTTGACATAAAAAAGATGTTTCGACAATATCACCTCCATTATCCATGGTTCCAAATGGAATTACGTGACCAGTTGTTCCATCAATCCAATGCGACCATGCTCCGTGAAAGCGATCTGCATTTTCAAGGAAAGTTAATGCTGTTGTTAATCTAGAAACGGCTTCTGCTCTAGAAACGAAACCTCTTTCGATACCAACCAAAATTGACATTAACCCAAAACCTGAACCACCGGTTGTAATAATATTAGCATCAAAACTTGGATTGTCTGTTAAATAACGTTCTCTTGCTAGTTTTGAATTTGTTTCCGCATAATCCCAAAAATATTTTATAGCATCTTTTTGTACTTGATCTAAAGCTTCATTATCGGTTAAGGCAACTGTTGGAATTGTTGGCGTTGTTGGTAAAGGAGTACCACCTGAAGCGTCAGAACCACTTGAACCACTTGAACATGAAGAACATGAAATGAAAAAATTTAAAAAAATAATATATACTATAAGATTCTTCATTTTATAACTTATTTAAAGGACTATTAAAAATACACCTAGGTAAAAAAACTAGGTGTATCCTATCAAAATGTTATCTTTTATCTTTTTCTAACAAGTAAAGAGCGTTGATATCATTAGATGAAAGTGATGAATTATAAATTCTAAACTCATCCAACATACCCACATAACTGGTTGCCCAGCCTTGTTGAGAACCATTGTTTAAAGGAGGCATTGTATCGAACTGATGTGTTCCAAAGACAACTTTACCATTCGTTCCTTTCATTTCAAAATTGCCATATTTAGGCGCATTATTCACATTGGTAAGACTTCCAGGATTATCTGCATACAAAGTTGCTACTCCAGGAACACCAGCTGCAGGCGCATAGGCAAAAGAAGATAAATTAGCTGATAATTTTCCATTTACATAAGCTGACAAATTACTAGTGGTAGCATTGTAACTGAAAACAACATGAACCCAAGTATTTAAACTATTGTCAATATTCATTATTGCTCCTTGACTTCCCCAAGCAACACCAGTTCTTCCATTTTCAATATCAATTTTCAATCGCAGTCTGTTAGGAAAAGCTCCATCAGGATTTTCTAAAAATAGATTTATTCCTCCCCAAAACTCAGTTGGTCTTACTATTGAAAAGATACCTTGCGCTCCTTTTCCTTGACCAGCAGTTGCTGGATCAACAGTTCCTGCTGAATTCATCCAAAATGCTATAGTATAATTGTTTAAGGAAGTTATGGCAGCAGTTGCAGTACCAACTGCATATCGCTGTTCAGAACTAGAACCGTTATAAGCGTTACCTTTAACACCTCCAGCATACCCTACTTTTGTGCCAATTATTCCGGAAATATTGTTTTTAGAATCAGTTAAATTATTCTCAAAACTCAATTTAGCAATTAAGTTAGTTGGCGCAATATCATCTGAATTATCGTATCCTCCAACTGGCGTATAAGCGATTGGACTGTTCACTTTGTCGATAGTGTCGCCAGAACATCCCACAAATAAATGAGAAGTGAGTACAGCTACAAATAAGATACTATATTTTATATTTTTTTTCATAATTATAATTTTAAAAATTAATAACCTCCTGGATTTTGAACTGATAAACCTGCCGCTTCACTCATAAACTTTTGAGGTAATGGGAAAACTTCATTTTTGCCAACCGTAAATGTTTTACCGTCTGCAGCTAATGCTGTTTTAGCTTGACCTGTTCGCACTAAATCGAAGAATCTGTCATGTTCAAATGCCAATTCTACTCTTCTTTCTTTCCAAATTGCAGTTCTGACAGTCGCTTGGGTGGTTGCTGGAGTAGGTCCTAAAGTAGCTCTTCCTCTTACTATGTTCAAAATTGGAATTGCATCCGATGTTTGTGTTAACTCATTTAAAGCTTCGGCTTTTATTAATAAAACTTCGGCATATCTTAAATATTTAATATTCACATCAGTTTCCCAACCATCAGTATAAGCAGAAGAATAGGCTTTATAATTGTATCTTGGATTTTCAACTGTTAGCGGTACCACTCTTCCATCATAAAGCGTAGTTCCAGCAAAAATAATCGTCGCTGCTTTTCTAACATCACCAGGTTCGTAAGCATTTACTAAACTCAAAGATGGTGTGTTGAAACCCCAACCCCAACCACCAGCACCACGAGCGCCTTGTGTTGCAGAATATCCTTGAATTCCTTTCGCTGGAGTAGAACCAGTACCTTGAATTTCGAAAATAGATTCGTTATCATTCTCTCCAGACAATTGGTATTGCGAAGCATAACTTGGAGAAAGAGAATATCCTGTAACCAAATTACAATTATCCAAAGCTTGTTTCCATTTTTTCTGATACAAAGAAACTTTAGCTAATAAAGCATACGCTGCACCTTTAGAAGCTCTTCCTTTTTCGGAGGCAGAATAGGCTGATTTAACTGGCAAAGCAGCAATGGCGTCATTCAAATCACTTTCGATAAAAGCATAAACTTCGGCAGTTGATTTACGAGTTAATTGCATTACTCGATCGGCTTCAGAAGATGGATTAGGCAAATGATCTACAATTGGAACACCACCATACGATTTCACTAAAGTAAAATACATAAAAGCTCTTAGGAATTTTGTTTCCCCTATTAATCGTGCTCGTAAAGCAGGATCTGCTTGATCTAATTGTGGAATGAAAGACAGTGCTTGATTGCATTTATTGATTCCGTTAAAATTAGCTGTAAAAACTTCTTCGACAGATGTGCTTGAAGCATTATAGGTTAAGGCATCCATCAAATCTTTATCTGATCCTGTATCTCCTGGAGAGGAACCTTTGTCAGCATCATCAGAAGCAATACTCGACATTCCGTTCCAAGAAAAAGAACTCATACCCCAATCCAAAAATTTATTATAAATTGAAGTAACAAAACTTTGTGCACCGGCATCATTATTAAACAATGCTAAATCCGTTGTAGAAATAGTTTCCGTCTGTTTTACATCCAAGAAATCATTGGAACATCCAGAAAATATTAATGTGGACAAAACAAACGCTGATATATATATTTTTTTCATAATATTAAAATTTTAAATTAGCACCTAGTACAAATGATCTCATAGCTGGGTAAGCGTTAAGCTCTATACCTTGTGATCCATAAGGATCTCCGTCACCGTTTAACTCAGGATTGAAACCAGAGAATTTTTGAGTAATAAAAGGATTTATTGCATTTAGATAAATTCTTGCTGAAGTAATAAAGTTATTAGTTAGAATTGGTAATTTATATCCTAAAGTAATATTGTTTATTCTAAAGAAATCCCCTGACTCAAGATAGTATGTTGAAGCAACAGGAACTTGATTAAATGCTCCTGGATTTCCCGCAGTTGTATTAGTAGGCGTCCAGAAATTAGTAGCTATTGCATCCTCTACATTTTCACCTGAAAAACGTTGGGCTTTTTTACCATTGTACACTTTGCTTCCATTTGTTCCATAACCATCAACAGAGAAATCAAAGTTTTTATACTTAACTCCTACCGTAACGCCATAGGTTGATTTTGCCAAGACAGAACCTACATATTTTCTATCTTTAATATCCAATAATCCTTGAGTAACTTTAGTTCCATCGGCTTTGTAATACAACATTTGACCTGTTGCAGCATCAAAACCAGCATAATCATATACTAAGAAACTGCCTAATGGTTTACCAAGTGAGGTGTTGTTTAACATTTTTGTCCATTGTCCGTTTCCTAAATCTCCACCTGTTTTATCAGGTAAATTTGGATTACTTAACTTGGTCAATTCGTTTTTATTGTTTGAAAAATTTCCTCCAATCCAATACGATAGATTGTCATTTATTTTATCATCCCAACGAAGTGAAACCTCATACCCTTTATTTGAAACTGAACCAACGTGAGCAGGTGAAGTTGAACCAACTCCTGCAGTCAAATAAGGTTTAGTATTTAAAATTATGTTATTGGTTGTTTTATCGTAAACATCAAAAGATCCTTTCAATCTTCTGTCCAATAATTCAAAATCCAAACCTATTGTTGTTTCTTCTGTAATTTCCCAAGATAAACTTGGATCAACTTGAGAATCAACAGTAACACCAGGATATAAAATATTACCTCCTATATAACTATCTAAACCCGAAGCAAATGATTGAATATTTAACGGAACATTTTGGTTTCCTAATTTACCCCAACCACCACGAAGTTTCAATAAATCAATACCTTTCACATCGGCTAAGAAGCTTTCTTTCGAAATAATCCAACCCAAACCAAAGGAAGGAAAAGTTCCCCAACGATAATCCTTCCCAAACTGAGAAGATCCATCTCGACGTACTGTTCCAGTAACCAAATATTTATCCATTAATTTATATTGGAATCTTCCGAAATAAGAAGATAATCTTCTTTCATTATACATTACGTCGGTAAGGCTTAATACATTTGCAACATAATCAACTTTATCTAATGCCCAATAATTTGAATTAGCATTAACATTTTTTCTGGCAATTTTAATATGTTCTCTTGCTCCTCTTGAAGATTGTTCGATACCGCCTAACAATTCAAAATCATGAATACCAAATACTTTATTGTACGTAAGATAGTTCGATAAATTCCAATTAAAATAATCTTCGCTTTCTTTAGTCAAGACATTTGTATTATCTGTTGAAGAATAAGCACTTGCGACACGAGTTGGATCTGCCGCTAACCAAATGGCTTTGGTATCTTCATAATTGTAATTCTTCCAAGTGTAATATTCCGTGTTAAATTGAGAGGTGAATTTTAATCCTGCGAATAAATCAACATCCAATTTTAACCCACCTTGCATGGTAATACTTTTTTGTTTCTCATCATTAAAATTCAATTGAGCAACTGGATTACCAACATTATTGAATGCTGATCCAACAGTTCCAGCAAAACCATTAGCCCCAACAAAAGGAACACCATATTGACCATTTGGAAAATAAGCAGGAACAATTGGTGATTGCTTGTAGGCATTCGTAAATGCAGACAAAGGTTTTGGAGTAGAACGCGTATATCCAACACTGAAATTTTGAGATAAATTGATTTTTTTGGAAATTTTAAAATCATTATTATTTCTAAAAGTGTATCGATTATATTCTAATCCGTTCAAAATCGCTTTTTCGTTGTAAGATCCTACACTAAAGAAATATTTAATGTTTTCCGATGAACCAGAAACCGATAAGTTGTTTTGAGTATAACTTCCTGTTCTAGTAATTTCTTTGTACCAATCCGTATTTATAGGTTGATCTTGAGAAAAAGTGGTGTTACCTAAAGCAGAATTAGAATAAAAAGCATACTTATTACTACCCGCCATTTTTACGTTTTTCAGAGAATTTCTAATCCCACCGAAAGAATCAAAATCGACAGTAATTTTATTACCGCTACCTTTTTTAGTTGTAATAATAATTACACCATTTGCAGCCCTATTTCCATAAATTGCTAATGCCGAAGCGTCTTTCAAAATATCATAAGAAGTAATATCATTATTATTGATATTGTTAATGTTATCCACTGGCATTCCATCTACAACATATAACGGCGACCTTCCTCCTAATGCAGTTCCTAAACCTCTAATGACAACAGTAGGCGTTGAACCTGGCAAATCGGATGCAATGACTTGAACTCCTGCAGCTTTTCCTTGAATTGCTTGAGAAGCATTAAGTACTTTGGATTTTGTAATATCTTCTGCTTTTATGGATGATGAAGCTGATGTATTATCAATTTTCTTTCTCGTTCCATATCCAATTACAACTACTTCTTTCAAAGCAGTTTCAGATTCTTTAAGAGCCACTTTCATATTCGAAGTTGCTTTTTTTGTCGTACTTACATAACCAATAAATGAAAACTCTAATGTTTCATTTTCTTTGGCGCTAATTGTAAAATTACCATCAAAATCGGATGATGCAGATGCCTTTGTTTCCGTCGATACAATATTCGCTCCTGGAATTGGCAATCCTTTTTCATCTTGTACTTGTCCTTTTATCACTTGACCAGACATGTAAGCTGGAAGTAAGAGGAGAGCTAAAAAGCTAAAAATAAAATTTCTCATAAATTAATATTTTGTTAATGTTAGTTCATCAAAATTAGACTAATACAACGTTATAGTAACTACAAATGAAGTACTACACAAATACATCAATTTATAAAAAAACAGCAAAAAGGGTATGTTTAAAAGGCTTTTTGAAATAAAAACTACAGCATGATAAATCAATTGATGTAGTCGTGATGAGTTGCAATAACGCAAAGTATTAATACATAAAATAAATTATCACTAATAAATACCACTTATTTATACAGATAACAGAAATTTAGAGAGATTTTCGTCTTGAATAAGGTTTAATTTCTTTCTTAAACGATACCGATGTAATTCGACACCTCTAAAAGAAATATTCATCATCGGTGCAATTTCTTTTGAAGAAAGATTCATTTTTAAGTAGACACAAAGTTTAATATCCTTAGACGTTAGATTTGGATATTTTTTAGAAAGATTTATTATAAATTCGTCATTAATTTGATTCAGATTTGTTTCAAAAGTTTCCCATTCGTGTTTGTTAATGGCATTGCTTTTAACCACTTTTTTTATAGCACTTTTCAATTTATCGAAATCAGTTTCAACATCTAAAATGCCTTGAATATTCTCTATCATTTCACTTTGTTTTGCAATTGAAAGTGATTTTCCAGTTACCTCAGATGATTTTGTTTGCACTTTTAGCTCCAGAATGTGCTTTTCATATTCTTGCTTGTTTAATTCATTTTCGGCTTTTAATTCCATCTCCAGAATTTTCTTCTGATATTTTAATTCTTCTTCCTTCAATTCTAATTTTTGAATGTATCGCATTTTATTCCACTTATAATAGAAATACAATATCGTACCAACGGCAAAGAGATACAATAATATCATCCACAAGGAGAAGTACCATGGTTTTGCAACAGTAAATTCAAAATTGGAAACCTCATTAAACTGTAAACCATCATAATGATAAATATGAATAACATCAGAACCACTATCCAAATTATTTAAAATTATTAATCCATCTTTGACTGGAATGAATTTTTTTGAACTATTCATTTTATAAAATAAACTGGGCTTTGTTGCGCCATATATTCCAGAGATAACTCCAATTCTAAGCTCAGAATTATACTTGATTTTAGATTTGTTTTCAACCAGGTTTCCATTATTAAAAGCTTCAATAGTCAATTTAGGAACTAAATTAATTTGATTTTTTAATGGTAGTGAAATAAATCCATCATCAAGATTTAATAAATAATTAGTATTGTTTTTAAAGATTTTTAAATTATCATTAATTATTTTCCCTTTGTAATATTTCTCTTGAATACCGTTCCAGACAAATCTATTTCCATCTGCGTAAATATGATATAAAAGTCCTTCTTGGAGTACAATAAAATTATTTTCATCAATAGTTACAATTTCTGAAATATTTTTGAAATTGGCATTAAACAATTTATTTTCAACCAATTGATTAGACATAGAACTATATGTAAACCAAGAATTATGAATCAAAAAGAGGATTTCATTTCTAAATTCGAATATTCTTACCCCAAAATCATTCGTAATTTTATTTTTTTGAGTAACATTTTCCACCTTAATTGTTTCATAGGAATCATTGTATAAAATTCGATACAATCCTCTATAATTATCGGCAGCCCAAATTTCATTTTTTCGATTTTGCGCAACATATTTTATGGGTTTGGCAAGACCTTTAAGTATTATTTTTTGAGATAAATTATTTTTATCATTATAAATGACAACACCGCTGTAAGTGGCTTGCAAATAGGAATCATTTATACTGCTTTTTACTAAATTCCAGCCACCATTTATTGTATTTAATTTTGAAAATAAGCCATTTTCATAAATAAATGTTCCTTCGTTATGACCAATAAGAAATTTGTTATTTGTTTTGCTAATGTTCCAAGCCTGACCTTCGGTATTTGGAACTAATGAAAGATTCTTTTCATATCTAAAAATACCGTGATTTGAAGCCATTAAATAACCCTTATCCGCAGCAACAACGGAATAAACAGATCCTAAAGCGCCCGAATTATCATAAAAAATTGAAGTCGGAGAATTTACTTCTATATAGGCAATTCCATTATCTAAACCCAGCCATAAATTGCGCTCTTTGTCAAATCCGATGCTCAAGACCGAATTGTTCATCAAAACATTATTTCGGTTTATGTTGATGGATGAATTGTCACTAAAATTTAAAACAAAAATCCCTTTACTGGCCGTTCCAATGACTAACTTATTGTTTTCAATAAACTCAGCTGCATTTATTATTGCCGTTTTTAAAGTTTCGTTTAAGGGATTTTTCCAAGGACTCAAAATGTTATTTTCTAAGACAAAAACACCATTTTTCTTAGTAAAAAAGTACGTTTTGTTTTGATATTTTTGAATAGCATGAATGACATTATTCTCTAACAGCGACAAACCAGCAACTTTTTCGACCTTTGCATTATTCCAATCGTAAATTCCATTGTCTACAGAAGCAATTAATAATTGCTTGCCTACAACAAAACAATAGGAAATTAAAAAGGGAAGTTTCTTTTTTCTTATCTCCTTTCCGTCGAAAGCAAAAAGACCATTAAATGATTGAAAATAAATTTTATTATCGAACTTAAAAATCTTCCAAATTTCTTCGTTTTCATTTTCTTCAAAAACATTTTTACCATTGGAAATGGAAACATAATTCATCTTCCCATTTTTTCGGAACCAATATCCAAATTCTTTATAAGAACCGGAATAAATCTTGTCGCCATCGACCATTATGGAACGTATAATGGTTTTATTGGGCAAGGTATATTTTTCCCATTTTACGCCATCATAACGCAGTAAATAATGATTATTGGCAAAATACATTGCCAAATCATTCCCTTGTGCCACATTCCAAATTTGGTTGTCTCCCTGATAGTTGGACTTGTTATAATTCTCAACAAAAGGAAGTAACTCCTGAGGATAAAGCGAAAAAGAGAGTAATCCAAAAAATAATATTTTCAGCAGAATTGTTTTCAAAACTCAGGAGATTTATTTTCAAATATAAACACATTTATTCACATAAAATACAAAAAAACTCCTCGATTGAGAAGCCTTTTGAAATAGTCTTAAATTCTAATATTTATTCTTTTCCGTCAACATAATCCGCCAAATAATTGAATCGAGGGGTTAGTTTTCCATTTTCGGTAACTTTTGCTCGTTTCAAAATTCCGTCTTTATCTCCATTGAAAAAAGCGGGAATTACATTTTCCATAAACATTTCACCAAAACCATCACTGGATTCTTTTGGCAGTTCGCAAGGCAAATTGTCTATCGCCATTACTACGATTGCCGCAGGATGAAATACATCAACTTCTTTGTTTTCGACAGGTAAATAGCCGTAAAATGGTTCTGCAATAGTTGACGTTCGGAGCGTGCAGGCAATCGAATTATCGACATCGCAAGAAATATCGGCAACTACTTTTATTTTGCAATCTTTGGCTTTTAGCATTTCAGCAGTGAGAATATTTGGCGCTTCATTTGCATGAAAATGTCCGGTGATGTAAATGTCGGAAACTTTGGTAAACCGCTCAAAACTGGAAACATAGTCCTTTGGATTCTGCAAAAAATCAGTATAATCTAAAACCTTACCGTCTTTTCGACTATTGTAGTCTAAAACATCAAGCTGAACATAGACGGGTTGCGTATAGTTTTTGGTTAAATAATTTTCGACCGAAACTTGCTTAATTTTAATAGCATCTAAAATTTCTTTGACACCACTTCCCACTTTTCCTGTTCCAGTATTTACGATTTTGAGTGGAGGCAAAATTAATCGTTTCAAATGGTCAATCATAGCTTGTTTACCAGAAAGCGATTCGGCTTTAGGGATTTTAAACAATTCGAATTTGATTCCAAACGCACGAAAACTGTTGTAGGCTCCAACAAATCCAGCGTATTTTCCAAAACCTATCAAGCGAACATTATGCTCATTAACGATGGTCTCGTGGTCATAAAAATCAATGTTTTTAGACAGCAAAGCTTGGAGCAATTTTCGATTATGTGGTTGCTTTTTGATGGTATGCGAAAAGAAAAAATAAGTTTTATTGGGAATTAAATTTTCTATTGGAACCTCTTTTACACCAAAAAAAACATCGGAATCACTGATGTCATCACATACTTCTATTCCCATATTTTTGTATTCTGCATCAGGAAAAACTCTAATATCGGAACTTTCCACCTTCACAGAAACACTTTGATGAAGCTGTTTTAGCCTTGCCAATTCATCGGGCGTAAATACAACTCTTCTTTCAGGGATATTTTTTCTTTCTTTAATAATTCCGAATTTCATATTTTTATAATTTTATATAAATACAACTTTATCGCTATTTTTTGTTACAAAAATAACAATAATTATGAGTTTCAATACTTTATCAGCAAATGTTTTGGATAATTAAATCACTACCAATTGATTTTTAAGACTCTATCTAAAGAAACTAAAAAAGCGACTATTTAATGTTAAGTTTTTCAAAAAAGGAACAAAATAAAAGAATAGGATTCTATATTTGCTTTTATAGTAAAACACGCAATGAATTTTATCAAACGTACAAATATACTACAATTACTCTTCTTGATTTTCGTTTTGAGTTCTTGCATGAAAGAAAAAAAAATAGCGCTTTCCGATGCTGAACTTCCAAAGGATACCTTGCCCAAAATGAAACCTGCAACTAATGAATTGCCAAAACTTACAGCAGATTATATTATTGCAACTAGGAACTCAATTGATACATTTTATAAAAAAAACTGGCCAAACAACAGCATGAACGGCGGTTTTCTGGTTGCCAAAAATGGTCAGATTATATTTGAAAAATATGAAGGTTTCGCTAATTTCAGAGATAAAACTCCAATGACTAGCAGCACGCCAATTCACATTGCATCGGTGAGTAAAGTTCTTACTGCGACTGCGATTTTAAAACTGGTCAATGCCAAAAGAATAGGTTTAGACGAAAAAGTGACTACTTATCTAAAAGAATTTCCTTATCCCGACGTAACGATTAGAATGCTATTAAGTCATCGAAGTGGAATGCGCAGTTATGCCTATTTTACAGATCGCGATAAAACGGTTTGGGACAGACATAATACACTGACCAATCAAGATATCTTGACGATAATGGGAACAAAAAACATCAGTTTAGAACAAAAAACAGGGACTCGTTTTGCTTATTGTAATACCAATTATGCTATGCTTGCTTTGGTCATTGAGAAAGTGACCGAACTATCTTACAGTAAAGCAATGAACGAAATGATTTTCAAGCCACTTGGCATGAACGATACTTTTGTATTGGATTTTGATAAAGACAAGCATAATGTCGCTCCTTCTTATAAAGGCAATAGAGTAGAAATTGGAATTGACTATTTGGACAAAGTGTATGGTGACAAAAATATTTATTCGACTCCTAGAGATTTATTAAAATTTGACCGTGCTCGAAATTCACCGTCCTTTTTAGAACCCGCACTTTTAAAAGAAGTTTATACTGGGTACAGCAATGAGCATCCTGGTCGAAAAAATTACGGTTTGGGAATTCGAATGATCAATTGGGAAGATGGCAAAAGTTTTTATTTTCATAATGGTTGGTGGCACGGTTTTACGTCGGCATACATTCCGTTAAAAGAAGAAGGTGTAACTATAATCGCATTATCAAATAAATTCACAACAAAAACGTATGCAGTTCGAAAATTAGCGCCTTTATTTGGTCCATATCCATTCAAAGTTGAAGACGAGTAACGAGTATCAGTATTCAGGTTTTAGTATTCAGTTCAGGGCAAACGCACACTTTTTTTTCGCCACGAATTACACGAATTAACACAAATTTTAATCTGGCAACAAGCAGATTTAATGATTTTTTAAAATAAATTACACTAATTCTTACTCTTTTAGAAATTCGTGTAATTCAAAAATTTCAATTCGTGACAATTCGTGTAATTGCTTCGCCTGTTCGCTTTCGCTCGGGTCGTGGCTATTTTTTTAAAATTTGAGCAAAGTATGAGTTTGCCCTGGTATTCAGTTAGTAATCATTGGAAAATGAACTAGATTAATGTATCTTTGCAAAGTTAAGTGTGGAAAGTTTTTTTTGTTCTATCAAATGACTGAACACTAAAAACTGATAACTGAACACTTAAATAAAATGGGGTCGACTGGTTTTGACAGCAAGTCGAATTGAAAAGTAAGCACGCCGAGAACTGGGACAATTCTCGTAAATAAAAGGTTTCAAAACACATACACGGCGAAGGAAACTACGCTCTTGCTGCATAATCTGAATTATAGTAAGATTAGCCTCGTCCTACCAGGTAGGAAAGCAGGATTCATCTCGAAAGCTCTGGTTTTTGGCGGTCGATAAAGATGAATCGTAAATTTAAACCTAGATTTCCATAAGCTTCGGGTGGATTTCGAAACTAAAGAAGATAAGCAAAGAGCGGTTGTTCCTGACCTAACTCCGAGTCGAAAACCCAATCAGGAAATAAGCGTGTAGAAAGTTTTTTAGTTGCTTGTTTGGACGGGAGTTCGACTCTCCCCGACTCCACTTTTAAAAACCGTAATGTACTTATAATTAAGTAGTTACGGTTTTTTTATTTTAATTTTCCCGACATTTTCCCAGCGGTATTTTAAAACCTATCCACAATAGCAAATAATCCTTTTTTATCTGTTTTAGCCTTTAAACTCCATTCCTGATACATTGGAAGCATTTCACAAAAAACCTCGCTGTACGGCTTTGCATAGCCTTCCTTAATCATTATTTCATTCATTACATCCCCATTTTTTAAAATCAAATAACCAAGTGTTCTACCGTATTTATCAAAAAGATTGTTTTCTTCTTGAACTAAAGTGCAAATCTCTCCTATTTCTAAATTTGATTTAAAAAAATTAAAAGATTGATAACCCAATTTGATTAATAATGCAGCTGGAATATGCAATTCTTTTTCGTCTCTTTTAATCTTGCTACAATAATTCATTTCGGGTGCATCGATACCATATAAACGAATTTCAAATTCTTTTTTAGAATAGAAATCTACGGCAATTAGTCCATCTCCATCCACAAAACTTTTTACTTTTAGAATAATATTTCTTGTCATAGTTATTAATGCGTTAAAATGCTTTCAATAGCATTATTTAAGTTATTGATTTAAAGTTAATTACAATGTAAATTTAACAAAATAAATTATAATTTTAAATATATAACATTATGGCAAGACAGAAAGGGCATATCAAATATGTCGGAACCCTAGGAGAAGTGAGACACTTCAAAATTAAAGGTAACGAAGGTTACTTTGCAGGTCTAAAAGGTGGACCAAGTGCGGACCAAATAAAAAATGATCCTAGCTTTATTCGTACTCGTGAAAATATGAGTGAGTTTGCAGCTTGTGCCAATGCCGGTAAATCATTAAGAGTTGGTTTATCTTCATTGATGAAACAAATGTCAGACAGTCAACTAACAGGAAGACTTACTGCCATTATGAAGAAAATCAATATTGAAGACGGTTCAGAGGCTAGAGGTCAAAGAGCTGTTTTAGTATCACAACAACCACAATATTTAAAAGGGTTAGATTTTAATCGTAATATTTCTTTTAATGGTGTTTTTAGAGCCCCATTTACATTAACACCTACGGTTGACAGAAACGAGAGTACTTTAAGTATTCCTGCTTTTAATCCTCTGAATTACTTAAACATTCCATCCGGAGCGAGTCATTTCAGAATCATCAATGCTTTATCGGTTGTTTCGGACACTGTTTACAATCCTACTACTGGAGCTTATGAGCCTGCTGAACCTACTTTAAATGAAGTTTCAAATATTGCTTATTCTGATTATACTCCTATTGATGCTGTAACCGCTCAAATTGATGTTACTGCTACTTTACCAGATGCTCCAACAATGACAATCAATGTTGCTGTTTTGGGCAGTATTGGAATAGAGTTTTATCAAATGGTTGGTTCTAATTATTACTTATTCAATGCTGGTAATGCTTTAAAAATCCAAGATACTTTTTAAAAGAAACCATCAGTTTGCAAGACTGCAAAGTTTGCAATGTTGCAAATTAAGCCCTTTCTAACGAGAGGGCTTTTTGTTTTTCTGTAATTCATCTATAATGTGGACTTATGTATGACTTATAGTGCCGTTAAAGTGGGATTATGTGTTAGTCAGTAACTATTATTGTTTTATAAAATAATGCCCTAAAATCGACTTTCTCAATTCGTTGATTATAATCAAACTTTATTTAGATGGCTTTTCTTGGATTTTTGAATAAACAATATCCTTTCCGTGTGTTTTAATGATTGGATTCGGTATGATTTCTGGATTAAAATGATGTTGTCGCTTTGCTTTGCTTCATATATTTTGAAAAGAAAAAAAAAAAAAAGAAAGCCATTCGTCTAAGTGGAGGTTTCAAAATGAGTCAAGTTTTTTTGAAAAAATACTACCCAACTGTTGTTCAGAAACGAACTCGTCATCGTATAATCGAATTTTGAATTGAAAATGTAAGGGTGGAGATTTTTTCAAAAACCCGTAGGGCTTGAACTTTACTTTTTGAAACCGTAACTTAAATTTGCATTCTTTTTTTATTTTTTTAATCCACAGAAAGTTGTTGAAATCCTATTTTGGGATGTTGTTGTATAATCGGCAATCAAACACCCCCAAGCACCGCAGAAAAATAAATGATTGTAGCGATAGCGGAAATTATTGTCTTTTCGAGGAGCGAAGTGGCGGTGTTGCGGCAATCGAACAGCCACGCTAGACCGAGAATAAAACGAAGCGCAAGCGAAGAGTAATGGAGGGATAGCAGCGTGAAACGGCGGGGAAAAAATAGAAAGCAGCCGTCAGGCGT
>JBBQSZ010000043.1:0-28055 GCA_038234745.1 Flavobacteriales bacterium | reverse complement strand
CCCGAAATAGTACATTTATTATGATTAGAATCATACTATTTGAACTTTATTTTTCAGCATTAGTTAAAAAACAAAAATAAAAGAAATGATTCAAATCGAACGAAATAAATTCATTTACTCTTAAAAATTAATTCAAAAAATAATGTATTGGGTTTAAACCTGTTACTACTTTAATAGCAAAATTCTCTCGTAGTAAGCAGGATTGTTAAAGACAAGTAAAGAGGATTTATATTGAAAACTGTTCTTGCATTTGCACTTATCTAATCAAAATAAGCACTAAAACTATTATTCCTAAAACGAAAAGCAGGCTTACTTTCCAAAAAGAATTGGCTTTTTTTAATTCCATAAACTGAAAAGAAACCAAGACAAATTTAAGCATTGCGATTCCCATAATTATTCCAAGAGCAAGTCCCGAAACTGCAACCAATTTTGAAATTAAAGCCGTTGCAATCGTCAATAAAACTAAGGTTGCGTATGTAAAGTTGAGTGTTTTTTTCATTTTTAAAAAATTAGATAAAGAACGGGAAATAACAGCAACCAAATCAAATCACACATATGCCAGAAAGCGGCGCAAGCTTCGACATCTTCAACATTTGTATCCGAAAATTTTTTCATCATTCCTCGATTTGTCCAATACAAAATAACCAAACCCATTAGCACATGAATAAGGTGAAAACCAGTTAATAACCAGTAAAAAGCAAAAAATGTATTGGTTTCTGGCGTAATTCCCGATTCGATTTTGTGATAATATTCAATACTTTTTACAATCAAAAAGAGAAATCCACCAAGCATTGCCAACTTAAAATACAGCGACGATTTTTGTAGATTTTTCTCTTTAAATTCATATACTGCATTAGCCATAAAAAAACCACTGGTCAGCAAAAAAATAGTGTTTATAGTCCCAAAAGCGGTGTTGAGTTGCAAACGAGATTGATGAAATAATTCAGGCTCTTGGCTTCCGTAATACACAAAAGCAATTAGTGCCATCCCAAAAGTAATGAGCTCCAGAAAGATGATAATCCACATTAGGATTCCTCCTGGTGGATAATAAAGGTTTTTATAATTTATTTTTAAGGTGTTCATTTTGTTTCAATTTATTTATTCCCAATCCAGCAATCGTTTTTCTCCTTCAATACTTTTGATATCAGTAATATCTTGAGACATTTCGATGACTCCTTTGTAGTTTTTATCAGAATCTCTAACAGCAAAATAGCGAATGTATATCAAGCGTCCTTTGAAATTAATCCAAAATGAAGCTTCATTTTGAGAGCCATCTTTAAAACTTTCTATAATTTTCAGTACCGTTCCCACGCTTTTTGGCGGATGACAAAATTTTACTTCACGACCAATGATTCCCGCACTTCTTGGAAAAACACGCTCTTCTCCACGATTATAAAAAATCACTTTGTCATTTTCATCCACAAAAGTCAAATCAAGTGGCATCGTTCTTAAAAGCAAATTTACTTGCTCAACTGTCATATAACCTTCGTCATAATGCGACGTATTTTCTAATGAGAAAGTCATTTCTCTTTTGCTAAAGTCCTGGCTTGGATGCACATACTCAACATTTGGATAAGGAACAGGATTTTCTGCCAACATCCAGCCTATTTCTTCTTCGCCAGTTCGCATCATAATCCAATCGTTTTCTGTGAGTAATTCCAGAGCGTTTGGAAACAAAACGTTTTCCTCAACTCCCATTAATCTATAAATTCCTTCAATTAAAAAAGGGGTGTTGATTTTAATTTTATCATAGTCTCTGTCCTCTATATTTTGGCAAAGCAATCGAAACTGTTCTCTCAAATTATCGTGAAATGACCACATTCCTTGCGAAGGTCCATTCCAACCTTTTTTCTCTAAAAAAGGGAAAAGTTGATTTTCTTTTCTTGCAAATCGCTTTTCAATGGTTTGAAGATGATTGAAAATATTTAAGTGTTTTTGGGATTCTTCTTTAGCATCTACTGCTGATAATTCTTCTAAAAGTTCAACAATTAATTCTTTTTCTTGAAAGTAAATTTGAACAGGATGTCCTGCAGGAAGTTCTAATGTATTTGAAATTTCGTTCATTGTGCTAATTTATTTTTGGTGTTTAATTTTCTCGTACAATTTCACTAAGGATTGCAATAATTCGACAGGAGTTGTCAAAATTTGATAGTGATTTTGTCCGAACATTTGTGGCAAATAATATTTGGCTTCTGCTTCAATAGCAAGTGCATACGAATTAATATTCCTTCCGTTGAGTTCTCGCAGCGCTTGTTTTACGTCATTAATTCCATACTTGCCTTCATATTTATCGTAATCGTTAGGTTTTCCATCAGAAATTAGGATTACCCATTTGTTTTTGGTGTTTCGTTTATCCAAACGTGCTCCAGCATGCCGCAAGGCAGCACCAATTCTAGTATATCCGCTAGGTTCAATGGCTCCAATTTTATGTTTGGCAACATTCCAATTTTCATCAAAATCTTTGACCGTTAAATAAGTGGAGAAATTTCGAGTTTTAGAATAAAAACTGTCAATCGAAAAATCGATATTGAATTCGTTTAGGATTTCTCCAAAAAGAATCGAAACATCTTTCTCAACATCAATCACGCGATTTCCTGCAGCATATCCATCACTTGAAAGACTAGTGTCTAATAAAATCAAAATCGATAAATCCTTGTCTTTTTTTCTATTCGAAACATATATATTTTCCGACGGCGTTCGTTTAGAATGCACATCAACATACAAATCTGTAATGGCGTCAATATCAAATTCATCACCTTGATTTTGACGTCTTTGCTGTTGCATTTTGTTGTTGATATTCGTCAACATTTTGCGCAACCCCATTAAGGTCGAAGCGTTTTTTGCAATCGTTTTTTTGTAATAATTAATATCCGTTTTTAATTGACTTTTTGGATACACTTTACAAAAATTTTCTTTGTAAATGCGTTTGCTAAAATCCCATTCATTATACGTTAAATGAAATCCTTTGCCATCGATTTCGGCACTTTCAGAAATTGAAGTGTTCTCCACAAAATCCGATTGATATACGGAATGTACCGTATCATCAACCCGAACGGTATATTTCATATTCAATTCTTCCAATGCTTCTTGATGATCTTCTAATTCATCTGAACCATCAAAATCACGCCAAGTTCCATTGAATTCGTCGGCGGTTTCTGCTTTTTCAAAATTGTGAAGTAAGACATAATCTTCCTGTTGTTTTTTGTCTAATTCAACCGTGATGACTTCCTCTACGGCTTTCGATTTTATAGTAGTTACCGGTTTATTTTCGTCTGGTTTTTTAGTTTTATCCGAAAAATTTTCGAGAACTGTGTCTGTGTCTTTTTCTATTCCGTTTTGCATCCACTTGCCATACAACCAAGAAAAATCGGGAGCGTTTTTGTCTTTTTCTTTTTGAATAAAATGATTTCTAGCTTCCGTGTGAAATGCTGAATCTAAAGAAAATTCATCAAACAAAATAGCTAGAATTTCATTGGATGACTCCAAAGCTTTTTGACGAGATAGTAATAAAGAATCTTCTTTTTCGTTTGGATTCCAATTCAAATTTAAACGATGTTGTACGCTTAAATATAAAATTCTGAAAAGATAAAATGTATGATTTTCTTCCGCAGTAGCGAATTCTCCAAAAGAAATAGGAAGAAAAAAATTATTATTTTTATATCCTCCTTCTCGTTCAGCAGGAAAAATTTCGATAGGATTTCCTGTCAAAGCACGAGCCAAAATAGTCAATCGGGATATGATATCGCTGAGCATAACCGTTCTTGCAAGCAATTCAGGATTGACGCGTTTTCTTTTTTTCAATTGCTTGAAAAATTTCCCCACTAAATATTCATCTATTTCGAAACCCATTTTTGTTAGTTTTCAGTATTCAGTTTTTTAGTGGTCAGTAGCTGTATTCTTTTAATAGCTGAATACTTTTTAGTAATCATTTTTATCTGAATACTAAAAACTGAACACTGCCTACTCTTTTCTATATCATCAAATTACACAAATCCTTCAATGCTTCTACGGTTTGCAAATCATCTGTTAATGGTTCTACGATGGCAACGTGAACTGATAATCTTTTTGGAAGTCCGCTGTGAATTATTTTTGCAGCATCGACTAAAAGTCGCGTAGAAACTGTTTCTGTCAATCCCAACTCGGTTAAATTTCTGATTTTATTGCCAATAGCCACCAGTTTTTTGGCAGTATCTTGATCAATTTCGGTTTCATTAATCAAAATTTCGGTTTCGATTTTTGCTTCAGGATAATCAAATGAAACGGCAATAAATCGCTGGCGAGTCGATGGTTTTAGTTCCTTAAATCCCCTTTGGTAACCCGGATTAAAAGAAGCAACTAACATAAAGTCCTCGTGCGCTTTTACAGTTTCGCCTAATTTGTCTATAAATAATTCCCGTCTGTGATCGGTGAGCGAGTGAATCGCTACAATCACATCGGGTCTCGCTTCGGCAATTTCGTCAAGATAAATAATGGCGCCTTCTTTCACGGCAGTGGTCAGAGGGCCATCAAGCCAGAGTGTTTCAGCACCTTTGATAATAAATCTTCCAATCAAATCGGTCGAAGAAGTTTCTTCGTGACAACTAATCGTAATGATTTTTTTTTCTAATTGATGCGCCATATATTCAACAAAACGGGATTTCCCTGTTCCTGTTGGCCCTTTCAACAGAAAAGGAATTTTATTTTTATAAGCGTGTTTAAAGACATCTATTTCTTTACCAACTGCGTGATAATAAGGCGTATTTTCTAACATAATTTTTATTTAAGAAAAAACCAGAATACTATACCTTTTCTTTTGAATTTTGATTGTAAAAAGAAGTGGTTATAGTATTCTGGTTAAAAAAAGTGAATTAATTAATCCTCTAAAGCTTCGTCTGTAGGTTTACCATATTTGATAAAATCATATATAAATAATCCTATTCCTATGGTAAACATCGTAGCGCAAATAAGTAATGTCACGAAGTGAATACTGATTTCGTTTTGAACCACCATGAAATCCATTTTCATTTTTCTTTCTAAATACACTTGTACAACTCCAGCAACTCCAAAAGCAACTGTCATTCCGAGCATTCCAATATTAGACAACCAAAAAGCTGCCATTCCGGTAGTACTATCATATCGTTTGCGACCTGTTAGGTTTGGCATGGCATAACTTATAATTGCTAAAACAATCATTGCATAAGCACCCCAAAACGCATAATGTCCGTGCATTGCTGTAACTAATGTTCCGTGAGTATACAAATTTGTTTGTGGCAAAGTATGCGCAAAACCCAGCAATCCAGCTCCAATAAAAGAAACTACAGCCGAACCAATTGTCCAGAATAAAGCAATTTTGTTGGGATGACTTTTTTCTCCTTTTCGATACATATTTATAGCGAAAAGTGCCATTGCTAAGAAAGCTAAAGGTTCAAGAGCAGAGAAAATACCGCCAACAACCAACCAAATTTTGTTTACGCCAATATAATAATAGTGATGTCCTGTTCCTAAAACTCCCGAAAGAAAGGTAAGACCAACAATTACATACAACCATTTTTCAATCACTTCTCTATCAACTCCAGTTAATTTGATTAATAAATAAGAAAGAATACCTCCCATTATTAATTCCCAAACACCTTCAACCCACAAGTGAACTACCCACCAACGGAAGAATGAATCCATTACTTGACTATCAAACCATATCATTCCAGGAATATAAAGCAATGCTGCAAATAATAATCCCATAGACAATACTAACGCTGTTGTCGTTTGGCGTTTTCCTTTGAATAATGTTCCTAAAATTAATCCTAAAAACAAGAGTACATTAATGACAACCAAATAATCTAATTCTCTAGGAATTTCGAGGAATTTTCTGCCTTCCCAATGGTTAAAGTGGAAGCCTACAATAGCAACTACACCAACAACTGCCAAAGAAATCAGCTGAACATAAGCCCATTTTACGCTTATTAATTCGCGTTGCGCTTCTTCGGGAATAATATAATAAGCAGCACCCATAAAACCAGTTAACAACCAGACAACCAATAAATTAGTATGAACTGCTCTCGCTACATTAAAAGGTACAATATCGTGCAAACCTTGAATTCCAACTCGGTCAAAACCCATTATAAAGCCATACACAATTTGCAAAGAGAACAAAAGCATACACAATGCAAAAAACCAATAGGCTACTTTTTGTGATTTATATTTCATAATACTATATTTTATTTATTTTACTTTAGATAAAGGAGAAATGATTCGGTCAAATCCATTCAAATCGATTTTTCCAATCCATTTAAAATAGGCCACAACTGCATTTGCATCGGCTTCGCTCATGTTGTACGCCACCATTTTTCTTCCGTTGGGTTGCCAAGGATCTTTAGACATCAATACTAATTTTACATAACCCTCGCCGCGACGATCGATTACTTTTGTAAGTTCAGGAGCATAATAGCCTCCTTCTCCTAAAATGGTGTGACAACCCATACAATTGTTGTGTTCCCAAATTTCTTTTCCACGAACTACATTCTTATCGATTGCAGCGTAGTTGGTTTGATCATTTCTGGGCATAAACGAATAAATAGTCAATCCTATAAAGATTAAAAAGGTGACCAATGTTCCTCCCAAAAAGAATGCTCTTGCTTGTGACTTTGAAAGCATAATTATCAGTTTTTGTTAGTTAATAAAATTTTAAATCACATAATGGACAATAATATCCTTTACTAATTTGACGCAAAGAAACTACACAAATAATTTATTGTTTATGATTAGAATCATACTAAATAATATAATTTATAAATACAATTGAGAGTACTAAACTAAAACAAAACACTTTAGTCACTCCTATTCCTTTTATCAACTTTTGTTAATAAATAAATGATAAAAAAAATGAAATATGATTAAAATCATATGATATAAACTTATTAAACAGTAAAATTATACTCGGAAAAATGAGGTACTTTTTTTTTCTAAACCACTGAATTTTAATTCCCTATAATATTAAAAAAGATGAATATACAAGAAACAACTACGATTGGAGATTTTGTAGCCAAAGATTATAGAACTGCGGCAATCTTCTCAAAATATGGAATAGATTTTTGCTGCAAAGGATATAAAACCATAGATGAAGTTTGCAAAAAAAAAGATATAAACGAAGCCAATTTATTAGATGAATTGAACGCAGTTTTTGCCACAAAAAATGATTCAGGAATAGATTTCAGTTCTTGGCCTTTGGATTTATTAGCCGATTATATCGAGAAAACGCATCACCGTTATGTAGAAGAAAAAACGCAGGAAATAATTCCTTTTTTAGATAAATTGTGTGACGTTCACGGAAACAATCATCCTGAATTATTTGAAATTTCGAAACAATTCAAAGCAAGTGCACAAGAATTAGCAATCCATATGAAAAAAGAAGAATTGGTTCTATTTCCTTATGTAAAACAAATGATAAGTGCGACCAATACTCATGGAACACTTGCCGAACCTCATTTCCGAACAGTTAAAAATCCAATCGGAGCGATGATGCACGATCACGATTTTGAGGGAGAACGTTTTAAAACAATTGCAATCTTAACTCATAATTATACTCCACCCGAAGATGCTTGCAATACCTATCGGGTTACTTATGCGATGCTACAAGAATTTGAAAAAGATTTACACAAACACATTCATTTGGAAAATAATATTTTGTTTCCAAAGGCTAAAGCTTTAGAGAAATTTTTCTCGACCGAAGAATAAAACAACAACACAACCTATAACCAAAATCAGTATTACTATGGAAAAGTACGTTATCAAAAGGAACGGCGATTACAAACCGTTTGAAAGCTTCAAAATTGAAGATGCCATTGCAAAAAGTTTTAAAAGTGCTACCGTGGCATTTGACGAAAGTGTATTTGAAAATGTAATCAAAGAATTGCAATACAAAGAAACTTGGGCAGTCGAAGAAATTCAGGATTTAATCGAAAAATGTCTTTTTGAAAAACAGTATTTTGAAGTGATGCGCTCTTTTATGTTATACCGTCACACCCGAAAATTACAACGGGAACATGTGGAAGGTTTAAACGAAGACACCACTTATGTGGACAGTTCGCAAACTATTGCCGAATATATTGAACAAACCGATTGGCGCATCAATGCGAATGCGAATACCTCGTATTCTAACGCGGGTTTAGTCAATAATGTGGCTGGAAAAATTATCGCAAACTACTGGCTAGATAGAGTTTATACCAAAGAAGAAGGTTATGCCCATAGAAATGGAGACCTCCACATTCACGATTTAGACTGTCTTACGGGATATTGTGCGGGTTGGAGTTTACGTGTTTTACTCAACGAAGGGTTCAACGGAGTTCGGGGTCGCGTCGAAAGCAAAGCACCATCGCATTTTAGAGAAGCATTAGGACAAATGGCCAATTTTTTAGGAATTTTACAAAGCGAATGGGCTGGTGCTCAAGCTTTCAGTTCGTTTGACACTTATTTAGCTCCTTACGTTTTTAAAGACAATTTATCGTTTGATGATGTGTTGAAAGCCATTCGTAGTTTTGTTTATAATTTGAATGTTCCTGCACGTTGGGGACAATCACCTTTCACCAACATCACTTTGGATTGGATTGTTCCCGAAGATTTGAAAACACAAATCCCAACAAAAAATGATCTTCATTTTTTCGAAGACAACTTCAATTATGACCTTTTAGAAAGAGCAAAAGAAAGAGGTGTTACTAAAGTAACTGATTTACGTTATGAACATTTCCAAAAAGAAATGAACCTCATCAACAAAGCCTACTATACTGTAATGACCGAAGGCGATGCCAACGGTCAACCGTTTACTTTCCCGATTCCGACCGTAAATATTACTGAAGAATTTGATTGGGACGGAGAAAATACCGACTTACTTTTCGAAAATACAGCTAAGATTGGATCGTCGTATTTCCAGAATTTCATTGGAAGCCAATATAAATTAGATGAAAATGGCGAAAAAGTGGAGAATGAAAACGCTTACAAACCCAATGCGGTTCGCAGTATGTGCTGTCGTTTACAACTTGATTTGCGGGAATTATTGAAACGTGGAAATGGCCTTTTTGGAAGTGCAGAAATGACTGGAAGCATTGGAGTGGTGACAATCAATATGGCGAGATTGGGCTATTTGTACCGAGGAAACAAAGAAGAATTATTCAAACAATTAGACAAATTATTATACATTTCTAAATCGACATTAGAGAAAAAACGCGTGTTCATTCAAGATATGTACGACCGAGGATTGTATCCGTATACCAAACGCTATTTACAACATTTTAGAAACCATTTTTCCACCATTGGAGTGAACGGAATCAACGAAATGATTGTCAATTTTACGGGCAGAAAAGATACGGTAACATCAGAAACAGGAATTGATTTTGCCTCGGAAATCCTAGATCATATTCGTAATCGAATGAAAGAATTCCAGGAAGAAACCGGAAATTTATACAACCTTGAAGCCACACCAGCCGAAGGAACAACCTACCGTTTTGCCAAAGAAGACAAAAAACGTTTTCCAAATATTATTCAAGCTGGATGCGAAGAAAACATTTATTACACTAACAGTTCTCAAATTCCAGTAGACCATACCGAAGACCCATTTGAAGCTTTGCTTTTGCAAGATGAATTACAATGCAAATACACCGGCGGAACCGTTTTACACTTATATATGAGCGAAAAAATGAGTTCGCCCGAAGCCTGCAAACAGTTTGTCAAAAAAGTAGTGTCTAGCTTTAGATTGCCCTACATCACAGTAACACCAGTATTTAGTGTTTGTCCAGTTCACGGTTATTTAAACGGAGAACACGAATTCTGTCCAAAATGTGATGATGAATTAATTGAAAAAAAGTTAAAAACTTCAATTGAGAGTAACTAAGATTAATACGGTCAGTTAGAATGAACTTTTAAAAATAATCCCACAGTTGAAACCTTGGAAAACTACAAGAAAACAATAAATTATAAACCAATAAATAATTAAATATGAACACAGAAACAAAAAGTAACCCAATTTTGGAAGAAAATCAGCATTTGAGAACCAAATGCCTTGTTTACACACGCGTAATGGGCTATCACAGACCCGTAGAAAGTTTTAATATTGGAAAAAAAGGTGAACACAAACAACGAACTCATTTCACTGAAGGAAAATGTTAGTAAGCCAATTTACGGCTTAACTCCTTTCACTTTATTAGATTATCCACATAAATCAGCCTGCATTCTGTGGTTTGCAGGCTGTAATATGCGCTGTTTGTATTGTTATAATCCCGAAATTGTCCTGGGAAAAGGTAGTCTTTCTTTCGACAAAATACTTTCGTTTCTGCACTCTCGAAAAAATTTATTAGACGCCGTTGTTTTTAGCGGAGGCGAATGTCTTTTACATAAAAACATCATTTCATTGATTACGGAAGTAAAAAAAATGGGGTTTTTAATAAAAATTGATACCAATGGAAGTTCGCCAGATGTGATGCAGCAACTGCTCAATAATCGTCTAATTGATTATATCGCATTAGATTATAAAGCGCCGACATCCAAGTTTGAAGCCATTACAAAATCCGATTTATACGATTCTTTTGAAAGGACTTTAGATTTAATTTTAAAAACAAAAATTCCTTTTGAAGTCAGAACAACTTATCACTCGGACTTACTTTCAGAAGTAGACTTAGTGAAAATGATTTGCTTTTTAGAAACAAAAAATTATTCGGGCAATTATTATATTCAATATTTCAAAAATAATGTAGAAACACTTTCAAAACTGGAGTATTCCAGAAATAAAATTGATTGCGAGAAATTATCAACAAAAATGATACAGATTATTCTAAGAGAATAGTGTATTTTTCATTAACTTTATAAAAAACATATGTTTTCAAAAACCTGTGAATACGCGATTCGTGCTTGTATTTTTATAGCCACACAATCTAGCAAAAATAATAGGATTACTATAAAAGACATTTCCGAAAATATTGGTTCGCCCAAACATTTTACTGCTAAAATTTTACAGATTTTAGCCAAAAAAGACCTCGTTATTTCCATCAAAGGAATTGGTGGCGGTTTTGAAATTCCAAAAGAAAATCTCAAAAAAATAAATCTGGCGCAAATCGTAATTGCCATTGATGGTGATTCCGTTTTTAGGAATTGTGGACTAGGATTAAAGCATTGCACTGACGAACATCCTTGTCCGCTAAATAAAAGATTCAATAGCATTCGAGAAGATCTTAATGAAATGTTGGAAAATACCTATCTGGAAGAACTTGTGAATGACTTAAAATTAGGCGATTCCTTTTTAATATAAGATGATTTTCCCATTTGTTAAAACCAAAAAACTCGCTTAAAAAATTAAGCGAGTTTTTTTAGAAATAAAACGAACGTTTACACAACAACCAATTCTGGCACTTCTACTCCAAGCAATTCATTTGAATATAATTCGAGTTGATTTTGAATAGTTGCAATACTATTTTCAAAATAATTTGTATTTGCAAAAAAGTTTTGATAAAAAGCAATTCCTTCAAATAAGTTGGCTTTAAAGGCTTTTAATTTTTTAACTTGAGAAGCATTTATCTCAGTCGAAATGTTTTTGATGTCATTTTTCAAATAATCAATATACATTTTCAATTCTTTTACAAATAAATTTGGTCGGTTTAAATCGGTCATCACATTGGCATTACCATAAATGTGTTGAACCATTTCCGAAAGTGAAACTTCCTTGTCAAAATAAGCCAAATTTGGACCAGGACAAACAATTACTCCTTGCGACTGTCCACTAATTTTAATATCGTTTTCTAAATAAGAAGCATTGGCAAGACCCACACAAAGACAAGATTTCTCGGTGATATCAAATTTCATTTTATCAAAAGTTTCCTGTGAAATAGTTTCTTTAATTTCATCAAGTTCATTCAGTTTTACGTCCTGGTATTTTTTTGACGAAGTACAAATTCCTTCTGGTCCCATTTCTTTGCTAAGTGCCAAAAACTTTTTAGGACAAGAACTTCCAGCTTTGTCATCGTCAATTCGTTTTTGTTTGAACATTTCGTTAGTGGTACCTCTCACAGTATTAAACGGAACTCCCAATGGCGAAATATGACTTAAATACAAGTCTTTTTCTTTGGCATTTCGCAATAATTCTCTTGTATCTGCGTCTAAAGAAGTGGCTTCTGGCACTAATAAAAAAGGCGTTCCCCAACCCACAGCATCAACGTTATAATAATCCATCATAAAATCATGTTCCTCGGCAGTTCCAACTCCACCTTGAACTGTAATTTTCAAATCCAAAGGCATTTCTGGAATAGGCATTCCTTTTTGTGCCAACGCTTTCACCATAATATCGTGAGCCGACTGAACCAATTGCTCTTTCTTATGTTTGAATTCTTCCATTATTGGACCCAATAAAATACCGTCCGTTGCAAAAGCATGTCCACCACAATTCAGACCAGATTCTATACGATATTCTGAAACCCAAAGTCCTTTTTTGGCCAAGAAATTCCCTTGAATCATTGCCGAACGATAATCACTCACTTTCAGGATAATTTTCTTTCCTAATTGGTTGTTTGCATCTGGAAAAAAACAAGGAAAACTTTCGAAATAAGCAAATAATCTTGGATTCATCCCAGCCGATAAAACAATTGAAGAAGACAAAGTACTATTAGCAAAACCACGAAGTGCAGCGTGTGCATCATTGAATTCTACAGGCAATTGTTCGTTATTGACAAAATTATCTTTGTCCAATTTCGTCATAATATTGACATCAATTCCACCAGGATAAAGATTTTCTTCAAGATAATTCATTACGTTTTCTTTCAACGCAATTCCATCTTCTAAGAAGTGTTCTAATCCTTTTTTGATCTCAGATTTGTTAGGCAACATGGCAATATAATTTTCCAAAGCCAATTTGCTTTCTGATAATTCTGTCTTGAAATTTTCGAATTTTTCTTTTACGATTTTATCAACCAAGTTCAAATAAGAAGTAATCCGTTCTGCACGATAATCGTGAAATTTTTTGGTTATTTCTTGATACGGAAGGTCGAATTTTTCGCTGTAAAAAGCTCTCATTTTTTCAATAAGCTCATCATCTGCAAGGGCAATAACTGAGGATATTCCGTACTTCGCTACTCGAATTGGGCTATCAATTGTAAAAGCCAATCCCATCACCGGAATATGAAAAGTATGTAACTGTTTATTTGTCATCATCTACTTAAATAATTTTGTTATAAGGTTTAATATGCAAATGTCGGAAAAGCAATTAAGACAAAAACTGATAATTATCATACGTTTACGGACTTTAATACTTCTTTGGGACGAAAATGGGTATAATCCTATAAGTAAATAGAAAATACAGTGTCGAATTTGCGATTTTTGTTTTTCAAATAAGTGTATATTTGTAAAATAATGTGCTAGAAATAGGATTACAAAAAATAGCGAAGAATGAAAAGTCTTAAAGAACGAATATTAGAACTAAAAAAAGTGAAAAATGCGGTTATTTTAGCGCATTATTATCAAGAAGCCGATATTCAGGATATTGCAGATTATGTGGGCGATAGCCTAGGATTATCGCAAGAAGCGATGAAAGTTGATGCCGATATTATCCTTTTTGCAGGTGTACACTTTATGGCCGAAACTGCAAAAATTTTAAATCCAAGCAAAAAAGTAATTCTTCCCGATTTGAATGCGGGATGTTCTTTAGCTGAATCCTGCCCTCCAGATGATTTCAAGAAATTTACAGAAGCACATCCAGACCATATCGTCATCACTTATGTAAACTGTTCGGCGGAAGTAAAAGCCTTGACAGACATCGTGGTAACTTCAGCAAATGCTGTCAAAATCGTAGAATCTATTCCGAAAGACAAACCAATTATATTTGCACCTGATAAAAATTTAGGCAAATATGTAATGGAACAAACCGGCAGAAAAATGGTGCTTTGGGATGGTGCTTGTGTGGTGCACGAGGCTTTTTCATTGGATAAATTAATTGCTTTATATAAAGAAAATACCGATGCTGAAATTATTGCGCATCCTGAATCGGAAACCCATATCCTTAAAACCGCATCTTACATAGGTTCGACTTCAGGAATGATCAATTATGTAAAAACAAGTCCGAAAAATAAATTTATCGTAGCAACCGAAGCTGGAATTCTTCACAAAATGAAGCAAGAAGTTCCTGATAAAATATTGATTCCAGCACCTGCAAATGAAGACAACACTTGTGCTTGTAGTGAATGTCCTTATATGAAAATGAACACTTTGCAAAAAGTGTATGATTGTTTGCTCAACGAATCTCCAGAGATTTTTGTGCCTGATGCTATTATGAAAAAAGCTTTAATTCCTATTGAACGAATGCTTGAATTATCTAAATAATGATCCAAACCAACTACTTAATTATTGGTTCTGGCGTTGCAGGTTTGACCTTTGCACTGAAAATTGCCGAAGAATTTCCAGATAAAAAAGTCACCATTGTAACCAAAGCCAATGCAGACGAATCCAATACGAAATATGCGCAAGGCGGCATTGCTATTGTTACCGACAAAATTGTGGATTCCTATGAAAAACATATTGAAGACACTCTAATTTGTGGCGATGGATTGTGCGACGAAGAAGTAGTTCGAATGGTGATTACCGAAGGTCCGAAACGTTTAAAAGAATTAATTGAATGGGGCGCAAAGTTTGACAAAAATACTACTGGAACTTTAAATTTAGGAAAAGAAGGTGGTCATTCAGAAAATCGAGTCGTTCATCACAAAGACCAAACGGGACAGGAAATTCAGCGCGCTATTTCGCATCAAGTTCATCTTAAAGAAAATATTAGCGTATTAGATTATCACTTAGCTATTGATTTAATTACCGAAAATAATCGCTGTTTAGGAGCGTATGTTTTGGACGAAAAAACAAATGAAATCCTAACATTCAAATCTGATTTTACTCTTCTAGCAACTGGAGGAATTGGTCATCTTTATGGTCATACTTCAAATCCTGTTATTGCGACAGGTGATGGAATTGCGATGGCTTCCAGAGCGAATGCCGTTATCAAGGAAATGGAATTTATTCAATTTCACCCAACGGTTTTATACGATGCTTCGACCGGGACTTCCTTTTTAATTTCAGAAGCTGTTCGTGGTTTTGGCGCTTATTTACGCACCAAAAACGGTCACCGTTTTATGCCCGATTATGATTCACGAGGCGATTTAGCTTCTCGTGATATTGTTTCTCAATGTATCGAAAAGGAACTTAAAAAATCGGGTGACGAATGTGTTTATCTTGATTGTTCACATTTAAATATGGAGGAATTTATCAAACATTTTCCAATGATTTATGAACGTTGCAAGAGCATTGGACTTGACTTATCGAAAGATTGGATTCCTGTAGTTCCTGCCCAACATTATCTTTGTGGTGGAATTGTAGTAGATAAAACAGGGAAAACTTCGGTCGAAAATTTATTTGCTTGTGGCGAATGTTCCAGAACTGGTTTACACGGTGCAAATCGTCTAGCATCCAATTCCTTATTAGAAGCTTTGGTTTATTCCGATAAAATTTTTAAATATTTAGCTCATCATTCTTTCCGAAAAAGTCAATTCGAAGGAAAAGTGACCGACTATAAAATAGTTTCAAAACCTGCCATCAACACCGATTATGCTGATAAAAGAAAAGCAGAATTACAACTTTTGATGCGTCAAAACGCTGGAATTGTGCGCAATGATACTGATTTACTTCAAGCCAAAGAAAAACTTATGCTTTGGAAAACAGAAGTCGAAGAAAAAATAAATACCTATCAAATTAATGCTGATTTGTGTGAATTGCAAAATTTGATCACCATTGGAACATTAATCGTTCAACAATCTATCGATCGAGATGAAAATCGTGGTGGCTTTGTAAAAATAAATGCTACAAACTTATAGTTAGCACATTTTATCCTTACTATTTGTCACGCTGGAAGCGTCTCAATTATGATGACCTTGTGAGATGAGACATTTCCAACCTGACAAATGGAATAGTAAGAATTAGTAAATTGGATTAAGATTATAGCTAGAACTTTAGACCTATCAAAAGTTAAAGCTCAAATTCAAAAAGAAATTTCTTCCTTTTCTAGGAATATTGTTCCAATCAGAAAAAGTTGAATAATAGGTATCTAAAATATTTTCGATTCCCGCTTTTACACCACACTTCACTTTTTCAAAACCAAACGAATATCCTGCATCAAGATTTAAAATAGCATAGGAAGGCGTTCTGTCTTCGCCATAAAAAGGGCTGAATTGCGTCTGAACTGCATTTCCTTGAACAGCAATTTCTGAAGAAAATTTTTGTTTTTTGAAATTCAAAGACGAAGAATATCGCAAGGGACTAATGAAAGGTAAATTCTGATTTTTATAATCTTTTCCGTAGCTGTAAACCAATTGTCCTTTCAAATCCAAAAAATCCGAAAATTGATAACCAAAATTTAAATCTGTGTTGAAAATTGTAGCATAATCCAAAGCGGTATAAATTTTGACTCCGCTTGCACCAATGGTCATTGGAATTAAAGTCATATCCGGTTTCCCAACAATATAATTGGAAATATGAAAATAAGAAGCCGACATTTTCGCACTCCATTTCTGCGTTTTATAGCCAATAGAAGCACTTGATTCTAATGCATTTTCGTTTTTTAATCCTGGATTTCCAATATAATCAAACCGATCAAAACTATTGAACAAATAAAAACCGTAACCTTCAGAAACTGACGGCGCACGTTGACCGTAAGCCAATCCAAAACCATAAGAAAAACCATTTTCGTCATACGAATAATTAGAAGAAAGACTAGGTAAAATTCTGTCTTTACTCGCTTTCATATTCGGATAAAAAATCCGCAAACTTTCTAAACCCAATGGACTTGCAACCTCATTAAAATGATTCGCCAAACTAGTGGAAAATTTCAAACTCGAATGAGAATTCAGGGCAATATTATCTTCTAAAAATAAGGCAGAATAAACCGTTTTCACATCCGGCCAAGTGTACATAAACATCAATTTTTCATTAGAATCTGCTGGATACATGGTCATTTCGGCAACAGAACGATTGTAAAACGAATTCAAATCGACTAGAAAATGATGACTTCTAAGCGTTCCTTTTACTTTAGAATAAAATCCAAAAGTATCGCTCCAACCTGGCATATCCATATGAATTGGAACATCAGGTCGCTTGGTATCATCCATCTTATGCTTGATGGTATTGTAATAGATTTTAGTTTCCCATTTGTCAATCATATTTGACTTTGGAACAACTTCAAATTTCAAGGAAGTGATTAAAGCTTCCGCTAATGAAACATCCATTGGCAATGCTGGATATCCAACATTGGTCGCTTTATCAAAGATAATAGAACCTTCTAGAAGTTTATTGTTATCAAAAGAAAAACCCGAGGTAGACGAAATATTGAATTTTCTAAACTGCGAAAACAAGACTTCTTGTCCGTTTCCAGCAGTATAATTATTGGCATCACGAAACATAAAATCGGTGTCGATATAAAACGATTTATCGGCATAATTAACGGCTGAACCTACAATTTTTTGTTTACTATTAGTTTCAAAACCAGTATTTAAAGCAGCTTTCCAACCTAAATCTGAAAACCCTGAACGGTTTCTTTGTAAATCTACCGAACCGCCAATTGTTGCTCCGTGACAAGCGCCTTGTTGCCCGGATTTTACTTTTGCTTCGGATAAATTGGATACCTCAACATAAGAAGTAATCGGATCCATTTTATCAGTGCAAGCACCAAAAATACGCATCCCATCGATGGTGACCAAAGTCCTTTCGGTTGGCATACTATTTATCATCGGTTCCCAAGCATAACTGCCTCGGCGAATCATATTAATTTTGGTAGATTGTTGCAAATATTCGTCGATAGTCGCCAATGGTTTGGCTTCTTTTTGATATAGTTGTGCCTTTTTTCCAATAACAATTACTTCGGATAAATCCTTTGGCTTAATTGTGTCTTTGACTTTTTCTTGAGCAAAAAGTAGTGTGGGAAATGCAAAATACAACCCTATAAAAATTATACAGTTTTTCATATTAAAAAATTATAGAATTATTTCTGCCAAAGTAGGAATCTCTGGCAGAAATTAATATTTATTAAAACTCTATTTCGAAGTAAATACTACTTGCTGGAACGGCATCTGTAATGGCTTCCCCTTTCAAAACGGTTCCTGAAGCATTTTCTAATTGAAGATTTATTTTCCAATAACCAGTCATAGTAAGTGATAATTTACCTTTGTTAAAATCACCTGCCATTGTTTGGATTAAATCAACATTATTAGGCGAACTATGATTCCCCATACTTGGCATTCTTGGGTCAAATTTCAACTTAAAACTGTCAACCATAGGAAAAGTCATCATATCCTGCATTTTCCAAACTCCAGCTACCATATCATTTACCCCAACTTTTGGAGAATAGGGTTCGACTAAAGCAGCAACATATTTCACATTATCGGAACCTGTAAAAGTAGTTACTCTTTGTTTAGTCGAAGCAGGAACATCTATTTTTGAAGTCATGGTGTAGCTCATTCCATTGATGACATAATCTAGTTTTAAATCCCAATATTCCGTGTCATTTTGAGCCATTTGGAAAACGATATATCCATTATATAACGTTCCATCGCTAGTTAATTTTGTAACTATCGATTTAGGACAAGAATGGTTCATCATGGCCATATGCATTGTTGGCGTCCAAGAAAGGGTAGCATTGTTTATATATTGATTGGTAGTATTGTCCTTGATTCTTAGCGAAATATCGTTATAACCTTGTTCCAAACCACCCATTTTTTTATATAATTCAATGGTGTGCGTGGTATTTGTGATTTCTTTAAACTTAGTTAAACCTGCTAATTCGTCAACTTTTGGCGTGTCATTATTGGAACAAGAAGCCAATATGGTTAGTAAAACCAATGGTATTATTCTTAAAAATTTCATTTTTATTTCTTTTAAATTTGGATAATAAACTTCCTTTCGATAAATCTTTTTATCGAAAATAGTAACTGTAAAAACCTGAAAAATTAAGAAATGAAAATGGGTGGTCTAAAAACAGAATCACTATTCAAAAAGTAATATAAGTTAGAATAGCTGCTATTAGTTTTTTGGATATCAGTAAAATAAAGAGATGCTAATTTGAATTCTTTTATCTTCTCAAAAAACAGTGTTTCTGATTCTTGATAGGCAGTTTTCTTATCGGATGAAATGGGTTTTTCGCTTTCAGATGCTTTGGCAAGCTCTTTCATTAAATGGCACTTACCATTACAATGCATTTTTGGCTTGTCTTTATTTACACAAAGAACTTTTGTAATGTATTCATAATTAATGACATAGTCCAAAACCGGAAGCGCCGGTTTGACTAGAATAAATAATGCTAAAAGGAATACTATCTTTTTCACGATACAAATATATAGCTTGAATTAAAATTATTCTTATGATTATAGTCATATTTTTTTTAACTTTATAAAAATTAAATTTGTGGTTCTAATTTGTATTTGCCCAAATATTGTAAAAAATACAAAAAATAAAATCGAAAATCAGGCATGCAGATAGATTTAGACTTACTTTATTCTTGGGGAGCTGTTGCAAAAAAGTACAAAAAAAATGAGGTTGTTTTTGACGAAGATGAAGCGGCCTATTTTTATTTTCAAATTATAGAGGGAAGCGTCAGGATGTATAATTCAAATGAAGAAGGAAAAGAGTTTACACAAGGACTTTTTTGTTGTGGAGATGGTTTTGGCGAACCTCCTTTGTTTATAAATGAAACGTATCCCGCAAATGCAGTAACAATCCAGGACAGTACAATTCTTAAATTATCGAAAGATAAATTTTTAAAAATTTTAGAAGAATATCCCTCTATACAAAAGGATTTTTTGATTTTATTTGCCCAAAAAATTCATTCGAAATCAAGAACTTCAAAAGAAATCATCAACCAAAAGCCTGATTTTAGAATCATCGCTTTTTTAAATTCATATAAAAGAAAATCCGGAAACAATCCAGACAAAATACTAATTCCATTTACACGTCAGGAAATTGCTAACTATACTGGTCTTCGGGTTGAAACTGTCATTCGGGTTTTTAGCAAAATGAATGAAACTAATAAGGTAGAAATCATCAATCACAAAATATATTATTAATGCAATTGAATATAAAATTCTGGCTAAAATTTTCGTTATTAAACCTTTGTATCGTTGCTTTTCTTGGCGTTATAATGCGTTACAAAATTGGATTTGAATTTCCTTTTTTAGACCAAAAATATTTACAACATTCGCATTCTCACTTTGCATTTTCGGGATGGGTTAGCCATACCTTAATGACGTTGATGGTTTATTATCTTCAAACCAAAGTAGCAAATTTTCGAGGAAATAAATACAAGAAGTTAATTATTGCCAACTTGATTTGTGCCTACGGAATGCTGGTTTTCTTTATTATTCAAGGTTACGGATTGTTTTCTATAACATTTTCGACCGCTTCGGTTTTGGTTTCTTATGCATTTGCTTATCAGTTCGTTAAGGATTTAAAATTGCTTGATGACGATTTATTGGCAAAATATTGGATGAAAGCGGCACTATTTTTTAATGTACTTTCCTCAATAGGCACGTTTTACTTGGCTTATATGATGGCAACTAAGTCGGTTATACAAGATTTTTATTTAGCATCTATTTATTTTTACTTGCATTTTCAATACAATGGATGGTTTTTATTTGCGAGTATTGGATTGTTTTTTGGATTGTTAAACCTTCGAAAATCAGAACATCCATTTTATTATACCTTCTATAAATTGTTTGCTTTGGCTTGTATTCCAGCTTATTTTTTATCGATATTGTGGATAAAATTACCTGTTTGGCTTTATGCCGTAACTGTTCTTGCAGCGCTAGTCCAAGTGTTTGCTTGGTTTAAATTCCTGGTAGTAATTTGGAAAAACAATAGTGTTTCGTTTAAAAAATATTCCGTTTTATTACAGTATATTTTTTGGTTTATTTGCTTCTGTTTAAGCATAAAACTATTGCTACAATTGGGATCTACCGTTCCTGCCATTAGTCAGTTGGCTTTTGGTACCAGAGCTGTCGTTATTGCCTATTTACATTTAGTATTATTAGCCATTATTTCTTTATTTATATTTTTTTATATTTATACAAGTAAGCTATTTACTATTACAAAAAGCATTAAATATGGCGTGATTATATTTATTGTAGGGGTTATGCTAAATGAAATTGTTTTGGGAGTTCAGGGCATTGCTGCTTTTACCTACATCCTTATTCCGTATGTAAATGAAATGCTATTTGGTGCTGCTGTCCTTTTACTCTTTGGAATTATATGGATTGCATACTATTCGATTAAAAGAGATTTCAACAAAGCTTCTTTATGATTACACTCATAAAACAAAAGAGTTAGAACAAATATATTTGTTATTTAAACTTAACTCTTTTAATTATGAGAAAACCATTTTATTTTTTACTATTTGCTTGTTTAGTAACCGCAGTAAGTTGCAAACAAAACAAGGAAACGACAACTGAAACCTCAACTGAAAACACAGAAACACCTGCAGTAGGACAATCTGGAGTTCAAGATGACACCTCAGCACCCAATATTGTACAAGTTGCTTCTAAAAGCAAAGATCACACCACTTTAGTCGCTGCCGTAAAAGCTGCTGGATTAGTAGATGCTTTGAGCAACGCTGGACCATTTACCGTTTTTGCTCCAACAAATGCTGCTTTTGACAAACTTCCTGCTGGAACTGTAGAAGGGTTATTGAAACCAGAGAAAAAAGGAGATTTAGAAAATATTTTAGGCTACCATACTTATGTAGGCAATTTGAAAACCGAATATATGCAAGATGGTCAAGAGTTTGATATGGTTTATGGTGGAAAAGTAAAAATTACCAAAAAAGGAGATAAAACTTTTGTAAACGGGTCAGAAATCTTAGCTACAATACCAACGTCTAACGGGATTATTCACGTAATTGGCGATGTCTTACTACCAAAATAAAATTATTAATTCACTTTCTGTAGAGGTTAAAACAAAAAAGCGTGAGTTGCAATAACTCACGCTTTTTTTATCGAATTAGTTAGGCATTTTATTAGTTGGAATTACCGATGCGCTTTGTGCATCATTGCCGCTGCAATATTGGTAGCTCTTTGTTTAATTTCATCAGCCTTTATTCCTTCAAATAAACCATCGACTGTTGCGTCAAATAAGACAATCCAATGTTGAAAATGTTCATTTCGCACTTCACTTTTTTTGTGCAATTCCTCATGTGCTACCATTGGATTCCCATCATAGTCGCCTGAAGAGAACAAAATATTTTCGAAAAAGTCAGCCATTTTAGGCAAATGTTTTTCCCAGTTGACTTTGGCAACATCATTAAAAAAATAGCCAATCGTTGCATCCTTTTTTATTTTGCTATAAAACACAGATACCAACTTCTCAATATCTTTCCTATTCTTAATATCTGTTTTCATTTTAAGACTATTTACAAATCTTTGTTTTTAAATTTTTTAAGCGAAGCATAAAACGGAATGATTACCCACAAACACAACAATACGAACGAAACTAATAATCCCAAGGTTGTGCCAAAAAAATCTTTGAAAATAGCACCTGTATAACCCATCATTGCAGAAACATCAAGGTGCAATAAAATTTGAATTCGAGCCAAATCTATTGGACTAAAAGCCGTAACAACCACCATTGCTTTTTCGACTGGATATTCTGAAAATTGGAACAATAGAAACAAAACTATTCCGTCAAAAAGCAGGGCAAAAAACAACCAAGTCATTATGGCAATACCAATTCCTTTGGCTTTATCTCTGGTTAAAATCGAACTCAAAAATGCCAAAGCCACGAAAACTAAGGAAATCAAGCAACCCACGATAACCATCATTATTCCAATGCTATTGGGCGCATTTATCAAAAGTGGAATTCCTGCTCCAATAAAAAAAGCGGCAACCATAGACAGTGATAATCCTAGAAATAAACTCAACCAAATCTTTTTTCGTTTGATGGGTTGGCTCAACAAAAGCTCGATAAATTCGGAAGAATTATATAAATAAATGGTTGCAAAAAGTATCGAAACTAATGGAACAGTAAATAAAATTACGTTCAATATGGTAAGTAACCCTTTTGCAGAATTATCTTCTAAGCCAAACGAACTCCAAGAAAGCAAAGCTAGAATTAGCGTGTAAGCTAGTACAATCTTGTTTTTTAGAATGTCGAGAAATATGATTTTAATAATTCTATTCATTGCGTTCACTTTTTAGAATTTTGGCAATTGCTTTGGATATTTTTTGCTCGTTTGTAGATTGCAACAAATCGTCAATTGTTTTATGAAAATGTACTTTACCATCTTGCATAAATATAATTTGACTAATCATATCGTCTAGCTCGCTCAAAAGATGAGAAGTGATTAAGATGAGTTTTCCTTTTTCTCTTTCCTTAATAATTTTTTCTTTCAAAATTTCGGAAGCTAACGGGTCTAATCCGGCTGTAGGTTCGTCCAAAATCAACACATCGGGATTGAATAAAAAGGCTAAAATGGCACTTACTTTTTGAGTTGTTCCTCCCGAAAGTGTGCGCATTTGTTTCTCTAAAATTTTATCCAGTTCAAAAGCTTTAATCAAATCTTCGTCTAAATCGTGGTTTGAATTTCGAATCTTTTTGATCATTTCGATAATCTGACCTACAGTCATATAATCAGGATAACGCCCAATTTGTGGCATATATCCAATTTGATCTCGATATTTAAATTCGTTCAGAATAGATTTTTCATCAAATAAGACATCGCCTTTGGTGGGAATTACCATTCCTAAAATCGTTTTTATCAGTGTGGTTTTTCCACAACCATTTGGACCAATCAGAGCAATACATTCTCCTTTATTGAAAGTAAGATTGACATCGTTCAAAACTTCTAGCTTTCCAAATTTCTTATATATATTTTTTATTTCAATCATAAAGGCAAGGAGCGCATTAATGGGGTTTTATCAATAAAATTATCTGGAGTTATGCTGGGCAAAATTTTCTCAGATTTGTCTAAAAGTGTAATCATGAAACTTCGATACAGCAACATCACCGACGGATTTTTTTCAGTAAGAACAGCAAACAAACTCAAAGGATGATACGGAACATCTCCTATTCCATCTTTATTCAAATCATATCCTTCGTATTTGTCCCAATAATTATTGTTGAAAGTATTCATAACAAGGCTACCATTGGTACTAATATCAAAAGTATTGCCTAAAAAATTATTGTTTTTGATCACATTATCCATGCAACTTGCCTGAATATTCATTCCCCAACCATTTGCTTTGAAAACATTTTTTTCGACACGAACTCTGGTGGTTCCTTCCATATGAATTGCAGAAGTATTTTCGTAAAATTTATTTCCAATGACAAAACTATCTGTAATTTCTTTTAACAACAAACCATAAGCTGAGTCTCCCAAATTTTCTTGAAAAACATTCTTATACATTTTTACATTATGACTGTACATAACAGCAATTCCCGCTCCATTATTTTTAAAAATGTTGGAAACATAAGAGTCGTTATGCGAAAACATAAAATGCAATCCGTACCGAAGATTTTTGGTGGAAACATTCTTCCAAACGGAGGAATTCGTAACAAATTCAAAGTAAATTCCGTCACGATGTCCGGTAATATAATTCGAAATAACTTTAATATTATCACTTTTCCAACAATGAATTCCATTCCCTATTTTTTGTTCTTCAATTCCCTCAGCGGTAATTTTGTTGTTTTTTATTACACAATTTCTTCCGTTTTGAATATAAATCCCGAAGAAATTGTCATCTAATACATTCGATTGGAGAACAACATCCTTACAACTGTAAACCTTTATACCACAAGGTTCTTGTAAAGATCCATAACCTGATCGGACTATTTTGAAACCTTTTACAAGGACGCCATCTGCTTTTATGGATAAAACTTCATGTTTTTTTTGACCGTCAAGAATTGGAAAATCTTTTCCGATGAAAACGATCTTTTTAGCGATGGTTATCGTTCCTTCTCTATACATTCCTTTGTGTACCATTACAGTATCATTAGCTTTCGCCAATTCAATAGCTTTTTTAATGGATTTTATTGGATAGTTAGCACCAACTTCAATTACTTTGGCATGAAGAAAAGTGGAAAATAAGAACAAGAAGTAAAAGATTTTTTTCATTAAATTATACACTACAATTTTAGCAAAATTAGTTTATTTAAGCAACTAGTTTTCCAATATTTCCTTCCAATCAATAGACTCGGCTCCTAATTTGTCTTTGAATTCTTTGGCTTCAGCTTCCGAATTACAAGCAATTTTATTTCCTCTCATTGGACTGTGAATCGAACCTCCTGAAAGAAAAACTGCGGTTTCGGCAGGAATCAGAACATTATTTTGATTGTAATCGTGTACATAAAAAGACTTCATTTTTGTTGTAGCATTTTCTTTGCAGTAATTTGACATACACATAATATCATCAAACTTATAGACTCTACCTTTATCTGTAATTACTTCGGCTCCAAATTGACCATCAGCAATGCTCATTTTACAGAAATCGCAACTATCTGAATTTAATTTTATAGCAACAGGCTTGTCATTCGAACAGGCAAAAAAAGACAATGTCAAAAGTAAAAATAATGCGGGTTGAATGTTTTGTTTTTTAAATTTCTTTAACAAATTTGTTTCTTTAACCACAATTACAAGCATCAGAATGCCTGCTAAAATCATCATATAACCGCCGATATCTGGAATAGAATAGGCTCCAAAATTCAGCAATTGTTTGTATCCTATCAATGGCGGTTGATACGCCATTCCGGGAACAACTATCGCCGCATGAGGATTAAGATTGTGTCCGTAATCATAATTCCATCTGTAAAAATCGACCGCTGCTAAAACTACAAAAAGCGCAAAAGTGGCAAAAAGTAAAATCACACCTTTTTTTCTGGCTACAAAGACCATTAGCAAAGCAAATAATCCGAAAAACCCGAAAACATAAGGCAAGAATTTGAATTCTACAAAATCTTCGGTATGCAAGGTTTTCATTCCAATATAATGGTTCAATCCGTTGATAATGTCAACATTCCCACCAATTTTGTTAGCGTGTAACAATAGTACCAACCCTTCTGGGTATTGAGGAGCGGTAAGTTCTATTCTCCACATTGGAAACAATAAAGAGCAAAATAATAAAGCACTTGTAATCAAAAGAAGCACTTTTGAAAATAAGGATATTTTTGAAGTGTTCATAATAAAAAATATTTAGTTTAAAGTTGAAGATGAAAATCACATACTTTTTATATTTTGTAGAATGTGCATTTCATAATTATTGGTAAAAAAAAGGGGAACAAAGAATCTTTGTTCCCCCAATAATACTAGTTTTATTTATTTAGCGGCAGGCATATTTGTACCCAAACTAAATGATAATGGAACTGTACTTCCTGCAGGAGAAACTCTAATGTAACCTTGCATTTCTTGGTGCAGCGCACTACAGAAATCAGTACAATAAAACGGCACTGTTCCTGCAGTTTCAACAACCCATTTCATCGTTGCAGTTTCACCTGGCATTATTAATAACTCGACAGTTTTAGCTCCTTTTACAGCAAAACCGTGAGGTACATCCCAGTCTTGTTCTAAGTTCGTAACGTGGAAATAAACTTCATCTCCCACTCGAATTCCTTCGATATTATCTGGTGAAAAATGCGAACGAACACAAGTCATATAAACATCAACTCGGTTTCCTTTTCGTACTACTTTAGAGTCTTTTTCTCCTTTTGTAACGAAAGGATTTTGATTCTCTTCAATTTTATAAAATTTCAACTGACCATTATTTCGAATCAAATCGGCTGGAGCTGCTTGTGCATAATGCGGTTCTCCAATAGTTGGGAAATCTAATAAAAGTTGGATTTTGTCGCCAGTGATATCATATAATTGTGCTGACTGTGTCAACTCTGGACCTGTTGGCAAATACCTATCTTTTGTAATTTTATTGTAGGCAATCATATATTTACCATACGGTTTTCTAGTATCTCCACCAGGAATGGTTAAGTGTCCAACAGAATAATAAGTAGGAACTCTATCTAAAATTTTCAATGTTTTTATGTCCCATTTTACGATTTCAGAAGACACAAACATAGTGGTGTACGCATTTCCTTTTCCATCAAATTCAGTATGCAATGGTCCAAGACCTGGTTTTTTAACTTCTCCGTGCAATGCAGCTTCATATTTGATCACTGGAATTCCGCTATATTCGCCTTCAAAGTTTTTATCGGCAATAGCTTTCAACATTTTTGTATAACTAAACACAGGAATTAAAGCCGCTAATTTTCCACTTCCGCAAATGTATTCTCCTGATGGATCCACATCGCAACCGTGAGGTGATTTTGGACAAGGAATCATATAGCAAATATCTTTCAAGGCCATTGCATCAAGCACCAAAACTTCTGTTTTAATAGTAGATTCGGCAGAATGTGTTTTGTCATTCCAAACATTATGAGCATATTTTACTTTCTCAATTTTACCTTTACCCGCTTTTATATATTCTTCGGCTTTTTTCCAATTTACCGCCATAATAAAGTCTTTGTCTTTTTGAGACGCATTCACTTCAAGCAAAGTGTTCGCTTGTTCAGAATTGTAGCAAGAGAAAAAGAACCAACCGTGAGATTTTCCTTTTCCAGCATGCGATAAATCGAAATTCACAGCAGGCAAACGCAATTGGAACGCAATATCCATTGTTCCTTCTTTACTTACTTTTATAAAGCTAATGTGCGCTTTATAATTTTGTTTATAGGTATTAATGGGTACGTCGCCATTTTCATAATCAGGAGGGGTTCCAAAACGTGTTCCTGCAACAACATACTCCGTATTTTCAGTAATAAATGGAGAAGAGTGATTTCCTGCTGAATTTGGCAATTCGATAATCTCGGCAGTTTTGAATCTTTTTAAATCAATTCTAGCCACACGCGGCGTATTATTTCCATTAATGAAAACCCAACGACCATCAATTTCACCATTAGTTTGCGACATTTCAGCGTGGTGTGCATCATCCCAAGGAATATAGCCGTGAGAAGTATTCAACATTGGTTTTGATTCTTCAGTATATCCCCATCCT
>JBBQSZ010000042.1:0-28781 GCA_038234745.1 Flavobacteriales bacterium | reverse complement strand
GGACGTTATTTATCTGGAAAATCAGTTCGAGAAAGTCAAATGGGATTAATTATGAACGGCTTGCTAAAAGTGCCGATGCAATTCTTTATTTTGCTTACAGGAGTGATGGTTTTTGTTTTTTTTCAATTCAACCCAGTTCCTTTGAATTTTAATCCTAATAATAAAATAATTGTCGAAAAGTCAATATATAAAGAACAATATCACGTATTAGAGAAAAAATTAGAAGCACTTTCAGAAGATAAGAAAGTGGTCAATTTACTGTACATTGATCAACTCAATCAAGATTATGACAACCCAATTCTTCGAAAAGAGTTAGTAACATTGTCCAGTAAAGAAAAAGATTTGAGAGATCACGCAAAAGAAATTATTCTGAAAGCGGATAAAAATAGCGAAACGAATGATAAAGATTATGTATTTTTTCATTTCATCTTAAATTATTTGCCAAAGGGATTGATAGGTTTGTTACTGGCAGTAATTATTTCGGCGGCAATGTCTTCGACCGCATCAGGACTCAACGCATTGGCATCGACCACAGCAATCGATATTTATAAGCGAAACCAAAAAAAGGAAAAAACCGAAAGACATTATGTGAATGTTACTAAATTTTTCACCTTGTTTTGGGGAATTATAGCCATTCTTTTTGCAAGTATCGGCACGTTATTCGAAAATTTAATTCAATTAGTAAATATAGTAGGATCCATATTTTACGGAACCGTTTTGGGAATCTTTCTTGTTGGGTTTTATATTAAATACGTCAAATCTAAAGCCATTTTTTATAGTGCTGTAATGAGCCAAGTAACTATTTTTATCATCTATTACTTCGCCATTTATATTTATCCAAGTGGTGAAGAAAAATTGGGATATTTATGGCTTAACTTTATTGGCGCAATGCTGACCATAGTTTTGTCAGTTATTATGCAAGTGCTTGCTTTTAGAAACAAAACTCAATTAATACACAAACAGTAAAAGAGATTATTTTAAGCTTTTTTTTAAAGAAATAGTGCTTTCTTTTTTGCAGTTCAGAGGCATTTTTGGTGAAAATAAATAATTGACAACGCAAACCTCTCTAAAAACTTAAAAATTGTACTTATTGATGCACGGAAATTTTACACTAATTATTAAAAAAAGGTCCCAAAAGGATCTTTTTTTGTTATAGAAGCAAAAAAAATTAAAAAATATTTGAGCTTTAAAAAATATTTTATTTGTCATTTTATCGATTATTAAATAAGACCAAAACATCCCTTTTCAAAAAAGTCATCTGAAATACTTTTTTTTTCAAATATTTCGTTCATTCTTCTAGAAAAAAGGAAGTTATGTAACATTTGTTACTTTTTTTTTATGTGTTGAATACTATTTTATCCACCAAAAAATGGAAATATTGAATGGATATTGAATATGATAAATGTCATATTTAGATAATTTTATAAAAATTAAATTTACATCAGTATTTTAATAAAACACTCAAAAAATAGAATTTTTTTAAAAGGTAAAAGATGTGAATTTGTAAAAATTCATAACAAATTAAATAGTTAAATATGAATTCAACCAGAAGAGATTTTATAAAAATTTCAATGTGGGGAGCTGGTGCAGCAGCAGTTGCAGGATCCCTTTATTCAGTTGATGTTTTTGGTGCAGAAAAAGAAGATTTTAATTATGATCGCCCCGATTTAAAACGATTTCCAACCTATTGTGATGTTTGCTTTTGGAAATGTGCTGGTTGGACGTATGTCGATGATAAGGGAACAATCAAAAAAATTATTGGCAACGATATAGATACACACAGCAAAGGTCGATTGTGTACCCGAGGAACTGGCGGTTTGGGAATGCATTTTGATGAAGATAGGCTCAAAACACCACTCATTCGAGTGTCAAAAAAAGGAGAAAAATCAGTGTTTCGGGAAGCATCTTGGGAAGAAGCCATTTCTTTAGTAGCAACCAAAATGCAGGATATCAAATCCAAATATGGAGCAGAAAGTTTTGCTCTGCTTAAACACGGCGCCATTGGAAGTCATTTAGAACATCTTTTTAGTGCTTATGGCTCGGATACTGTTGCTGAACCCGCTTTTGCTCAATGTCGTGGCCCTCGTGATGAAGGATTAAAACTGACTTTCGGAGAAAGTTGTGGTTCTCCAGAATGTACCGATATGCGTGATTCCAAATGTTTAGTTTTTATTGGTTCTCATATTGGCGAAAATATGCACAACTCACAAGTTCAAGAAGTTTCCGAAGCTATAGATAAAGGGGTTTCTATTATCACCGTTGATCCAAGATTATCCACAGTTGCGAGTAAATCAAAATATTGGTTACCTATTCGTCCTGCGACTGATATGGCTTTATTGTTGGCTTGGATGAATGTGATCATTTTCGAAGATTTATACGATAAGGAATATGTTGCCAAATACACAACGGGTTTCAACGAAATCAAAGAACACGTGCGTCAATTTACACCAGAGTGGGCTTATAGTATCACGGATTTAACTCCAAAATTAATTCGTGATTCTGCTCGTGAAATGGCAAAAGCTGCCCCAGCAACAATGATACATCCGGGTCGTCATTCTACTTGGTATGGTGATGATGCTCAACGAACTCGTGCCATCGGAATTTTGAATGCACTTTTAGGAACTTGGGGACGAAGAGGCGGTTTTTATTTTAATGAAAAAGTTCCAATGCCAAAATTTCCTCATCCAGAATATCCTGAATCAGCTTGGCAAGCCAAAGACTTAAATGTTAATTTGCCTTTTGCAAATCAAGGAGTTACTAACGAAGTGATTCGTGCTTCTATTGATTCAGAAGATACACCTCATAAAGTAAAAGCTTGGATGGTGGCAGGAACTAATCTGACTCAATCTGTTCCAACCGAAAAAGAGATGATGCTTAAAGCCATCAAAGAATTAGAGTTTTTGGTGGTAATTGATATTTATCCAGTTGAAATTGCAGGTTATGCCGATGTGGTTTTACCCGAGTGTTCTTACTTAGAAAGACACGATGACTTAAGAAATTCAGATTTTAGAACACCTTCTATTGCTTTGAGAATGCCTGCTGTTGCACCACGTTGGGAATCGAAACCCGGTTGGTGGATTGGAAAACAAATTGGTTTAAAACTGGGTTTAGGCGAGTATTATAAATTTAATGATTATACCGATATTTTAGATTGGCAATTCAAACAAGTGGGAACTTCACTTGAAGAAATGAAAAAAATTGGTGTGAAAAATTTCCCAAGATCCAACAATCCTTTATATATAGAAGAAGGTGCAGAGCATATTTTCAAAACCGATTCTGGAAAAATTGAATTGTATTCCCACAAACTAAAAGAAGTTGGACTTGATCCAATGCCTGTTTATACGGCTCACGAACAACCGCCAAAAGGGTATTTCCGCTTGAATTATGGAAGAGCACCGATGCACACTTTTAGCAAAACAGTAAACAGTCCGAATTTGAATGATTTGAGAAACGAAAATACATTATGGGTGAATCCAAAAGTGGGAAAAATTTGGAATCTGAAATCAGGTCAGCCTGTTTGGTTAAAAAACCAAGACGATGTGGTTTCTACATTTTCTATCAAAGTACGTCTAACAGAACGGATTCGGTATGATTCCGTTTATATGGTTCACGGATTTGGACAAAAAAATCCAGATATGAAACGTTCCTACGGAAAAGGTGTGAATGACACCGAATTAATTACAAAATTAATGGTCGATCCCTTGATGGGAGGAACTGGAATGAGAGGGAATTTTGTAACAATATTAACGGAGAACCCTAAAGAAATAGTCTAAGATGAGATATGTAATGGTTATAGATACGCTAAAATGCGTAGGATGTAGCGACTGTGTAGTGGCTTGTCAAACAGAAAATGATGTTCCATCAGGATATTGTAGAGATTGGGTAACCGAATCGGTTAATGGTACTTATCCTGAAGTAGATATAGAATTAAGGTCAGAACGTTGCAATCATTGTGACAACGCACCTTGCGTGAGAACTTGCCCAACAGAAGCCAGTCATATTGTCGAAGGTGGAATTGTATTAGTTGATAGAGATTTATGTATTGGATGTGGCGCTTGTATAGAATCCTGTCCTTACGATGCGAGATACCGCCATCCCGATTTGGGAGTAGTCGATAAATGCACCTTTTGTATTCATCGAGTTAAAAAAGGTCAAGATCCAGCTTGTGTTTCAGTTTGTCCAACCAACTGTATGTATTTTGGCGATTTAGACGATTCGAATAGTAAAGTTGCCCAATTATTAGCCGTTAGAAAACACAAAGTTTTGGCAAAAGAAGCGGGAACATCGCCTAATGTTTATTATTTGATTTAAACAGATTTTAAAGTAACAACAAACCACACACAATGAACGAAGAAGTTTTCATCAGCGGTAGAAATATTCCTCATATAGATCCCCATTTATCAATTTGGGAATTCCCAATATCCTTATATTTATTTTTAGGAGGATTATCGGCAGGAATTCTACTATTTTCAGCCTTTACACATTTATTAAATAAAGATGACGAATTAAAAGGAGCAGCCAAATGGGCTCCACTAATTGTGCCTTTTGCTTTAGCAATCGGATTATTTGCCTTAATTATTGATTTAGGAAATCCGTTTTATTCTTGGAAACTCTACACTACAATTCGGCTTGAATCGCCTATGTCTTGGGGAGCTTGGGTTTTATTAATAGTAACGCCACTTTCTATATTTTGGGTTTTCTCTTATTTGAGAGAATTATTTCCGAAACTGAATTATAATAAATTTCCTATACTATATAAATTAGAAGATTTATGTGTGAAATACAAAAGATATATAGCTTTGGCTTTGATTCCATTGACAATTGTGCTGGGAATTTACACGGGTATTTTACTCTCTGCTTTCAATGCACGCCCGCTTTGGAATAATGCCATTTTAGGTCCGTTGTTCTTGGTTTCTGGACTTTCTACAGCAGCAGCAACCATTATTTTATTTGCCAAATCAACCTACGAAAGACATTTGTTTAGCAAAATCGATGTTTTATTAATTGTGATCGAAGTCGGTTTAATCATCCACTTGATAATGGGCTATTATGCTGGAAACGAAATGCAAGTCGAAGCTGTTAAAATATTAGTTGGTGGCGATATGACTACACTATTTTTTGGATTCTTTGTAACATTAGGGTTGTTATTGCCATTAATCTTAGAGGTTTTCGAATTGATGGGTTTCAAAGTTCCGGTTGTTGTACCTGCTATTTTAATTATTCTAAGTGGTTTGATTTTTAGAGTATTGATGGTTGAAGCAGGTCAAATAACACGTATTCTTTATTAATAGTAAAACAAAAAAAAATGAATATAAAATCAGATAAACAACACGTCTATTGGAATCCCTATTTTGGAGGGTTTCTATTAGGACTCATTTTAATATTGACTTTCTTTCTTACTGGAAGAGGGTTGGGAGCATCTGGTGCAGCTAAGGCAGTGGTAACCGAAACTGTTTTGAAAGTAGCACCAACCCACGCAACAAACAACTCCTATTATGCCGAACAATTTTCAGGTGGAAAATCACCTATTAATAATTGGTTGGTTTTTGAAGTAATTGGTGTTTTAGCAGGAGCTTTTATCTCTGGATCCCTATCAGGAAGAGTCTATTTCAGAGTGCAACATTCTCCAAAAATTACCGCTAGAAAGCGATTGGGTTTTGCCTTATTAGGAGGTCTGCTATTTGGATTTGGAGCGCAATTTGCCAAAGGATGCACTAGCGGAGCCGCCTTGAGTGGAATGACCGTATTGTCATTGGGAGGCTATATAGCGATGCTCTCTATTTTTGGAGGCGGATTTCTTTTTGCTTATTTCTTTCGAAAATTATGGATATAACATCAAACTCTAAACTCTAAACTCTAAACTCTAAACTTTTACCTTATGGGACCTTTAATACCAGAATTAATTTCTGATCAATGGAATAATATCATAGCCATTATTGTAGGATTGGGATTTGGATTCGTTCTCGAATCATCCGGATTTTCTTCCTCTCGAAAATTGGCAGGCGTTTTTTATGGATATGATTTTGCAGTACTTCAAGTGTTTTTTACAGCAGCACTTACCGCTTCAATAGGATTGCTATTTATGGATTATTTTGGATACATAAATATGGCAGTTTTAGACGGATTGCCAGCACGAGTTTGGCCCATTATTGTAGGTGGACTCATAATGGGATTGGGATTTGTAACTGGAGGATTTTGTCCAGGAACTTCTATAACCGCTGTAGCTATCGGAAAATTAGATGGATTTGTATTCTACGGAGGAATGATATTGGGCGTTTTTGTGTTTTCTGAAATGTTTCCTTTGTTTGAGAATTTTTATAATTCAAGTAATGTTGGAGATGTAACGGTGCCAGAATTTTTCAACATCAGCCCGTATTGGTTTACCGTTGGAATTTCGGTGATTGCCATAGTTGCCTTTTATGTAACCTCGCTTATTCGGAAACGCATAAAAAGTGTGGAATATTAATAGAATATAAATTTCAATTGTCATTATTTTCTATCTCAGACCTAATTTAAAATGAAAAAACGATATCTATTTTTAGCCTTAGTTCCCATTGGATTATCTATTTTATTGGCTTTTTTGCCCGATAAGAGTAATTCTATAGATGCCAAAAGAAATCAAGAATTTTTGAAATCGGCGAAATACACGGGAGTTACTCCCAATAATTTGTTGTTAGAATCAGTAAATAGCAATCGGTTTATTCAACCTGATGAGTTGGCAAAAGTGATGATTGGTCAAGACCCTTCGTACTTATTAGTTGATTTAAGAGACGCTGATCAGTATGCAAAATTCACACTTCCGGGAGCTATCAATATTCCATATGAAAAAATATTAACGAAAGAAAATCAAGACCTATTTGATTCAGAAGCTTATAATGTGGTTTTGTTTTCTAATGGAACTATTGTTCCTGATCAAGTTTGGATAATTCTGAGAAGAGCAGGAATTAAGAATCTAAAAGTCCTCAACGGAGGTTTAAATCAATTTTATCAGTTGTATTTAAATCCACCAAAACCTTTAGAAACAGACCCAGACGAAGCCTTTGAAATTTATAGTTTTCGCAAAGCTGTTGGTGCACATTTAGGATTGCCTAATCCTGACGAATTTATTCCTGGTGGTGCTGCAAGTCTGCAAAATAGTTCAGCAATTGTTCCTAAAAAATCAACATCAACCGCTACTCCAAAATTTGTTACTCCAAAGAAAAAAGCGGGTAAAGATGAAGGTTGCTAGTATAATTTTTAAAAGTAAAATATAAATCGAAATGGAAACAAAACCTATAAATAACACTTCAGAATTTTCTAAAACCAATTGGATCATTTTTGGAGTTATTGCAATGCTAATTGTGATTGCTCTTAGTTTTATATTTCTAAAAACGGAAAAATATACTTTTAAAACTCCATTAGAAAAAGAACTATCCGAAATAAAAATTGCTAGTTTTCAAGTTGCGCCACAAGAGGTTGCCAAAGCGATTTTGAATAAAGATAAATCGATTGTTTTAGTAGATGTCCGTAGTCAATTTGACTTCGCAAAAGGACATTTACCTGGAGCTATAAATATTTACAAAGTCAATTTATTGAATGATGAAAATATGGACTTTTTTAACGCATTAAAAAGTGAAAATAAAAAAGCAATATTGTATGGAAGTTCCGCATCCGAAGCCAATGTACCTTTTATGATTTTGAAGCAGATGGGAATAGAAAATAGTGGTTATTTGGCTGTAGGATACGATGATTTAAAAGCTGCAAATTGGAAAGAAATTGCAGCAAATCCAACAAAATATAATGATGAAACTGCTGTGGTTGATTTCGCCCAATTTATTTCAGATGCCAATAAATCACAAGGAAATCAAATTAGTACTCCTAAAGCTCCTGTAGCCAAGCCTAAAGTAATTGTAAGACCTAAAAAATCAGCAGTCAGTAAAGATCAAGGTTGTTGATTAGAAAATAGTTTGTTTTTTGTTGTATTTTCAAAATAGTAAATAGATTCTTTTTATTTACTATTTTTGATTTATATCCTATTCATTTTGAGCCAAATAAAAATATTTAGTCTGTTTTTTTTACTTTTTATAACTCTTCAACTGGTCAGTTGTAAGCAGGAAAATCAAGAATATCAAGTTGTCAACAACCAAGAGTCTTGTTTGTCTTGCCATAGCGAAATGACGGGTTTTAACAGGTACCACGATCCTAAAATTATTGGTTGTGCGTCTTGCCATTTGGGAAACATCCATTCTAAAGATAAAAAGACAGCTCATAAAGGAATGTTTCTAATTCCAGGAAATCTTCAAAATGCTGATCAAACTTGTGCCACGGCAAATTGTCATTCCAAAGAACTAGACCGAATTCAAAAATCTTTGATGACCACCAACTCAGGAATTATCAGTGTTGATAAAAAACTTTTTGGGGAATTTAAACCTAGCGATTCCCTATTTCATATTGAGCATTTAGGACAAACTGCAGCAGATATCCACCTCAAAAACAAATGTGCCACTTGTCATTTAGGAAATGAAAAGGAGCATTATTCGGCTGTAAATGAACTCTCACGTGGAGGAGGATGTTTGGCTTGCCATTTGAATTATAATGGTATAAAACCCAATATCAAAGACCAGATTCATCCGCAAATCAATCTCAATGTTGACAACACCAAATGTTTTGGTTGCCACAGTCGTTCGGGTCGAATTGCAACCAATTATGAAGGTTGGAGCGAAACTTTGCTTCAACCAAACGAAGTGAAAAACAGCAAAAACCACCGTATTTTACTAGATGGAAGAGTTTTTGAAAAAGCCCCCGAAGACGTGCATCACAAAGCAGGAATGCTTTGTATTGATTGTCATATTTCACAAGAAATAATGGGTGATGGCAAAAAGTACAAACACCAAGCCGATGCATTAAAAATAAGTTGCGAAGATTGTCACACACAAGGAAAATCCAATCAAACAAAGGCTTTGATGGATTATATTTCTGCATTAGATTATGGATTGAGAGGTTACAAACACAGTTCAGAAAATGTATTAGCGACTAAAAAAGGTTCAATTCCCTTGGTAAATACATACAAAGACGATAAAGGAAATGCTTTTTTAGTTTCTAAAATTTCTAAAAAGGAACTTTCCATAAAAAAAGCCTGTCCACGAGATGCGGTTCATCAAAAAGTTTCTTGTAGTATGTGTCATACAGCTTGGGCACCAACTTGTATTGGTTGTCATACAGATTATGATCCGAAAGTAATCAATGCCGATAAAACCTTGGGCCGATGGATAGAGCATGTAGCAGAGTTTGGTTATGCACCACCAACAATTGGTGTGAAAAAAATAGGAAAAATCAAAGAATTCGTCCCAGCGATTCCGGGTATGATAATGACCCTGGATAAATCTAGTTTTAAAGGAAATAAAAAGGGGAGCAATCAAAAATTTGTTCGATGGTATGCCCCAAATGCGGCTCATACTACCTCCAAATCGGTTAGAAATTGTGCGTCTTGCCACATCAATTCCCAAGCTTTAGGTTTTGGAAAAGGAACATTAAATTATAGTGTTCAATCAAAAACTGCTCGTTGGGAATTTTCACCTTATTATGCGAATTCTCCTCAAGATAAGTTGCCACAGGATGCTTGGATTGGCTTTATGAAAGATGTAAACCCAAAAACGAGGTATTCCTCTCACGATTATTTATTTCCGTTGGATTTGAAAGAACAAAAGAAGATGCTTGAAGTAGGAGCGTGTATTCATTGTCATGAAAAAGACGACAAATTCTTAAAACGATTAATCAACGGAAATTATCAAATGATGCTGAAAACGAGAAAAAAAGAGTGTATAATTCCTTAGAGGATTAACCGAATTCACATACTTTATGCAAACTTTCGTTGTTGATTAATTGGAATGATTTACCATTGACTTTAATTAAACCATCATTTTCTAGTTCTTTTAAAATTCGGATTACATTTTCAACAGAAATTCCCAAGAAATCAGCCATATCTTGACGACTGAGAGACATTGTATATTCGTTTTTAAAATACACACTATTTGCCAAGCAAACCAACATAAAAGCTACTTTTCCTCTAGAATTTTTTTCCATCATATTCATAAAACGTTTAAAAATACGGGATGAATTATGATTTAGGAATTTTATAATTTCATTTGAGAATGCCACATTTCTCGCAAGTACTTCTTTGAAAGCTATATTATCATAAATTTCAACTTCACAATCTTCGGTAGCTGTAACATTGTATAAATAGATGTTTTCTTTACAAAACAAGCTAGATAATCCTAAAAAAGTTTTGTTTCCTTTAAGAATTAGGATGACATTTTTTTGATTGCCTTCCATTCCCAATTTAAAAAAACCAGTTTTGCTATATACTATACTATTTGCAACGGTACCTTGTTTGAGAATGATGTCATTTTTTTTATAAAAAAGTGTTTTTTTGTTTTTATTTAAAATGGCTTTATCTGAATCAGTTAACAACTCAAATGCGCTATCATGTTTGATGTCTTTAAGGCAATCTAGTAACATATTTCTACTATTTTATACTACAAAAATACGTATTAAAAATTGATATTTATCAACTTTTAAATTGATAAATATGGGATAAAAAACTGTTTTATTCCAAATGACTATAGAGTTAGGAATTATTAATATTTCGGAATTTTGCAATAGTAAAATGAGTATATTTTACAAAATGAATAAAATAACCAATAGTTTGTTAACAATTAAACTAATTTAAAAATCATGAAAAAAAGAATTTCAATTTTAATAATAGCGGTAATTATACCTCTATTTGCAGCTACAAGTTGTAGAGAATATGAAGAAGCCAGTGTCGATGAATATACTATTTTAACTGAGTATATGAAAAGTACCAATAAGGATTTTGCAAATATCGTTGATGCCACATGGGTAAAGCCAGCAAATGCAATAAATGTAAATGTTACCGACTATTCTGTTCCGGATTATTATGTAATGGACATTCGCTCAGCTGTAGATTTTGACAATGGTCATATTAAAAATGCAGTAAATGTTCCTTTAGCTAATATTTTGACTGCTGCGCCTAATGCAGGAACAAAACCAATTTTAGTAGTATGTTACACTGGACAAACTGCTGCTCGTGCAGTTGCTTTTTTGCGATTAAGTGGTTATACTTCTCACGTTCTCAAATGGGGAATGGCGGGTTGGCATTCAGCCTTTCAATCAAAATGGACTTCGAATGCCGCTCAATTAAATCACGCGAATTGGGTTACAACAGGAGCACCCGCTACAGTTTCTCAATTTAAATCTCCTGTGCTAACTACCGGAAAAACTACCGGAGAAGAAATTTTAAAAGCACGTATTGCTATTGCATTGGCCAATGCGGCTTGGACAGTATCCAAAACGGATGTTCTAGCAAACCCTACTAATTACTTTATCAATAACAAATGGGGACAAGCAGATTGGGATACTTATGGACATATTACAAGTGCCTATCGAATAGACGTAGCCGACGGTTTGACCATTGATGGATTAAACAAATTTAATCCTGCAGCTACAACTTTTGTAACCTATTGCTATACAGGACAAACCTCTTCCATTACTTCGGCTTGGTTGAATGTTGTAGGTTTTGACAATGCTAAAAGTTTAAGTTTTGGAGCCAACGGAATTATTTGGGACACTATGAAAAACGGTTCTGTTGCCATCAGAAAATCAACTTGGCAAGGTGATTTAAGCGCTTGGAACAACAACTTTGGATATTATAAAACCGATGGAACTTATGTTTCTCCTATTTAATTTTTAATCAATTAATCAAACCAAAAAAATGTAATAGTCGTCATAGTTAGATTTATAGCGAATTATTACATCTAAAAAATAAAAATCAATATTATGAAATCAATAAAAATAATACTATTCTTTGCAATCACATTTGCATTTCAAATGAGTTATTCTCAAGGCTGCGAAAGTCCTGGTGAAGGAGATGGCATCAAAATATTTGGATTTATTCAACCCCAATATGAACATACTTATACAGGTGTAAATGGCAATCGAACCTCAAACTTAGACACAAACGGATTTTTTTTCAACCGCGCCAGACTGGGTGTAATGGGAAATGTTCCTTATGATTTTTCATATTATTTTATAATGGAACTTTCGCCTGCCGCTGGATTTGGAATTTGCGATGCTTATGTGTCATACGATCGTTATGGTTCTTATTTTAAGGCAGCAGTAGGTCAATTTAAAAGTCCGTTTGGAGCAGAACAAATTCAAGCTTGTCATAAATTATATACCATAGATCGTTCTGAAGTAGTGAATCAATTAGCTGGGCCTATTCGCGATATGGGTATCACCGTGCTAGGAGGAACCGGCGATAAAATTAAAATGGGAGCAGGTGTAAAAGACGTAATTGGTTACCAATTTGCTATAATGAACGGTGAAGGACGTGATGTGATAGGAGATGATATTGAATATAAGACACTTAGCGATAATTATTTTACATATATTTCAAGATTGACCTTTTCTCCAAGCAAATATATTACTCTTGGAGGTAGCTATGAAACTGGTAAATTTACTCCTATTTCTGCTACAGCTACAAAGCCCGATAGTCGTACTAGACTAGGTTTTGATGCTTTAATAAAATACAAAAATTTCACCTTACAAGGCGAATATATCAAAGGAACAGATGAAGGATCCTACACTACTGGTGGAGGTTGTGGAGGAGAAGTTACTACTGTAGCAGGTTCAGTTGATAGAAGTGGCTATTATGTTACTGCTTTATACAAAACCAAATGGAAATTAGAACCAGTTCTTAAATATGAAACTTACGATCCTAATAATAGCATTAGTGGTAATACTGCCATAAGATGGACAACAGGAATAAATTACTTTTTCAACGAATGGACAAGATTACAAATAAACTATCAGTACAATTATGCCGATGCTGCGATTCCTTATGGCACACCTTACCAAGATGTTTTGCAAATTCAAATGCAAATTGTAATTAAATAACCCAAAAAATAGTGGTGTGAGTATTTTGAAATAATAGTACTCACACTTTTTTTAAACTCAAAAAACAGAATGCTATGAATGCAACAAAATTATTCAGTTCCTTATTTATATTTATTTTATTTGTAAGTAACACTTTCGCTCAAGACCTAATCACTGCAAAGGAATTTATCGCTTTGCAAAAAGAAAAACCGAATTTGGTTATCGTAGATGCCAGCAAAGATAAATTATACGCACAATCACATATCGAAGGAGCCATTAATATTCCTTATACAATTCTAAATGAAAAAGATCCAAAAATTGATGGAACGATGTTACCGTTAGAAGATGTAGCTAAAATTCTTGGGAATAAAGGTATTTCAAATGAAGATTCTATTGTGGTTTATGACGAAGGAACTCAAAAATATGCTACTCTAGTGTATTGGATTTTTAAATATCTAGGAGCCAAAGACGTAAAAGTTTTGCATAAAGAAATGAACGCTTTTAGAGATGCACGTATAAAATTGACTTCTGACGTGCCAACAGTAAAAACTAAAACATTTAATGTGAATGTAGTTCCCGAAATCAATGCCGATGCGGCTTATGTTGAATCTGTAATTGGCAATCCCGATGTAATAATTATTGATGCGCGCACACCAGACGAATTCAATGGCGTGAGAAACGAGAAAAGTACCTACAGCAATGGACACATAAAAGGAGCTATAAACATTCCTTATGAAAGTTTGGTTAAAACAGGAAACAATGATTTTATATCTCCAGATGAATTTAAAAAAGTAGCAGCAATAGAGCTATCTCCCGAAAAAACCTATTTATTGTATTGTAAAACAGGTATAAAAGGAGCAACACTTTATACTTATATGGTTAATGTTTTAGGTTTTAAAAATGTTAAAAATTACAAAGGAGCCTATGCCGAATGGGATTATTTGGGAAAACTTAGTCTAAAATAGATAGTTAGTTAATTTAATATTTTTTGTCATTTTGTAGTTGCCACGAATTATATAAATTCTCATAAATTAGCTAATCTATGAAGTGTGAATTTATTTAATTCGTGGTTTTTTTGGATATGCTAGGTCGAAATTATCAAATTGTTGAACCGAAGATTACTTTGGAAGCAATTTGGTAAAAAACAGCCTAAATTATACCTTAACTCCTAAAGAATTTAGATATAAAAGCTTAAATTTGGAAAACAGTTTAAATTGAAACCTAATCGTTGTAAAGTCCAATAAATAGGCAATTAAAACCAGAAATAATTAATTATGTTGAAAGATAATTTTGGAAGAGCACACGATTACCTGCGTATTTCTCTGACAGATGTATGTAATTTCAGATGTCAGTATTGCATTCCGGACGAAAACACATCTTTTATGCCTTCTTCTCGTTTAATGAAGATTGATGAAATCGATGCTATCGCCAGAGAATTTGTGAAATTGGGTGTCAAAAAAATACGTCTTACCGGAGGAGAACCATTGGTTCGAAAAGATTTTAGCGAAATTGTTTCGGCACTTTCAAAATATCCAATAGAACTCACTTTAACCACAAACGGACTTCGTACCAATGAGTTTATCGACGTTTTTAAAAAAGCAGGAATAAAATCGATTAATGTAAGCCTTGACACACTCAACAAAGACAAATTTCACAGTATTACTAAGCGCAATGTATTCGAAAAAGTGTGGAACAACATTCAACAACTTATAGACCAAGGATTTCACGTAAAAATAAATACTGTTGTAATGCGAGATTTTAATGATTTGGAAATTCTTGATTTTATAGATTGGACCAGAAACCAACCCGTTCACGTTCGATTTATTGAGTTTATGCCTTTCGATAAAAACCAATGGAATACCCAAAAAGTTTTTAGCTATCAGGAAATATTGGATGTTGCCGCAACAAAATACAATTTCATTCGAATGAAAGATGGTGCAAATGAAACAGCAAAAAAATTCAAACCCTTCGGTCACGAAGGAACTTTTGCGATAATCAGCACGATGAGTGCTCCATTTTGCAGTAATTGCAATCGAATGCGACTAACAGCCGATGGTAAAATGAAGAATTGCTTGTTCTCCAAAGGCGAAGCCGATATCTTGACAGCGTTAAGAAATTCAGAGGATATTGAGCCCATAATCAAGCAATGTGTCGCTTCAAAAGCAGCTGCCTTAGGCGGACAATTTCAAGGCGATTACACCAAAATTGACCCTTCCAAAATTGAAAATAGAAGTATGATTAGCATAGGAGGATAACCCTTTTTTTTGAACACCGTTATTCCTTTTTTGGCATAACGAAATAAATAGAATTATGATAAATGTAAAAGAAGCCAAACAGCTCATCAATGATAATTGCTGTTCTTTAAAAGTAAAAACTTTAGCTTTACTCGAAGCCAACGGAAGTATATTGGCAGAGCCAATTTATGCTGTAATAGATACGCCGCCTTTTCATCAATCGGCAATGGATGGTTATGCTTTTTCCTATGAAAATTGGGATAAAATAAGTCCATTAACCTTGGTTGGTGAAATCCAAACAGGAAATTTTTCTCATACAGAATTACTTGCCAACGAAGCGATTCGGATTTTTACAGGAGCTCCCATTCCTCCCGGTACGGACACGGTGGTAATGCAGGAAAAAATCAATCGCATCGAAAATACAATCGAAATTCAAGATGCTAATTTAGTCAAAGGAGCTAACGTTCGTCCACAAGGTTCTCAAACCAAAAAAGGAGAATTAGCCTTGCAAGAAAAGCAATTATTGACTCCGGTTGCGATTTCGTTTTTAGCTGGAATTGGCATCAATAAAGTGACTGTTTTTTCAAAACCAACAGTCAGTATTATTGTAACAGGAAAAGAACTCGCCAAAGCCGAAGACACGATTACCGAAGGCAAAATTTTCGAATCTAACTCTATCGGTCTTATTGCGGCATTAAATCAGTTGGGCATCAATCCTAAATCGGTAGAAATAGTCGATGATGTCGAAGAAGAAATTGAGCTAGCCATTTCCAATCAATTAGGTTCCGATATTCTTATTCTGACGGGTGGCGTTTCGGTTGGGGATTATGATTTAGTTCCCGCTTCTTTAGAAAATTGTGGAGTGCAAAAAATATTCCATAAAATCAAACAAAAACCCGGCAAACCTTTTTATTTTGGGCGTCACAATCAAACTTTGGTTTTTGCATTACCGGGTAATCCTGCGGCTGTAATGAGTTGTTTTTATGAATATGTAGTTCCCGCTATTAGCAGTTTTACAAAGAAAGAATATTTCAAGAAAATGGCATTTCCTTTGGCTGAAGATTTTTATAAAAAAGCGGGACTTACTTATTTCCTAAAAGGAAAAATGGGAGAAAAAGAAGTAACTGTTTTGAACAATCAAGAGAGTTATAAACTGAATTCTTTTGCTGTAGCCGATTGTTTACTAGAATTTGAAGAAGAAAAAGAAAATTTCAAAAAAGGAGATTTGGTTAGCGTGAGAATGATTTTGTAAAGCTTTTGTAATAATTTAGAAAATTAAGTTTTTTTAATCTTAATGAACCTTAATTTTCTTAATGATTAAAAGAAAAAAATAATATAATTCACAGTAACTATGAAAAATTTAATAATCAAAGGACATCTTTCCATCGAAAACAGCAACGGTCATTTGATGGGAATGGGCAAAAAAGAATTGCTCGAAAAAATTAAAGAAACAGGCTCAATCAAAGCTGCAGCAATCGAAATGAAAATTTCTTACCGTCACGCTTGGGAAATGATTAAGAAAATGAATTCCATTTCGGAGGTTCCCCTTGTTATAAAAAACACGGGAGGATCGAGCGGAGGAGGCACTGTTGTAACCGAAGAGGGAGAGAAATTGATTGCTTGTTACATAAAATTAAACGCAGCTTTCGAAGAATTTAAAGAACAAATCTGCCAAACAATTTAATCGTATGTACTTAGAAATTTTATTTTGTGTATTACTGGTGGTAGTCGCTTTTCTTTATTCCTCTGTGGGTCACGGCGGAGCAAGCGGGTACTTGGCTCTGATGGCTATTTTTTCATTTGCCCCAGAAACGATGCGTCCAACGGCATTAATACTGAATATTTTTGTATCATTAATTGCTTTTATTCAATATTACAGAGGTGGTTTTTTTAGATGGAATTTGTTTTGGCCTTATGCGCTAGCTTCATTTCCAGCAGCATTTATAGGGGGAATGATTATGGTTGATGTCGGTTTATACAAAAAAATACTAGCCGTCCTTTTGTTATTTTCAGTAGTGAGATTATTGGGAATTCAATTTAAAACGGCAACATTTGATGTGAAGCAGAATGTATTCTTAGCACTTTTAATAGGAGCAATCATTGGTTTGTTTTCGGGAATGATAGGAATTGGTGGAGGCATTATTTTAAGTCCAATTATTTTGTTGATGCATTGGGCCGATATGAAAAAAACGGCAGCAGTTTCGTCCTTGTTTATTTTTGTAAATTCAATTGCTGGTTTTGCAGGACTTTTTACTAAAGGGTTTGAATTTAAAACTGAAATGGGATTGATGATAATTCTAGCTTTAATAGGTGGGATTTTGGGTGCCTATTTTGGTGCCAATAAATTTAAAAGTGAATTATTAAATAAAATATTAGCAGTGGTTTTGCTTCTTGCATCAATAAAATTAATTTTTACTTAACAATGAATTTAAAAATAGAAAATACAAATGCCTATATTCTGGCCGGTGGGAAAAGCTCCCGAATGGGCTTCGATAAAGGTTTGCTTGTCTTGGATGGTAAAATAATGATTCAATATGTCATCGACCAATTGAAACCCATTTTTGATAATTTGGTTATCATTTCTAATAATTCCGAATACGAAAAATTTGGATTGAAAGTAATTCCAGATTTGATAAAAGATATTGGTCCTGCAGGCGGAATTTACACGGCTTTGAATCATTCGGATAGTCAATTGAATTTTATTGTGAGTTGTGATATGCCTTTCGTGAACACTGCAGCGATTGACTTTGTCTATAAAAACAGGAAAGAATCGCAAATTATTTTATTGCAAAATAAAGGAAGATTAGAACCTTTGTTTGGGGTTTATTCTAAAGATTGTGAAGAGAAATGGTTGCAACTCATTGATCAGAAAACCATTAAATTGCAAGATATGGTTGTGCACTTCAAGTTGAAGGTAATTCCTGTTGAAAACAACGAAATTTTTACAGCAACCTTTTTTAAAAATATCAATACAAAAGAAGATTTTAATAACGCATCAAACTTAATTTAAAATGGAAATAAACCTACTATTTTTTGGTCAAATTGCTGCAATTACTGGAAAATCAATCTGGAAAATCGAAGGAGTAAAGGATACCGTTGCTTTAATAGAAAGCTTAGAAAAACAGTTTCCCGATTTGGTCAAAAGGAACTATTCGATTGCTGTAAATAAAAAGGTAATTCAAGAAAATATAGTAATCAGCGACAAAGATACAATAGCACTTTTACCGCCATTTTCTGGGGGATAAGAGTACTTCGTTTTCAATGTCATTAAGTTAAGACTTTTATCGTCACTTCGAGTGATTTTTAATTGTAATGCGATAGCTTTACAATTAAAAATAGTATCGAGAAGCCTATAAAAGTAGAGTTCTCGATACATTTTATTAAAAAAGCTATCGCATTTTTAATAAAACACTCGAACAGACGAATCCTTAATTTAATAACACTGCCTCATATTTCGTGCCTCATATTTCTAACTTTTTTAAAATGAATTCAACCAATAGATACCAAAGACAAATTCAGCTCAAAGAAATTGGGCAACTTGGTCAGGATAAAATTGCACAGGCAAAAGTGCTGATGATTGGCGCTGGTGGTTTAGGCTGTCCTGCATTGCTATACCTCGCGGCGGCTGGTGTAGGCACAATTGGTATTGTCGATTTTGATGTGGTAGAAATGTCGAACTTGCAGCGACAAATTCTGTACACGGTAGATGATATTGGCCAATCAAAAGCAATCACAGCAGCAAAAAAAATTGAGGCGCTCAATCCTGAAATTAAAATAGACATTTACAATTTACAAATTACCAATAAAAATGCGTTGGATATAGTATTAAAGTATGATTTAGTGATTGATGGTTCTGATAATTTTGCCACCCGATATCTCATTAACGATGCTTGTGTTATTCTCGAAAAACCCTTGATTTACGGAGCCGTTTTGCGTTTTGAAGGTCAAATTGGTGTTTTTAATTACAGAGATTTTGAAACCAATATCAAAACCAATTACCGTGATTTATTTCCAAAACCACCCAATGCAGATTCTGCCATTTCGTGCAACGATGTTGGCGTTTTTGGAGTTATTCCGGGAATTATTGGGACCATGCAAGCTACAGAAGCTTTGAAAATCATAACTGGTTCTGGAAAGCCATTGGCAAATAAAATTATGTCTTTCAATGCTTTAGAAAACACATTTTATGATTTTGAAATTAGTCCAAATGAAAATGCAAATCTTCAATTTCCGAAAAATAAAATCGATTTTTCAAACTTTAATTACGAATGGTTTTGTGGTTTGAATTTAGATGTTGAAACACTTTCAATTGAAGAATTTGAAACGTTAAGAAATATAGAGAAAATTTCAATTATCGACGTTCGTGAAAATGGTGAATTGCCAATAATAGATGCGTTTTCATTCCAGTCAATTCCGTTGAGTGAATTTGAAAACGAGATTTTAACTATTCCAACTGAAAATAAAATAGTAATCTTTTGCAAATCGGGTCAACGAAGTGAAAAAGCTGTAAAATTAATTCAAGAGAAATTTCCCAATTTGCAAGTCTTTAGTTTAAAAGGTGGAATCGAAGCTTGGAAAAATAAATATTAAAATAATTCAAAATGAAAGAGAAAAAAAAGCACAATGTGTTTGTAAACGGGCCAATTACTCCCGAATTTATTGCCAATAGTATTGCCAAACACAGTACAAAAACAGACATTGGAGCACACGATATTTTTTTAGGACAAGTCCGAAGCGATATAATCGAAGGTAAAACTGTTGTGGCTATAAACTATGAAGCTTATCAAGAAATGGCCGACGATCTTTTTCATGAAATCCGAGAAGCTGCTTTTGCCAAATACAATTTGGTTTGTATGCATATTTATCACAGTCTTGGCGTAGTAAAAACGGGCGAAATATGTCTGTTTGTATTCGTTTCCTCCAAACATCGCAAAGTTGCTTTTGAAGCTTGTGAGGATATCGTAGAACAAATAAAAGCAATGACACCCATTTGGGGGAAAGAATTATTTGAAGATGATTCTTTTGTTTGGAAAGAAAACCAAATTTAAAAGTCAAAAGTCAAATTCCAATCTTCAAAATCTAAAATCTAAAATCAGAATTCATAAATCAAAAATCTCAATGGTCAATATTACATTCAAATCAAATACACTCCGAATTGCAAAAGCGCAAGCAATTCTAAAAGTAAGTAAAAAAGAAACGATTGACGCTATTGTTAATAAAACGGTTCCAAAAGGAGATGTTTTCGAAATGGCAAAAACTGCTGGACTCTTTGCCGTAAAACGCACCAGCGATATGATTCCGGATTGCCATCCTATTCCAGTCGAATTTACTGCGGTGACCTATACTATTAAGGAGTTGGAAATTACAATCGACATCGAAGTACATACCATTTACAAAACGGGAGTAGAGGTAGAGGCAATGCACGGCGCATCGGTGGTAGCACTAACGATGTACGATATGTTAAAACCTATAGATAAAGGAATCGAAATTCATTCCATCAAATTATTGGAGAAAAAAGGAGGTAAATCTGATTTTACAGATCGATACCGAACCGATTTAAAAGCAGCTGTGATTGTGTGTTCCGATAGCATCTCCGCAGGAACAAAATTTGATAAAGCAGGGAAAGCAATTATTCAAAAATTAGAAAATTGTCGAGTTGGAATTAGTGATTATTCTATCATATCGGATGATACCATAGAAATTCAAGAAAAAGTTTTGGAATTATATGCACAAAAAATAGACCTTATTATATTGACAGGAGGAACAGGGCTTTCACCGCGAGACAATTCGCCCGAAGCTATTAAACCACTTTTAGATAGAGAAATTCCCGGTATTATGGAAGCGGCCAGGAACTATGGTCAAGATCGCACTCCTTTTTCAATGTTATCAAGAGGCATAGCTGGAATGAAAGGCAAAACACTTATTATGACTTTACCCGGTTCTACCAAAGGAGCGCAGGAATCTATGGACGCTTTGTTTCCATCGCTTTTGCATATTTTTAGAGTTGTTGACGGAAAACAACACGAATAGCAAAAAGCTTTATTTACAAATCAAAAATCATCTTTGTTGGGCGATTTTTGATTTATAAATAGTACATATTAAATCTTTTTTATAATTAATTTTTATTTTAAATTGATGTAATTCGCTTTTAATTAATTAGTTACGTAAATAAGATAAAGATGTATTTTTTTTAATAAATATGATAAATATCATTTTATTAAAAGTATATAACCAATAAATTTACATCATAAACATATCTTAATATTGTGTTAAGAATTACAAAAAAAATAAAAATAAAACAATCAAAATTATGAAAACAGTTAAACAAACTATGTTAGTTGTTTTAGGGCTTCTTTTTTTCGCCTTGCAAGGATGTTCCCACGAAGATTACATTCCTGTTCCAGGTGTTGCAGGTGCAGATGGAACAAATGGGACAAATGGAATAAATGGAGTTACAGAATGTGTTCAGTGTCACTCGAATAGTCATACTGATCTGGCTAAAAAATCGTATGCACTTTCAGTTCACGGAGTGCAAACTATGCATGCAACCACCAATGCTGCTGGTACGATAAATTTCAATTTAACAACTTCTGATTACACCAATAGAACTGGTTGTGTTGAATGTCATACTAGTCAAGGTTTTATTGATAAATCGAATGGTGCTGTTCTTGGAACTGGTCTTGGTGTTACCGAAAATGCCCCTGCATATCCTGCTGGAAAACAAGCAATAACTTGTACTACATGTCATGATAAACATTCTAGTTTTGATTTTAAAAATGATGGATATGACTATGCTCTTAGACAAGGAATTAAACCTTTTACTTTAGATCAAGATGCGTCTTACTCTTTAGATATGGGTACAAGTAACACTTGTGCTAAATGTCACCAGCCAAGAAGTTTACCTCCAACAGCTGGTTTGAAATTGAGTAGTCGTTTTGGACCACACCACGGACCACAATCTACATTATTAGAAGGGATTCAAGGTGCTTTAATTGTTGGAACAACTCCTTATCCAGCACCTAAATCTGCTGCACATAGAAAAGGTGCTTCTTGTACAACTTGTCATATGGGTACTCCTACTGACGCAGAAGCAAAAAATGGAGCGCATTCATGGAATCCAACACCAAATGCTTGTATAAAATGTCACACAGGTGGAGCACCAACATCGGTTGCTGGATTTGCTGCAGATATGGCAACATTGCAAGGATTACTGGTTGCAAAAGGAGCATATAGTCTTACTACAAATGCTTTTACTTCGGCTACAGTTGATGTAAAAGTGGCGCAAGCAGCTTGGAATTACGCTTTATTGACAGAAGATAGAAGTAACGGTGTACACAATCCTGGATACGCAAAAGCCTTACTTAAAAACTCAATTGAAGCATTAAAATAAAAATTGAATACCTCTGGGCAAAGTCCCAGAGGTAATCATTTTATAATGATGGAGAAAATAAATTTGGTTTGTTTCTCTAATAATTGCCCTCATAACTTTAAATCTTTTGACAATGAAAATTGTTGACTAAGACTTTATAGCAATTATTCAATTAAAAAATAAAAGATGAAAAAAATATTTCAATATCTAATGATGCTAACAGTGAGTTTGATGGCTACATCCTGTTATTATGACGAAATGCCACCAGAAGCAGTTATTGTAATTCCTGATACGGTTTCTTACTCAAAAGATATTCAGCCATTATGGAATCAAGATTGTGTTAATTGTCACAAAGCAGGCGCCACAGCCCCTGATTTAACAGCTGCTAATTCTTACCTAGCATTAACCAAAAACAATAAATATGTACTGCCTGGCAATGCAACTAGCAGTAGTTTGCATAAATCGTTGATGGGTGATGGTGCAGCAATTATGCCAACTGCTGGAAAATGGAGTGATTCAAAAATAGCATTAGTTGACAAATGGATTAATGCTGGTGCACTTAATAATTAACTATAAATAAAATATCATGAAATTATTTAAAACCCTATTTATAGTCCTGTTTGCTTTACCAATCTTAGTTTTTGCACAAGAGCAAAAAGACACACTAACATCCACTGTCAAAGAAGATAGTATTGCGCCTGTTGTAGAAGTAGAATTAGCGCGTGCTGCTTTTGAAAGTACGTCATTAATAGAAAATCAAACGAATCGTGTTTATTCAAAAGGAACCATTGAAATGATTATGAATCACCGTTTTGGACTTGTGTCTGGAACAAATGATTTGATTGGGATTTGGGCTCCTGCCAATATTCGAATAGCCTTAAATTATTCTATTACGGATAGAATCACTGTTGGTTACGGAACTACAAAAGACTTTAGATTGCAAGATTTTATGCTTAAAGCTGCCATTTTTCGACAAACTGTAACTGAAAAAATGCCTGTCAGTATTACTTATTATGGTAATGTTTCTCTTAGCGCTTTGCCCAAGGTGAATTTCTATCACCTTTCTGATCGCTATTCTTTTTACAATCAAATTATTATTGCAAGACGCTTTAGTAAAATGATTTCCTTGCAAGTAGCACCTAGTTATTCGCATTTTAATGTTGTAAGTGCAGGAATGTATAATGATTTATTCTCCATAGAATTTGGAGGAAGAGCTAAAGTTACATCTAGCATGAGTTTGCTTTTAGACGTGAACCAGCCTATTACATCACATAATATAGTTCCTAAATCAGGGTTTTCTGTTGGAACTGAATTCTCAACAGTAGGACACAGCTTTCAAATCTTTATTAGTAATTACAGAGGAATTATAAACCAACAAAGTAATATGTTCAATCAAAATGACTTCTTTAAAGGTGATTTTGCAATTGGATTTAATATTTCAAGAACTTGGTAATATTCTAAAAGTTCTGTACTAGAAAAAATATAACTAACTAATTCCAATTGAAAAGAGGGTTCCGATTCCATAAAAGGATAAGTTCATCCTCTTTTCTATTTTAATAAAAGAAGAGTTTCGGGTCTTATTTTAATTTAATCAGTCTTAAGTATTGATTTCATTGGGTTTTTGGTTCCTTCTTTTTTTTTAAAAGTATGATAAATATCATTTAAAAATTCACGGAATTGATAGAAATTTACAAAGGAATTCCAATTTAGAAATCAAATTATTCTACAAAACTAATTTGTTTTTATAGCATTTCTAAAAATTAATAAAACGCATTATGGAAAAAGAAAACAACAATTCATCTAGGAGGAATTTTTTAAGGCTTGGAGCTTTAGGTGGAATTGCTCTGGCGGGAACTGCAATTGCAAAAGCAGTTACTGACGAAAGTCCAAATACTACTGGCAAGAAAGTAAAAGTGCTTACTGCTGATGGAAAGTTAATAGAAATTGATAGTTCTCATGTAGAACATCACGCTGCCAATGATAAATATTCGAGTGAAGAAGTTCGTCAAGGAATTGAGGGAAAGAAATTTATTCGAGTTATAGATTTAGGAAAATGTGCAAATGAACGAAAATGTATAACCGGGTGCCAAAAAGCACATAATGTTTTAGCTCCAATTGAATATATAAAGGTGAAGAAAATGCAAAATTCACCATTGGAATCTCCTTATTGGTTTCCAACCATGTGTTACCACTGTGATAATCCTCCTTGCACCAAAGTTTGTCCTGTAGACGCCACTTTCAAGCGTTCTGATGGAATTGTAGCGATGGATTACGAGCGTTGCATTGGATGTAAATTTTGTATTGCAGCTTGCCCTTATTCTGCTCGTACATTCAACTTTGGAAGACCAGAACAAGTAAAATTTAGCGAAGTACACAAAAACGATACATCGGATCCGAATCATTGCGACATTCCTTATGCTCAAGAAGGAACCGTTGCAAAATGTGATTTCTGTACTGATCGTTCTGCTCAAGGGTTATTGCCCGCCTGTGTAATTGAATGTCCAAATGGAGCCATTTATCACGGAGATGAATTAGAAGATGTTGTAACTAATGGCGAAGATACTGTTCGATTAAAAAAATTATTACAAGATAGAGCAGGGTATCGTCAATTTGAAGAACTAGGAACAAAACCTCGTGTGTATTATTTGCCACCAGTGAAACGTGATTTCCCGTTTGAAGATGCAACCGAAGTTCATAACACAAAGGAGTAATTTTTTAAAAAAAGTAAAAAATGTCTGAAAATTTCAATAAACACGAAACCTTTACTCAAACGGAGTACATGGTTATGAAAGATGACCTGCTTCGCCCAATCGAAAAAATAGGTAAAGCCGGTAAAATATGGATTGCATTTCTGGTTGCCGTTTTTTTGGCTGGATTTGTTGCGTACATTATACAAGAAACCAAAAGCAAGTATGTAACAACAAGTTTAAGAGATTATACCATGTGGGGAATCTATATTTCTAACTTTTTGTTTATGGTCGCTATCGGATTAGTTGGTGTGTTAATGTCAGCAATTCTAAAATTAACCAATTTTGAATGGTACAGACCGCTGTCTAGAATAGCCGAAGTAATTGCCATTGGTGCTATAATGTTTGGCGGAATAAGTATTGTTGTTGCAATGGGAAGACCGGACAGATTATTAAATTTACTCTTTCACGGTCGAATTCAATCACCAATTATTTGGGATGTCATCGGAATCACAACTGATTTGACAGCCTGCATTATTTTGCTTTTTATTCCTTTAATGCCGTCACTATCCACTTGTAAAAACCATATTGAAGATTTACCAAAATGGCAATTAAAAATGTATAATATCCTTTCTTTTGGATGGAAAGGAACTCCGGAACAATGGATAATATTAAAAAAAACCATGAAGACATTAACGGCTTTGGTTATTCCTCTCGGAGTTTTGATTTGTACAATTACCGCCTGGTTGTTTGCAACTACGCTAAGAGCAGAATGGGATAGTACTAATTTTGGTGCCTATTTTGTTTCCAATGCTTTTTTGTTAAGTGTGGCCGTAATGACATTAGCAACATTTGCGTTCAGGAAAGCGTATAATTTTGAAAAATATCTAACCGAAATGCACTTCGATAAATTAGGTCAAGCTATGGTATTGATGGCTCTAATTCACGGTTATTTTAATGTAAATGAATATTTAATTCCTGCCTATAAAATGTCTGGAATGCACGAAAACACACTGTTGAATTTATTTGTTGGTAAAGAAGCTGGATTTTATTGGTCGGTAGTAATATTTGGTATTATCGTACCATTCTTATTACCATTATTTCCAAAAATGAGAAAACCAATTCCATTAACAATTATTTCATTAGTGGTATTAATTGCAGGTTGGTTTAGACTTTATTTAATCGTAATTCCAGGATTACTACATCCTTATTTGCCCATTCAAGATGTACCCCCTTCTTGGTCACACTATTTTCCTAGTGTAGTCGAAATGACAGTGGTTGCAGGAACATTTGCAGGTTTGCTCTTACTAGTAACCTTATTTTCGCGATTTTTTCCAATCATTTCTGTATGGGAAGTAGCCGAAGGTGAATTAGAAGGAAAAGAAGAAATATTTAACTATAAATAATTTATAAATGAAAAAGTATAACTATTTATTAGTACCTTGCTTTGTAGTTTTTTTTGCTATAACAACCGCTTTAGCGCAAGATAAAGAAGCCAAAATAACGCTAACTTTTGAAAAAGTGGATTCACTTAATGTGTGCAAAGCATTTGTGACCTCCGAGGGAAAACCTGTAATAGAAGTTCCTGTAAAATTATCTGTAAAACGATTGTTTTCTAAACTACCAATAGGCGACGCAGTTGCTACCGATTCGACAGGTGTAGCTACTTTCGAGTTCCCGCTTGATATTCCTTCTAAAACTGGGAAATTGACAATATTTGCCAATATAGTTGACGACGAAAATTATATAAATGCAGAAGCTAGCGGAGAAGTGAATTGGGGCACAGTTGTTGTTAGTGACAATTCAAATGTAGATGAGCGCTCTTTTTCTGCAGGGCGAGATAGAGCACCAATTTATTTTATTGTAACTTCTTTGTTGATTTTAGGTTTGATTTGGGGTACTTTGTTATACGCTGTATTACAAGTAGTCAAAATAAAACGATTAGGGAAATTAGAAGAAATGCAAGAAATCCAAGAATAACATTTAAAAACAATTATTAATATTAAAATTCGAAATCATGAAAAAAATCATTTTTGGCTTAGCTATTATGGCAGCCTTTATGTTTACCCAAACTTCTAACGCTCAGGCAAAACCAAAAGGAAAAGAATGGAAAGTTCCTGCTGCAGATGCTGGTAAAAAAAGCCCAAAAGTAGATGCTGCTGAAGGAAAATCACTTTGGGGAACAAATTGTAAATCTTGTCACGGTATGAAAGGTCTTGGAGATGGTCCTAAAGCAGAAAAAATTGACATTACTTGTGGCGATTTTTCTTCTAAAGAATTCCAATCTAAATCCGATGGAGAATTATTTTTCTACACAAAAGTGGGAAGAAAACCAATGCCTTCTTACAAAGAGAAATTAAGCGATACCGAAATTTGGCAATTAGTTGCTTATATGAGAACTATGAAATAATAGTTTTTGGACTAAACACAAAAAGGGTTTGAGCAATCGAACCCTTTTTTTTGTTTCTAATAATGAAAATGTAGGCTTTAAAATAGCTCTTTTAATGCAAAAAAAATCCTGTTTGTGGTTCACAAACAGGATATCAATTTATAAAGAATATTTCAATTATTTTTTACTCCATTCTAGTATACTGTCTTTATTCATTTTTACATAATCCTGATTCTTAGCAGCTTCTGCTCCCGAAAGAGAAATTTTAGCTGTTTCGATAGCACCATTTTTGTCACCTTGTTTCGCTTGAATTAATGATTTTAAACGGTAATAGAAAAAAGGTTTGTCTTTACTCAATTCCAACGCTTTGTTTACATAAGTCGAGGCTGTTTTTAAATCCCCATTTGATTGAAGATAATATTGTGCTGCTGAAAAATAATCACCAGCACCTGGACCCGCTAAAACTTTGTCAATACTAGCAATGGCCATTTTTGCAGTTGGTACTTCAAATTTAAGTGCTACGATCGTGTTTTCCCAGGACAATTCTAGATTAGCAAAATTACTATCTAAATTATTGATTCCGATTGTAAAACTCTCAACAAATCTGTCAAGATGATCCGATTTTGCACTTGTTTTCAATGCAACTTTAGTTTCGTCCCAAGTTTCTGGATTTCCCCAATTGTCGGTTTTGGTATAGAAAATAACTTCCCAATTATCGGCTCTTGGAGTGGTGTATAATGCATATTTTCCTTTTGGTAATGTTTTACCATCAATAACTACATCGTCACTGAAAGAGATGGTTGTATTTTCATTGGCTCCAGTTCTCCATAGTTTCCCGAAAGGAACTAAATTATTGAATACATCTCTGCCTTTGGCGCTTGGTCTGGAATAAACAATTTCAACGGTTGTTAAGCCAACAACTTGTGTTAATGTCAACTTTGGACTAGCCTGTGGGGTTTTTACCTGCGCTTCGGCGGCGTAGCTTGCAATAATCATTGCTAAAACAAAAAGTGCTTTTTTCATTGTGTTTAATTTAGATTTGTTCAAAATTACAAATTCAAGGATTCAAAAATGTTAAAAATTACTTAATTTGAAAAATTAGTATTGTGAGATTAATTCGTAACTCAATTATTTTAAATACTGCACAACAAGATATGTCCTAGGAGGAT
>JBBQSZ010000041.1:0-28826 GCA_038234745.1 Flavobacteriales bacterium | reverse complement strand
CCCCACAAGCCCGAGCATCGCTCAAAGCATCGTGATGATTTAATTGGATGTCAAATTCTTCGCACAAGTTAGCTAAATTTGACTTATAAATCTTATAAGTACAGAATTTATTGTAATAAGGAGTTTGCATTCCATAATATTCCAACGTTTTGTTTAAAACAGGAAAATCAAAGCTAAAACCGTTATGAGCCACCACGTTTTGATTTTCGATATACGGCGCAATTTGATCCCAGATTTGGTCAAAAGTGGGCGAATTTAGGGTGTCTTTGGCAGCAATACCGTGAATAGCCGTAAAACGATTCCAATAGTAATTATTTGGTGGTTGGACTAATAGATTGATATCTTTAGTAATGATTCCGTTCTCCACTCTAACCAAACCCACTTGACAAATACTAAAGCGTGACCCTTGGGCTGTTTCAAAATCTATGGCGGTAAAGGATTCCATTTATTGATACAATTTTGTCATTTCAGAAATCCTATTTTTTACTTCATTTTGCAAATAAATTGGTTCAATTACTTTTACATCTGAACCCATTTTCAAAATTTCCATAATAATATCATTCGTAGGATGAATGAAAATTTCAATCAAAACCCTTTCCTTATTTTCTTCTAAAATATGTTGGGATTCGTGAAGCGGAAAACTCTTGATGTAATTTCCTTGTTGCCAGGAAAATTCTAAAACAATTTTCTGCACTGGTTCATAAGTCTCTACACCAAAAGCATCATTAAATTCTTTTTCGACATTGTAAGGAATGGGTTTGAACTTGGTATCCGTAATTTTTAAATTAGAAATCCGATCCAATCCAAACGTTTTAATTTTCTCGTCTTTTTTGTCCAAAGCAATCAAATACCATCTTTGTTGGGATTCCTTTAGGGCAATGGGTTTTACCTCGCGTTGAGTTGTATCATCGTCCCAGTGTTTTTTATGAGTAAATTTTAGAATAAACCGATTTTGAATGGCGTGAATAATGCCGTGAATGTGTTCTGTTCCTAAAGATTTTCTTTTTTCGAGAAAGACACTTGGCGACAATTTATTTCCTTCCTGCAAAGCGTGATGAATTGAAAAAGCATCCATCATTCGAGTTACCGATTGGTCTTCGATTTCGTCTTCATTAATGTAGTAAGCTTTCTCTTTACGGTCGTACTCAATGGTAATTCCAAAAAGAGTTGAAATATCTTTTTTGTCTCTTTCAAATGTACGAACTGAATATTCGAAATCGGTTTTAATATCTTCTTTTGAAAATTTATTCATTACATATTCTTGCAGTTCTGCAAAACTAGAAGGACGACTTCTCAAGCGATCTATGATGTAGAGATAGCGTTTAAAAAAGATTAACTTTGACATAGTATTTTGATTTATTTTTCAAAGATAAATCTTTTTTCTGCCAAACGGTGACGGTGTAATTTATTTCCGTTTCGCAGCAAAAAACCGCTTCATCAAGTCGGCAGCTTCTTCAGCCATAATTCCAGAAACAACTGTAGTTTTGGGATGTAGTTTGGTTCCCATAATCATAAAACCGCGTTGTTCATCGCGAGCGCCAAAAACAATTTTTGAGATTTGACTCCAATACAAAGCACCCGCACACATTTGGCAAGGTTCTAAAGTAACATATAAAGTACAGTCTTTCAAATATTTTCCGCCAAGGGAATTGGCTGCCGAAGTTATCGCTTGCATTTCGGCATGAGCTGTCACGTCATTCAATAATTCCGTCAAATTATGACTTCTTGCAATGACTTTATCGGCAATGACGATAACAGCTCCAACAGGAATTTCGCCTTTTTCAAAAGCCAGTTCGGCTTCTTGCAAAGCTTTTTTCATAAAATACTCGTCGGTGAAAGGGTTTTCCATAATTACAAAAATAAGAATTCAATTCGTACATTTGCTTTATGCAAGATAATTTACTTTCAAACATAAACAATCCAATCGATTTACGCCTACTCGATGAAGCACAACTTCCTCAAGTAGCACAAGAATTGCGTGATTTTATTATTGGAATTGTGGCAGTAAAAGAAGGTCATTTAGGAGCTAGTTTGGGCGTTGTTGAACTTACGATTGCTTTGCATTATGTTTTCAATACACCCGAAGATTTGTTGATTTGGGATGTGGGACACCAAGCTTATGGTCATAAAATATTGACTGGAAGGAGAGAAAATTTTCATACCAATCGTCAATTGGGAGGCATTTCTGGTTTTCCAAAAAGAAGCGAAAGTGTGTATGATGCTTTTGGCGTTGGACATTCATCAACTTCTATTTCGGCAGCATTGGGAATGGCAATTGCTTCCAATTTGAAAGGCGATTTCGACAAACAGCATATTGCAGTTATTGGTGATGCATCTATCGCATCGGGAATGGCATTTGAAGGATTGAATCACGCTGGAGTTACCGATGCTAATTTGCTAGTGATTCTGAATGATAATGCTATTGGGATTGATCCAAGTGTTGGCGCATTGAAAAATTATTTCACTGCCGTGAAAGAAGGAAAGAATCCTAGAAAAAATAACATCATCAAATCGTTGAATTTTGATTATTCGGGACCCATTGATGGCAATGATATTTTTGCCGTAATCAAAGAATTAAAACGATTGCAAAAAATGCGAGGTCCTAAATTCCTTCACCTCATCACCACCAAAGGCAAAGGGTTGCAACAAGCCGAAGAAGACCAAGTAAAATACCATGCTCCTGGAAAATTTGACGCTTCAACCGGAGAAATTCATGTAAAATCAGAAGAGAATTTACCTCCAAAATATCAGGATGTTTTTGGACTGACAATTTTGGATTTGGCCAGAAAGAATAAAAAAATAATAGGAATTACACCAGCGATGCCATCAGGAAGTTCTTTAAAATTTATGATGGATGAAATTCCCGAACGCGCTTTCGACGTGGGAATTGCCGAACAACATGCCGTAACACTTTCGGCTGGAATGGCAACTCAAGGAATGGTGGTTTTTTGCAATATTTATTCTACCTTTTTGCAACGAGCTTACGACCAAGTTATTCACGATGTAGCTTTACAAGATTTACCTGTGATTTTTTGTTTGGATCGAGCAGGTTTGGTTGGTGAAGATGGCGCAACCCATCAGGGCGTTTTTGACATTGCTTATTTGCGCTGTATTCCGAATATGATTGTCTATTCTCCGTTAAATGAAATTGCGTTGCGAAACATTTTATACACAGCGCAACTAGTTTTGAATCATCCTATTGCGATTCGCTATCCAAGAGGACGTGGACAAATTTTAGACTGGCAAAAACCGTATGAAAAAATTGAAATTGGGAAAGCAAATTGCCTAAGAAAAGGAACAAAAATCGCTATTCTATCCAATGGAACTATTGGCAATAATGTAAGTTTGGCGTTAGCCGAAATTGCGCATCCAGAAAACTTTGCTCATTATGATTTTGCTTTTGTAAAACCATTGGACGAGGAGTTGTTACACACTATTTTCAAATCTTTCAAAGAAATAATTACTCTGGAAGATGGTGTTATAAAAGGGGGTTTTGGAACTGCTATTCTGGAGTTCGCATCAAATTATAAATATACCTCAAATATAAAAATACTGGGAATTCCCGATGAATTTATAGAGCAAGGTACTATTGAAGAATTGCAACATTATTGCAACATTGACGTTAGTAGTTTGAGAACTATCTTTAGGAATTATTAAGATAAATTATTTTTTACAATTAAATTTTGGTTTATAATGAAATTATATTTTTTTAGCATACTGTTCCTAATTCTAATTCTTCCAATTAGTAGTTTTTCGCAAAAAAAGCAGCAACATTCTTTAAAGTTGGTGACACAAGGTTATTCTTTAAGCACTGATGTTGTACTGGATTCAATAAGACCTGTTGTTATTAAGGCTTTTGTTGACGCTGATGTGGAACAAGATTCGATAAAACTTTTAGTGCCGTTAGATGTTAAATTCACACCTGTTGTAGAATATACCTCTCCACCAAAATTAAAAATGGCAGTGGGAAAGAAAATGGAAATTCCTTTTATTACAACTTCACACTGGGTTAACAAAAATACAATTGGATTTGATTTAAATGAAATTGCCTTCCTGAACTGGAATGCTGGCGGTACAAGTTCGATTTCAGGTTTGTTTAAGGGAAATATCACCGCAAGGCGGTCTGATCTTAATAGTGAATGGCACAACGAACTGATTTTTAAATATGGTGTCAATAAACAAGATGGTTTGGCGATGAGAAAATCAGATGATGAGTTTCAATTCAATTCTACTTTTGGCTACAGAGAGGATACGCTGTCGAATTGGTATTTTAGTACAAAGTTTAATTTTAAAACGCAATTCTCGAATGGTTATAAATATCCTGATAAAACTCCTATTTCAAAACCATTTGCACCAGCTTATACTTTTTTAGGAACGGGTGCTGATTATTTTGATAAAGAAAAGAAATTTGATGTCTATATTTCACCGTTGACTTTGAAAAACACCTTAGTATTAGACCAAGATTTAGCTGATAAAGGTGCCTTTGGTATGACCAAAGCAACTTATGATACAGATGGAAATAGGGTTACTCCAGGTGAAAATGCAAGAACAGAAGTGGGTATTTTAGTAACCAACTATTATAAGAAAGAGGTTTGGAAAAACATCACGATGGAAAATAGGCTGAGTTTATATTCTGATTACATTAACAATTTTGGAAATGTTGATGTGGACTGGAAATTACAATTGGATTTAATTGTAAATCAATATGTTCGCGCAAATATTGGCACGCATTTAATTTATGATGATGATGTTAAAAATAGGGATACTGTAAATGGGGTAGTAGTTGTTTCTGGCGCAAAAGTGCAGTTGAAACAATCTCTTGGAATAGGAATGGTTTATAATTTTTAATCTAAAGCCCTTCTAATTTTAAGAAATAACAGCAAAGTAATATGGATTGCAAGTTGAAATTATTAAACACAAAAAAACCCGTTCCGATTTATCGGAACGGGTTTTTTACTGAATTGAAAAAATCAATTATGCTTCAACTTCGAATGGAAGTATAGAAACGTATGATTTGTTATCTCTTTTCTTTTGGAACTGAACAACTCCATCTACTCTTGCGTGTAGTGTGTGATCTTTACTGATGTAAACATTTTCACCTGGATTATGTTTTGAACCTCTTTGTCTTACGATGATGTTCCCTGCAATAGCAGCTTGTCCACCAAAAATCTTAACGCCTAAACGTTTTGATTCTGATTCTCTACCATTCTTGGAACTACCGACACCTTTCTTGTGAGCCATGACGTATTAGTTTTATTTTGTTAGTAATTAATTAAACTGCTTTACCGCCGTTTAATTCATCTTGCAATTTTTTTAATTCATCCATTTTACCATCTGCAGCTAATTGCGCTTGTTGAGCCCAAGAAGTTGGATCTAAATGAGATAATTTTGAAGTTGAAGCTTCAAGAATTTCTTTTACTGAACTAGCGCTTGCAGCAGCTAATTTTGAAAAAGTATCAATTCCAGCAGCAACTAAAGCTTCAGCAGCTTTTGGTCCAACACCTTCAATTAATTTCAAATCATCAACTTTTTTAGATGCTTTTGGAGCTTTTGCCTCAGTAACTTTTTCTGCTTTTGGAGCCGCTTTTTTAGCGCCTGAAGCACTAATGCTTTCAATTACAATTTGAGTAAGATATTGTCTATGACCGTTTCTCTTTTTGTATCCTTTTCTTCTTTTCTTTTTGAAAACGATTACTTTATCTCCTTTTAAGTGTTGTAACACTTTGGCTTCTACTGAAGCTCCTTCTATAGCTGGGGCGCCTATCGTGATTGATCCGTTGTCATCTAACAAATAAACTTTATCGAAAGAAACTTTAGTTCCTTCTTCATTTGCTAAACGATTAACGTAAACCTTTAGGTCTTTGCTAACTTTGAATTGTTGCCCTGCTATCTCTACGATTGCATACATAACAAATTGTTTTATAAATTTTTAAGGTTGCAAATATACAATTTAATCTTTATTCTGCAATTAGTTATAGAAAAAAATATTCCATTTAATTAAATGTTTGTTTTTCAGTATTTTATGAGTCTATTATGCGTAATAATTCGATTTTTTATTAAATTAATTTATCTAGCCCATAAAAAGCTTTTGTAGCCAGTTTAAAAAAGGTATTTTTGGTGTAACAATATTTCTTGTTATACTACCAATCATAAATAAAAATTTATTAATCCTTATGAAAAAATCAATAATGATGTTAAGTACGGCACTTTTACTAGGAGGAATTGCCACCGCTCAAAAAGTGGAGTTTGAAGAATATGATTTAGACAACGGAATGCATGTCATTTTGCAAAAAGATCCCGCAGCACCTGTTGTGGTGACCTCAGTGATGTATCACGTTGGAGCAAAAGATGAAAAACCAGACCGAACTGGTTTTGCCCACTTTTTCGAACATTTATTATTCGAAGGTACCGAAAACATTAAGCGTGGCGAATGGTTTAAAATCGTATCCTCAAACGGAGGCGTTAATAATGCTAATACTACGGATGATCGAACCTATTATTATGAAGTTTTTCCGTCGAATAGCTTAGAATTGGGTTTATGGATGGAATCGGAAAGAATGATGCATCCCGTTATTAACAAAATTGGTGTGGATACTCAGAACGAAGTTGTAAAAGAGGAAAAAAGACTGCGAATGGACAATCAGCCGTACGGAAATATTCTAACCGAAGTTAAGAAAAGTATGTTTACCAATCATCCCTATCGTTGGCCAACCATTGGTTCGATGAAAGATTTAGACGCTGCCACTTTAGAAGAATTTCAAGCTTTCAACAAGAAATTTTATACGCCAAACAATTCCGTATTAGTAGTTGCTGGAGATTTTGACAGTAAACAAACAAAGGAATGGATTCAAAAATACTTTGGTCCCATCGAAAAAGGAGTAGAGGTTAAAAAACAAGTTTTTGTTGAAGAACCAATAACTCAAACTATAAAAGCCACTTATGAAGATCCGAATATCCAAATTCCAATGTTGGTTACTTCCTACAGAACACCTTCAATGAAAACCAGAGACGCCAGAGTTTTAAATATGATTTCCTCTTATTTAAGCGATGGAAAAAGTTCTAAATTGTACAAAAAAATAGTTGATGAGAAAAAAATGGCTTTGCAAATAGGAGCAGTTGGCTTTAGCCAAGAAGATTATGGAATGTACATTATATATGGTTTGCCAATGGGAGCAAATACGTCGGCCAATTTGTTAAAAGAAATTGACGAAGAAATTGTAAAAATTCAAACTGATTTGATTTCTGAAAAAGATTATCAAAAATTACAAAATGTATTTGATAATCAATTTGTTAATGTTAATTCTAGCGTAGAAGGAATAGCAGAAAATTTGGCAAAATTCTATATGCTTTATGGAGATGTGAATTTAATTAATAGCGAAATTGACTTATACCATTCCATTACAAGAGAAGAAATCAGGGAAGTTGCAAAAAAATATTTGAATCCAAATCAGCGATTAATTTTGGATTATATTCCTTCTAAAGATAAAGCTCAAAACTAAGACAACCCAAATCATGAAAAAAACAAGTATATTTATATTCATTTTGTTCTTAAACGGAATTATGCAAGCACAAGAACGAGCACAACCAAAACCTGGACCATCACCATTGGTTAACATTCAGAAACCACAAACTTTTGTTTTGCCAAATGGCTTGAAAGTGATGATTGTGGAAAATCACAAATTACCTAGAGTAACCTTCAATCTTACGTTAGACAATCCGCCATTTGCCGAAGGAAATAAAAAAGGAGTAGACCAATTGGGCAGTAGCATGCTAGGAAATGGTTCTACTAAAATAACTAAGAACGATTTTAATGAAGAAATCGATTTTCTAGGAGCCAATGTCAACTTTAGTTCAAGAGGAGCTTCTGCTAGTTCATTATCAAAATATGCCAATAGAATTCTGGAACTTGTCGCTGACGGAGCTTTACATCCTCAATTTACGCAAGTAGAATTCGACAAAGAAAAAGCAAAATTATTAGAAGGTCTCAAAGCTGATGAAAAAAGCACTACCGCAATCGCAAATCGAGTGGTTGATGCCTTAGCTTTTGGAAAAACGCATCCATCGGGCGAATTCATTACCGAAGAAACACTAAAAAATGTAACCCTTGCTGATGTTCAAGCCAATTACAACAATTACTTTGTTCCTGAAAACGCTTATTTGGTCATCATTGGAGACGTACAATTCAAAAAGATCAAACCCATTGTAGAAAAATTATTTGGTTCTTGGGAAAAAAGAAGTACTCCAAAGTTAGATTATGCTGCACCTGAAAATGTTGCTGCGACACAAATTAATTTTGTAGATATGCCTAATGCTGTACAATCTGAAATTTCATTAGTAAATACTGTGAATTTAAAAATGAGCGACCCTGATTTCTTTGCTGCTGCTATTGCTACGCGCATTCTTGGTGGTTCGCCTACCAGTTATTTGCAATTAAATTTAAGAGAAGCTCATGGCTGGACTTATGATGCAAGTTCTTTAATAGGAGCTGGAAAATATGCAGAAAAAATGAGGTCAACATCTGCAGTTCGAAATGTGGTTACGGACAGTGCTGTAGTGCAATTTATCAAAGAAATTAAGAGAATTAGAACCGAGAAAGTAAGTGATGATCTTCTAAAAGATATCAAAGCTGGATACATAGGTCGTTTTGTAATGGCAGTTCAGAAACCTGAAGCTGTGGCACGATATGCCCTAAATATAGAAATCGAAAAATTGCCTAAAGATTTTTATGAAAACTACATCAAATCAGTAAATGCAGTTACGGCAGATGATGTTCAGCGTGCTGCCAATAAATATTTTCTAATAGACAATACCCGAATTATCATTGCTGGAAAAGGTTCGGAAGTGATTCCAGGCTTGGAAAGTTTAAAAATTCCAATCTTCTATTTTGATAAATACGGAACTCCGGTAGAAAAACCGATTACAAAAAAAGAAGTGCCTGCTGGAATAACAGCAAAAATAGTTTTGGATAATTACATCAAAGCTATTGGTGGCGAAAAAGCGGTTAGTGCTGTCAAAACTGTTGCATTGCTCGGTTCAGCTTCTATTCCGCAAGCTCCATCACCATTGACTTTTACAAACAAAATGGATTCCAGAGGAAAATTAATGGTAGAAGTTGCTATGGGTCCAATGAGTTTGATGAAGCAAGTCGTTACTGAAAAAGGCGCTTATGCAGTACAACAAGGACAAAGAAAAAATATTGAAGGAGCAGCTTTAGCCGAAATGCAAGCCAGTGCCAAGCCTTTTGAAGAATTGCAACTTGCTAAGAAAGCAGGGATTGCTATTTCTGGAATCGAAACGATTAATGGCAATGATGCGTACGCCATTCAAAATGGCAAAACAACTCTGTATTACGATACAAAATCAGGACTTAAAGTAGCCGAAACCAAGAATATGGAACAAGGCGGAAATAAGATGAGCCAAACCACTAATTATGGTGATTATAGAGAAGTAAAAGGAGTAAAAATGCCTTATAACATTATCCAAAATGTAGGTTTTGAATTGGACATCAAAATGTCTGAAGTAAAAATAAACGAAGGAGTTTCAGACGCTGATTTCCAATAAAATAACTTTAAATTTTTAAACAAAAGCTGTCCTAAAAAGGCAGCTTTTGTTGTTTTAGGTCTCAACTGAATACTATGCTGCTTACTGAAAACTACTTCTTCGCCGACAAATAAACACCTATCAAAATAATAAAAGCGCCGACAAACTGAACTGTGGTAAGCAATTCATTGTCTAACAATCCCCAAGTAAAAGCAACAATAGGAATTAAATACGTAACTGAAGTGGCAAAAACCGGTGTCGAAATTTGGATCGTTTTAAAGAAAATTATATTGGCAATTCCAGTTCCAACAACTCCTAAAATCAGTACAAACAAAACCGAGGTCTGAACACTTTCAACAGTAATTACTTCGAAAAAATTAGTGAAAAATAAAATAATTAGAGCCGGAAAAAGCAAAACCAAAAAATTACCAGTCGTGATACTCAAGGGACTTAAATCTGACAAATATTTTTTTATTAAATTCACATTTAGAGCATAACAAATCGAAGCAATGAGGACTAAAATGGCATAATAGTAATTCTGTTCTGGATGATGAATGGCGCCGTTTACAATTAACAAAAATGTTCCTATCAATCCGACAAAAACACCTATAACTTGAGTTCTCCTAAAACTTAACCCGAAGGATAAAAAGCCAAAGACTAAGGTATTTAATGGTGTTAGGGAATTAAGGATTGCCGTTACCGAACTATCGATTTGAGTTTCGGCAATGGCAAACAAAAAAGCCGGAAAAAACGTTCCTAGTGTTGCCGTCAAAGCTATGTATTTCCAGTGATGTTGTTTAATTTTAGTCAAACTTTTATAACCAATTAGCAACAAAAAAACGGCCGCAAATATAATTCGTAACGAACCTACTTGCATCGCGGTCAAACCAACCAAACCTCTCTTTATCAAAATAAAGGAACTTCCCCAAATTAAGGAAAGAATAATTAGATAAAACCATTTAAGTTGTTTTGTATTCATAATCTAAATTTTGGCTCAAAATTGTAATTATTTTATGAATTACCAGCACTTTTTTTATTAAATTTGTGTGCTAAAATTAAAATTTTAATCCTTAAAACCAATCAAGAATGAGTTTTATCAAATCTATATCAGCACTATTGCTTGCAAGCCTATTGTTTGTGGGTTGTAAAGAAAAGACAAACAAAACTGCGGTAGATTCTGCTACTGAAACCGGAACCCCAAAAGTTAAAAAGGAAATTGCTGCCGCAAATTTACAGACAGCAAGCTTTACAATCAAAGGAATGACTTGCGCCATTGGTTGTGCCAAAACAATCGAAGAAGAATTAAACGGATTGGATGGCGTACAAAAAGCAACAGTAGATTTCGACAAAGAATTTGCAACTGTAACGTTCGACAAAACTGTTTTAACACCAGAAAAATTAACCAAAGTTGTTGAAGCAACTGCCGATGGAAAAACGTATAAGGTTTCTAATATGAAGATGTAGTCGATTAAATCAATAGTTTTGATTTCTAAATAATTTCCTGAATGTTCTAAATTGGGCATCAAAAAATGCTCTAAAAGGGTGCTAATTTGGTTAATAAAGTTAAAAAGTGTTCTAAAATTCTCAGAAGCTACTTTTGCTATCCATTTAGAAAAATTGTGAGCAATAGCAATTAATCCAAATTCAATATTTACTTTGTTTATTTTCTAGTTTCTGAACCACTTTTTTTGCTTTTTATTTAAAAATTTTAGACTTTGAATTTTTATTTATCGCTTGATTTTTTTTCTTCTACTTTCTGACTATCAAATTTTGTTTCAATTTGATTATCAGTGTGCATAATGTCTGATTCGATGGCTTGACCAATTTCGGCTAAAACAAGATCTATTTTTGACTGAAGTCTTTCTTTATTCTTTTCAACTGCTTTTTTCCATACAAAACTGTCTTTATGTGCATTAGCTTCGATTTTGGTACCATCTATAAATTGTTTCTCAAGACTAACTAATTCTAAATCAACCATCATTTCCACTAATTGACTGAATAATTTTCTATACTGCCTTTTAATTTTTGTCCTCTAAAGTCATTTATAGTTCTAAAATCAGGTTATAATCCGCCCGAAAGCCACATAAAATATATATTTTTTTTTACAGCTTTGGCTGTTTTTCTACAAGAATAAGTATTGTTTAAATAGCCATAAAACAAAATTTTAAGTAGCATCTTTGGATGATAACTTGATGTTCCACCACCTCTATATTGAGAAATAATTTCAGAGATTTCTAACTTCTCAACTACTGAATCAATTAATCTTGAAAAGTGATTAGCTGATATCAAATCATTTAGGGTTATTGTAAAAAGTTCTTGCTGATGAACAGAATGATGTTTGAAAACTGGCTGCATAAACATTGATTTTAGTACTTAAGTATACTATTAATCAATCTAATAAATAAATACAATACCCGAAAATTACTTTTGAGACATCCTCTTTGCTTTTATTGCATAAATATCCATAAATTTTACAATTCATTAGAAATGCTGAATAATTTATAGGAACTTTGCCAACTTTAAAAAAGAAAGCCTAAAAGGTTCAAAATACAGCAATTATAAATAATCATCAATAGATGAAGAAGAAAATAGAAATACTAGCTCCTGCTAAAGATTTAATCCACGGAATTGCCGCTATCAATAGTGGTGCCGATGCGGTTTATATTGGAGCGCCTCAATTTGGAGCCCGTTCCAATGCCACCAATTCAATTGAAGATGTGGCGGAATTGGTCAAATATGCCCATTTATTTAATGCGCAAGTTTTCGTGGTTGTAAACACTATTTTGTACGACAACGAACTAGAAACCTGCCGTCAAATGATTTGGAAATTGTACGATATTGGTGTCGATGCCTTAATTGTTCAAGACATGGCTGTGATGGAAATGGATTTACCTCCTATCGTTTTGCACGCGAGCACACAAGCCAACAATCGCGATCCTCACAAAATTAAATTCCTAAAAGATGCAGGAATGAAACGGGTAGTTTTGGCTCGGGAATTGAACCTGCACCAAATCAAAGAAATTAGCGAAGCCAGCGATGTAGAACTAGAATTTTTTGTAACGGGAGCTTTGTGCGTTTCCTTTAGCGGCAATTGTTATATGAGTGTTGCCAATGGCGAACGCTCTGCTAATCGTGGTTCTTGTGCACAAAACTGTCGCTTGCCTTATAATTTAATTGATGGTCACGGCGAAACTTTAATCAAAAATAGCCATTTACTTTCCATCAAAGATTTTGATGTATCCGACCAACTTCCGAATCTGATTGAAGCCGGAATTTGTTCTTTTAAAATTGAAGGTCGTCTCAAAGATATTGTTTATGTAAAAAATAATGTTTCCTATTTACGTCAAAAACTAGACTCATTTTTAGAAGGTGCAGGCAAGGATAAATACACCAAAGCTTCTTCAGGAAAATGTACGTTCCTTTTTAATTCTGCTTTGAATAAAAGTTTCAATAGAGGGTACACGGATTATTTTGTAAACGAAAGACACCAATCTATCGGTTCTTGGGAAAGTCCAAAATCCAAAGGACAATACATTGGAAAATTGGTAAGAACCATCGGGAATGCCTACGAAATAGAAAACGGTGAATTACTAAACAATGGTGATGGACTTTGTTTCATCAACGACAATAACGATGCTGAAGGCATTTATGTCAACAAAGCCGAAAAAGGGTTGGCGTATCCTAACGTCTTAAAAGAAATTAAACCCGGAACATTTATTTACCGCAATAACGATGCTGCTTTCATCAAATTGGTAGAAAGAGAAGACAGTGCGGTTCGAAAAATAAGCACTACTTTACTATTGACCGAAAACAAAAATGGCTTCGAACTCATCGCTACTGACGAAGATGATAATGTGAGCATCGTAAAGTTGGTTCATCCAAAAGAACGAACCAAAAACAACGAATCAATTGCCGAGAATTTCAAAATCAATTTGACTAAAACTGGTTTCACACCCTATAAAGCTGATGAAATTAATGTAATATTCTCCGAAAACTGGTTTCTTCCTATTTCGAAAATCAACGAAATGCGAAGGACGGTTTACGAACAATTATCTGAAATTCGTTTGGCAAATTACAAGCGTAAAGAACACCAATTAGAAAAAACATCGCATTCTTATCCAGAAACCAAATTGGATTTTATGTATAATGTTTCCAATAAAAAAGCACGTCAATTCTACGAACGTCACGGTGTTACCGAAATTGAAAAAGCATTCGAATTACAATGGGATCCGGGAAAATCACGTGTGATGACGACTAAATATTGCATTAAATACGAATTAGAAAAATGCCCAAAATACCATCCGAATATGGAATCCAAACTCAAAGAACCTTTGATTTTGAAACAAGGCGATTTAGAATACAAACTAAAATTCAATTGCAAACCTTGTGAAATGGAGATTTGGGAAAAAGACGCCGAATTTGAAATAGAGGAAGATCACTTTCATTAAAAACACAAAACCGATACTTTACAAAAAAGACATCGGTTTTTTTATTATTTTTGGATAGCTCAACAGTATTAAATCTTTAAAATAATGCCGCTAATAGTAGACAATCTTTCCAACATATTCAGCTTACTCCACAAGAGCAGGAATTTTTTTTGTCTAAAACAACCATTCAACATTACAAAGCCAAAACTATTTTGCTGAATGCTGGCGAAATATGCAAACACTCTTATTTTGTGAATTCTGGCGTGTTGAGAAGTTTTAATATCAATGATAATATTGTTGAGCATGTGTTAAGTTTTGCTTGTAGTGGTTGGTGGATTAGCGATATGTATAGTTATCTTTCTCAAAAACCTGGAAACCTATTTATACAAGTTTTGGAAGATGCTGAAGTAGTAGTTTTAACCAAAGAAAATCAAGAAATACTTTATAAAGAAATACCTAAACTCGAACGCTTTTTTAGAATTCTAATCGAAAATTCATTGGTAGCAAATCAAGAACGACTGATGGATAATTTGAGCCTAACTGCCGAAGAACGCTTTGAAAAATTCTGCAAAAAACACAAAGACTTAATCCAGAAAGTTCCTCAAAAACAAATTGCTTCATATCTGGGTGTGACTCCGGAGTTTTTTAGCAAAATGAAAGCGAAGTTGTTGCGGAAATAACTTTTATTCATTGCGTCGAATAGAAAAAGAACATTGCGGTAAATAATTTGACCAAAACCTATTGTTTTGCATTCTATAAATTGAAAAACCCCCAATTATACTGTTGTCAAAAGCATAAAATTACTTGTAAACTCTCGTTTATACAAAAATAATAATGGATATATTTGTCCACTACATAAAATATTACTTATCTTTGTACTTTATAAAGATTATTTATGTTTTCAAAAGCTTGTGAATACGGAATTAGAGCAGCAATCTATATTGCTGAACAATCTCAATTAGATAGAAAAACCGGTTTAATTGAAGTGGCCGAAGCTATCGAATCGCCAAAAGCGTATACTTCCAAAATTTTGCAGCAGCTTTCACGTCATAGTATTATTAAGTCGGACAAAGGTCCTACTGGTGGTTTTTCAATTAATATTTATGACTTGGACAAAATAAAACTAAGTACAATTGTTCATGCAATAGATGGCGATAGTATTTATTTGGGCTGTGGATTAGGTTTGAGTAAATGCAACGAAAAGAAACCTTGTCCCATGCATAATCAATTTAAAGTTGTTAGAGACGAATTAAAAAAAATGCTCGAAACGACAACGCTTAAAACATTAGCTGATGATTTTAAAAATGGATTAACCTTTTTGAAACGATAAAAAAAATTTGATAAAATAGTGGACAAAAACATCCAATATAAGTAAGCTGAATTAAGAAATAGAAACAAATTGCCAAGTAAATAATTACTAAAAGTACAATACTAAATAAAAAACAAAAAAAATGAATATTCAAGAAAATCAAATTATCGGAGAATTGGTAGCAAATGATTACCGAACAGCATCAGTATTTAAAAAATATGGAATCGACTTTTGTTGTCAAGGCAACAGAACTATTCTTGATGCTTGTGAAGCAAAAAAAATTGACGGCGACTTAGTCGTTGGCGATTTGAATGCCTTATTACAATCCAAATCAGAGAGCAGTATTGACTTTCAAAGTTGGCCAATTGACTTATTAGCCGATTACATCGAGAAAAAACACCACCGTTATGTGGAGGAAAAATCATTAGAAATCAAGCCTTATTTGGACAAAATATGTAGTGTCCACGGAGGACGTCATCCTGAATTACATGAAATTAGAGAGCATTTTTATGCAACTGCAGGCGAATTGGCAAAACATATGAAAAAAGAAGAACTTCTTGTATTTCCCTATATTAGAAAAATGGCAAAAGCGGAAAAAGATCACACTGAGCTGGATGCAGCGAATTTTGGAAGTGTCAAAAATCCAATTGAGGCAATGATGGAGGAACATACTACCGAAGGCGATCGTTTTAGAAAAATTGAAGAATTAAGTAATAACTACACTCCGCCAGAAGATGCTTGTAATACCTACAAAGTGGCTATTGCTTTACTTAATGAATTTGAACAAGATTTGCATTTGCATATCCATTTAGAAAATAACATTTTGTTTCCAAGAGCTATCGAATTGGAAAAACAATTAAATTAATCCTCACAAAACAAACTAATTTTTGAAAACCAAAAGCCGTGAACACTATCACGGCTTTTGGTTTTTATATCACTTTCCGAAAAAAATGCGTTTCTTCTAACTTCTTAATCTAGGTTAAGTGTAAATGATTCCTAACGGTAGTAAATTTGCTAAACCAAATAACAATAAAAACAGACCATTATGAAAACTACAGTTTTACACAAAGCTAATACAAGAGGACATGCAGATCACGGATGGCTAAACGCTTATCATAGTTTTAGTTTCGCTAGTTGGTACAACCCAGATAGAATTCAATTCGGAGTTTTACGTGTTTTAAACGACGACACCATTGCTGCCGGAATGGGTTTTGGAACGCACGGACACGATAATATGGAAATTATTACCATTCCACTCGAAGGCGATTTGGCACACAAAGACAGCATGGGAAACACCGAAACCATCAAAACGGGCGATGTACAAGTTATGAGTGCAGGAAAAGGAGTTCAACACTCTGAATTCAATCCAAATGCAGACAAACGCACCAAACTTTTTCAAATTTGGGTATTCCCAAAAATTAAAAACGTAGAGCCGCGTTACCAACAAATAACTTTAAATACTGCTGAACAAAAAAACAATTTTGCTCAAATTTTATCTCCAAATCCCGATGATGCGGGTGTTTGGATTCATCAAGAAGCTTGGTTTTATTTAGCCGATTTTCAAGCAGGATTTGAAAAAAAATATGAATTAAAAAAAGAAGGAAACGGTATTTATGTTTTTGTGATTTCAGGAAACATAACGGTTGACGGTCAAGAATTGGAAACTCGTGATGGATTGGGAATTACTGATTTCCAAACGTTAGACTTCAAAGCAATTACTGATGCTAAATTTCTATTGATGGAAATTCCGATGGAAAAATAATTATTTCCAACATTCAGTATTCAGCGTCTAGTGATCTGTTAGAATAAAATTACTATTTTTGCAGACGGTTTTATTGAGTCAACTTGAAACTCAAAACCTTAAACTTTTAATAATATTTTATGAAAGCATATGTATTTCCAGGTCAAGGTGCACAATTTATAGGAATGGGCAAAGACTTATATGAAAACTCGGTATTGGCCAAAAATTTATTCGAAAAAGCCAATGAGATTTTGGGTTTTCGTATCACAGACATAATGTTTGAAGGAACTGCCGAAGAATTGAAAGAAACAAAAGTGACGCAACCAGCCATATTTTTACATTCGGTGATTTTGGCCAAAACTTTAGAAGATTTTAATCCCGAAATGGTGGCAGGACATTCCTTAGGTGAATTTTCGGCCTTGGTTGCCAATGGTGTTTTATCTTTCGAAGACGGATTAAAGTTAGTTTCAAAACGTGCTTTAGCGATGCAAAAAGCCTGCGAAATAAAACCTTCTACAATGGCAGCAGTTTTAGGATTGGCAGATAATATTGTCGAAGAAGTTTGCGCTTCGATTGATGGAATTGTAGTCGCTGCAAATTACAACTGTCCGGGACAATTAGTGATATCAGGGGAATTTAAAGCGGTAGAATTTGCTTGCGAAAAAATGAAAGAAGCGGGTGCAAAACGTGCCTTATTATTGCCAGTTGGTGGTGGTTTTCACTCTCCAATGATGGAACCAGCCAGAGAAGAGTTGGCCGCAGCCATTGAAGCAACAACTTTCTCAACTCCTATCTGCCCAGTGTATCAAAATGTAACGGCAAGCGCAGTTTCTGACGCTAACGAAATCAAGAAAAACTTAATTATACAATTGACAGCACCTGTAAAATGGACGCAATCTGTGCAACAAATGATTGCTGACGGTGCGACTTTGTTTACGGAAGTTGGACCTGGAAAAGTATTGGCTGGATTAATTGGAAAAATTGATAGAGAAGCCGTGACTGCGAATGCTTAAAATTAGTTTTCAGTCGCAGTTTTCAGTCTCGAACTTTATAAATACCATCCTCGTGAGCGAAAGTTTACGGGGATTATTATTTATAAATCTTTCACTTCCTCGCAATGGTTGTTTAGAATTCCTGTAATCAGATAATTATTATTACTATTTTCAAAAAAGAAAAACCAAGTTGTTCGGCTATTTGCTTTGTAAAAAATGTATTTAGACCCTAAATACTTAAGTTTATGAGGAGTGGTTTTGTAGGGGCTTAATCGAATATTTTCATTTATTGAATCATATATTTTTGAAACATACTCTTCCGCTGATTCAATGAATCCGAAATATTCTTTTTTGTATAAAATCCGAACCAAATCATCCAGAAAAACTATAACTTGTGGAGTTATAATTATTTCTACTTTCCCCACCAATCTCTAATAAGTCTTATTGATTCTGCTTTAGCCTGTTCTGGAGTAAGTCCTTTTTTGAATTCTTCATCAAAGTCAAATGTTGTTCTATCAATCCCTATAATTTTAGAAGATTCATAAACTACCTGAGGCTCTTCAACCTTGGTTAAGTCAAGTTTTTCTTTTTTAGTATTCATAATGAAGATATTAGTCCAACAAAACTACGAAAAAATTTTAAAAAAAATCCTAAATTATCATCTCGATAATTTAGGATTTTTGAAAACAGCGACTGAAAACTAAGTACTAACTTCTAATTTTCTGTTCCCATTTCCAAGCGCTTGCCATTGCTTCATCTAATGTAGATTGTGCTTTCCAGCCTAAGACATTGTTTGCTTTATCCGTATTGGCATAAGCAGAAGTTATATCTCCTTCTCTACGACCCACAATTTTATAAGGTAATTTTTTACCGCTTGCTTTCTCGAAGGAATGAATTACTTCCAAAACTGAACTTCCCGTTCCAGTTCCTAGATTGAAAATTTCTACTTTATCCAAATTCTTTTTCCCTAATAAGCGTTGCATAGCAATAACGTGAGCTTTCGCTAAATCCACTACGTGAATATAATCTCTCACTGCTGTTCCATCAGGTGTAGGATAATCGTCGCCATAAACTGCTAATTCTTTTCGCAATCCATAGCCAGTTTGGGTAATAAAAGGAACTAAATTTTGAGGAACTCCCAAAGGTAATTCGCCAATTTCTACAGATGGATGTGCTCCAATCGGATTAAAATAACGCAATAAGATGGCGTTAATATTAGTTACTTTAGCAGTATCACTGATAATTTCTTCTCCTACAGCTTTTGTGTTTCCATAAGGCGAAACGGCCTGTTGTAATTCTGCGTTCTCAGTAATTGGCATTTTTTCGGCTTGACCGTAAACTGTGCAAGACGAACTAAAAATAAAATTTGCTTCTGGTTTTTTCTGCAATTCTTGCAGAATATAAACTAATGAACAGATGTTATTTTCATAATACAACAACGGATTTTCAACACTTTCACCAACAGCTTTTGAAGCTGCAAAATGAATCACTCCCGAAATATCCTGATGTCTATTAAAGAAATCTTGTACTTTTCCCTTTTCTCTTAGATCTAAATTTTCGAAAAGAGGTTTTTTATTTGTGATGGCAACAATTCCATCTAAAACCTTCTCCGAAGAATTCGAAAGATTATCAATAATAACTACTTCAAAACCCTGATTTTGCAATTCGACCACAGTATGTGAACCGATAAAACCCAAACCTCCAGTTACAAGTATTTTCATGTTTTCTAATTGTATAAATATTATTTTAAAAATTCCAGAACGCTATCTGTAATAAATTTTATTTGTTCATCGTCTAATTCGGTGTGCATTGGCAAGGCAATCACTTCTCTCACTAATTGATTGGTTACGGGAAAATCGGCTTCTTTGTAACGAGAATCTAAATACGCTTTTTGCGAATGCAACGGTATTGGATAATAAATAGCACAAGGAATTCCTTTGTTTTGCAAATGTTGCAGCAAAGCATCTCTGTCGGCATCTAAAATTCGCAAAACATATTGATGGAAAACGTGACAATCACAAATTTCACAAATTGTTGGTGCAATAATATTTTTATGCCCTTCAAAGGCCGCAGAATATTTTCTAGCAGCATTTTGACGCGCTGCATTATACTCGTCCAATAATGGCAATTTAGCATTCAAAACTGCAGCTTGAATACTGTCTAACCTTGAATTAACCCCAACTACATCGTGATGATAACGCTCATACATTCCGTGGTTTACAATTCCTCTAATTTTGTGTGCCAAAGCGTCATCATTAGTAAAAATTGCTCCTCCATCGCCATAACAACCTAAGTTTTTAGATGGAAAAAAGGAAGTCGCACCAACATGTCCAATTACTCCAGCTTTCTTTTTGGTTCCGTCAGAAAATTTGCAATTCGCTCCAATAGCTTGCGCATTATCTTCGATGACATATAGATTATTTTCTTTGGCAATTTGCATAATCGCCTCCATATTGGCAGCGCGACCAAACAAATGTACTGGAACAATAGCTTTCGTTTTTGGTGTAATCGCTTTTTTGATAGCTTCTAAAGAAATGTTCATATTAAACATATTTACATCGACTAAAACTGGGGTTAATTGCAATAAAGCAATCACTTCTACAGTGGCAGCAAAGGTAAAATCGGCAGTAATAACCTCATCACCTGGTTTCAAATCCAGTCCCATCATGGCAATTTGCAAAGCATCGGTTCCGTTGGCGCAAGGAATTACGTGTTTTACATTGAGATATTCTTCTAGATTTTTTTGAAATTGATGAACTTGCGGTCCGTTTATGTATGTGTTGGTGTCGAGAACTTCTTGAATCGAAGTGTTTACGGTATCTTTTATTTTTTCGTATTGACTTTTTAAGTCAACCATTTGCAATTTTCTCATTTTAATCTTTTTGTTTAAAGTTCATTTAAAACAAAATGAGCCGAACTTTCGCTTCGATTACTCCGTTTTAAATTTTCAACAAAAATAGGGATTTTAGCAGAATGATTTTATAGATAATTAAAAGAAAACGTATTTTAGCCGCAGAAATTTTTTGATATGCTTTTTCTTTACAACATAATTGTTCAAATTGCGAATTTTTTATTAAAAATAGTCGCCACATTAAGTCCGAAGATTAGACTTTTTGTCGATGGACGCCAACCTGTTTTTGCTGTTTTAAAAGACAAAATCAAGCCAACTGACAAAACTATTTGGTTTCACGCTGCTTCTCTTGGAGAATACGAACAAGGTTTGCCAGTGATTGAAAAAATAAAAGAGAAATTTCCAAATCATAAAATCGTGATTACTTTTTTCTCACCTTCTGGTTATGAAGTTCGCAAAAATAACAGTGTTGCCGATGCCACGGTTTATTTGCCTTTGGATACCAAAAAAAATGCGCAACAGTTTTTAAAAATGGTACATCCCGATATGGCATTTTTTATCAAATATGAATATTGGCCGAATTATTTGAATGAACTTCAAAAGTTGGAAACTCCAACTTATTTGATTTCAGGAATTTTCAGAGAAAACCAAATGTTCTTTAAATGGTATGGCGGATTTTACAGAAGAGCATTAGAAACATTCACTTATTTTTTTGTGCAAAATGAAAGTTCTAAAAAATTGTTGTTGCAATTAGGCAAAACCAATGTTGCCGTTTCTGGCGATACTCGTTTTGATAGAGTGGCTACTATTTTAGAAAAAGACAATTCTTTAGATTTTATTAAAGCATTCAAAAATGATATTTTGACTGTTGTTGTGGGAAGTTCATGGCCAAAAGACGAAAATTTATTGGTGGATTTCATCAATCATACTTCCGAGAAAGTGAAGTTTATTATTGCACCGCACAACATCAAAAGTGAGCAAATTCAAGAGTTGAAGAATTCAATCACCAAAAAAGTAGTGCTGTTTTCAGAAAAAGAAAATAAAAATCTAGCCGATTTTGATGTCTTCATCATCGATACCATCGGAATTTTGACCAAAATTTATAGTTATGCCGACATTGCCTATGTTGGTGGTGGTTTCGGAAATCCTGGCGTTCATAACATTCTGGAACCTGCGACTTTTGGCGTTCCAATTGTTATTGGATCCAATTTTAATCATTTTGCAGAAGCAACAGCTTTAGTCCATTTGGGAGGCTGTATTTCGATTACCAATAAGGACGAACTTTTTGATGCTTTTTCTAATTTGATTCGAAATGACGATATTCGAAACGAAAAAGGACATATTTGTAGCACTTTTGTTCAAATGAATAAAGGAGCTACAACCCTAATTTTAAAACAAATATTAAACAATTGAAAATGAATTTACAACCCAAATCAATTACTATGAAGCTTTTTAAATTACTCTTATTTTTCTTTGTCATCCAAATGCAAGCACAACAAGGCGGCATGTGGATTCCTTCACTTCTTCAAGGGATGAATGAGAAAGAAATGAAAAATTTAGGGATGAAAATGTCTATTAATGATATTTATGATGTCAATCATTCCAGTTTGAAAGATGCCGTTCCCCACTTTAATGGCGGTTGTACCTCTGAAGTTATTTCTCCAAAAGGATTGATTTTAACCAATCATCATTGCGGATTTGATGCTATCCAGAATCATTCAACCGTAGATCACGATTATTTGACTAATGGTTTTTGGGCTTATAAAATGGACGAGGAATTGCCAAACGAAGATTTAGTAGTGACTTTCATCGTTAAAATAGAAGATGTCACTACAAATATTTTGGAAGGCACTTCAAATTTGACCTCTGAAGCCGAAAAACAAAAGAAAATTCAAGAAAACATCACTGATTTGAGTGCTTCTTTTCCAAAAGAAACTTGGCAAGAAAATAAAATTAGAACGTTCTTCGAAGGCAATCAATATATGCTATTTGTGACGGAAACTTTTAAAGATGTTCGATTGGTTGGAGCTCCGCCATCGTCTATTGGAAAATTTGGTTCAGACACTGACAACTGGGTTTGGCCAAGGCACACTGGCGATTTTTCGTTATTTAGAATCTACGCTGACAAGAATAATCGTCCGGCGAATTATTCGAAAGATAATATTCCTTACACGCCCAAACATTTTTTACCTATTTCGCTAGATGGAGTTGCCGAAGACGATTTTACAATGGTTTTTGGCTATCCTGGAAAAACAAATGAGTATTTGCCAGCCGTTGCAATTGCACAAATTGCCAACGAATTAAATCCTGCCAAAATTGAAGTTCGGGATCAAGCGTTGAAAGTAACGGATGGATTTATGAGAAAAGACAATGCCATCAAAATTCAGTATGCTTCGAAATATGCAAGTATTGCCAACTATTGGAAAAAATGGATTGGAGAAACGCAAGGTTTAAAAAAATCGGATGCTGTGACCATCAAAAAAAATCAGGAAATTGCATTTCAAGAAAAGGTTTTAAAAGCTGGAAAACAAGCCGAATACGGGAATTTGCTTTCTGATTTTGAAAAGAGTTATACTGAAATTGAACCTTATGCTTTGGCAAGAGATTATTTTTCGGAAGTAGTATTAAGAAACACCGAACTTTTGAGTGTGGGTTATAAGTTATATCAATTAGAACAAGTTTACAACGCAAAAGGCGATCAAGCATTTACCGATAGAAAAAACAATTTAATTGCTGGCTTAGGCGATTTTTATAAAGATTTTAATCCAAATGTGGATGAAAAAGTTTTTGAAAAATTAATTTATTTGTATGCTACAAAAGTACCCAAAGAATTTTTGCCAACTAATTTATCGAATATAAATGCCGCAAATTTGGCTGCCGAAATTTATGGAAAATCTAAATTAGTCAATTATACCAGCCTTAAAGAATTGCTTTCTGGCGATTCTAAAACGGTTTTAGCCCAGTTAAATGCAGATAAAGGTTATGCGTTACTAAAAGACATGACAGATAAATATATTAAAAACGTTGCTCCAAAATATGAAGAAATCAATTTGAGAATTACGGCTTTGCAACGCAATTATATGAAAGCGCAATTAGAATTAAACAAAGACGCAAGGATTTTTCCGGATGCCAATAGCACTTTAAGACTCACTTATGGACAAGTAAAAGGATATGCTCCAAAAGACGCGACGTACTATAAGTCAGTAACCTATTTGGATGGTGTTTTGGAAAAATATATTCCGGGTGATTATGAATTTGACGTTCCTACTAAATTAGTAGATTTGTACAAAACCAAAAACTACGGTCCTTATGGCGAAAATGGAAAAATGCCAGTTTGTTTTATTGGAACGAATCACACCACTGGCGGTAATTCAGGCAGCCCTGCGATTGATGCAAAGGGCAACTTGATAGGCTTGAATTTTGATAGAGTTTGGGAAGGAACGATGAGCGACATTTATTATGACCCTGCAATATGTAGAAACATTATGGTTGATGCACGTTATATCCTGTTCATAATTGACAAATATGCAGGTGCAAAAAACATCATAAATGAATTGAAATTAGTGCATCCCAAAAAATAAAGACTAAAAGAGACACTGCTCAAAAAAGATTCAAAAAAAGCGATGAATACTCTTGTTAGAAGCATGAGTAAACATCTGAATTTAAAGGCATTTTGAATAAAATTTAATCTGACAATAACCAAATAAAATATTTTTTTAAAAAAATAATGAAAAAATATTTTACGTATTAAAAAATTTATATCTTTGCCCCGAATTAATAATTAACCTTTTATAATTAAGTAAGATGAAAAAAGTACTTTTAAGTTTAGCCGTTGTTGCTGTTTTGACTGTTGTATCATGTAAAAAAGCTGAGCCAGCTGCAGAAACTACTACTGTAGATACTACTGCTGTAATCACTGATACTACTGCTGTAGTTGTTGATTCAACTACTACTACTACTGACACAACTGCTGTTGCGCCAGCTGCTGCAACTCCAGCTAAGTAATTCTAAATTACGGGAAAAAATAAGCTACGCATTGCGTGGCTTTTTTTTGTCCTTATTTTTCCGTAAATTCTGACTTTTGACACTTGATTACTCTTTAAAATAAGTACTTCCTTTCTTCGCTGGTGTTTAAGATCTTTTTATTTTTACTGATAGTGCTTATTTCACATTTAGAAAACAAACTTGGTCACAATTAAGTAAGTAACAAAAAAAAACATCGGCATAAACACTGCAATCCACGCTTTTTATAAGGCTTTGCCTGCATTACAGCTTTTGAAAACAACTATTCCTCTTTTTCTTTGCAGTAATTTGTTTTCCATTTTATAAATTATGATCCAAAGTCAAAATTATAATCTTCAATGTGTAAGGTATTTGTTTGCATTGACAATTATTTAATTCTAAAAACCGTATACTTCCTGTTTGTTTAGTTGCAAGGGTATCAATTAAACCAATTTTTAAATAGTTAAATGTAATATAAGACACGGTTTTAAACTCAAAATGTTTCTCTATATTTGTATTTTAAAACTAAACTAAATAATAAGATATGGCATTAGCAATAACAGACGCTACTTTTGAGGAGGTAGTTTTGAAATCAGACAAACCTGTAATGGTAGATTTTTGGGCGGCTTGGTGTGGACCTTGTAGAATGGTTGGACCAATCATTGATCAACTAGGCGAAGAATATGCAGGAAAAGTAGTTGTAGGAAAAGTAGATGTTGATGCAAATCAAGAATTTGCTGCAAAATACGGCGTGAGAAATATTCCGACAGTATTAGTATTCCACAACGGAGAAGTAGTGGGAAAACAAGTAGGAGTTGCTCCTAAACAAACTTATGCGGATAGTTTAGACGCATTGTTGTAATTAACAGATACAGTTTTATTTAAAAGGTTTGGCGAAAGTCAAGCCTTTTTTTGTTCTAGCTGGAGCGTTATTGTGGTTCCGGAATGGATTTGAGTTTCAATATTAATTTCGCAATCTATTGCTTTCGCCAAATCACGAATTAGATGCAGTCCCAATCCTGACTTGATTCCGGATATTTCTTTATCATCATACAAAGCTTTAAATTGCTCTATATTGGCGCCCTTGCCGTTGTCCGAAACAGCTAGAAATGTTTGATTATTCGTTTGCCAGGTTTTCCACATAATCGTTGGATTTTCAATGCCATCAAGTGCTTTTATAGCATTGCCAGTTAGATTTCTAAGGATTGTTTTTAGATAATTTTCGTCTGTAAAAAGAGTGTAATCTTGGTTGTTTTCTGTTAAGATTGTTATGTTTTCGAAACTAGAAAAGTGGTTTTTTATATCCTTAAATAAATTATTAATCGAAATATTCGCAGGTTTGGGTTTAAAGTTTTCCATTTGACTTTTACTCCAATACAAGATATCTTCCATTGAATGAAGTAAGTTTTCGGCACCTTTTATTGTTTTATCTTGCATCCGTTTCGTACTTTCTTCATTGAGTATTTCGGGACTTTCTTTTTGGAGTCGCAAGAAGAATATCAAATTGGCAACTGGACCACGCAAATCGTGATTTAAAATGCTAAAAAATCGAGTTTTTGCTTTGTTAGATTCATCGAGTTCTTTATTTAAAATTGATAATTTGGCATTGTTTTTCTTCCGATTTCTACTTTGATAAAATAATAAACTCCCTATAATTCCAAACAGCAATAAGCCAGAAATGAAATAGTATTTTTGTTTTTCTTTTGCCTCTATAAAAAGTTTTGCAATTTTAATTTCTTTTAGGTTAAGCTCTATTTCTTTTTCAGCAATGGTGAGCTGTTTTTTCTGTGCAATTTTTTGTAATTGCTCGGATTTTAGTTCGGATTGTGTCTTTAAATAATTCAACCGAACCAAATCTCTTTCCTTATTACTTTCGCTTAATTTTGAACTATTTAAAGCTAATAGTAATCGTTGTTGTTTTAAATTTTCAATATCAAGAAGTTGTTGGGTTTTGTATTTTTCTTCTTTGGCATCAAATTCATACTGAATTTCTAATCTTGAAATTTGCTTTCTATTGTACTCATTATCAATAGATTCTTTAATGTCAATGTATTTTTTAAAATAAACATAAGCACTATCTGTCTTTCCTTTTTTTTCAAAAATTTCGCTAAGTCTGCTTAATGTTTCTTTTTGAACATCCTTAACTCCAAGCTCTACGGAAAGTATATTGGCTTTTTTAGAAAACTGCAAAGCTTGATCTAGCTTATCTTGTTTAAAATAATATTCGCTAATTCCTTGGTAATTTAAGGCAAGTCCTTTTTTATTTTTTAGTCCTTCATTTAGAGTTAATGCTTTGTTGAGATAATTAAACGCTTCCTCAAATTTATTTTGCTCGCTATACACATTTGCAATGTTCCCGTTTTCTCTGGCAGTTCCTAATTTATCATTGTTTTCCAAGTTTTTTTCTAGCGCTTTTTTAAAATAATCTAATGCCGTATCATATTCTTTTTTGTGAAAATATACATTCCCAAGATTGCTTAAACTTGATGCTATTCCTGCAGCGTAATTTGCTTTTTTATGCATTTCTAAAGCCACATTAAAATGCTTTAGTGCTAAATCATAATTTTTCAATTCGCTGTAAATAATCCCCATATTTCCGTAGGCAAGTCCTGCATATTTTGAATTATTAGATTTTTCAGCAAAACGAATAGAATTTTGATAATATTGTAAAGCTTCGGGATATTTGTTCTGTACTAGATTTATGGAACCTAAATTAGAATTGCAGATTATTATTCCACTATTATACTTTATTTCTTTAAAAACAGCAAGCGATTTTAAGAAATTGATTTCGGCATTCTTATAATCACCAATAGAAAAATAGGAAGCGCCTTGAAGTTTAAAAGATTCGCCCAATCCTCTTTTAAAATTTATTTTTTCAGAAAGTGCCATTGCATCCAGAGCGAATTGTTTCATCTTTTCTGGGTTTAGACCAGAATTTGCACTTGACAATTTTAAAAGCGTCAGAACTTTCAAAGTATCTTGTTTGGTGTTTTTTTGCAGCTCAATATTCAAATCGTCCATATTTTTGGAAATTTGAGCCATTGAAAATTGAATGGAAAGTATAAAAAGTAGCTGCAATTTTCTCATACCAACTAATTTAAATTTTCCTTATAACTTCTGCCTATCGGAACATTAAAACCATTATTCATTTCTAATTCTTGGCTAGTTATTTTTTGAATAAATTTCTGTTGTACTGCATAACTACGATGCACTCTTACAAAAGATTTGAAATTTTCTTCTTGCAAAATTTCCCCTAGATTCGACAAAACACAATGCCTTTTATTTTCTGTAACAAGAATAGTGTAGTTTTTTAAGGCTTCGAGATAAATTATTTCGTGAAGCTTTACTTTTATTTGATCGTGACCTGTTTTTATATAAATCACATCGCCACCAATAGTTGCTTCAAACAAGTTGGCTTTAGTTCTAATTTCCATAAATTCTTCCAAGCGCTTCATCATTTGTTCAAATCGTGGAAACTTAAATGGTTTTACAATAAAATCAAGTGTTTGTAATTCAAAAGTTTCGGCTGCGCTTTCTGAATGAGACGTAATAAAAACACATACTGGAATTTCCAGTGCTTTTCGACGTAGTTCTAACCCCGAAGAATTACCAAGCTCAATGTCTAGAAACGCTACCTCGACTGCATTTTTTTCAAGAAATAGTAATGCTTTTTCAGCACAATCAAAGACACCCACAATATTTAAAGTGGCAAATCTTTTTGCGTATGATTGAACAACCAATCTTTCTAATTCGTCGTCCTCTACTATTATACAGTCAAATGGTCTCATAAATATTATTCGTTTTCAAATTTAATTATTTTTTCCCATTGTTGTCCGATAAAAAATCACGGAACGTTTATTTTTCTTTAGATTTCAGGACTTAGCAAGGTTTTACCTTGCTTTAGCTTGTTTTTGGCTACCTTCCTGAGAGTTCGATAAATGAAAAAATATTTTTTTTAATTTCA
>JBBQSZ010000040.1:0-28969 GCA_038234745.1 Flavobacteriales bacterium | reverse complement strand
AATTTTTAAATATGAGCCCAAAATCGAGTTGATCCGGGTTCTTTAGAAATAATTTCTATTGGTAAACCTCTAAAATCTTTTATATTTTTTCTTTTGATAATTTGGATTCCAATGACACCAGTAACTATGGCAACCATAATTATTCCGTACATATGAAAGGATTGAAACAGAAACATTTCATAAATTCTGTACCAAGAAACTGCTTCTGATTTTGTCAAAACAATTCCGAAAATAAATCCAACAACTATAAATTTTATTGCTTTCATGACTAAAAAATTAAAGGTAAAATAAAATGTGCCATTATCAGTCCGCCAATAAAGAATCCAATCACCGCTTTTAATGAAGGTAATTGCAAACTACTCAACCCATAAATAGCATGTCCTGAAGTGCATCCACTAGCATATCGTGTTCCAAAACCTATTAGAACTCCTCCAATTATCAAGATAAAAATCTTTTTTGGCGACTGAAAAACAGCATTTGAAAATAAGGCATCCGGTAGTAATTTTCCGTCAGGAGCGTCGATTCCAAGTTGGGTCAATTGTGCAATTGTCTTTGTATTAATAGCCACATTTGACGCATCACTCATAAAATGAACGGCTACAAAACCACCTAACATAGCGCCCAAAACCACAAATAAATTCCAACGTTGGGCTTTCCAATCAAAGTCAAAAAAACCAACTTTTTTTCCCAAACCGGTCATTGCACACAAGGAACGCAAGTTGGAAGACATCCCAAAAGTCTTTCCAAAATACATCAAGCTTAGCATCACCATTCCTATCAAAAACCCGGAAACGTACCAAGGCCAAGTTCGAAATAAAATCTCCATAATAGTATTTTTATTTGGCTAAAATAATAATTCTTATTATATTATGTTGAATAATTAAGGCATAATTGTTGTTAATGGCCGCAATACCATCTAAATTTGCAATGAATTTAAAGTGCGATTTTTTCGCAACTAAACCTGTGAATCGCAATACGTACGATTATGAAAAAAATAGTTCTTCTTTTTGTTTTACTTCATTGCATCACGTCATGCACGAGTACAAAATCGACTTTAAAAAATGTTGATGATAATGCACCAACACCAACTTTAGTAAACAATGTAACATTTGTTATTACGGAATATAGCAAAGACAAAAAATATGGTTATGAAAAAGATTATCCAATCAATATTTTTTATGGTGGTACCACAAATGAGCTCATCAATCAAGAAAGATTTCTAAATGCTTTAGCTGGACCAAATGGCGAGCAAATTACCTACACTAAATTAGAAAGCTGTTGCCCGTTTCCGACCAAAAGAAGCGCAATGGGCGCAGGTCTGTTAGATGTCTATCAAATAAGGTGGAAAGGACAAAAAAATCCAATAACACTGTATTTGAATATTTACGAAAAAGGCTTGTTGATGGTTCCCGTTGGCTTTAGTTTGAAAAAACAATAATTTGATTTCAAACTCACAAATCATAACTATCTTTGGCATCTGAAAAATTAAACTATGAACATACACACAATTCCGCAAATAAAACATTCAAATAGCGGCAACTTCTTTTTATTAGCAGGACCTTGCGCAATTGAAGGAGAAGAAATGGCGATGCAAATTGCCGACAAATTAATTGGAATTACCGATAAATTAGAGATTCCTTTCGTTTTCAAAGGCTCATTCAAGAAAGCCAATCGCTCTCGAATAGATAGTTTTTCGGGAATTGGAGATGAAAAAGCTTTGAAAATTCTAAGAAAAATTTCCGAAACTTTTGGAGTTCCCACTGTAACTGATATTCACACCAATGAAGATGCAGTACTGGCTGCAGAATATGTAGATGTATTGCAAATTCCAGCATTTTTAGTTCGTCAAACCGATTTGGTCGTGGCTGCTGCCAATACTGGAAAAGTAGTCAATTTGAAAAAAGGACAATTTATGAGTCCGGAAAGCATGAAACATGCAGTTCAAAAAGTATTGGATTGCCACAATCAGAACGTTATAGTAACCGATCGAGGAACCATGTTTGGCTACCAAGATATGATTGTAGATTTTAGAGGAATTCCTACTATGCAACAATATGCCACGACAGTTTTGGATGTCACGCATTCTTTACAACAACCTAACCAAACTGCGGGTATTACTGGCGGAAGACCTGATATGATAGAAACCATTGCCAAAGCTGGAATCGCAGTTGGTGTTGATGGAATTTTTATAGAAACCCATTTTGACCCAGCTAATGCAAAAAGTGATGGAGCCAATATGTTGCATCTCGATTATTTTGAAGCCTTGATGACCAAGCTAGTTGCCATAAGAAAAACCATAAATCAATTTTAAATTAATACACTGTGAAACCTACATTTAAATTACCTGTTTTTTTATTTTTTTGCATTTGCATGAGCACATTTGCACAAAATGACACTCTTGTTAAAGAAAGATATACTGCTCACAACAAAGGAAAATTTACGGTTTCTTGGGGCGGAAATAGAGAAAAATTTTCTAAATCAGATATTCATTTTATAGGCGATAATTATAATTTCGTGGTTCAAAATGCTACGGCACACGACAAACCAAAAGGATGGAATATTGATTACATTAACCCAAGCCGAATTACAATTCCTCAAACCAATTTTAAAGCAGGATATTTTATTACTGACAAATACAGCGTGTCCATTGGACTTGATCACATGAAATATGTAATGACCCAAAACCAAACAGCCAATATTACAGGACTTATTGATGGAAATCCACCATTCAATGGCGGTTATGCCAATACGCCAACCGTATTGACAGAGGCCTTTTTAATGTTTGAGCATACGGACGGTTTAAACTACATCTATTCAGAAATTGCCCGACAAGATGATATTTCGAAATGGTTTGGCATAAAAAATACCGATAAATTTCAAGTTAACATCAACGAAGGTTTTGGTTTTGGTTTTTTATATCCAAAAACTAATACCACACTTATGGGCAAAGAAAGACACGATGATTTTAATGTAGCAGGCTACGGAACATCAGTAAAAGCGGGCATAAATTTGACAATTTTAAAATATTTTACAATCGAAGGGGCACTGAAAGGCGGCTACATCAATATGCCAAACATTCGCACGACAGCAAGTACCTCAGATAGCGCTAAACAGTCTTTTTTCTTTGGAGAAAAAATTATTTCTTTCGGAGGAATATTTAGAATCTAGTTCGATTACAAAGTTTTATAAAAAATCTCTTTCGGGAGATTTTTTTGTTTTTACAAAGTTTCAGAACTTGATAATTTGAACATATTATACTTTATTAAATGATAATTTATCCTTAAATTAGTACATTAAATTTTGGAAAAATGAAAACGAAAATTGGAATTCTGTACTCATCTGTAGATGGTCAAACCTTAAAAATATGCAAGCTAATTCAGGATGTTTTAGCCGATAAAAACAATACGGTCGAACTTTTTTCAATTGAAAATTTCGACAAAAAAGTAACTGATTTTGACAAATTTATTATTGGCGCAAGCATTAGATACGGAAAACACAATTCAAAAATAATCGAATTTATAAGTCAGAATAAAATAGCATTAGAAAAAACAGAAAACGCCTTCTTTTCTGTTAATCTCGTCGCCCGAAAACCCGAAAAAGCAACGCCAGAAACAAATCCTTATTTTATCAAATTCCTTAAAGAAATTAACTGGATTCCAAAAACATCAGCTGTTTTTGCTGGTAAATTAGACTATCAAAAATACCCTTTTACCGATAGATTAATGATTCAATTGATAATGTGGATGACAAAAGGACCAACAAATTCAAAAGCTAAAATTGAATACACCGATTGGGATAAGGTCAAAGAATTTGCAGTTTTAGTAAATAATCTTTAGAATTGATCTAATTGGAAAAGACTAACTCTTCGCGTTTTCTAAAAACAAATAACAACCTTTTTTAAAATCAAAAACTCATCTTTAATTAACTTTTCATTGCACAATCATTCGGATTTGTATCTTTGTTAAAAATACAATATCATGCAAAATATAATTGACCGCTTTATAAGCTACGTCATCATTGACACCGAATCTGATTCTAGTTCAGAAACTACTCCAAGCACTGAAAAACAATGGAATTTAGCCAACAAATTAGTCGAAGAACTAAAAATAATTGGAATGCAAGATGTTACCATTGACGATAAGGCCTACATTATGGCAACATTGCCTTCAAATGTTAATCACGAAGTACCAACAATTGGATTTATTTCCCATTTTGACACGACTCCGGACTTTACTGGTGCCAATGTAAAACCTCAAATTATCCCAAATTATAATGGTGAAGATATTATTTTAAATGCGGAACAAAATATTATTTTATCCCCAAAATATTTCAAAGATTTATTGCAATACAAAGGCCAAACAATAATTACTACAGACGGAACCACACTTCTTGGAGCGGATGATAAGGCTGGAATTACTGAAATTGTTACCGCGATGGAATACCTCATTAAAAACCCAGAAATCAAACACGGAAAAATAAGAGTCGGTTTCACTCCCGATGAAGAAATTGGTCGTGGAGCTCATCATTTCGACGTAGAAAAATTTGGCTGCGATTGGGCTTACACAATGGATGGAAGTCAAGTGGGCGAATTAGAATACGAAAATTTTAATGCTGCTGGAGCAAAAATCACCTTCAAAGGAAAAAGCGTACATCCGGGTTATGCTAAAGGAAAAATGATCAATTCGATGCTTATTGCGAATAACTTTATCAACGAATTGCCAAAGGGTGAAACCCCACAAGAAACTAAAGGTTACGAAGGATTTTTTCATGTGCATTACCTAACAGGAAGCATCGAAGAAACCGTTTTGGAATTAATTATTAGAGATCACAACAAGAAAAAATTCGAAAAACGAAAAGATTTAATTTTAAAAATAACTAAGAAATTCAACAAAAAATTTGCAAAACAATTTGGTGAAGACATCGTTATTGCCGAAGTAAAAGATCAATATTACAATATGAAAGAAAAGGTTTTGCCCGTAAAACATATCGTAGATATTGCTGAAAACGCTATGAAAGAACTAGGAATAAAACCAATTATAAAACCCATTCGCGGCGGAACAGATGGCTGTCAATTATCGTATAAAGGTTTGCCATGTCCCAATATTTTTGCTGGCGGTCATAATTTTCACGGAAAATACGAATATGTTCCCGTAGAAAGCATGCAAAAAGCAGTGGATGTGATTGTAAAGATCGCCGAATTAACTACAAAAACTATTCCGGAATAAAATAGTATAAATACAACATAAACAGTAAAAAACCATCGAATGATGGTTTTTTTTGAGGAATAATTGAGGAAAACCTTAACATTAACAAATTGATTTAATGATTATCTTTGGTTTATAAAAGACAAAAATTAAAAAAATACATATTATGGAAGATTCTAAAATAGAAAAAACAAACCAACCAATTGAAGGAAAAACAACCCCAAAACCTAGAAAACCTAGAGTCAGCAAATCAATTAAGGTTACAAAAGAAGTAGAAACTACTTTAGACTCTGCAACTGAAGTAAATGAGTTAGAACCATTTTTGGAAGAATTAAATACGTTAATTGAAATTGACGAAAAAAAAGTTGATAAAAAAAAGAAAAAGAAAAAATTAGCGAAGAAAAAAGAAAAAGCTAAGAAGAAAAAAGAAAAGGAAAAAGATAAAGCCAAGTCTAAGGCTAAAAAAGCTAAAAAGGCTAAAAAAGAAAAAGCTAAAAAGGCTAAAATTAAAGCCAAATCGAAAGAGAAAAAAGCCAAATCGAAAGCAAAAAAAGCAAAGAAAAACAAAAAAAATAAAAAGAAATAGTTTTAGCTTTAGTTTTTAGAAACAAAAATCCCAAATTCCAATTATACAATTGAGATTTGGGATTTTATTTGTCCAGTAGAATTATGCTTTTTTATTCAAAGCAGCGCTCATTTCCATAGAAATTGCAGAACGTTCCATTTTCAATTTTCCAGCCATAGTTTCTATAACAACCGTAGTGTCAGCAACCTCAGCAACTTTACCGTGAAGTCCACTTTTTGTAATGATTTTATCACCTACTTTTAAAGCACTTTCGAATTCTTTTTCATTTTTAGCACGTTTTTGTTGTGGTCTAATCATAAAGAAATAGATTACCACAAACATTAATAAAAACGGCGCAAACTGTGTTAATTGTCCCATAATTTTAAATTATTTTTTTGTTATTAGATTATTATTGTTGTTTTAAATATTTTACATTAAACCCCGACCTATTTTTTGAATTCTATTGTTAGCTTGCAATTCTTTGACCAAATTATCTAAAATTCCGTTGATAAAAACACTACTTTTTGGTGTTGAATATTCCTTTGCCAATTCTAAATATTCATTCAGTGTCACTTTTATTGGAATGGATGGAAATTTTAAGAATTCACAAATAGCCATTTTAAGGATAATCGTGTCAATTTCGGCAATCCTTTCGCTATCCCAATTGGGCGTTTTATCAACATATTCTTTTGCCAATACCGATTCGTTCAAGACTGTTTTACGGAATAAATCTTTCACAAAATCACGATCTTCGTTGTCTTTAAATAATTTTGAAACCCTAAAATTACCTTCTTCAACTGCTTTAATTGCCCGTAATTGTTTGATAATTTCCGTATTTACGACTGGAATATCATCAATCCAAGTTAGTTTATTGTCTTCGAGATATTCATATAATTTTTCGTTTGGAACAATTACTTCCTCAAATAAACTGACAATAAATTCTTTGTCCTCTTCGAACGTATTCACTGCATTGCTCATATATTTTGCATACAATTTGCTTTGCTTAATGGCATCCAAGAGAATTAAAATATAATCGTCATTCAATGTCCAATTGTCTATTTTTCGATTTTCAAGAGCAATACTCAAGGAATTATTTTCGGCAAGTATTTGGAAAATAGCGTTTTTTATGAACTTTTCGTTGGGTTTGCGTTCTTGAGGAGTCGCAAGATGTTTTTGGCTTGATTTATGCAAAAACACGGACTCTTTTTTACAAATTTCTATCAATGAGGAAAGCATGATAAGGTATAAATCCTGAATAGCATCAATACTATAAAAAAGAAATTTTTCTTCTTTCTCTAAGTTATCTGACCCATTTTGATGCATCGCATATATGGATTGCATAACCTTGACGCGAATATGTCTTCTATTTACCACCTTGTAAGAACTTTTTTAAATTAGTTTGCAAAAATAAGAATTTCATTTTTGAAAAACAGAATTAAAGCTGAAAAATATCTAATTTTCATATTACCTTTGGGATTCTTAAAGAATATATTTCAGATGAAAGAGTTAAACTATTTAAATAAGTATTTTGCCAAATACAAATACAGCTTTTTATTAGGTATTGTAATCACGATAGTTGCGCAAATTTTTTCTTTGTTTACCCCAAAATTAATTAGCAAATCGTTTACTATAATCGAAGCATTTGCAAAAGACAAAATGGTGACCAAAGCATTTATCCAGCAAGAATTGATTTCGAATATTTTATTTATCATTGCAACCACAATAATCGCCGGTTTCCTAACTTTTTTGATGCGACAAACACTAATTGTAATGTCGCGACATATCGAATTTGATTTGAAAAATGAAGTTTTCAGACAATATGAAAATCTATCGCAGAATTTCTACAAACAAAACCGCACTGGCGACTTGATGAACCGGATTAGCGAAGATGTTTCAAAGGTGAGGATGTATGTGGGTCCAGCCGTAATGTATACCATAAACACGATTATTCGTTTTACAATTGTAATCGTTTATATGATTAATGTATCGCCAAGATTAACGTTGTACACTTTGCTCCCATTGCCCATTTTATCGTATGCCATATTTAAAATTAGCTCTGAAATAAATAAAAGGAGTACTATTTTCCAACAGTATTTATCAAAAGTTTCTAGTTTCACTCAAGAAATATTCTCAGGAATTAGAGTTATAAAAGCCTATTCATTAGAAGAGCAACATCAAAATAATATGATTGAGTTGTCTAAAGAAAGCAAAGTTAAAAGTTTGAGTTTAGCAAAAATACAAGCATTGTTTGGACCATTAATGATGGCGCTCATTGGAATCAGTAATTTGGTCGTGATTTATTTTGGAGGATTAATGTACATTAACGGAACCATTAAAAGCATTGGAACCATTGCCGAATTTATCTTGTATGTCAATATGTTGACTTGGCCAGTGGCATCATTGGGCTGGGTTTCTTCTATGGTTCAAGAAGCCGAAGCCTCTCAAAAACGAATTAACGAGTTTTTGAAAATTGTACCTGAAATAAAAAACAATAATCCTGAAAAATCGGTAATTGAAGGAACTATTTCGTTCGAAAATGTGAGTTATACGTATCAAGATACCAATATAAAAGCGTTACAAGATGTTACTTTTACGATTCGGAAAGGTGAAACTGTAGCAATTTTAGGAAAAACAGGATCTGGAAAATCAACAATTATTTCGTTAATTTCTAGATTGTATGACGTTACTGATGGTCAAATTAATATTGACGAAAAAGAAATCAGCAAATTAAATTTATATGATTTAAGAAATAGTATTGGAATTGTGCCTCAGGACGCATTTTTATTTTCGGACACCATTAAAAACAACATCAAATTTGGAAAAGAAAATGCAACGGATATTGAAGTAGAAGCTGCCGCAAAAAGCGCAGTCGTTCACGATAACATTATAGGTTTTAACAAGCAATACGAGACTATTTTGGGAGAGAGAGGCATAACACTTTCTGGAGGACAAAAACAACGTGTTTCAATAGCAAGAGCGATTATCAAAAATCCAAAAATTTTATTATTCGACGATTGTTTATCTGCTGTTGACACAGAGACCGAAGAGGCTATTTTAAACAATCTTCAAGAAATATGCAAGGACAAAACCACCATAATTGTAAGTCATAGAGTCTCATCGGCAAAAAATGCTGATCGAATAATTATACTAGATGAAGGCCGTATTATTGAGCAAGGTTCTCATAATCAATTAATAAATCAAGATGGCTATTATTCTGCTTTATATTTGAAACAACTTTCTGAAAAAGAATTGCAATAATTGTTGGATAATCCATATATTTTTTGGATTTTTGAGTACTGCTTAACAACCCGAAATTGACCGATAGATTATGAGAGAAAATGATATGTTAGAAAAAGAAGAGATATTTTCAAAAGTTCTAAGAGCTGGACGAAGAACCTATTTCTTTGATGTGAGAGCTACAAAAGCAGATGATTATTACATTACAATTACCGAAAGCAAAAAATTTACCGAAGCAGATGGTTCCTTTCATTTCAAGAAACACAAAATATATTTATACAAAGAAGATTTTACTGCTTTCGCAGAAATTTTAGAAGAAATGACTTCGTACGTTTTAAATAATAAAGGAGAAGAAGTGATTTCTGAAAGACATCAAAAAGATTTCAAAAAAGAATATGATTCAGAAAGAGTGGAGGAAGAAACAATCCCTTCGACAGCCAGTTTTACCAATATCGAATTTGACGATATTTAGATTTTAATACCAATACCAAAAATAACTAACCAAAACCAACCACCAAGTCCAAAAATCTTTCGATTTTTGGACTTTTTTTTATGAAATTAATACCAGCTAGATATTAAAATACTCAGATTTCAATTGCTTTATATTTGACACCCTGGAAGCGACTCAAAGCGTGAGAGCAAGATATTTTTGGTATTTTCAGCGTGGTAAATAGGATAAAAAGAATCATAAATAACAATACATCTCAAACAAAAAAAGCGTCCCTTTTACAGAATGCTTTTGAAATTTTTAAAGCTGTGAACTGATGTAATTTGATATTGAAGCGATCTGAGTATCATCTAAATGGGCTTTTTTCTGCATTTTGATAAGAATCGGTTTCCAATCCTCTTGCGTAAATTCCTTCGGACTGTACAATTGATGACATTTGACACAACGATTTTCATACAATGTTTTTCCTGCCATTAATTCAGCTGTCAAAACCATTTCTTTAGGAGTTTGTGTAGAATTAATAGCAAGAGCTGCCTTTTTAGTCGAACAAGAAACTAAAAACAATACTGTAATTGCTAACAAATAAAATTTAGTTTTCATCTTTTTTATTTTTCGTAAACTTAAAAAAAAACCCAATATCTTTTACAATATTGGGATTTAAAATTTATCTGATTATCTTTTGATCACTAAAAACTGACCACTGATTACTCTTTTATTTAACGTCCATTAATTCAACATCAAAAATCAAGGTAGCATTTGGCGGAATTACTCCTCCAGCGCCACTTGGTCCATAAGCCAAATCAGATGGGATCACAAATCGAGCTTTATCACCTACTTTCAACAAAGCAATTCCTTCATCCCAACCTTCGATTACTTGACCTACTCCTAGTTTAAATTCAATTGGTTTTTTTCTTGGATAAGAAGAATCAAAAACTTTTCCGTTTTCTAATGAACCTTCATAGTGAACTGAAACTGTTTTTCCAGCTTCGGCTTGCTTTCCATCTCCTTTTTGAATGAATTGGTAACGCAGTCCTGATTCTGTTTTTTCGAAACCTGCTGCTAATTTTTCCATTTTAGCCTCAGATTCCGCTTTCAAAGCTGCAGCTCTTTTCAAACGTGCCCCTTTTAAACCAACAAAAGCTTCAATTGCATTCCAGTTTTTAGCTTCCTCACCTACTCTAATAATTTCAAGAGTTTCTAATTTGTCTCCTTGAGCAATAGCATCAACCACATCTTGACCTTCGATTACATTTCCGAAAACAGTGTGTTTGTCATCTAACCACGGCGTGGCAACGTGAGTGATAAAAAACTGAGAACCATTACTTCCAGGACCAGAATTTGCCATAGACAAAACGCCCGGCGCATCGTGACGTAAATCTGGATGAAACTCATCATCAAATTTATATCCTGGATCTCCAGTTCCCGTTCCTTGAGGACAACCTCCTTGAACCATAAAATCAGGAATTACTCTATGAAAATTCAAACCATCATAGAATTTTTGTCCCTGAGGTTTTATTTTATTTTCCATATTTCCTTCTGCAAGAGCTACAAAATTCCCAACAGTTCCTGGAGTTAAATCGTGTGTCAATTTTACTAAAATCGATCCTTTTGCGGTATTGAATTTAGCATATATTCCGTTTTCCATTTTTTATTTATTTTAATTGAGGTGCAAATTTACAAAAATATATTTGAGTTGACGATTTACAACTACAGTGATTTTATAATTCAGATATTAATGGTTTTTTTGCATAGATTTTTCTCTAATTTTCTTCTGGAGTTTTTGACGATTAATAAGATAAGGATGCAAAAAAAATGACATTAAATTTCTTAAATGTCATTTTAATTTTTGTTTTACAGCAATTTATTTTTCTAAAAGTCCTGCGTTTTTTAGGTAAGGCTCTATTTCCATTTTATGTCCTACTAGTTTTTCAAAAGCTTTGTTTAAATCAACACTATTGCCCACTGATAGGATTTCCTTTCGGAATTTATCACAATTTTTTCGCGTCAATCCTCCGTTTTTCATCAACCAATCAAATACGTTATAATCTAAAGTTTTTGACCAAGTATATGCATAATAGCCAGCAGAATATCCGCCACCCCAAATATGTGCGAAATAAGGAGTATGGTATCTTGAGGGCACCTCATTGACTAGTAAACCATACTTTTCTAAGGCTTGTTTTTCAAAGACTAAAGCGGGTTTGAAATCGGATTCTTTTTCTACAGTATGCCAAGCCATATCAAGAGTTGATGCGGCTAAAATCTCAGTAACATCGTATCCTTTATTGAATGTTTCTGCTTTTTTGAATTTTTCTACTAAAGCCTGAGGAATTGGCTCTTTGGTTTTATAATGTACAGCATAATTTTTTAGAATAGCGGGATCTAATGCGGCATGCTCATTGATTTGGGATGGAAACTCTACATAATCTCTAGGAACAGATGTTCCAGAAATTGATGCGTATTTTTGATTGGCAAATAAGCCATGAAGGGTATGTCCAAATTCGTGAAACATAGTAATTACATCGTCTGAGCTTACTAAAGATGGGTTCCCATTTACTGGTTTTGAGAAATTAAAAACATTCACAATTACTGGTTTTTGTTTCAAGTAATGAGATTGTTCTACAAAATTACTCATCCAAGCACCTCCATTTTTATTGTCACGGGCGTAGAAATCTAAATAATAAATAGCTATCGATTTTGCATCAAAATCGAAAACCTCATATACTTTCACATCTGGATTGTAAACGGGCAAATCAGTTCGTGGCTTGAAAGTAATTCCATACATTTGTTCGGCAGCATAGAAAACTCCTTTTTCAAGAACACTCGTTACTTCAAAATACGGCTTTAATTCGCTTTGATCTAAATCGTATTTTTGTTTGCGCACTTGCTCGGAATAAAAGTTCCAATCCCAAGGTTCTACCTTAAAACCCCCTTTTTGAGCATCTATCAAATCTTGAATTTCTTTGGCTTCGATTTTGGCTTTTGCAACTGCTGGAGCTGCAATTTTGGCTAATAAATCCATTGCAGGAATGGGAGATTTTGCCATTTGGTCTTGCAATTTCCATTCGGCAAAATTTTTCTTGCCCATTAATTGTGCTTTTTGCAAACGCAATCGGGCTATTTTTTCAAGGATTTCGCGCGTATCTCCTTCGTCACCTTTTTCAGCACGATACCAAGAAGCTTTGAATATTTTTTCTCGGCTTGCTCTATTTTTTAAATCTTGCAAGACCGGCTGTTGTGTGGTGTTTATGATAGCAATTAAATACTTTCCGTCTTGACCAGCTTCGGTTGCGCTTTTTTTAGCAGCAGCAATATCTGCAGAACTTAGTCCGTCTAAATCAGATAAATTATCAAATAGAACGGCAGCATTTTTTCGAGCTACTAAGAGCTTATTACCAAATGCTGTACTTAATACGGCTAGTTCCCCGTTAATTTTTTTCATTTTATCTTTATCTGCAACTGATAAATTAGCTCCTGCTAATTCAAATTTTCGCAAATAATATTCCGTTAATGCTTTGTCATCACCTTTTAGACTTTTTAAATCCAAGGCTTTAAAGCGATTGTACAACTTACTGTTGAGATACATTTTATCCTCGTGTGCCGCAAATACTGTAGCATATTCTTTTTCGATTGCTTGCAAAGTAGGGTTCGTATTAGAACCTGTTAGATTTTCGAAAATCATTCTGGCTCTTTTATAATCTTCGCCAGATACTTCAATCGCAACAACAGTGTTTTCTAATGTTGGTTTTACTACATTATTTGCAATTCTATCAATTTCTTGATCGTGAACTTTAATTCCATATTCAAATGCTGGCTTAAAGTCAGAATCTTTTATTAAATTAAATTGTGGCGCTTGATACTGCAATTTGCTTTTTTGCAAAAGTGGATTTGTCATTTTTACGGAATATTTTTGTGCAGATACTACTTGAGTTTGAAATGAAGCAAACAAAAAAACAGAACCTAGAATTACTATTCTATGAGGGAATTTCATATTTTATTTATTTAAAAATTTAGAGTTTAAAAGTAACACAATTTTTTCAATTTAATTAGCAATAGCAATAGATTTAAACTCTTAAAATCATAGGAATTAAAATCATTTTTTTTTACTACAATAAATTAGTAGAACGGAGTATTCCATTTTCTAATACTTTAAACTTTGTATCTTTGCAACCTAGAAAACAAAAAAATGCGAATAGATATTATTACTGTTTTGCCTGAATTATTGCGAAGTCCATTTGAGGCTTCGATGATGAAACGTGCCATAGACAAAGGAATTGTAGAAGTTCATTTTCATAATTTAAGAGATTATACAACCAACAAACAAAAAAGTGTGGATGATTATCCCTACGGCGGCGGCGCTGGAATGGTGATGAACATTCAGCCTATTGACGATTGTATCACACATTTGAAAAGCAAAAGAACTTACGACGAAGTCATTTATATGTCACCTGATGGCGAAACATTGAATCAAAAAATGGCCAATACAATGTCGATGTATGAAAATATCATTATACTTTGTGGTCATTATAAAGGTGTAGATCAACGCGTGCGCGATCATTTTATTACCAAGGAAATCTCGATTGGCGATTATGTTTTAAGTGGCGGAGAATTAGGAGCTTTGGTTCTATGTGATTCCTTAATTCGATTAATCCCCGGTGTTTTAAGTGATGAGACTTCGGCATTGACCGATAGTTTTCAGGATAATTTATTATCAGGACCCATATATACAAGACCTGCCGATTACAAAGGTTGGAAAGTTCCTGATGTATTAATTAGCGGAAACTTCGCTAAAATCGACAAATGGCGCGAAGATATGGCGTATGAACATACTAAAAATAGAAGACCGGACTTGTTGGAATAAATAAAGTGGTCAGTGTTCCGTTATTTAGTGATCAGTCTTGTTGGAAAGAATAGTGCGATTATTAATGAATTTCTACTTTTAGATTATTGACTTACTGAACACTAAAAACCTGAACACTGAACATTAATAATAAAGTTTGCAAATTAGAACAATAGTTGTATATTTGCGCCCTAATTAGACCAACCTCTGGCGAAATCCGTGAATGTTGCTCTTTTTAAAACCATAATAAATAAAAAAAATGGCAGATTTAATGAAATTCGTTAGAGACGAATTTGTAGCAAAAAAAGATTTCCCTGAATTTGGAGCTGGAGACACAATCACAGTTTTCTATGAAATTAAAGAGGGCGAAAAAACAAGAACACAGTTTTTTAAAGGTGTTGTTATTCAAAGAAGAGGTTCTGGAAACACAGAAACTTTTACTATTCGTAAAATGTCAGGTGCAATTGGAGTAGAGCGTATCTTCCCAGTAAACTTACCAGCTTTGCAAAAAATTGAAATCAACAAAAAAGGTGCTGTACGTAGAGCAAGAATTTTCTACTTCAGACAACTTACTGGTAAAAAAGCTAAGATTAGAGATAAAAGAAGATAGTCAACTATTTCCTTACTTAAAAACTCCCAATTTAATTGGGAGTTTTTTTTGTCGAAAATTCAAGAAAAATAACCTTTAGACAGAAAAAATCTGGCGTAAACTCGGTAGTACTTTTTCAATTTAATAAAAAAAGAAGCGAATAATTACAAATTCTCTTTTAGCAAATTAAAAAATCATAATTCCATAATTAGTAGCTTTAAATCAAACTTAATTGAGTTTCATTCTAATTTACGAAAACGATTTTCTTACATTTGTACGCCAAAATAAATAGTAAACAATTTTAATAAAAATGTCAACAAAATCTAAAATTTTCTACACGCTTACTGATGAAGCTCCATTGTTAGCAACCTATTCTTTTTTGCCAATTGTTCAAGCCTTCACTGCGACTTCCAATATCGAAATCGAACCTAGAGACATTTCTGTAGCCGCAAGAATTTTAGCTACATTTTCAGACTATTTGAAGGATGACCAAAAAGTAGCAGATGCTTTGTCTGAACTAGGAAAATTAGCAACGACTCCAGAAGCCAATATCATAAAATTACCCAATGTTTCCGCGTCAGTTCCACAACTGAAAGCGGCAATTGCTGAATTGCAATCTCACGGTTATGCTTTACCCAACTTTCCAGAAGACCCTAAAAATGAAGAAGAAAAAGAAATAAAAGCTAAATATTCTAAAGTTTTAGGCTCGGCTGTGAATCCTATTTTGCGAGAAGGAAATTCAGATCGTAGAGCTCCAAAGGCTGTTAAGAATTATGCAAAAGCCAACCCACATTCAATGGGAGCTTGGTCTAGCAATTCTAAAACCAAAGTTGCTTCTATGCAAACTGGAGATTTTTACGGAAGTGAAAAATCAGTTACATTAAAAGAAGCTAATGATGTAAAAATTGAATTTATTGCCAAAGATGGTACAAATACTGTTTTAAAAGCTAGCACTCCTTTGATAGCTGGTGAAATTATTGACAGTTCTGTAATGCACATTAATGCTTTGAAAACATTTGTAACAGAAACTATCGCTGAAGCAAAAAAAGAAGGTGTTTTACTTTCAGTACACTTGAAAGCAACGATGATGAAGGTTTCAGACCCGATTATTTTTGGAGCTATCGTAGAAGTATTCTTCAAAGACGTTTTCGCAAAATATTCCGATTTATTCAAAAAATTAAATGTTGATACTCGTAATGGCTTGGGTGATGTGTATGCAAAAATAGCAGGACAACCCGAACAAGCAGAAGTGGAAGCAGCCTTAACTCAAGCGATTGAAAACGGTCCCGCTTTGGCAATGGTAAATTCGGACAAAGGAATTACCAACCTACACGTTCCTTCTGACGTAATTGTAGATGCTTCTATGCCGGCTATGATTCGAACTTCAGGACAAATGTGGAACAAAGAAGGAAAAGCACAAGATACTATCGCTATTATTCCAGACCGTTGTTATGCTGGAATTTATACAGCAACAATCGATTTCTGTAAAAAACACGGTGCTTTTGACCCAACTACAATGGGAAGTGTTCCAAACGTAGGTTTGATGGCTCAAAAAGCTGAAGAATACGGATCTCACGACAAAACATTCCAAATAAACGCGGACGGTGTGGTTCGTGTGGTAGATAAAAATGGAACAGTTTTAATGGAACAAGAGGTGGAAGCAAATGACATTTTCAGAATGTGTCAAGCGAAAGATGCTCCAATTCAAGACTGGGTTAAATTGGCTGTAAATAGAGCTCGTTTGTCTGATACTCCTGCTGTTTTCTGGTTGGACGAAAAAAGAGCACACGATAGAGAAATTATTAAAAAAGTTAACACTTACTTGAAGAACCTCGATACTACAGGATTGGATATCCGCATTTTGAATCCCATTGCTGCAACTGAATTCACTTGCGACAGAATCATCAAAGGATTAGACACCATTTCAGTTTCTGGAAACGTATTGCGTGATTATTTAACGGATTTATTCCCAATTTTAGAAGTTGGAACTTCATCAAAAATGTTATCTATCGTTCCCTTAATGAATGGTGGTGGATTGTTTGAAACTGGTGCTGGAGGTTCGGCTCCAAAACACGTTCAACAATTTGTAGAAGAAGGCTATTTGCGTTGGGATTCGCTTGGTGAATTTTTGGCATTAGGAGCTTCTTTAGAATATATTGGAGAAACCTTAAACAATTCAAAAGCTTTTGTTTTGGCTGAAACACTGGATGAAGCCACTGAAAAATTCTTAGCAAATGACAAATCTCCAGCTCGTAAAATTGGACAAATAGACAATCGTGGTTCTCATTTTTATTTGGCTATGTATTGGGCAGAAGCTTTGGGAGCACAAAACAAAGACGCCGAGTTAAAAGCACAATTTGCACCAATTGCAACTGAGTTTTTTGCCAATGAAAACAAAATAAATAGCGAATTAATTGGAGCACAAGGAAAACCACAAAATATTGGAGGTTATTACCAACCAAATCCTGAATTAACTAGCAAGGCAATGCGCCCGAGCGAAACATTCAATTCTATTTTGGCAAAAATTAAAGCCTAAAAAACAGTAGAATTTATATTTTATTTATCTCAAAGGCAACTCGAAAGGGTTGTCTTTTTATTTGCAATACTTTAACATTTGTTACTATTAATTCACATTTAATTTAGTCAATTTTGTATTTTAAAATTTTAAAAATGATTTCAAAGACAAATATAGTTCTATTCCTCTTTTTTTTAACCTCACTTTTTTCGTTTTCGCAAGACAAAAATTCCAGCGAGCCGACAAATCAAAAATTCACGATTAGCGGAGCCATTACCGACGCCAACAGCAATGAAACTTTGATTGGTGTGAATATTTCTATCCCTGAATTAAAAACAGGTGTGACAACAAATGAATATGGATTTTATTCGATAACGCTCCCAAAAGGAAATTACACCTTACAAATCACGTATATTGGATTTCAAAATGTGGATGAAGAAATCCAATTGTCTCAAAACACCAAAAAAAGTTTTAAACTAAAAAGTGTTGAGCGAGAATTAGATGAAGTTATTGTGACTAACAATAAGAAAAGCACCAATATCAAAACGCCCGAAATGAGTGTCAACAAACTCTCGATTGCGACCATCAAAAGAATGCCAGTAGTTTTGGGTGAAGTTGATGTTTTGAAATCTATTTTGTTGCTTCCAGGGGTTACGAATGCTGGCGAAGGTGCTTCTGGATTCAATGTTCGAGGGGGTGGTGCCGATCAAAATTTAATTTTACTGGATGAAGCTACTATTTTCAATTCCTCACACGTTTTTGGTTTCTTCTCGGTTTTTAATCCCGATGCTATCAAAGATTTAAAATTGTATAAAGGAGGAATTCCATCACGTTTTGGCGGCAGAGCTTCCTCTGTTTTGGATATTTATCAAAAAGATGGAAACAGTAATGATTTTCATATGAATGGCGGAATTGGATTAATTTCCAGTCGCCTTCTTGCCGAAGGACCGATTGTAAAAGATCGAGGTTCTTTCTTAATTGGCGGACGAGCTTCTTATGCGCATTTATTTTTAAAATTTACAGACAACAAAAATTCGGCTTATTTTTATGATTTGAATGCTAAATTGAATTACAAACTTAATACTAACAATAACTTATACGCTTCGAGCTATTTTGGCAGAGATATTTTTCAAATAAATGATAGTTTCAGCAATACTTATGGCAACGCCACTTTTAATCTTAGATGGAATCATTTGTATTCCGATAAATTATTCTCGAATTTATCCTTCATTTTTAGTGATTATTATTACGGATTGACTTTAAATTTTGTTGGATTTGATTGGGAATCAGGTATTCGGAATTACAATTTAAAATATGATTTTAAGCATTATCTTGGTGATAAAATAAAACTTAATTATGGTTTGAATGCGCTGTATTATGATTTTAATCCCGGAACCATAAAACCTATTGACTCTAGTTCGCCTATAAATTTTGCACAACTTGACAAGAAAAAAGCGTTAGAATCTGCACTATACGTCGAAGCAGAACATAAAGTCTCCGAAAAATTGTCTCTGATGTACGGTTTGCGTTTCAGTATGTTTTATAGATTAGGCGATTCGAATAGTAATCTTTACCAAAACAATCAAGCCGTTACTTTTAATGACCAGCTAAAAATTTACGAAAAAGGAATTCCAATTGGTACAAAATCGTATAAAAATAACGAAGTAATTAAATCTTTTAACTACTTAGAGCCTCGTTTTTCGGCAGCTTATGCCATCACTGAAAATGAATCTGTAAAGCTGAGTTACAACCGAATGGTTCAGTATTTACAACTTATTTCGAATACTTCATCGCCAACACCTTTGGATATTTGGACTCCAGCAGATCAATACATTCAACCCCAAATTGCCGACCAAGTTGCCTTGGGATATTTCAGAAACTTAAAAGAAAATGATTATTCACTTGAAGTAGAAACGTTTTACAAAAAAATTAAAAACCGAATCGATTATATAGATGGAGCCGATTTGATTGCCAATAATGCGCTCGAACAAATCATTTTAAACGGACAATTGAGAGCATACGGGCTTGAAGTAATGTTCCGCAAAAACACCGGAAAATGGAATGGCTGGATCTCTTATACATTATCCCGATCAGAGCAACAAACGCCTGGAAGAACTCCAACCGAATCAGGAATTAACAACGGCAGATGGTACAAATCTGGTTTTGACAAATTGCATAACATTGCGATAACTAATTCTTATAACTTATCAGATAAATGGACTTTAGGTGCGAATTTCATATTTCAAACCGGACAACCCGTTACGTATCCAAACGGACAATATCAGTACCAAGGTTTATCAGTTCCAAGTTACGGACTTCGAAACGAGAACAAACTACCTAGTTACAACCACTTAGATTTATCAGGAACTTACACACCCAAACCAAACAAGAAAAAAGGATGGCAATCAGAATGGGTCTTCAGTATCTACAATGTATATAACCGAAAAAATGCAGCCTCTATTAGCTTTACACAAAACCAAGATACCGGATCGAATGAAGCAGTGCGGTTGTCAATCTTTGGTGCTGTTCCTTCCATAAGCTATAATTTTAAATTTTAATTATCATGAAATCAAGATATATTTTTCTAAAAAAAATCGCTTTATTTGCTGTACTTTTTTCCGCCTTTTTGATAACAAGTTGCCAGGATGTTATTGACGTTCCGTTAACTTCAGCATCTCCGAGATTAGTAGTCGATGCTTCCATTAATTGGCAAAAAGGTACTATTGGTGCCACTCAAAAAATTATTTTAACCACTACAACCAATTATTACGGAACGGCAATTCCAGCAGCAAGCGGCGCAACAGTATCAGTGACTAACGGCGATAATACGACATTTAATTTTATCGAAGACGGAACAACTGGCATCTACATTTGTACTAATTTTAAGTGTAAAATTGGAGATACCTATACTTTATTCATTTTATATAAAGGCGAAAGTTATTTCGCCACAGAAACGATGAAATCAGTAGCGGCAATAAATCGTATCGAACAAAAAAGTGATGGTGGCTTTCTAAAAGACCAATATGAAGTACTCTTTTATTTTAAAGACGAAGCCAATATCGAAAATTATAATTTGGCACGATTTTTACCAAATTATTTAAAAGTTCCTACTTTTTACGCCAGTGATGACCGCTTTACGGACGGACAAGTCGTAAACTGGAATTACAGCGAAAAAGATTTGAAACCCGGGAATACTTTAGAATTTACGCACTACGGAATTTCGAAACCCTATTATAATTATATGTCGATCTTAATCAGTGTGGCTGGAGGATCTGGAGGTGGAGGTCCTTTTCAAACTGCTCCAGTATCTGTGCGAGGTAATGTCGTGAACCAAACTAATATCGAAAATTATGCTTTAGGCTATTTTAATGCATCCGAAACCGAAAAGATAGTTTATACCATAAAGTAGAAAATTCTTTAAGGTAATTTTAGAAGGCAGAATGCGGTTTTTAATCTGCATTCTGCCTTCTTTTTTCTATATCTTTACATTCAAAAAATCGATATTCTAAAATCTAATATCTAAATGTCTTCACACCATATTGTTCGAGATGATCAAGAACCTGCATTAATCATTGCCAACGGAACTTCCTGTAATCCAGAATTATTAGGACAATTGTTAGAATGGTCACCTTTGGTAATTGTTCTCGACTCGGCAATGGAACGCGTAATGGAATTAGGTATAAAAGTCGATGTTTTGCTTGGGGATTTCGACCGCGGTTTTGACCCCAATTATTACAAAGAAAAACAGTATCCTTTAGAAATTGTCTACACACCAGACCAAGAAAAAACCGATTTAGAGAAAGCATTTGATTATCTTATCGAAAGAAAAATACCTGCAGTCAACGTAGTTTGGGCTACCGGAAAGCGCGCCGATCATACTATAACAAATATTACCAACATCACTCGTTATAGAGATTCGTTGAAAATCGTACTGCTCGACGACCATTCCAAAATCTTTTTATTACCCAAAAAATTCGAAAAATGGTATCCTGCAAATACACCAATTTCCTTAATCCCGATTGGTCACGTTACCGAAATTCATTCTCAAAACCTATTTTATCCTTTAAAAAATGATAGCTTAACCATTGGTTATCGAACTGGAAGTAGCAACCACGTAAAAGAAGATGGAATCGTAATCATAGAACACAATCAAGGTGATTTACTGTTGATGGAATGTTGGGATTAAAACAAATGTAGATTTCAGAATTTAAATTTTAGATTTTTTTTTAAAGCAACCATTCTGAATTTTGGACAATTGCACCAAGCTTAAATGTATAATCTAAAGGCTTATTTATCAACAACAATCTTAAATCTGAATTCTAAAATCTAAAATTCTATCTTTACATCGAAATAAAGAAAAGAAAATTGAAACCGATTATCGAAAAACCCAATTTACATCCCAGAAATCAACATCGATTAGGATATAATTTTGAAGAATTAATTGCCGTTTGCCCTGAACTTAAAGAGTTTGTAGCAATCAACAAATACAATGTAGACTCGTCGATTCAGGATAATTATCTGGACGAACAGGAGAAGCAAACAATAGACTTCAGCAATCCTCAAGCCGTAAAAGCACTCAACAAAGCTTTGCTAATTGCAGATTATGATATTCACAACTGGGATATTCCAGAAAATTATCTCTGTCCGCCCATTCCAGGTCGCGTGGACTATATTCATTATGTGTCTGATTTGTTGGCTTCCAGCAATAACGGTACTATTCCCGAAGGTGAAAATGTGCAAGTTTTAGATATTGGAGTTGGAGCGAATTGTATTTATCCCATTTTAGGAAATTCAGTTTACGGTTGGTCGTTTGTCGGAACTGAAATTGATGAAAAAGCCATTCAAAATTGTAAAAAAATTATTGAGAACAATCCGAAATTAATGGATTTCATTAGCTTACAATTGCAAACCGAATTGCGTTTTATTTTCAAAAACATCATCACGCCCGAAGATCGCTTTTCGCTCACGATTTGTAATCCGCCGTTTCATAACTCACAAGATGAAGCTACAAAATCGTCTATCCGAAAAGTAAACAATCTCGAAAATACTCGAACTACAAAACCTGTTTTAAATTTCGGTGGTCAAAATGCCGAATTATGGTGCGAAGGTGGTGAATTGGGTTTCATCACGCAAATGATTTTTGAAAGTGCTAAATATCCAATGCAATGTCTTTGGTTTACTACGTTGGTTTCCAAAAAAGAAAACCTTGCAAGTTTATACAAAACGCTGAACAAAGTGCAACCCTCAGAAGTAAAAACCATTGATATGTCGCAAGGTCAAAAAAACAGCCGGATTTTAGCTTGGACATTTCAAACAAAAGAACAACAAAAAAAATGGAAGTTTGAAGAAAATCTATGATTTGATTCCAGTTTAAATACAGCATTATACTTCCCTTTTTCTCATAAAAATACCCCCAAATAGCATCGTGCTTTTTGGGGGTAACTTATTTTTAGGTTTTCTCTTAATCTAAAGTTTCGTAACTAAAACTGTGACTGCAAACTAAAAACTATGCGTCTAAATCAACCTTGGTCTTACTCGCAATTTCTTTATACGTTCCATTTACTAATTTTTCACGAATGGCTTCAAAAGCAGTCAATGTTTGGTCAATATCATCCAATGTATGTGGTGCGGTTGGAATTACTCGCAACAAAATCATTCCTTTTGGAATCACAGGATAAATCACAATCGAAAGAAAAATTCCGTAATTTTCTCTCAAATCATTCACCATTACCATTGCTTCAGGTACACTTCCTTCTAAATAAACTGGTGTTACACAAGTATTAGTATCACCAATATTAAAACCTCTGCTTCTCAATCCACTTTGCAAAGCATTTACATTTTCCCATAATTTATCTTTCAAACTTGGGTTATCGCGCAGCAATTGCAAACGTTTCAAAGAACCAATTGTTTGAATCATCGGCAATGCTTTGGCAAACATTTGAGAACGCAAATTATACTTCAAATAATCAATAATATCTTTATCTGCAGCAACAAAAGCACCAATATTTGCCATCGATTTTGCAAAAGTAGAAAAATAAACATCAATATCATCTTGAACTCCTTGCTCCTCACCTGCTCCAGCACCAGTTTTTCCTAGCGTTCCAAAACCGTGTGCATCATCAACCAAAAGACGGAAATTGTATTTCTTTTTCATTTCCACAATTTCTTTCAACTTTCCTTGTTGACCACGCATTCCGAAAACACCTTCGGTAATAAAAAGAATTCCACCACCAGTTTCTGTCGCTAGTTTTGTAGCACGTTGGAGGTTTTTTTCCATACTTTCCAAGTCGTTGTGTTTGTAGGTAAAACGCTTTCCGCTATGCAAACGAACCCCGTCAATGATACAAGCATGTGCATCAACATCATATACAATAATATCATTTCTGGAAACTAATGCATCTATTATCGAAAGAATTCCTTGATATCCAAAATTCAATAAATAAGCCGATTCCTTCATTACAAAAGCAGCTAATTCTTGTTCTAATTGTTCGTGATATTTAGTGTGACCACTCATCATTCGGGCTCCCATTGGATAAGCTGCGCCGTATTCTAATGCTGCCTCAGCATCAACTTTACGCACTTCAGGATGATTAGCAAGACCTAAATAGTCATTCAAACTCCAATTCAAAACCTCTTTTCCTTGAAACTTCATTCTTGGCCCTAAATCTCCCTCTAATTTTGGAAAAACAAAATAACCTTCTGCTTGTGAAGCCCATTTTCCTAGCGGGCCTTTATTGTTCTGAATTCTTTCGAATAAATCTTTTACCATAATATATTTATGTACTACTATTAATTTTACCAAGTTGCAAAATTAATTATTTAATCTTTCTTATCATAATGTTTTCAGAAGCATTTTCCAGCTCTTCATTACAAACGAAGTTCACTGAACTCAAATGAAAATAAATACAATGTGAAGTAATCTTTTTTCATAAAATCTTTTTTTCCAAGACTTTGCATGAACTTCCTTTGGTCGTTCTGCAAAATCAGGAAAAAATAGCTTTTATCAAAAAAAGGATTTCCATTTCTATCTGGGCTAAGAGTTTTGCGCTTTCAAAGAAGTCTACGGAAAAAAAATAAGCTTTTGTTTACCTGAACAAATTTAAAAGTAAAGAAAAAAAAGTAGTATTTCGTTGCGAAGTAATAAAAAACAACCCTTTTGAAACAAAAAAAAAAAATCATCACCTTATAGAAGATAAACTTAAATTGTAAAATAGTTCTCATCCGATTGTTTCATCGACAGAATTACACCTACAATTATTTTAATTTAGAAAACTTCGAAATTAAATGGAACCAAATATAATTTACCAGCTCTCTGTGTATTTAAAACGTCGTTTGTCCTTTTGTGCTTTTTTTTCTTAAAATATTGAATCAATTTTGGATAACTATATTCAAAATAACCATATAAACTACATTATGATGAAAAATTACACTAGAATCAGCAGTAAACTGATATGGAAAAAGCACAAATTTTTTACATTTTCAGTGCTACTATTCGGAACCTTTGTTGCAAATGCGCAGCAAGCCACGGTTCCCTCTGGAGGAAATGCGACAGGTACTGGAGGAAATGTCAGTTACACTATTGGTCAGATTGCCTATAATACCCAAACGGCAGCCTTGGGAACAGTGACACAAGGGGTGCAACAACCTATCGAAATTATTGCACTCAATGGTCAGGAATTTGCAAATATCAAACTAGAAGCTATCGTCTATCCCAATCCTACCGCAGCTACACTTACCCTAAAAATCTCCGATTTAAGTCTAGAAAATCTCAGCTATGAGTTTTTTGACATGCAAGGAAAGACGATACTTCAAGGTAAAATTTCAAATTCAGAAACTGTTTTTGATCTAGAAAAATATCCATTTGCTACTTATCTTTTAAAAATAAATTCGAACGCTAAACCACTAAAAAATTTCAAAATAATTAAAAACTAAACATCATGAAAAAATCATTACAAATATTAGCACTACTTTTCTGTATTGTCAGTACAGCACAAGCACCAGAAAAATTTTCTTATCAAGCAGTGATTAGAAACGCATCAAATGTTTTGATAACAAATTCCGCAGTTGGAATGAGAATAAGTATCCTTAAAACTTCGAGTGCCGGAACCTTGGTTTTTTCAGAAGCACAAACACCAACCACGAATGCTAATGGTTTAATAAGTATTCAAATTGGTTCAGGAACTGTATTAAGTGGAAGCATTTCAGGAATTAATTGGGGTGCAGATTCTTACTATATCAAAACAGAAACAGATCCTGCAGGTGGAACAAATTACATCATTGCAGGAACTACACAATTGTTAAGTGTTCCTTATGCACTATATTCAAAAAATTCTGGTGGTGGTTCAGGTTTTACTTTACCGTATGCGGGAACGTCGGCTGCTGCTAACGTTACACCATTCAAAATAACAAATTCTGGAAGTTCAGAAAACAGTGCGGGTATTTTTGAAAATACAGATACAGCAAATGGCGCAGCAGCACTTATGGGAATTAATAACTCTACAGGAACTTTTGGAGCCGGGATTGAGGGACGTGCACAATCAAACAGCAACGGAAATACCTCGTCCGGAGTTAGAGGATATATCTTGGGAACAGGAACTGCAGGAGCAGGAGTCTTAGGGAACGCGCAAAATGCGGATGGAGTTTATGGTTCTACTACTGATGGTGCTGGAGTTCGTGGATCTGCAAGTGGAATGGGTACAGGTGGTGTTTTCAACTCAGGAGCTTCGGGCCATTCTTTGATCACTAATGGTCCCTTACAATTAAAAAGCATTAGTGAAGGTGCGGGAAAAGTATTAACCAGTGATGCTGCGGGAAATGCAACTTGGCAACCATTGGCAACAGGAAGTTCGCCATGGGCCACCACGGGAACCAATATTTCTAACGCCAACACTGGAAATGTGGGTATAGGTACAAGCACTCCTGGAACTAAACTTACTGTTAAATTTAATGGTCAAGGATTTTCACAAGAATCACTTACTGCAAGTGTAGAAGCCGGTTTTTATGTTGATGATACTGCTGCGTACGTACAAACGCACACTAATACCGATCTGAATTTTACTACAAATAACGGAGGCTCACAAATGACTTTACAAAAAGGAACAGGAAATATGGGTATCGGAGTTTCAAACCCTACCGAAAAATTAGAAGTTAGTGGAAAAACAAAAACCACAAATTTGCAGGTAACCAACGGTGCAGCTGCAAATAAAGTACTTACTTCCGACGCGGCTGGAAACGCCACTTGGCAGGCTCCAACGGGAGGACTTACACTACCTTACGCGGCGACCAATTCCTCGGCCGGAATTTCTTTTGGAATTACTAATGACAACAGTGGTACTGCGATTACTGGTTATTCACCAGGAGGAAATGGACTAAACGGACTTACAAGTGCTGGAAAAGGTCTTTACGGCAGCGCAAATTCGGGAACTGGTGTTGAAGGATTTTCAAGTTCAGGAAGCGCTGGGTATTTCAGCAGTAGCTCAGGATTGGCATTAAAAACAGGAACGGGAGGAACAGAGATCAACGGAAATCTAAAAATTTCAAGCGGTACTCCGGGCTCCGGAAAAGTGCTTACTTCTGATGCAACTGGTAACGCGACATGGAGCAATGCACCAATCGGTTTCACAGTAAGAAAAACCGCAGCGCAATCTATTCCAGTGAATGTTGCTACTAAAATTATCTTTGGCAATGACGGTACACAACAGGGTAATTCCTACTCTTTTCCCAATTCAAATTTTACTGTTTCTACTGCAGGATACTATAAGATAGATGCAACACTCGATATGCAAAATGACCCTTCGTATGTATCAAGTAGTGGAGATATTGCTATTGTAATCACTGTAAATGGACTGAGCAATTATACCAGCAGATATGCTCGCGGCACCACCACTCTGGGTGCTCATGCAGTCTCTGCCTTGATCAACTTACAAATTGGAGACGTTATAGATATTAGGGTATTAAACCAAAGCACTAGTCCTATTCTTGTATATGCTTGGGCTACTTCTCCGGCATATTCCTATTTCTCGGCTTACAAAGCATTTTAAATAAAAAAAAGAGCTTTTAAATTGAAAGCTCTTTTTCTATTTCCCTACAAAATAAAGATTATCCCTGAACTAATCAACGCTAAAAATTTTGCACATACACGCGAATTTTCAAAAGATAAATGCAATTTCGAATACAAATATTTCGATTGAAAATGAAATTTTACTTTTATTTTGTATGGGAATTTATTCCAAAAAAAGACCAGACTCCGCAATTTAATCAGTTCCCTTTTAAATTGAAAACGAAAACATGAAACTAGAATATAGCTTCTTTTTTTATAATATTTTCTAACATTAAAATTGAAGCGTAAAAAAACCATTATATTTGGATATTATTTTCAAAACTACTCAAAATGTCTCAAAACATACCCGAATTAAAACTTGCCGTTCTAATTGACGCCGACAATGTTCCGTACAGCAATGTCAAAGGAATGATGGAAGAAATCGCCAAATACGGCACACCAACTACAAAACGTATCTATGCTGATTGGACCAAACCCAATGCCAATGGATGGAAAACTGTTTTATTAGAACATGCCATCACACCCATTCAACAATATAGTTACACCGTGGGGAAAAATTCCTCCGATTCAGCATTAATAATCGATGCGATGGATCTATTATATTCAGACAAATTAGACGGTTTTTGTATAGTTTCTAGCGATAGCGATTTTACAAGATTGGCTATTCGACTGCGAGAATCAGGAATGAAAGTCATTGGCATAGGCGAAAAGAAAACACCAAGCGCGTTTATCGCGGCTTGCGATCGTTTTGTTTTTATCGAAGTATTAGATGGTGCCATCAAAAAAACTCGAAAAACCAATGCACAAACTAAAACACCAAAACCAACTTCAAATTCTGTTCCTGAATCTAAAAAAGTGGTAGAAAAAATAGCAGAAAAAGAAGTGACAAACAAAATTGATAGTCAAACCATAGAACTTATCGAAGACACACTTGATGCCATTGGCGACGAAGATGGTTGGGCATTTCTTGGAGATGTAGGAAACCAAATCGTTAAGAAAAAACCCGAATTTGATCCTAGAAATTATGGATTCTCAAAACTTACTCCTATGTTAAAATCGCTAACCGATATCCTAGAAATCGACGAAAGAGAATCCGATAAAAAAGGAATTAAACACGTATTTGTGAGATTGCGTTATAGTTAAACTATTAGAATTATATAAAAAAGATTCAGCTTTTTTGAAAGTCGAGCCCCTTTTTATGATAAAAATCCCAGTTAGTTATTGCCCTGCATCCAAAACTATTTATAATCCTATAATGAAAACTATGGGTTTCCATAAAATACAACAACCCACTGTTGTTACAACTTAAAATGCATCCTGACCTGAATTTACATTCAATCGTAAATAATGGAAAAAGTTTATCAAACTACCAATACTCCACAGGTTTTCGTTATGATCGGATATGAATGTAAATTGATTTGATTTTCGGTTCAGTGTAAACACAAAAAACCCCTCATCGTTAGATGAAGGGTTTTTCAAAAGAAAGGCGACGACATACTCTCCCACATAACTGC
>JBBQSZ010000039.1:0-29669 GCA_038234745.1 Flavobacteriales bacterium | reverse complement strand
AGTACTCCATAAAAATGGCATTACATTTCACTTTAAAATTGATTAACAAATCCTCAATATCTTTATCAAAAAATATCAAATTAATATCTATAAATTGTCCAAATTCATTGGTATTAATATAATACTCATCACAATATTTGTTTTTCAAATTTTCAATTGTATCGTTTTGAACATCAATTTTTACAGTATAATATGGAGACAAAAAAGCTAATAAACATTTTTCATTTTGATGTAAATATTCATAAGTCTTTTGAAGCACCTCAAATCTTTTTTCGTGCAGCTTGGTAAACTTAAAATTCTCTTTCGATTTCAATTGATTAAGTTCTATTTGAAATTGTGATAATTCTTTTGAATGTTCTTTTTTAAGTTCTTCTAATTTTTTATCAAAAGAATTCTTAACATTACCTTTTACTTTCTCTGTTAGCCAAAGTGTAATAAGTGTGGGTACTAAACCACAAAAAAGTGCTATAATGATACTGGTAATTATATCCATTTGCTTTTAATTTAATTTATGATATACTAATTCTAGCTCCGCAAAGTCTCCGACTTTGTGGATGTGTTCGTCAGTCTCTGACTGACAAAATTCAAATACAAAACTACCCCAACCAACCATCACGATCCAAACTACGATACTGGATGGCTTCGGCAATATGTGAGGAAATCACTTTTGGAGCCGCTTCTAAATCGGCTATGGTTCTAGCTACTTTCAGAATTCTGTCGTAAGCACGAGCCGAAAGATTCAAGCGATCCATTGCTGTTTTTAATAATTGTTTGGAAGTGTCATCAAGAGCACAATATTCGCGAATGTGTTTGGTATTCATTTGAGCATTGTAATGAATATTTTCCATTTGAATGAAACGTTCTGTTTGAATTTCTCGTGCAGCCGTAACTCTTTTTCGAATATCCACACTGCTTTCTGCTTTTTGATCATCAGATAATTTTTCGAAAGGAACAGGAGTTACTTCAATATGAATGTCGATTCTATCCAATAAAGGGCCTGATATTTTACTCAAATAGCGTTGCATTTCGTGTGGCGAAGACGTTTGTGGAGAATCGGGATCGTTAAAAAATCCACTCGGACTTGGATTCATACTGGCCACCAACATAAATGACGATGGATAAGTCACAGTAAATTTGGCTCTCGAAATCGTCACCTCTCGATCTTCCAGTGGTTGACGCATTACTTCGAGAACATCTCTTTTGAATTCTGGTAATTCATCCAAAAATAAAACTCCATTGTGCGCCATCGAAATTTCTCCCGGTTGTGGATAACTTCCGCCACCGACAAGTGCAACGTTCGAGATGGTGTGATGGGGACTTCGAAACGGTCTCTGATTCATTAAACCCACTTCTTTTAATTTTCCGGCAACACTATGAATTTTAGTTGTTTCGAGTGCTTCCCGCAAAGTCATTGGAGGCAAAATACTCGGTAAACGCTTGGCAAGCATTGTCTTTCCAGCTCCTGGAGGTCCAATTAGAATAATATTATGACCACCGGCAGCCGCAATTTCCATACAACGCTTGATGCTTTCTTGACCTTTAACATCACTAAAATCGAATTCTGGAAAGTCTAATGTTTTATAAAACTCGGCTCTGGTATCTATTATTGTAGGTTCTAATGTGCCTTTTCCTTCCAAGAAATCAATAACTTCTTGTAGATTTTCAACGCCATAAACATCTAATCCAGTCACGATTGCGGCTTCTTTGACATTTTGTTTCGGTAGAAAAAAACCTTTAAAACCTTCTTCTTTGGCTTTGATAGCAATGGGCAAAGCACCACGAATGGGTTGCAAACTTCCGTCAAGCGAAAGTTCCCCCATAATTACATATTTGTCAATATCGTCACCTTTTATTTGGGAAGAAGCAATTAGAATTCCGACAGCAAGAGTCAAATCATAAGCCGAACCCTCTTTCCTCAAATCGGCTGGCGCCATATTGATGGTGATTTTTTTTCCCGGCATCGAATAGCCATTATTTTTAAGTGCGGCAGCAATTCGGTAACTACTTTCCTTAATCGCATTGTCGGGCAAACCCACTAAATGATAGCCAATTCCCTTATCCATATTCACTTCGACGGTAATTGTGGTCGCTTCAACTCCAAAAACAGCACTGCCAAAAACTTTAACTAACATAATTATAGAATTAAAAATCTAAATTTAATATAAATATCCTTTCAAATTGAAAATTACTTCTCCTTTTAGTACAAAATTCAAAATATATTAATTTACTTTGTTATAAATAAAACATTTATTCAACGATAAGTCATAAAAATGAAAATAATAATAAGAACATTCAACCTTAAATTAAAACATCCATTCACTATTTCAAGAGAATCTCATACGATACAACCATCATTAATAGTCGAATTACAAAGCGAAGGACATTCTGGTTTTGGCGAAGCAACATCCAACCCATATTATAAAATTACGGTGGATTCGATGAAGAATAATTTGGAAAAAATAATTCCGTTTATCGAAAGTGTTACCAATGAAACTCCAGAAGAATTTTGGCAGAAAGCCTATCAATTTTTGAAACATGATATGTTTGCTCTTTGTGCATTAGACTTAGCTTATAATGATTTGTATGCTCGCAAACAAGGAAAAAAATTATATGAATTATGGGGTTATTCAATAGATAAAAATCCAATGACCGATTATACTATTGGCATCGACAGCATCGAAAAAATGGTCTCGAAAATGAAAGAATTGCCATGGCCTATTTATAAAATTAAATTGGGAACCCACGAAGATATTGCCATTGTAACCGAATTGAGAAAACATACTGATGCTATTTTTAGAATAGATGCTAATTGTGGTTGGTCGGTTTCCGAAACTTTAAATAATGCGATTGAATTAAAAAAATTGGGTGTTGAATTCTTAGAACAACCATTGAAAGCTGATAATTGGGAAGGACACAAGGAAGTATTTGAAAATTCGGTTTTGCCTGTAATTGCTGATGAAAGTTGTATTGTAGAAGAGGATGTTGCCAAATGTCACAATCATTTCCATGGTGTAAATGTCAAACTAGTAAAATGTGGTGGTTTAACTCCAGCAAGAAGAATGATATCGCAAGCCAAAATGTTTGGAATGAAAACGATGGTAGGTTGTATGACCGAATCTTCGGTTGGAATTTCCGCAATTGCACATTTATTACCAACACTTGATTTTGTTGACATGGACGGTCAATTACTATTAGAAAAAGACATAGCTACTGGAGTTACGATAGCGAATGGTATTATAAAGTACGCTGACCTAAATGGAACTGGAGTTACTTTACTATCATAATAATGACTGTAAATGAATTTCCAGATCGATTAATTACCATTGATGGCGTTGAATATTTATACTTTGGTGGAACCAACTTTTTAGGAATTGCTACAAATATTGATTTTCAAACTATTTTATTCGAAAGCATCAAAAAATGGGGAGCCTCTTATGGAAGTTCTCGAAATTCGAATATAAAACTCTCTATTTATGAAACTGCCGAAAATTTATTGGCAAAAAATCTAAATACTGAAGCTGCATTAACCGTTTCTTCGGGAATGTTGGCAGGAAAATTAGTCGTTGACTATCTTTCGAAAACCACCGAGGCGATGTTTCATTTTCCAGATGCACATCCCGCCTTAATGAGCCCGCTAAGTCTTCCAATTCTGATAAATGGAAAGTTAAACAATAGAATATTTGATAACAATATTTCAAAAATCGCTGTTTTAACTGATGCCGTTCCATCGCAATATGCTGAACCTATTGATTTAAGAATATTATTGAAAATTCCGAAAGAAAAGAAAATCGAACTAGTTATAGATGAATCGAATAGTTTCGGAATTCTTGATAACGACTGGCAAAAGCAATTCAAAAAAGAAAATATCAATTGTATTAAGGTGGCTTCTTTGGCGAAAGCAATCGGAATTTCAGGTGGTGTTATTGGTGGAGATCACAACTTTATTTGTAATATTAGAAGTCAACCTAGTTTTATAGGAGCTTCCGGAATGAATCCTGCGCTATTGGAAACGTACTGCAATTCTCAGGAAATTTACCGCTTGCAAAAACAAAAATTGCAAGAAAATTTGCAATATATAGATACCCATTTTAAAAACAGAAAAAAATTTACTTTTCATTCCTCCTATCCTGTCATTTATTTTGATGATGATTCGGTTTCAAAAAATTTATTCGACAATAAAATTGTTACAACTTCTTTCAAATATACCAATGCATCAGGCAAACTTAATCGAATAGTGATTACAGCTAACCATACTCTTGCCGATTTGGAACAATTACTATCCCAATTATATTAAATTCTGCTGATTCAGCATTAACAAATTATAAAATTATACTGATTTTTATTTTATACCCATAAATTTTAGGGGTTATAAATAAAAATTTAATAAAAATTACACATAAGGACAGTTTTTTTATGGGGGTATGAAATCATTTTATACTTTTATCGAAATTTATAACTAAAAAAACTAAAATTATGCGAAAGATTATTTTAAGTGTGATATTAATCACAATTCTTGTTTTATCAGTATTTTCAATTTATTTTTTTCCTGAATCAACCGTATTAGGTGCTCACGTAGTCCCTCTTAAATTAGACACGGGAGACACAGCTTGGATGATTGTAGCCACTGCGCTTGTCTTAATTATGACGCCAGGACTTGGATTCTTTTACGGAGGTATGGTTGGAAAAAAGAATGTGATTAGCACAATGCTGCAAAGTTTTATGGCAATGGTAATTGTAACCGTTTTATGGGTTGTAGTTGGTTTTGGATTGTGTTTTGGTCCTTCAATAGGAGGGATAATTGGAAATCCAATACCTAATTTATTTTTTAATGGAGTAAACTCTTCTTCAGCTTGGGAATTAGCACCAACTATTCCATTTATTCTTTTTGCTTTATTTCAAGCAAAATTTGCAATCATTACTCCAGCTTTAATTACAGGAGCTATTGCAGAACGAGTTCGATTCTGGGCCTACCTTTTATTTATGGTATTATTCATTCTATTTATTTATGCCCCTTTATGCCATATGACTTGGCATCCTGATGGATTATTCTTCGGATGGGGCGTTTTAGATTTTGCTGGTGGAACTGTAGTCCATATGAGTGCTGGTTGGGCCGCGCTTGCTGGAGCAATGTTTTTAGGCAAAAGAAAAGTTCAAAAAGTGAATCCTGCTCGTATAACGTATGTATTATTAGGAACTGGATTATTATGGTTTGGATGGTTTGGCTTTAATGCGGGATCTGCTGTTGGTGCAGGAAGCCTTGCTGCACAAGCTTTAGGAACTACGACTGTTGCTGCTGGAGCTGCTGCTATGGCTTGGGTGTTTCTAGATAAAATTTTAGGACACAAATTATCAGCAATGGGGGCTTGTATCGGAGCCGTTGTAGGATTGGTTGCTATTACCCCAGCAGCCGGTTTTGTATCAATTCCATCTGCAATGGCAATTGGTCTGATTGCAAGTATCGTTAGTAATCTTGTTGTAAGCAAATTTCCAAAACACAAATTTGACGATGCATTAGATGTATTTGCTTGTCACGGTGTTGGCGGAATGGTAGGAATGCTTTTAACAGGTGTATTCGCTTCAAGTACTGTAAACTCAGCTGTAACCAATCAAGGTTTAATCTATGGAGATGCTACTTTATTTTTGATTCAATTAAAAGCTTTAGTGATCGTTTCAATCTTTGCTTTCTGTGCTTCTTATGCGTTATTTTTTATAGTAAATAAAATTACACCTTTAAGAGTTTCCGAAGAAAAAGAAGAATTAGGATTAGATATCTCTCAACACGGAGAATTTCTTTAAAAAAACCATTTATTTAATTTTGAAACACGCTAAAGCTTCGTTTTTAGCGTGTTTTTTTATAATTTCATGTGGAACAAATACAGTGCAATAATGTTATACCAAATGAAGTTATATTTAGTCCAAATTTTAGTGGTATAATGATGCTATATAAAAATGTAATCGGTATTAATTTTTTAAATACTTATCTAAAAATTGTTCTTGCTCCCAAAGTAAATGTAAAATATTATCTTTTGCAGCATAACCGTGAGCTTCTTTCGGCAACAAAACTAATCTTACAGGAGCACCAAGTCCTTTCAATGCTTGAAAATATCGTTCAGACTGCAAGGTGAAAGTGCCAGGATTATTATCAGCATCACCATGAATCAACAGCAACGGAGTTTTCATTTTGTCTGCATTCATAAAGGGTGACATTTCATTATATAAATTGGGAACATCCCAATAATTTCTTTGTTCACTTTGAAAACCAAAAGGAGTTAAAGTTCGGTTATAAGCTCCACTTCTGGCTATTCCGCAAGCAAATAATTTCGAATATGTCAACAAGTTTGCCGTCATAAACGCTCCATAGGAATGTCCGCCAACCCCAACTTTACTCGGATTTATATATCCTAAATCATTAACCGCTTTAATTGCAGCTTCAGCATCGTCAACTAATTGGGTTACAAAAGTATCATTTGGCTCTGTTTTGCCTTCTCCAATAATTGGAAACGATGCATCGTCTAAAACAGCATATCCTTTGGTGACATAATAAATAAACGAACCATAACTTGGAAAAGTAAACTCATTTGGATTTTGAGAACTTTGTCCTGCTGAATTTTTATCCTTAAATTCTGCGGGATATGCCCAAATTAGAAGCGGTAATTTTTCTTTTTTTACTCGATCATAACCCGCCGGAAGATAAAGTGTTCCTGACAAGTCAACTCCATCTTTTCTTTTGTATTTAATTACTTCCTTATATACATTTTTAATACTTTCGAATGGATTATTAAAATCCGTAATTTGAGTTAATTTATCTTTCGATTTAATATTTCTGAAATAATAATTTGGATAATCATTTTTAGATTGAATTCGAACTAAAACCGATCCTTTTTTAAAATCTTCTATCGAAAGCAAATCTTCCTTCTTATCTTTATATGTTGAAGTATATAAACGTTTTGATTGAAGCGTTTTCAAATTGAATTCATCAATAAACGGAAATTGCCCTTCTTTTGTGTATCCATCTCCAATTAAAAACGCACTTTCATTTTCGATAGCTAAAACATATCTGTTGAACTCATTTTTTTTGGTTTCAAAATTTCCTGGATCTGAGTAAATATCTTGTGAATTTCTATCTGAAATTATTTTGGGTGCTTGATTCGGATTTGAAGGATTTATTAAATACGTTTTTGTATTTCTTGTATCATACCAATCGTCACTCACAATTGCAACAGTTTCATTTCCCCAAATAATTCCAGAAAAACGTTGTTGTATTTTCATAATTGAAATTGGATTTGTTGAAAAAGGGGCATTCCACAAAAACAATTCATCTCTAAAATCTACCTTTTTCGATTGATCTCCTTCATCTAGAGTAACTACGAAGCTTAATTCTGCGGGTTTGTCTGCTCTCCAAGACATATTTCTTTTACCTGTTCGAACGGACGAAAATCCTTTGGGCATTATTTCGGTCAACGGTACTTCATTAACAACTTTAATTTCATTCCCTGATGCATCATAAACAATTGATTTTTGAGGAAACCTATTTAAAGGAACAATGTATGAGAATGGTTTTTGAATAGTTGTAATCATCAAATATTTCCCGTCAGGTGAGAAACTTTCACCAACATACATATCTGTTTTTTTAAACAAAGTTGCTTTTCCAGATAGCGACACTTTATATAATTCTGAAGAAATTAAATTTTCAAAATTTGCTTCATCAATTTTGTTTTTTAGTAAATCCGGATAGGTTCTGTTTTGCGATTTTGAACCATCACTCACAGAAACTGTTGGCCCTTTTGGCAACTCTTTTTTTACATCAATTAATGGCAAACGACTTTTAGACAACATTTTAACTAATAATGTTTGGTTGTCGTTCATCCAACTGTAAGGACTTCCCAAATTTCCGTTCAAATTATAATCTGTTATTTTGATTGCCTTTGCAGTTAAAACATCAATTATCCAAAGTGCAATTCCAGTATTAGAAGTATTTGTAAAAGCAATTTTCTTGTCGTTTTTCGACCAAGAAATATTGGTTATTTTAGCATTTTCGGGTAATCCAGATACTTGAATCTCGTTTTTATCATTAATTTTTCGAAGCTTCAAATTATTAATGTAGGTTACAGAACTCGAAATATTCGTGATTGGATTAATTCGTAATCCACCCAAACGCATTTCGTCTTGATTCAAATCATCAAGGGTTTTATACGTATTTCTATAACTTAAAAGCATAAACTCCTTATTGGTATCCATACTCACCGATGGAGCTCTTTCAAATTCAGCCAAAGCTAAAATTGAAGCCGATGGTTTTTGATAAGTAATATTTTCTTGAGAAAAAGTAACTAATGGTATAACTAAAAATAGTAAACTGCTTAAAATTGATTTCATATCAAAATGATTAAGTATTAAGTAAGTATTCAAATAAAGGTAAAATCATTCAAAGCAAGAATTTCTTGCTTATAAATAAATATGTTCGAAAATTTGAGCAGGGCTGATTATTAAAAATTAGATTTTTATTATTTCTTAAACTTTGAAATTCCTTCTTTCAACCAATTTTCATATTCACCAACACTGGTATAACTTATTGTTGGCGTGGTTTCGTTCAAACTATTACCTTCCAAATCTGTCAAAACATATAAGGGTTGTGTATTAGTTTTGTATTTTGTAATCATAAAATCGGTCCACTTATCCCCAATTGTTTCAATTTCTGAACCAGTCGTTTTAGAAATAAATTGTTCGCTTTTTGGCAATTCTCGCTTATCGTCAACGTATAATGAAATCAGTACAATTTCATTTTTTAGAATTGACAAAATCCGAGTATCAGACCAAACATTGTTTTCCATTTTTCTACAATTGACACAAGCAAAACCAGTAAAATCAATCATTACAGGTTTGTTTACTGTTTTGGCATAGGCAATCCCTTTTTCGTAATCATCAAAAACCATTATTTGATGAGGGCCTAATTTTGCACCATCTGGCAAAATCGCTGTTGGAGAATTAATTCCTGAACCTCCAAATCCGAGTGGACTTTCGCTATATTCCATTGGAGGTGGAAATGCATTGATTAATTTTAATGGTGCTCCCCAAAGTCCAGGAATCATATAAATCGTAAACGCTAAAACTACTAATCCAAGAGACAATCTTCCCACAGAAACATGTGAAATGGGACTGTCGTGTGGCAAAGTGATTTTTCCAAATAAATAGAAAGCCAAGGTTCCGAAAATTGCTATCCAAATAGCTAAGAAAACTTCTCTTTCTAATAAATGCAATTGCAAAACTAAATCAGCATTAGATAAAAATTTGAAAGCTAAAGCCAATTCTAAAAATCCCAGGAAGACTTTCACAGTATTGAGCCATCCACCTGATTTTGGTAGTGAATTCATCCAACCTGGAAACATCGCAAAAAGCATAAAAGGCAAAGCTAATGCCAATGAAAAACCAAACATTCCAATTATTGGAGCAATTCCACCTTTAGACGCGGCATCGACTAATAGCGTTCCAACAATGGGTCCTGTACAAGAAAAAGAAACAATTGCCAAGGCTAAAGCCATAAACAAAATGCCAATAATTCCTCCTTTATCTGCTTGACTATCTACTTTATTTGCCCAAGAATTAGGCAACATAATCTCGAAAGCTCCCAGAAATGAAGCGGCAAAAACAACCAACAATAAAAAGAATAAAATATTAAACCAAACGTTTGTTGACAAGGCATTCAAAGCATCTGCTCCAAAAATCCAAGTCACCAAAAAACCTAATAACACATAAATCAATATGATTGCAACTCCATAAATGAGCGCATTTTCAATCCCTTTTGCTCTTGTTTTACTTTGTTTGGTAAAAAAACTAACGGTCATTGGAATCATTGGAAAAACACAAGGCGTCAGCAATGCTGCAAAACCAGAAAGAAATGCAATAATAAAAATGGACCACAATCCTTTTTGTGGTTTAGGTTCAGAAGTTGTACCTGCTTTTTTCGTTTCTGAAACAACTGGTTTTCTATTAACATCTAATTTTGAGACGGTTACTTCATTTTTAGTAGTATCTGTTTGAATTGGTAGCATTTCAACTTTACCAGCTGTTGGTATAACAAAACTAAATTTCTTCTCTTGGTTAATGCAAGATTGCTTGCAAACTTGATAATTTAAAACCACTTCAACATTCTTGATTTTTGGATTGACCAAGGATATTTCTTGCTGAATTACAGCATTTTTCACGAAGAAAGTTTCATTTACTTCAAAAACATCATTGTAGGCTGTGGTGGTTTTTCCCTCTTTGGTTTTACCAATCAATTTATAATTCCCTTCTCCGTTTTTAAATATTACTTCTAATGCCAGCGGTCCTCCATCTGGAGTAAACTGCGAATACAAATGCCATTCATCTTCTATAACTCCATAGAAACTAAGGACATAGCTGGTTTCAGATTTTTTTTCTATTTTAGTTGTCCATTTTACTGGATCAAGAATTTGGGAATTTCCTTTGGCGAAAGCCAAAAAAGCAAGAAGTAAAAAAATAATTTTCCGCATTATTTCAAATGTATTTTAAGTATGTTTTTTGTTGTATTTTTTATTCTAAAGCGCTCATCTTGACGAATTCCAATAATCCAAACAATCTCATTATCAGAGCACAATAACCACGCTTTTTCTTTTTCGATTAGAGATAATTTTTCGTCTTTAAAAAATTTGCTGAGCTTTTTTGATTTTCCATCCATTCCAAAAGGTTGAAAAACATCTCCATCTCTCCAACGACGCAAAACCATTGGATACCAAATTTTATCTTCATCGACAAAGATAGTTGTATTTGAAACCATACTTATGTCAGTTACTTTACAAATAGAAAGATTTAAGGGAACATTAACGTCTTTTTGGTTTTTATTAATAAAATATTCTTCAGTTTCATCGTCAAAATTAATTGGCGTTAAGATTAGAAAATCCCTATTTTTTAACAATCGAAATTCACTCGAAAATACCTGTTTACCGGATTGACCATCTATTAAATCATAAATATCCACCCAAGCCGAAAATCCAAATCCATTGAACCAATGATACAAATAGGATTTATAATTGGGTAATTTTTTTAATTGAATCAAGTCAAAATGGATTTCAGTGCCTTTTTCTTTTGCCACTTGCTGATACACTAAAAAAGAAGCATCAGCAACCATTGCTTTGGATTCTTGCAAATAACTTTGCGTTTTTAGGAAAGAATTTAAAAAATCAGTATTTAATTCTTTAAAAACAGGAACTAAATTATGTCTAATTTTATTTCGTAAATATTTATCGGAAGCATTGCTGCTGTCTTCTCGCCATTGAATTTTATTTTCATTGGCATATTGAGCAATATCTGACCTTGAAAAAATTAAAAGTGGCCGCACAACTTTATCATTTATTGCCGGAATTCCTGTCAAACCATCAAGTCCAGTTCCTCGAATTAGATGAATTAAAAAAGTCTCCAAATTATCATCGGCGTGATGAGCCGTTACAATATAATCGTAGTTTTCAGTTTCTAAAAGTTCGTAAAACCAGCTGTATCGCAGCTCACGTGCAGCCACTTGGGTTGAAAGCTTATAATCTTCGGCAAAAGATTCGGTATCAAATTGAGTTAGAAATATTTTTATCTCATTCGTTTCGGCATAATCTTGAATAAATTTTTGGTCTTCATAACTTTCCAAACCTCGAAGCTGAAAATTGCAATGCGCTATAGCAATTTCTAAAGGTAGTTTGTGAAATAAATCTAATAACACCATACTGTCTATGCCACCGCTGGTAGCCAAAAGAAGATTTTTTCCAATCAAAAAAGGAAAATTCTGGGCAATATGATTTTCGAATGTCTGTTGCATAGTCAAATTTAGTGATTTCCTCCGAAATAAAAATTAAAATTTGCGTTAAGCACAATCTGTATTTAATTTCAGTCAAAAGTAAAGATTATCCAATATGTTAACTCAACACTTCTCGCATAGCTTTGGCTTTGAGCAAACATTCGTCATATTCTTTTCTAGAAACAGATTGTGAAGTGATGGCGCTTCCCACAGAAAAGGAAACATATTTATTTTCTTGATTATATAAAATACTTCTTATAACAACATTGAAATCAAAATCACCATTTGGAGTAAAATAACCAACTGCTCCACTATACAAACCTCTTTTGGTTTCCTCTAATTCTTCGATGATTTTCAGTACAGAAATTTTAGGAACTCCAGTCATACTTCCCATCGGAAAAGTAGTTTTAATCACTTCAACATCAGAGTATTGACGGTCTAATTTTGAAGTAATAGTCGAAATCATTTGGTGCACTTGTTTGAACGAATAAATGCCACATAATTCTTCAATTTTCACAGAACCTTTTTCGGCAGTTCGGGATAAATCATTGCGTACCAAATCAGAAACCATAATATTTTCAGCACGCTCTTTTGGATCAACTGCTAAATTATTTTTTGATTTTTCGTCGTCAATTGGATCCTCAAATCTTTTAGCAGTTCCTTTTATGGGTTGAGAAATAAGTATATTTCCTTCCTTTTTTAAATACCTTTCCGGCGAAGCGGAAAGCAAAAAATGTTCTTTCTTCTTAAAAAAAACCGCTTGTGGAGTTTTTGAAATTTCATTTAGTTTTAAAAATTTTTCTAACGGATTGATTGTTGCCTTTTCAGCGAAAAATTCCATACAAAAATTAGCCTCATAAATATCACCACGATGAATATGGTCCAAAAATTGAGTGACTTTTTCAAGATATTTTTCTTTAGAAATTCGTTGCTGAATAGTTAACGCATCTTGATTATGGACTTCGAACTTAGGACTAAGGACTATTTGATCAAAATCCGCTTCCACTTCATCATCACACATGTTGAGATATTGAATTTCGAGCTGATTTCCCCTCAATAAAAATAATTTCTTAGGCTGAAAGAAAAACAAATCAGGAAAGCCCAATCCGTCAAAATTATTAGAAACCAAGTCCTCTAAGTTATTCTTTAAATCATAGGATAAATAACCAAAAAGCCAATCTTTAGTAACTTGCTGATATTGTTTTAAATCTTCAAACGCGTTGTGATAGTCCGTTTTTATAGATGTCAAAGCATCAACAGCAAGCACACAATCATAACTAGAATATTTTTGTGGATAACTATTACTGTCTAAATAAACTACTTCCTGAAACTGTTGTGACCAAATCAATGCTTGTTGCTTAAACTGCATTGGATTTTCGATCTGTTTTATAATTAATGTTCTCAAGTAATTGTATTATTTTAAAAAGTCAAAAATACGATAAATTTATTTTAGATAATTGATACCATTTAAGACATCTTTAAAATTTAAAATGCGCAATTATACCGTTTAAAACTATTCTAAAAAAAACCCGACAATTTACTATAACTGTCGGGTTTGTTTTTAATTGTAATTTGCTTATTAAACATGCAAGGCTCTATTTTCTGTAGCAGCCAAAGCCGCTTCTTTTATCGCTTCAGCAAAAGTAGGATGTGCGTGACTCATTCTAGAAATATCCTCGGCAGATGCTTTGAATTCCATTGCTGTAACGGCTTCGGCAATTAAGTCGGCGCAACGAGCTCCAATCATATGAACGCCTAAAACTTCATCAGTTTTTTTATCAGCAAGAATTTTTACAAATCCGTCCAAATCTCCACTGGCTCTAGCTCTTCCCAATGCTTTGAACGGAAAACTTCCCACTTTATATTCAACACCAGAGGCTTTCAATTGTTCTTCTGTTTGTCCTACCGCAGCCACTTCTGGCCAAGTATAAACTACTCCAGGAATCAAATTATAATTGATATGTGGTTTTTGACCTGCCAAAATTTCGGCAACCATCGTTCCTTCTTCTTCCGCTTTGTGAGCTAACATTGCGCCACGAACCACATCGCCAATAGCATAGATATTAGGAATATTCGTTTGCAAATGATCGTTTACTTCCACCATTCCTCGATCAGAAATTTTCACTCCTGCTTTATCCGCATTCAAACCATCAGTATAAGGACGACGACCAACAGAAACTAAGGAATAATCACCCTCCAAAGTAATCGTTTCGCCTTTTGCATTTTCAGCTTGAACCGTTACATTATCTCCATTTCTTTCCACTGATTTCACTTTGTGAGAAACGTAGAATTTCATTCCTTGTTTTTTCAAGACTTTGGTCAATTCTTTAGACAATGAAGCATCCATTCCCGGAATAATTCGGTCCATATATTCCACTACAGAAACTTTTGCTCCCAAACGCAAATACACTTGACCTAATTCGATTCCGATTACGCCACCACCAATGATTACAAGGTGTTTTGGAACTTCTTTCAAACTCAAAGCTTCGGTAGACGTGATGATTCTTTCTTTGTCAATTTTGATAAATGGCAACGATGACGGTTTAGAACCTGTTGCAATAATTATATTTTTTGCTTCCACAGTTTCTGAAGTTCCGTCTGCTTTAGCAATAGCAATGTGAGTCGCATCTACAAAAGAACCCAATCCTTGCAGCACGGTCACTTTATTTTTATCCATCAAATAATTGATTCCACCTGAAGTTTGGTCCACAACAGCTTGTTTGCGGGCAATCATTTTCTCTAAATTCACTTTTACTTCTCCAGAAACTTCTATTCCGTGCTCGGCAAAATGGGCAATTTCACTATAATGATGAGAAGAGGCCAACAATGCTTTTGAAGGAATACAACCTACATTAAGACAGGTTCCACCAAGTGTAGAATATTTCTCGATAATCGCCGTTTTGAAACCCAATTGTGCACAACGAATAGCCGAAACATATCCGCCTGGGCCTGAACCTATAATGACTACGTCAAATGAACTCATAGTTTTTTGATTTTTGTTTTTAGTGTGACAAAAATAGTTTTTTTGTTTGAAGTTTTAAGTTAAATCTTTAAAGTTTTGTCACGAATTACGATTTTTAAGTTATCAAAATTAAACCTCAATTACGGTAGTATTTTTCACTTCGCTAATCATAAAAGTACTATGAGTGCTTCCAATATGCTCTAAAGTAGTCAGTTTTGTGACCAAAAATTCGCGATAAGCTTCCATATCTTTTACCAAGATTTTTAAAATATAATCATAATCACCGCTTACGTGATGACATTCCAGCACTTCTTTTAGTTTAACAACTTCGGCTTCAAATTTGGTCAGAAATTCTTTAGTGTGCTGAATGAGTTTCAAATGACAGAAAACCACAAATCCTTTTTCAACTTTTATGCGATTCACTAAAACCACATATTTATCTATAACTCCCTCTCTTTCTAATTTTTTAATGCGTTCATACACAGCAGTAACCGAAAGATTTAATTTTAACGACAATTCTTTAGTTGTTTTTTTACAATCATTTTGCAAAAGAAAAAGCAACTTTTTATCAATTGAATCTAAACTCATAATTAACAAATTTTAATATTTGTAAAATAAACTGAAATTGTTATTGTAATTGAGTAAATATAGAAAATAAAATTAATATTTTAACTATTTATAGTAAATATATCTAAATAAACACATTAGTATTGATTTTTTGTCTATATCTATCGAACTTTGTTTAACAATCTCTAAATTCTAAAAAAAATGAAATTTAATCCAGCAGATGACATTCAGGACTTACAATATTTTGGTGAATTTGGAGGAGTAAATCCATCCATTTCAGATAGTTCAACTTACACTTTTTTGTCAGCAAAAACAATGTTTGATACTTTTGAAGGCAATGCCGATGGATGTTATTTATATTCACGTCATTCGTCTCCAAGTAACTTGTATTTAGCCAAAGCATTGGCAGCTATGGAAGGAACAGAAGCTGCAAATGTCGCCGCATCCGGAATGGGAGCCATTACTCCTACCCTTTTACAACTATGCGGTTCAGGAGATCATATTGTTTCGAGTAGAACAATTTATGGTGGAACGTATGCTTTTTTGAAGAATTTTTCACCACGATTGGGTATCAAAACTACCTTTGTAGATATTACTAAAATGGACAAAGTAGAGGCGGCAATTACACCTGACACGAAAGTTTTGTATTGTGAAACCGTCAGCAATCCGCTACTGGAAATTGCCGACATTACCAGTTTGGCAAAAATTGCAAAAAGACACAATGTAAAACTGGTTGTCGATAATACTTTTTCACCTTTGTCGGTTTCACCAATAAAATTAGGAGCAGATATTGTTATTCATAGTTTAACAAAATACATCAACGGAAGCAGTGACGCACTTGGCGGTGTAACTTGTGCTTCACAGGAATTTATTGACAGTTTAAAAAATGTGATTAATGGAGCAAATATGCTTTTGGGACCAACAATGGATAGTTTGCGTTCGGCAAGTATGATGAAAAATTTGCGAACATTGCACATCCGAATGAAACAACACAGCCATAATGCGATGTTTCTTGCAACCCATTTTGAAAAGGATGGATTGAAAGTTGTTTATCCCGGTTTAAAAAGTCATTCCGGTCATAAATTATATGCGGCAATGATTAATCCTGAGTATGGATTTGGAGGAATGATGACTATAGATGTTGGCACTTTGGACAAAGCCAATGAATTAATGGAATTGATGCAAAGTCAAAAACTAGGTTATTTGGCAGTTAGTTTAGGGTTTTATAAAACTTTATTTAGCTCTCCAGGAACTTCAACCTCGAGCGAAATTCCTTTAGAAGAACAAATTACAATGGGAATTAGCAATGGATTAATTCGTTTCTCTATTGGATTAGACAATAATATTGAAAGAACCTACAAAATGATGAAAGCGTGTATGATTGATTTGGGAGTTTTAGAAAAAAAATAGCTTTTGCGGTTTAATTTATTTATAATTTGTTTAATCCGTTTGAGAGTAACTTTCAAACGGATTTTTTTTAAAAGATACTAATCCCAATCCAAAATAGTCTCATAACTAAAAAGTTACAAACACTATAACGTAATAGTGTACCGAAAAAAAACTATCTGAAAATTGGTTGTATTATTTTATTAATTTTATACAAAACACGACCATTTTTCAAGCTAAAACCTTTAAAATGAAGAAAAAAATACTTTCTATATTTATCTTTTTATTATGCTTTTTTACTTCTAAAGCTCAAGTTCATACGAGTTATCTTTGGCATTTACATCAACCAACTTACTGGGGAGATGTCAGTAAAATTAACCCAAATAGATATCAAGTCGTCAAAGAATCGCAAGATTTAAAAGCCTCCGGTCAAAATAATGACATAAATGGATTAGCCCATCCAACCAACGATTTGGTACAAATTTTTAGTACTGGAGATCGAGTTGCGGCTTATCAATATGCTCCAAAAAATGCTATCAATTCCATCAAAGATTTATCCGAAGCAGGAGCTCAAATAACCTACGGAGGTTCTCTGTTAGAAAACGTAAATTCATTGGCGCAAGTTAATCAATGGGGCTATAACAACACTTGGATTCAAAATATAAAAGATGCAAAATCTTGGAAAACCTCAGGCGGATTTCCACGTATGGAAATGGTTTCATTTACGATGCATCACGCCCTTTCTCCTTTATTAAGCGATGAAGCTTTGACTAAAGAAATCAAAGCGCATCAATACTATTCAACATTCTTATTTGGCTCCCACGACTCCAAAGGATATTGGCCAGCAGAATGTGCATTTTCCGAAAGAATCATAAAAACCTTGACCGAATGTGGCGTCGAATGGTCGGTTATTGCCAACAGTCATTTGTCGCGAACACTTTCGGATTATCCAATAAAATATGGAAATGGAGGTACAATGTGTGATGTTCCAAATAAAGCAGACCAAGTTTTAACCACCGGAAACACTTGGATTTCGGTTCAAAAAGATGCTCGCGGAGGCGAATTTGCAATTCCATATAGTTATTTACCTTATAAAGCAAAATATATCGATCCTGAAACAGCCTTGGAATACAAAATCACGGTAGTTCCAATGGCAGATTACGAAAGTTATGAAGATGGATATGCTGCAATTGGAACTAGTTTATTAGACCCAATTGTTGCTGGAGCTCCAACTTCTCCTCGACCACCGTTTGTTTTATTTGCTCACGATGGCGATAATGCTTGGGGTGGCGGTTCTTCCTATTATAATGAATCGGTTACTGGATTTTCACATGCTGCAGCAGCCAAAGGAATTGTTCCTACAACGATTCCACAATATTTAAACGATCATCCTGTTGCAGATTCAGAAGTTGTCCACGTTGAAGATGGAGCTTGGGTGAATGCTGATGGCGATTTTGGTCATCCACAATTCACCAATTGGTTATGGCCATTTTACGATCCAGCAACTTACAAATTCAATCCAAATGGTTGGACTGAAGATATGATGAACCAAGCCATAACAACTGCGGGAGAAAATCACGCTATTATGGCGGAACAATTAGAAGGAAATAATCTTCGAATGAGTGAAATTGTCAATCCAACTGCTGCCATTAGTCCAGCCGAAAAAGCGTGGCATTTTCTTATGGCAGGTTATGACAGTGGAAATGCCTATTATGGTTTGGCCGAAGATTTAGAAATTAAAACCACACTTGCCGTTAACCGATGCGTGCAATTTGCAAAACCAACATTAGATGCACATCCAGGAGTGGACAACACAAAGCCATCTGTATTTATTCCCCAGCGATGGCCTTATAATCCAGGCGAAAACGGATTTGGTGCGCCTTATGGTTATAAAGCGTTTTTGAATTCAGCTGATTTTACAGTATATACATTTGCGTACGATGTCAGCGGAATTGAAAAATCAGAATTAAAATACCGAGTTGATGTTGATGGTAAAAATAATCCAAACTCAAACCATAACGAAACCTATAATGGCGGAAGCGAAGTAGGAAGTTGGGTTACTTTGCCAATGACAGAAAGAATCTTCCCAAAAGGAAATATTACCAGCAACACTCAAGCTGATTTATATATGTTGCCTACTGTTATAGCCAATCAATATTCGGCTGAAATTGCTGGAATATCTGAGAAACTATTAGATTATTATGTAGAAGTTACGGATAAAAAAGGAAATGTTACCAAGTCTAAAATTCAACATGTTTGGGTAGGAAAAAATCTGGATGTTGCACCAAAAATTGCTTTTCTTCCGACGAGCAATTATTCTGCGAACCCTATAGACATCACTATTACTGCAACGGACTCTACAGATCCTAGTCCAAAGGTTTACTACACAACTGATGGAAGTTTGCCTACAATTTCCTCTCCAACTTTTATTTCAACAAAAATCATCAACATTACGACGACCACCACTTTCAATATTTTAGCCATTGATAAAGATGGAAATCAAACGACAGCTTCTCAAAAATATACAATTGGAGGTAACATATCACCTATAACTGTTTATTTTAAACCCTTGGCAAGCTGGGGAATTCCTAAAATTTATTATTGGAATGCCATGCCTACCGGAGCAGTTCCTTCAATATCTTGGTCACAGTCAATCGCGATGACGCCAGAATCAAATGGTTGGTATTCGTATACTTTTCCAGGAATTACATCAGTAAATGTAATTTTCAGAAATCAAGCTGGAAATATCCAAAGTCCTGATTTAACTAGAATAACTGTAGATAAATGGTTCGATTCATCCTACAATTCGACGCTTTTTGTAGACCACAACACCATTGAGAATACATTAACACTATATCCTAATCCTACTTTTGGAACAGTTAATATTGCCTCAAAAGAAAAAATAAATGAAGTGGGAATATTTGATGTCAAAGGAAGTTTAGTTTCTTTTCAAAGCATCAAAAACCAGCAAGTAGAAATGGGTGATTTGACTTCTGGAACTTATGTCCTAAAAATGATTACAGAAAACAGAAAAACAATATTCAAACAAGTCATCAAAAAGTAAAAATCCTACTATACAAAAAGTGGCAACTTCATAATGAAGTTACCACTTTTTTTTTGCTTTTAAATCAGACTATTTAAAAATAACTCCAAACTTGCGTGCTTCAGCTTTAGCTTCTGGAACTAATCGCTTTAAATTTTCTATTCTGGTTGCATCTGCAGGGTGGGTACTCAAAAATTCTGGTGGTTTATTACCATTTGAACTAGCTGCCATTCGCGACCAAAATGTAATTGCCATATCTGGATTGTAACCTGCAATTGCCATAAGAATCAATCCTATTTTATCAGCTTCAGTTTCATTACTTCTACTAAAAGGTAGCATCACACCCACTTCTGAACCAATACCATAATATTGTTGCCACATTTGTTGCTTTTCAGCACTTTGATTTCCAGTTGCCACAGCTACTCCAACTGCTCCAAGTTGTTGCAACTGTGCAGCACTCATTCTCTGCGCTCCATGATTGGCTAAAGCGTGCGAAACTTCATGCCCTAAAACTGTAGCTAAACCAGCATCATCTTTAGTCACTGGCAAAATTCCGCTGTAAACAACAATTTTTCCGCCGGGCATACACCAAGCATTGACTTCTTTGTTGTCTACTAGTTTATATTCCCATTGGTAGCCGTTTAAATATTCAGGTTGTCCATTTGCTTTTAACCAACGTTCGGCAGCGGCTTTAATTTTCATTCCTACGGTTTCTACCCGTTTCGCATCCTGTGTTCCAGAAATAACTTTATTCTCTTTCAAAAATGCACCATATTGCTGAAAAGAAGAAGGAAATAATTCGCTATTGGAAACAAAATTTAAACTTTGTTTTCCAGTAAATGGGTTTGTTGAGCAGGAATAAATCAATCCAAACGCTACAATCGCTGATAATAAGTACTTTTTCATAATTTGAATTTTAAATATTAACCAAAATTACAAGTATTACCGGTTTAGTATTTATATAATTAAATTTAAATTTATCAATATTTTTGTATCATTACTTCTTATCTGCACAAAAAAAAGTAATTTCTTTTGCTTTAACTTTGTTTAAAATACAAGTAATGCTAACTTTTTCGTCTACTTTAAGAAAATTTGTAAACAGTAACACTTAAAGGAGGCAAAAGTAATTCGATAGAAAAATCTCGTCCATCATAAGGCGTGGCTTCTACAGTCAATTTATTTGCATTTTTTACTCCACTTCCACCATAAATCGATGCATCGCTATTGAAAATTTCTTTTAATTTTCCTTTTTTGGGCAAACCGATGCGATATTGTTGGCGAACAATTTGGGTAAAATTACAAACTACAATTACATCATCATTTGAGTTGTATCCTTTTCGAATAAAGGACATCACAGCGTTTTGATGATCGGAGTAATTGATCCATTCGAAACCTTCTGGACTAAATTGTTTTTCATGCAATGCTGGCTGGGTTTTATACAAAGCATTCAAATCGGTTATTGCTTTTTTGACACCATCGTGAAAATCATATTGCAACAAATGCCAATCTAAGCTTCCTTGAAAATTCCATTCGGCACTTTGCCCAAATTCGCATCCCATAAACAATAACTTAGTTCCCGGATGCATAAACATATAACCATAAAGCAATCTTAAATTCGCAAATTTCTGCCATTCGTCGCCAGGCATTCTTCCTGCAATAGATTTTTTTCCATAAACAACTTCATCGTGCGAGAGCGGCAACATAAAGTTTTCCGAAAAAGCATACGTCATCGAAAAAGTTAAATCATTTTGATGGTATTTTCGATATACGGTATCTTTTTTAAAATATTGCAAAGTATCGTGCATCCAGCCCATCATCCATTTCATTCCAAAGCCCAGACCTCCAACAAATGTTGGTTTGGAAACCATTGGAAAAGAAGTGCTTTCCTCGGCAATTGTTTGCACTCCTTCGAAACTTGAGTAAACAGCTTCATTAAATTCTTTTAGGAAACTGATGGTATCTAAATTTTCTCTACCACCATAAATGTTCGGTTCCCACTCGCCTTCTTCTCTGGAATAATCCAAATACAGCATCGAAGCTACAGCATCTACTCGAAGTCCATCGACGTGATAATGTTGCAACCAAAAAATAGCATTACTGATCAAAAATGCGCGCACTTCATTTCTTCCATAATTAAAAACCAAACTTTTCCAATCCGGATGATATCCTTTTTTGCGATCCGGATGTTCAAAAAGATTCGATCCATCGAAAAATCCTAAACCGTGAGCATCTTCTGGAAAATGTGAAGGAACCCAATCCAAAATCACTCCAATTCCTGCTTGGTGCAATTTGTCGACCAAAACCATAAAATCCTGAGGTGTTCCAAAACGAGAAGTTGGTGCAAAATAACCCACCAATTGGTAGCCCCAAGAGGGATCATATGGATATTCCATTATAGGCATAAATTCCACATGGGTAAAACCAGTTTCCTTAATATAAGCGACCAACTCATCAGAATATTCTAGGTAAGTTAAAAAATTCCCTTCAGAATTTCGCTTCCAAGAACCCAAATGAATTTCATAAACCGAATAAGGCTTGTCTAAATCATTATGTCCTTTTCGGGTTTCCATCCAGTTTTTGTCCTCCCATTTATAATCTAAATCCCAAACCACAGATGCTGTATGAGGCGGATGTTCGCAATACAAAGCAAACGGATCGGCTTTTTCGGTGACCATTCCACCATTATTCGATTGGATTTTATATTTATAGGTTGTTCCTTTTTCGATTCCGGGAATAAAACCTTCCCAAATACCAGATGAATCCCAGCGAACTTGCAGTTGATGATCTCCTTGAATCCAATAGTTGAAATCCCCAACCACAGAAACAGTTCGCGCTGAAGGTGCCCAAACGGCAAAATAAACGCCTTTAACACCATCAACTTCTACGAGATGTGCACCTAATTTTTCGTATAATCGGAAATGCTTTCCTGCTTTGAATAACTCTATATCAAAATCGGTAAAAAGGGAATAAGGTTGTACTTTGTTCATTTTAATTTATTTTTAAACCCATTAGGTTTTGTCAAGTTAATTAATCTTTAAAATTCATAATACTAGCAATTCCTGTCAAAGGAATTACAGCCCAACGTGGTCGGGAGTTGAGTTCATATCCTAATTCATATACTGCTTTTTCAAGCAGACAGTATTTTAGTAAAAAATCGATTTCTTTTCGGTAGCCAATGTTTAAATTTTCTCCTTGAGCCACATCTGTGTATGTCTGAAGAAAGACACCTACAAAATATTTAAACAAAATTTCTCCAGCTTTGAAATGTTCCTCCTGTTCATAAGGATATTTGTCTTTATTATTAAAAATTGTTGCATAAATTGCATAATGAAACGAGCGAAACATTCCTGCAACGTCTTTCAATGGCGGTTGTTTTACTTTTCGGTCACGAATGGTACTTTCTGGTTCTCCTTCAAAATCTAAAATATAAAAATCATCTCCATTGACCAAAACCTGCCCCAAATGATAATCGCCGTGAATGCGAATTCTCTCAGATTTCATCTTAGTCCAATCAAAATCAAGGAATATTTTTCTTATTTCTTTTTTATGATCTAAAAATTGATTGGCTAATTCTAAAGCCAAACCATCTAATTTATGAAGGTTATTTTCTAGAATATTCAGCCGGTTTTGAAACTGATAGGTCAATCTATTTTTGAGCCAAACGGTGTAATCTCCATTATAAGTTATTGGCGTGAACGCAGTTTCGTGAATATCACTTCCTAAGGCAATATGCATTTCGGCGGTTCTTGTAGCTAGTTTTTGGATTCGCATAAAAACACTTAATCCCGCCCAATCAATAATTTCATGAGGTATCTCATTAATTTTTAATCTTTTGAACAATTCAATATCAGGTAATTTATTGATGTTTATTTTTTTATGCTGTAAATTTTCGAAAATTTTGTCAACTTCACCTAACATAAATTGCCAAGCATCTCCTTGATTGGGCACTAATTCTTGCATCAATCCAAGAGTAATATTTCCATCGTTCAGTACGACACTAATACTTCCCATATAGGCTGGAGAATTCTTGAAATCCATCCGCTCGGTCAGGAAACGACTAATTTCATAATCGGGATTCATACTGATATAAATTCTCCTAAAAATTTTAAGAACCAGTGTATTGTTGTAAATTATAGAAGTATTGCTCTGCTCCACTCCCATAAATTTGGAACTTTTATATTCCTTTTCTTCTAGTTTTTCTCCCTTATGAAATTTAACGATTGAATCTGTTTTTTCTTTGGCATTGGCAATTTTATCGAACAATAATTTTTTAAAATCTTCTTGATGCAAAGCATCTACCAGAAATCCTTTTTGTCCATTCAGAATTACAGGAGCAATTATTGTATTGGTATCCAACTCATTTTCAGGCATAAAAGCCAATGGCATAAAGTAATTCTGATAAAAGGCTTCTTTAAAATTGACTTCGAGCAAAACTCCGTAATAAACATTTGTTTTGGAAGCCATTTTGAAGAAATCAACAACTTCGATATACTTTAAAGTACTTGCTTTTCCGCCATACCAACGTTTATTAATAATATAATTTTCAAGAATATCCGAAGAAAAAACCTGTACAAATTCCTTGTCTTCAAATGCATTTTTCCAATCTGTTTTAAAAACAAATGGATTTTGAAATTCATCTTCATTCATCTTGATAACATTTTAGTTTCGTTCAACTTTAAATAAATGAAAAGGTAAGGCTGCAGAAATTTCTACAAAATTCCATTCGTTTTCCCAAATATAACTATTCCCTGTGATTAAATCGGTAATTTTTACTGGAAGATTATACCTTAATTCGCTAGGAAGCAAAATCATGGATTGCGCTGTATGATTCGAATCAAGACTAGCAACCATCAAAGTTTGATCTTGTTTTTCATCATCAAATTTGTAGTAAGCCATAACCTGATCATTATTGGTCGTACAAAATTCAATATTATTGGTTTGTTGCAACGAAGGATGTTCGTTTCTAATTTTATTTAAACGTCCAATAATAGTCGTAATTTTATTTTGCTTTTCCCAATCCCATTTATAAATTTCATATTTTTCAGAATTCCAATATTCTTCTTTTCCTGGTGCCAATGGCGTCGAAATTTGATATTCGAAAACAGGGCCATATATCCCAACACTTGAAGACAAGGTTGCCGCTAAGAAATATTTTTGAAGATGTATAGACTCGTTCCCGTTCTGTAAATGTTGTGGATTAATATCGGGCGTATTGGGCCAAAAGTTGGGACGGTAAAATTCTTTTTGTTCCGATTTCGTCAATTCCTCGACATATTCTGTCAATTCACTTTTAGAATTTCGCCATGTAAAATAGGTGTACGATTGTGTAAATCCCTGCTTCGCCAATTCGTTCATGATTTTTGGACGCGTAAAAGCTTCTGCTAAAAACAATACATCTGGATGTTTTTTCTTGATTTCGCTAATCAACCAACCCCAGAAATAAAAAGGCTTTGTATGCGGATTATCAACTCTATATATTTTTACATCACATTCTTCAATCCAAAACAAAGCAACATCTAATAATTCTTTCCACAGATTTTTCCAATCGGTACTTTCAAAATATATCGGCTGTATATCTTGGTATTTTTTAGGAGGATTTTCAGCATATTGTACCGTTCCATCAGGACGCCACTTGAACCATTGTGGAAATTCTTTAACATAAGGGTGATCTGGAGCAGCTTGCAACGCGTAATCCATTGCCACTTCAATTCCTAAATCTTTTGCCTTTTTTACTAATTGTTTAAAATCTTCAACAGTTCCCAATTGTGGATGAGTAGATTTGTGACCACCTAAGTGCGAACCTATTCCCCAAGGTGAACCTACATCCCCAGGTTCCGCATTAGTAGCATTATTTTTTCCTTTTCGATTCACTTCTCCGATAGGATGAATAGGTGGAAAATACAAAGTATCAAAACCCATAGCTGCAACTCGTGGCAACAATCTTTCACAGTCCTTGAAAGTTCCGTGTTTTCCTTCTTCAGCTGATGCAGAACGTGGAAAAAATTCATACCAAGTACTGAATAATGCTTTTTTTCTATCGACATAAACTTTTAATTCTAAAGATTTATTTTCCAAGAAACGAATAGGATATTTCTTGAAAATTTGATGTAAATAAGAGGAAGAAACTTCTCGAACTGCATTATCATATTCGTGTTCAGTGGTAAAGAAATAAGCTAGTTTATTTAAATATTCCTTTTCGTTAGCATCTGCAAAATCCAAAATAGCGTTAACATATTCTGCACCTTCTAAAAGTTCGGACTTAACATATTGATTATCTTGAATTTTTCTTTCAGTTCCGTGTTGCCAATTCAACGCATAATCAACCCAACCTTCAACAAAATACGTATAATAACCTTGTTTTTCTACTTTAAAAGTTCCGGTCCAGCTTTCATTATACGTGGGGTTCATTCGAACTTCCTTCCATTTTTTGTCGTTTTCATTTTTAAACTTTACACAACATTCAATAACATCATGTCCGTCTGAAAATACGTCTGCGGTAACATTTACATATTGATTTACAATTCTTTTAATTGGATTTATACCACCATCAAGTTGTGGTTTCACATTTTCAATTACAATTCGAGTTTGATTCTGCATTTTATATTTTTAATGATTCGACTAAAATAAGCAAAAATAATAACGAAAAAATTGAATGTCTTTTAATTTTATCATTTTAGACCAACAAAATTTATCATTATTATTTTCGCTATCCCATTATTTAATTGTGTAGTTATTTGGTATCGTGACTCCTTTTTTGATGACAACAATACCTTCTTTTATAGCGTATAAATCGTGTGTTACATTTTCTAAATGTTTTCCACCACTGATATGAACATCATTTCCTATTCTGCAATTTTTATCTACAATTGCATGACTAATAAAGCATCTTTCTCCAATTCCCATCAACTGAATGTTATTTGAAATTTCTTCATTCATGTCTTCAATATTTTGGTAGAAATCATTACCCATCACGTAGCTGTTCTGTATAACGGTTCCTGCACCAATACGTGATCGAATTCCTATTACCGACTTATTAATTTCTTTGGCATTGATGATACATCCTTCAGAGATTAAAGAGTTATCTACTTTTGTAGTTTTGAATTTTGAAGGAGGTAAAAGTCTTGGTCTTGTAAAAATTTTATTATCATTATCAAATAAATTAAATTTTGGAACATCATCTGTTAGACCAATATTTGCTTCATAAAAAGATTCAATATTACCAATATCAGTCCAATAACCTTCATATTGGTAACTTAATATTTTTTTATTTCCAACTGCTTGCGGAATAATTTCTTTTCCAAAATCTTTCGTATCTGGATTTTTCATCAATTCAATCAAAAGTTTTCTATTGAAGATATAGATACCCATAGAAGCTAGGTAAAGTTTGCCTTCACTTTTCATATGTTCGCTAACATCGGATTCCCACTCTGACAATAGTTCAGCAGCTGGTTTTTCAATAAAAGATTCAACACAACTTTCGCTATTTGACTTCAAGATTCCAAAATCTGTAGCGTCTTTAGCATTTACAGGCAATGTTGCGATAGAAATATCTGCATTTGCTTCAATATGAGCGTCAAGCATTTCATTAAAATCCATTTGGTACAATTGGTCTCCCGAAAGAATCAAAGCATAATCAAAATCATGATTTAGAAAATGAGGCATACATTGTCTTACTGCATCTGAAGTTCCTTGAAACCAAGTTGGATTATCAGGAGTTTGTTCAGCGGCAAGAATATCAACAAAAGCTTGACTAAAAGCATTAAATGTATAGGTGTTTTTGATGTGGGCATTTAAGGACGCTGAATTAAACTGTGTCAGGACAAATATTCTTTTCAAATCAGAATTCAAGCAATTTGAAATTGGAATATCTACTAATCTATATTTACCAGCAATAGGAACTGCCGGTTTAGATCTAGATTTTGTTAAGGGATATAATCTTGACCCTTGACCTCCACCCAAAATAATGGAGATAACACTTTTCTTTTTAGTTTTCATTTTTAGTTAGTTATTAAATTATAAATTTCTATATACTCCTGACAAACTCTTTCCCAAGAGTGATCGATGTTCATTCCTTTTATTTGAAGGTTTTTGAGACTTTTTTTGTCTTTATATAACTTCAATGCCCTTTGAATCGAATAACAAATATCAGTAACGGATGCTTGGTCGTGACAAATTCCATTTCCGTTGTCTTCAAAATCGATTACAGTATCTTTTAATCCACCTGTTCTTCTTACAATAGGAATGGTTCCATATCTATAAGAATACATGTGATTTAACCCACAAGCCTCTACTCTTGAAGGCATCAATAAAAAATCGGATCCTGCATAAATCAAATGAGCCAATTCTTCGTTATAACCAATATATACATTATAATTCCCTTTGAAACTTGTAAATAAATGACTCAATTGACTTTCAATTTCACCACTTCCAGAACCTAAAACTAAAATATTAATCTCCTTAAAATTTTCAGACAAAGCTAACGCAGCAGCGTGTGGTAACAAATCGGCTCCCTTTTCTTCTAATAATCTTCCAATAAAACTAAAAAGCGGTTTTGTAGAATCTAAATTAAATTGCTTACACAATTCTTCTTTATTCTCCTTTTTTCCCTTTTCTACATTTTTGATAGAATAATTGGCTAATAACATTTTATCTGTTGCTGGATTCCAAACTTCGGTATCAATTCCGTTTAAAATCCCTTTTGATTTATGCCTAACTTGATTAAATAACGATTCTAATCCGTAACCAAAATTATTAATTTCATTCAAATAATTAGGTGAAACCGTTGTTACTACCGAAGCACATTTTATGGCTGTCGCCAATGAATTTATTTTATTATCCCATTCTAAAACAGATACTTTTGATAAAGCAAACTCGGGCAAATAATACAATTTATCAAAACCAAAAATACCTTGATATAAAGCATTATGAATTGTAATAACCGTTGGCACACTTTTTAACTTCACATATCTACTTGCATTAAGCATCATAAAAGGAATCAATCCAGTATGATGATCGTGGCAATGGATAACATCTGGAATGCCAGGTTCAGAATTCAACCACTCTAAAGTGGCAATTTGAAATGATAAAAAACGTTCTATATCATCTTCATAACCGTACACTTCATTCCTGTCAAATAATTCTGCGATTTCAACTAAATACAATTCAAAACCTAAAGAACTTGTAATTTCTTTTTGAATATTAAAAGGAAAATTAAAATTTCCCAATTTTAAAAAACCTGAATAAACACATTCAAATATATTAGTACACATATATTTTGTGTCATAATTAGGAATTACAACCCTTACAAGATTTCTTGCTCGATTTTGATATTTAGGTAACGAACCCAGAACATCTCCTAAACCACCAACTTTAGCCACTGGATAGCATTCTGCTGCAATATGAACTACTTCCATCCTAGTTTTTTTTGTTAGTTCAAACCTCTTGATAATATCTTTTGCAAAAAATTTAGTATAAGATTGTTATACCAATTAAACATATTTGACTGTAAGAAATAATATTTATTACAACTTTAATGTTTTTCTAAATTTAGTAAAAATAAAATTAAATAATAGCTAGATTGAATATTTATTTAAAAGGCAACAAATACTCCAAATTCCCAGTAATCTTTAAAAAATCTCTAATCAATACCACAAATTAATAGATATTTTGCTACAATAATAATTAATTTACTAGAAGTACTAATTAAAAAATTATATAAAAGATGAATAAAATAGAAAAAACAAAAAACAAAAAGATAGAAATCGTTATGATCCTACTCCACAGGTTTTCGTTATGATCGGATATGAATGTAAATTGATTTGATTTTCGGTTCAGTGTAAACACAAAAAACCCCTCATCGTTAGATGAAGGGTTTTTCAAAAGAAAGGCGACGACATACTCTCCCACATAACTGC
>JBBQSZ010000038.1:0-30278 GCA_038234745.1 Flavobacteriales bacterium | reverse complement strand
AATTCCAGAATGTTCGATAGTTTTCGAACGATAGAATTGGTCGAAAATTTTTTGTAAATCTTCGGCTGGAATTCCTATTCCTGAATCGATTATATGACATTCAACTTTATCGTTTTTATTAGTTATGACAATGTTTAGTTTGGTATCAGCATTGGAATATTTCAAAGCATTTGAAACTAAATTATTGATAATAATAGACAATAAATAGGTATCAGAATTGACATAATAATCTTTGGCAAAATCTGTTGAAATATGAATATTTTTGGTTTGTATCTGACTTGAATAGCGTGAAATGGCATCTAAAATTGTAGCATTCAAACACACCTTTTCGATTTTCAAACTTTGATTTTGATTTTCGAATCTAGCCAACAAAAGCAGTTCATCAACCAAATGATTTAAGCGATTGACTTCGGATACACAAAAATTGATTTTTTCGAGATATTCTTCTTGATTTCTTGGTTTTCGAATCAATACTTCTAGCGTTCCTTTGATAATGGTTAAGGGAGTTCTCAATTCGTGTGAAGCATCGGATGTGAATTGTTTTTCTCTCTCAATTGTATTTTCGATACGATCTAATAAATTATTTATTGTTTCAGAAAGTATGTAAAGTTCATCCTTGTTTTGAGGCAATGGAATTCTTGATTTTAGATTGTCTTTTGTAATAACATTTGACGTTTTTATAATGGAGCTAATTGGCTTTATGCTTCTTCCTGCAATTAATCTGGCAATAACAAAAAGAATAAATAGAATTAATGGGTACGAAAAAAATAAAATTTTCGATAAATTTTGAAGTACCATTTTAGCATCTTCTAGCGACATGGCAACTAATAAATATCCTTTTTTAATAGAATTTTGGAATATTGGAACCTGAATTTGCCGAATTGATTTGTTTACTAATTCTGTATCAAAAAATTCATTATCATCAGTATTTCGATTAAAAACTAAAGTATGTATTTTAAGATTTGGAGATTTTTCAGCCAGTTTTCCGTCTTTATTATAGAATTGTATAAAAACTGGATTTACTGCCACCGTATTATGTTCGCGTTCTCTCCATTCGTCATCGTGTATAAGCCCAATATAATTGCCTTTAATCTCAATTTCAGTCAAATGCTTTCTGACTTCACTCCTAATATCATCGTTTATATGACTGTAAACACTAATTTTTACAATAGAAAATATAGCAAAAAATACTACAAAAATTAATAATCCTGTAGTTATTATATAGTAAAACGCAATTCTATTTTTGAAAGAAAGTGGATTCATATTTTTGTCTAATCATTAGCAATATAGCCAATTCCACGAATGGTTTTTATATAATCTTTATCAACTTTTAAGTTAAGTTTTTTACGAATAGCATTCATAAATACATCAATAACTCCAGTGTCGTATTCAAAATGAATGTCCCAAACATCTTCAATAATTTGAGTTCTAGTACAAACCATCCCTTTATTGCGTACTAAATAGCAAAGCAATTCAAATTCGCGTTGCGTCAAGTTGGCTTCAATTCCATCGACCAGCACGAGATGTTTTGCAAGTTGAATTTCAATGGGGCCCAATTTAAGTATTTCTGACTCAGATTGATTTCTAAAATGTATTTTGATACGTTCAACCAATTCATCAAAACTAAAGGGTTTTTTGATGTAATCATTTGCACCTGCTTGAAGTCCTTCTATTGTTTCTTGAACAGTATCTTTGGCAGTCAGAAAAATAATAGGTGTACTTTTATCTTTAATTCGGATGGACTTGCAAACATCAAGACCGTTCATCTTTGGCAGCATCCAATCCAAAAGAATCAAATCAAAAGTTTCTCCCTGAGTTAATTCAAGGGCTTTTAAGCCATCACCAGCTGTCGTAATTTCATACCCTTCTTCCTCCAAACCTTGTTGCAGAAATTGAACAATTCCTATTTCGTCTTCAACTATTAGAATTTTCATATTTATAATATCCCATTTCAAAATGTAAAAATATTCTATAAAGTACTTTAAATTGTATTGTAAGTGAAATTTAAGTCAATTTTAAGTTTGAAAAGATTTGAGAATAAATTTCAAACTACTGATTAATAATAACTTATTCAATTCTATCACCTTAAATTTGCAATGAAACATCCGATTGAAAAAACGTACGTTTTATATTTCTAAAGTTACTCATTAGTTTAGAAAATAATAAAGTAATTTTACATAAATTAAACAACTACTATTCAAGCTTCGTTTTTGCTTGAATCTAATAAATAAACTATTATGTTTCGCCACAAAGGTAAAAACAGAACTTTTGCACACGATTTGAGATTGGCAACTTTGCTTTCATTTATTGCGGGAATGGTCAATATTACAGGTGTTTTGGCTTTAAAAACGTTGACTACAAATGTAACTGGACATTTCGCTTTTTTTGCTGAAGAGATAATGAAGCACGATTATACTACCGCATTAACCTTTTTTATTTTTACGATTTTCTTTCTGCTTGGTTCCTTTTTCTCTAGCTTTTTGCAAGAATTAATTTCGTTAAAAAATCCTGATTTATCACACGTTTTTCCAATTACACTGGAAATGGTTATATTGATTGCTGTTGGTATTTTTGGAACCAGTTCGGGAATATTCACTTTAGAAGGAAAATTGACTGCTTTTTTTATGCTTTTTGCAATGGGAATCCAGAATTCTTTGGTAACCAGTATTTCGAAATCAACCGTTAGAACAACCCATTTAACGGGACTTTTTACTGATTTGGGAATAGAATTATCACAGTTATTTTTCTATAAGCAACCAGAAGATGTTAAGAAATTAAAAACTAGTATTTTTTTGCGTTTCTCCATTATAACCTTCTTTTTTATAGGCTGTTTTTCAGGCGGAATCATCTACCAATTTTTAGAAATTAAAACACTTTTTATTGCTGCATTCTTTCTTTTTATTGCCCAATGGTATGATTATATGCGCTTGAAATTTCATTTAATTAAAAGGAAAAAATTTAGTCCTAATTCTAATTAAAATAAAGTATGGACAGTAATGCTGCAGCAGCAATAACTACCCAAAGTAAGATGCCCTGAACTAAAGGTTTAATTCCAACAGATTTCAAAACATTACCACTTAATCCTGCTCCAATTAGAAATAAAGTAACGGTCAATCCTATTTTTGCAATAGTGACAATAAAGGGAGAAATAATAGCCGTTTGAGGTAGAAAAGTATTCAACATCATAGCTAAAACGAACAATCCGATAAAATAAGGGATTTTGACCTTTGTAGTTTTATTTTTAAATAAAGTTGCCGTTAATAAGGCTACCGGAATAATCCATAATGCTCGAGCCAGTTTTACTGTTGTTGCAATTTGCAACGCTTCTGGACCAAATTTATTAGCAGCACCTACTACTGAACTGGTATCGTGAATGGCAATAGCACACCATAATCCAAATTCACGTTGTGATAAATTAAACCAATGACCAATGGCGGGAAAGAGGAACAAGGCAATTGAATTCAGAATAAAAATTACTCCTAAGGCAACCGAGGTCTGTTTTTCATCCGATTTAATTAGAGGTGCAATTGCAGCAATCGCACTCCCACCACAAATTGCAGTTCCACAAGAGATTAAGTGAGAAGTTTTCTTTTCTATTTTTAACCATTTTCCTAAAAAGTAACCTAAAATTATAGTGCTAAAAATGGAAGCAACCGTAAATAAAAAACCATCTTTCCCTGCTGCTAAAGCACTGTTTACATTCATACCAAAACCTAATCCTACAACAGAAAACTGAAGTAACAAATTGATTATTTTGTGATTCAAATGTAGAAAAGGATGTCCAAAAAAATTAGCTATTATTAATCCTAATAATAAAGCAATTGGTGGTGAAATAAAGTTAGAAAGGCAAACTAATATTAAGCTAATAAAAATTATTTGTTGATACCTAGTATTGATTTGCAATAGTGGAAATGTATTTTTTGACAACATTGCTGTTTGGTTTATCATCGTAAATTTGTTAAATTATTACTCAACAAAGATGCAACGATTAACGGTCATCCACCAATCATATAAAACAATCCACTATAACTTGAAGTTATAAAAATTTGAAACATTCTTCATAAATAAATCCGAAAGGGCATTATTTTTTCCTTGTAAACTAATGAGATAAAAGTTACGCTCAATAATTAAATCTTCCACATCAATAATCAATAATTCATTGTTTTTAAGCTCTTTAGATATAGCGTAAACAGAAATAAAAGCTACACAATTTGAATTCATCAAATAGGATTTAATACTTTCGGTACTGCCTAATTCCATTTCAATAACCAAATCTGATATTTTTATATTTAAAGAATTCAACGCGTGCTCAATAACCTCTAGTGTTCCGGAACCTCGTTCTCGTATCAAAAAGTTAAATAAAACTAAATCTTGTTTAGTAATTTTTTCTTTATTAGCTAATGGATTTTTAGTATTACAAACAAGTACTAACTCGTCTCTTAAAAATGGTGTGTATTTAATTGATTGATTTTTAGATTGTCCTTCAACAACTCCTATTTCAATTTCTTTATTAAGTAAAGCATCTTCAATTTGCTCTGTATTGCCGTTGCGCAAAACGACTTTGACATCTTGCGTTTTTTGATGAAAATTAGCTAACAAAGGTGGAATTATATATTGAGAAATAGTAGTACTTGCTCCTATCCTCAAAGTGCCGATTTGTTCATTAATTAAGACACTCATCTCAAAATCAATGTCACGATAGATTTCAAAAATATTTTTAGCGTGTTTTAGCAATTGCTCTCCAGCAAAAGTTAATGAAATTTTTGAACCAGATCGATCAAAAAGTTTAACTTTATACTCTTCTTCTAATTCTTGAATGTGTTTAGAAATTGCTGGTTGTGTTATAAATAATTCTGTCGCAGCTTTCGTAAAACTCAATCTATTGGCGACTGTAAAGAATACTTTTAATCTAAAATCCATTGTTTTAATTTATTATTTAAACCAAAAAATAGTTACAACATTCCATTGTATTTTCTAATAAACCACTCGGAGGCCAATGCTATTGAGATTAAAACCAATAACCAAACCCAGTCTATTAAAGGCGTTTTGCTAACTACTTCTTTTTGAATTGCCTTGTAATTTTCGTTTTCCAAAAGGGATTTGATTAAAGCATCTACATGATTTGGGTAATACAGTTTGCCTTGAGTTTGCGTTGCCAATTGGTTTAATTTCACCACATCTGGATTTACAAATTGTTTTTCGATATCGAAATCAAGAATCTCAAAATGACCCGAATAACTTGTTTTGGAATTCAATTCTTGTACTGTAAAATTGTAAGAACCTGCAGAAAGTCCGTCCAAATTGACTTTAAAAGAATTATTTCCTTTTAACAAATCATAATTTTTGGTTTGCTTCGTTTTGGCATTGGTTACCGAAATGGTTAAGCGTGCTTTTTCATCGAATTCGTAGTTTTTGTTAAAATAGGATGCCAATATTTCGATAGCTTCACCTGAATTATAGAAACTTTCGTGATTGACTACTAAAGATTTTTTAGAATCATTAGATGCTAAAAACTGGACTATTTTATCAACAAAAATATCAAATTTTTCATAAGATTGATTATCAATATGACTTTGCAAGCGCCATTTCCAAACATTTTCTCCCAATAAAAATGCCGAACGTTTGCCTTGCGTTTCGGCAAAAGCTAATAAAGGTGCGTTTGTATCAATATTCCTGATTTTAGAAGAAAGTAAAGTAGAAATAGTTCCATTGGTAATAATTGTTCCAAAAGGATTTTGCAAAGGCGGAAAATTTTCGAAGCCCAAATTATCAGTAGCAAAAAGATTAAATTGTGAATTAAATTCAGCCAAATAATCTTCTTTTTGCCCACTCATTTTAAATGTCAAATTATTTTGTTGTTGATTCAAAAAATTAAAATCGGTGCTGCTTCCGGTGATAACAAATGTATTAATGCCAGCTATTTTATTCTTCTCAAAAACCGATTTGAATTCGTTTGTTGGTTGGTATAAAATTAAAACATTATAATCCTGTAATGAATTGATTAAATTAGGATTAACAATTGTTACTTTTAGTTGAGCATTAGATTCAATTGCGCGTTTTAAAGCACCAATATCAGGATGATTTATTGCCGAAACAATGGCAATATTGGTCTTTTGATCTATAACTTCAACTGCAAACTTTTTGATATTATTATAGGTATTTTTCTCTTTTTCTTTCGATGAAATAGTAGCCGTAAAAACCTGAAGTCCTACTTTATCAGCAGGAAGTAAAATATTTAAAATCATCGATTTTTTAGATGGAGAAAAAGAAACACTTTGTTTACTCAAAACCGAATTTCCTTGCGAAATATTAAAATCGGCCGTAATACTTTTAGTTCCAGAATAGTTCAAAAACACTTCAATAGGGAATTTATTCTTGTGAAAAGAATATTTATTGACATTCAATTGATTCACTTTTAAGTCTAAAAAAGTAGTTGTGTCTCCCACAACTAATGGAAAAATTGCATTATTTTTATCAAAAGAATAAACATAATCATTCCCCGAAGTTTGATTTCCATCAGTAATCAAAACCGTTGGAAAAGCGGTGTTTTTATATATGCTTTTCAAATTTTTGGCTACTTCATCCAAATTGGTTTGCGTTCCCTTGAAATTGAACTCACCAGATTGTTCAAATTCACTATCGAATCGGTAGGATTGCATATCGAATTTCTCTTGTAAATCCTTGTTTTGAAAAAACTTTTTATACAATTCCAAAGCCATTGCATTCGATTTCAAATCGATAATAGAGGAGGAATTATCCACTACAATTGGTAATGGAGTTTTGATAGTTTCCAATGTTTTTCGGCTCATTATTGGATTAATCAACAATAATAATATCCCGAAAATGGATGAAAACCGCAAAAAAGCCAAAACTAAGTTCACTTTCGACTTGGTTTTGGCTTTGTAATAATATTGAAAAAACGATAAACCTCCTGCTACTAGCAGAGAAATTATAAGAAGTAGAATCGTATTTATAGTCATAATTAGTTTTAAATAAAAAAATAAATATACTAATTATTTCATAGGATTAGGTTGCGAAACTCTTCAAAAAACTAAATTTTAATCAGTTTAGTTTTCATTGATTTCCCATTATCATTTACTGCATCCACTATATAGGTTCCTGGTCTCAAACTAGAAATATCAATTGCTGATTCATCTTGTATTTTTTGCTGTAAAACAGATTGCCCTAGCAAACTAAAAATTCTAACTTCACCGTTTTGAATACCTTTAATATGAATTATAGTATTAGCTGGATTAGGGAACACATCCATCTTTTCAGTTAAAAAGGTTTCGCTAGCTAATGAAGGCATTGTTCCTTGTGCTAGAAACCAATCTCGCGGATAAGACCCTGAATAGGAATTTATAGTATAGGTTCCTGAACCAAAAGCAACAGTAGCATTATATTGTCCACCTACAAGTATCTTGTTATTAGTAGTAGTTTCGATGGTAAGTAATTTGCCAACACTAAAAGCAGAATCTCCAATAAATGAAAATGAATTAGCCCAAATCACAGCATCATTAGTTTTATCATATTTAATAACAATTCCTAATCCTATTTTATTATCAAGTGGGACTGGAAAACTAAAACTGCCATAATTTAAAGTTCCATTATAACCGCCACCTTCTAGTACATAACCATAGATGGCATCATTTTTCACTCTAAACAATCCTTTATAAGGACTTTGAGAAAGATGCCTAACCAATAGTCCATTATTATCAAGCACTAAATAACGATTTCCACCATAAGAAGCTGTAGAAACGCCTTGAAAAGTTCCACCAATGCCACCACCAATTTGTATGTAACTTTTTCCATCATTATCTATGGTATAACTAAGCTGAACCTGCACATTATCAATTGGCTGAACCCATCGTTTTACTCCGTTAGTGTCAAGTGAAACAATAAATGTAGTAACTTGTGTCGTAGGAAAACTTTGTCCAGCAATGGTAACAGCACCTGAACCAAAACAGGTATAATAAACATTTCCAGCATCATCTACAAAATCCTGAAAGGTTGTACCAGCATTTGAACCTGCACCGGTATTGGCAACAGTCCAAATAGTTGTACCAGTAAGGGCATCTATTTTATATATATTCTTTGAACCACCAACACTTTCTTGTACAATAATATTCCCGTCTGTGGCATTATTAATCCCACCCACTTCATATAATGGAAAGTCCGTTTTACTCCATAAAAGATTGCCATTCGCATCATATTTTACAAGAAAAGCATTATTGGAATTATTTCCAGTCATTCCATATCCACCAATGTAAACATTCCCATTAGTGTCTACATTAATTACTTGGCCCACCTGATTACTGCCAGTTTTTGCAATTCCAAATCTTTGCAACCATTGCACTTGTCCCGTAGAATTATACTTTATTACAAAAGCATCTTCATCAAAATTAAAATTTACAGTTCCGTCCCCACTTGTTGCAATCGTTGAACCACCAAGGGTTATGCTCCCCATAAACCTTCCAACAGCATAAACATTTTGTTGATTATCTGTAGTAATATCTAAAATTTGTCTTCCTGGCGAATAAGTAGCTACTGTTGAAGTTGATGCCCAATCCCAATTAGAACCTAATTGAGCATTTGAACTAAAGAATGTTAAAAGAAGACTTCCGAATAAAAATAAAGTTTTTTTCATGATGATATTTTTATACAAATATCGGTACGAATCAATTGCAATGAAATACGTAAAATGTCGTATATTTTAAATAAAAAAAAACTGACCGAAGCCAGTTTTAATTTTTATACTAAATTTATTTCTTTTAAGTAAGCATTCCACCACAAACATTCAGTACTTGTCCAGTAATATACGCACTCATATCGGAAGCCAAGAAAAGACAAGCATTCGCAACATCTTCAGTAGTTCCGCCACGTTTCAAAGGAATCCCTTCTCTCCAGCCTTTCACTACATCTTCACTTAATTTGGCTGTCATTTCGGTTTCGATAAATCCTGGAGCAATAGCGTTGCAACGAATATTTCTTGAACCTAATTCCAATGCTACTGATTTTGTAAATCCAATTGCGCCCGCTTTGGAAGCTGCATAATTCGTTTGTCCAGCATTTCCAGAAACTCCAACCACAGAGCTGATATTGATAATTGAACCCGCACGTTTTTTTAAAAATGTTTTCTGAATCGCTTTGGTCATATTGAAAACCGATTTCAAATTCACCTTGATTACTTGATCAAAATCAGCTTCGGACATACGCATCAACAAGTTGTCTTTTGTAATTCCGGCGTTGTTTATTAAAATATCAACGGTTCCAAATTCAGCTAAAACAGCATCCACAAAAGTTTGAGCTTCGTTGAAATCGGCAGCATTCGATTGATATCCTTTGGCTTTGATTCCCATAGCGTTCAATTCATTTTCTAAAGCTTGAGCCGATTCAATAGATGAACTGTATGTAAAGGCTACATTTGCTCCGTTTTTTGCAAATACCTCTGCAATTCCTCTTCCTATTCCGCGACTTGCACCGGTAATTATCGCTACTTTTCCTTCGAGTAATTTCATATTATGATTTTATTTTTAGTTCTATTTTTAATTTCAAATATAGGAATAATGTAGGTTGTGCCAAAAAAAATGCCCACCAAATTATGTGGACATTTCAATATTTTTTACCATTGATGTTTTAAAAAGCGACATTCCATCGTGGCAACTTTGCATTTTCGTCTAAGAAATTTTGCAAAATTTGTCCTTCTAAGAAAGTTGGAATTACTTTATTTTTATCGTTGAATGTTTCGTACCAAGCTACTTCCAATAAGGAAATGTTTTCTAATTTCATTTGTGCAGGCCAAGAATATTTACGTCCAGTTTTTGCAAATTGGTGACCGTTTACGATTTTGTCGAATAAACCACCATTTTTTATTTTCAAAGTTCCGTCATTTTGGACAGTTCCTGTAGAACCTACCATTATCAATTCTTTTTCTTCGCCATCAACTGCATACACTAGAAATATTCCGCTTCCGGCTTCTGGTGCATTACAAACTTCTTCTAAACTATTGTCGATTGTAAACGTAAATTGATTTTTGACTTTGATTTTTTTTAATTCTTTGTACATTTTTTTTAATTTTTGCCACTAGGGCACTAGGGCACAAAGTGATTTTTTTGTTAACTTTAAAAATAGAAAAAAGTCTCAACAGAATAGTGAGACTTTTGTTCTTATAATTTGAAAAAAATTGGAGTTTAACCCAATACTTCTTTTACTTTTTTTCCAATTTCGGCAGGAGAATCAACAACGTGAATTCCACATTCTCTCATAATGCGTTTTTTAGCTTCAGCTGTATCGTCAGCACCACCAACAATTGCACCTGCGTGACCCATTGTTCTACCTTTTGGAGCCGTTTCGCCAGCAATAAACCCAATAACTGGTTTGCGGTTTCCGTCTGCTTTAATCCATTTGGCAGCATCCGCTTCTAATTGACCTCCAATTTCTCCAATCATTACGATACATTCCGTTTCTGGATCATTCATAAATAATTCTACAGCCTCTTTGGTAGTAGTTCCAATAATTGGATCTCCACCAATTCCGATAGCTGTTGTAATTCCTAAACCTTGTTTTACAACTTGGTCAGCCGCTTCGTAAGTTAAAGTTCCTGATTTAGAAACGATACCAACAGTTCCTTTTTTGAATACAAAACCTGGCATAATACCCACTTTTGCTTCACCTGGTGTAATAACTCCAGGACAATTTGGACCAATTAATCTACAGTTTCTATTTTTAATATAATTATTTGCTTTGATCATATCGGCAACAGGAATTCCTTCGGTGATAGCTATTATCACTTTTATTCCAGCATCGGCAGCTTCCATTATGGCATCAGCAGCAAAAGCAGGCGGCACAAAAATAATAGTTGTATCGGCTCCAGCTTGTTCAACAGCATCTTTAACGGTATTGAAAACAGGACGATCTAAATGGGTAGTTCCTCCTTTTCCAGGTGTTACTCCACCTACTACATTTGTTCCGTATTCAATCATTTGTGAAGCGTGAAATGTTCCTTCGCTACCTGTAAATCCTTGAACAATTATTTTAGAATCTTTATTGACTAAAACGCTCATAATATATTTATTGTTTTTGGTTTGTTATAATTGTATGTGCAAAAATAGGATTTTGCTGTTAATATTTGAAGAAATATTTAAGAAAAATGACTCATTTGATACCCTCTGAATAATTTACCATCTTTAATTTCCCAAATAACGAAAAAATTACCCATTAGCATTTCTTCTCTTGGGTTTTCAATCGTTTTTACAAAGTGTGAAAAGCGCAAAGAAACTAAATTTTTTTCTTGAAGAATATGACTAATTCGAATTTTGGAACGAACATAAGCTCTCGACAATTCATCTGTTAAGGACAACATATCATCGTAATTCATCTGAATAAAACCTTTGTTTGTATTCCAATCAATTGTAACTTCTGGATGAAGTAACTCGCTAACCGTTTTCCTATCTAACAGAACATCAGATTTGTAGTATTCAAGGACAGTATCTTTTGGCTTCATATTTGTAAAATTTATTTGTCAGAGATCAACGAATCGCTATTTAATTATTGTGCTTACACAACTTTTTATTAATTTACACTTTATAAACTTTTCAATTTAATGAGTATTTCTGGAATTTTTTTGACGTTTGCAAGTTGTTTCAACTTCTCCCGAGATTCTTCAACTGGTGTTCCAAAATACGTTTTTCCGCCTTCAACTGATTTTGTCACTCCAGTTTGCCCTAAAATTACTGCTTTTTCACCAATAGTTATTCCGCTCGTTGTTCCTACTTGTCCCCAAATCGTAACTTCGTCTTCGATAATTACACAACCTGCAATTCCAGTTTGAGAGGCAATCAAACATTTTTTTCCAATAACTGTATCGTGTCCAACATGCACTTGATTGTCTAATTTTGTTCCTTCGCCAATGGTAGTATCGCCAGTAACTCCTTTGTCAATAGTGCAAAGTGCCCCAATCCCAACATTATCTTTGATGACAACTCTTCCTCCAGAAATTAATTGATCGTAACCTTCTGGTCGTTTTTTGTAATAAAATGCATCTGCTCCTAGAATTGTTCCGGCATGAACAATTACATTATCACCAATTTCGGTATAATCATAAATTGAAACATTCGAATGAATCAAACAATTTTCACCGATTACAACGTGATTTCCAATGAAGCAATTGGGCTGAATTATTGTCCCTTCTCCAATTTTGGCCGAAGGTGAAACAGCAACATTAGAAAACTGAAAAGGTTTAAAATGTTTAGTCAAAGTATTGAAATCCCTAAAAGGATCATCCGAAATCAATAATGCTTTTCCCTTTGGGCAATCTACATTTTTATTAATTAAAATTGTTGTTGCTGCGGAGTTTAATGCTTTATCGTAATATTTAGGATGATCTACAAAAACAATATCACCTATTTCTACAACGTGAATTTCATTCATTCCCGTAACAGGAAAATTTTCATCGCCAACGAATTCGCTGTTGATGATTCCAGCTATTTCACGTAAAGTTTGTATTTTGGGAAATTTCATAAAAAAGTGGTCAGTAATCAGTTTTTAGTGTCCAGTGTTTGGTTTTATGTATTGAGTATTCAACTTGACTGAATACTTAAAGCTGCAAGCTGAACGCTATTCTTTTACTCTTTCCATATAATTTCCAGTAGTCGTATCAATTTTGATTTTGTCACCCTCATTGATAAATAAAGGAACATTTACAGTAGCACCAGTTTCTACCGTAGCAGATTTTGTGGCGTTTGTTGCAGTATTTCCTTTAATTCCTGGTTCAGCATACGTTACTTCCAGTATTACAGATGCTGGCATATCTACTGAAAGAGGCAAATCGGTTTCGGTGTTGATACTTACCATCACGTTTTCTCCTTCTTTTAACAAATCTGGTGAATCCAAGATATTTTTGTCCAAAGAAATTTGTTCAAAAGATTCTACATTCATAAAGTGAAACAAATCACCTTCTGGATATAAAAATTGAAATTTGTGATTTTCAACACGTACTTCTTCAATTTTATGTCCTGCCGAAAAAGTATTGTCTAAAACTTTTCCGTTAGACAAACTTCTCAGTTTTGTTCGAACAAATGCAGGTCCTTTTCCAGGTTTTACGTGAAGAAATTCAATGATTTTATAAATGTCATTGTTGTACTTGATGCACAATCCGTTTCTAATATCTGATGTTGATGCCATTTTTTATTTTTGATTTTAGAGTGTAGATTTTAAAAAATCAATCCACACTATTGTTTTTAATAATTATTTTTTTTTATTGCAATTGATCAGTTCAGAAATCTAAAATCAGAAATCTAAACTCTAAAATTAGTAATTTCCAGAATAGCCTTTCATAACACCTCTTGATGAATTTCTGATAAAATCAATGATTTCATCTCGTTCAGGAGTTGCTTCCATTTCGGCTTCAATGATACCAAGAGCTTGCGTAACATTGTAGTTTTTTTGGTATAAAATTCTATAGATATTTTGAATTTCTCTAATTTTTTCCGAAGAAAATCCACGTCTTCTCAAACCTACGGAATTAATTCCTACATAAGACAAAGGTTCTTTTGCTGCTTTTGTAAAAGGCGGAACATCTTTTCTTAACAAAGAACCACCTGAAATCATAGCGTGATCTCCCACACTAATAAATTGATGCACAGCCGAAAGACCTCCAATAATCGCATAATTTCCAATCGTAACGTGACCACCTAAAAGTACTCCATTTACAATTATGGCATTATTGCCAATATGACAATCATGTGCAATGTGAGCGGCAGCCATAATCAAACAATTGTTTCCTATTACTGTTTGTCCAGAAGCAATTGTTCCTCTATTAATTGTAACACACTCTCTAATGGTACAATTATCGCCAATAATTGCCAAAGAATCTTCGCCGCCAAACTTTAAATCTTGAGGAATTGCTGAAATTACGGCACCCGGAAAAATATTACAATTTTTCCCGATTCTTGCCCCTTCCATTATAGTAACATTTGAACCTATCCAAGTTCCATCGCCTATAATTACGTTGTTATGAATGGTTGTAAAAGGCTCAATAACAACATTTTTGGCTATTTTTGCTCCAGGATGAACATAGGCTAATGGTTGATTCATATATTTTTTTTTATTCGTTTAACTATTGCTTTTTTGCTATTTGCGCCATCAGTTCAGCTTCGGCTACGAGTTTTCCATTGGCATAAGCATTCGCTTGCATGTGACAAATTCCTCGTCTTATTGGAGTAATCAATTCACATTTAAAAGTCAATGTATCTCCGGGTAATACTTTATGCTTGAATTTGACATTATCTATTTTCATAAAATAAGTCAAATAATTTTCGGGATCGGGAACAGTACTCAAAACTAAAATCCCACCAGTTTGAGCCATAGCTTCGACAATAATTACACCAGGCATCACTGGTGCTCCAGGAAAATGTCCTACGAAGAAACTTTCGTTCATTGTGACATTTTTCATTCCAACAATATGACTATCAGACATTTCTAAAATCCTGTCGATAAATAAAAATGGTGGTCTATGAGGAAGAACCGACATAATTTTGTGAATGTCCATCAATGGTTCAAGATTCAAATCATAAACTGGAACATAGTTTCGTTGTTCGATTTTAATAATTTTAGCAATCTTTTTTGCAAATTGAGTGTTGACAAAATGACCTGGCTTGTTTGCTATTATTTTTCCTTGAATTCTAGTTCCAATTAAAGATAAATCACCCACAACATCAAGAAGTTTATGTCGTGCAGCTTCATTTGGATAATGTAAAGTAAGATTGTCTAATACTCCATTAGGTTTAACGGTTATTTCGTCTTTCCCAAAAGCAATTTTTAGATTGTTCATTGTTTTTTCGGAAATTTCTTTATCTACATAAACAATAGCGTTATTCAAATCGCCTCCTTTTATTAATCCTTCTTCTAACAATGATTCTAACTCATGAAGAAAACTAAAAGTTCTAGAATCAGCTATTTCAGTTTTAAACTCCGAAATAGATTTCATTGTAGCATTTTGTGTTCCAAGAACTTTGGTGCCAAAATCGACCATTGCAGTTATGGTGTAAATATCACTTGGCATAACCATGATTTCGCTACCTGTTTCTTCATCAGTGTAGGATATGATTTCTTTCACTACATAAACATTTCGTTTGGCTTCTTGCTCTTGGATACCCACTTTTTCAATAGCTTCTACAAAATATTTGGAAGAACCATCCATTATAGGAAGTTCAGATGCGTCTAATTCGATGATTATATTATCTAAATCACAACCAACAATTGCAGCCAAAACATGTTCAGGCGTTTGAATTTTCACTCCTAATTTTTCTAAATTAGTTCCTCTTTGTGTGTTTACGACATAATTTGCATCAGCCTCAATCACAGGTTGCCCTTCTAAATCCTTTCGGACAAAAGTATAACCGTTGTTAATTGGAGCAGGTTTGAAGGTCATCGTTACTTCCTTCCCTGTGTGTAATCCAACTCCGGTTAGTGAAATTTCTGTTTTGATAGTCTTCTGTTTAACCATTGTTTGTTTATTTATTGTTTAATATTTGTTTTTTTAATTCTTCTAATTCCGTAACAATTTTGGGTAAATTCTTAAAATGAACATAGGATTTACTAAAATCTCCATAAGCAAAAGAAGGTGTTCCTTGCAAAATTTCATCGTCTTTTATGTTTCTTGCCACCCCAGACTGTGCCTGAATTTTCACATTGTTTCCAATAATCAAATGACCAACAATTCCTACTTGACCACCGATCATTCCGTTTTTTCCAATTTTTGTTGAACCTGCTATTCCTGTTTGTGCAGCGATAACAGTATTTTCTCCAATTTCTACATTATGACCAACCTGAATTTGATTGTCCAGTTTCACTCCTTTTCTTATAATGGTAGAGCCCATCGTAGCTTTGTCAATAGTTGTATTTGCTCCAATATCAACATTATCTTCAATAATTACATTTCCAATTTGAGGAATTTTAGTATAGGTTCCATCTTCATTTGGTGCAAAACCAAAACCATCGGCGCCAATAACTGCTCCTGAATAAATAACACAATTATTTCCAATTACAGATTCCGAATGGATTTTAGCGCCGGCAAAAATAGTAACATTATTACCAATTTTTACACGCTCGCCTATAAAACAATTAGGATAAATTTTGACTTCATCTCCTAAAATTACATTTTCGCTAATGTAACTAAAGCTTCCTAAATATAAATTCGCACCGTATTTTACACTTTCTGAAATATAACAAGGTTGTTCGATTCCAGTTTTTTTAGCTTTTGTGGCTTGATCGTAAAATTCTAGTAATTTAGTAAAGGACAAATAAGCATCATCCACTTTTATAAGTGTTGTGGTTATTTCGCCTTCAGGCAAGAACGTATTGTTGACAATAGTTATCGTCGCCTGAGTTTTATATATATAAGGTAAATATTTAGGATTTGCCAAAAAGCTGATAGATCCTTCCGAACCTTCTTCAATTTTAGACAATTTATACACTTCGGCTTTTGGATTTCCAACAACCTCTCCACCTAAAACGCCGGCTATTTGCTCTGCAGTAAATTTCATCTTATTGGATCGAATTTTTTAAAACAATAAAATGGAACTCTTTGTCTACAGTCCAACTTACATTCAAAAAAAATGTTATGTTTTGTTTCATCTCGACAAAAATATAAAAAATAGATTTTAAATATAGGTTTTAAACAAGTTGTTTTGGAAAGCAAAGATAATATTTGGTCACAAATTTAGATAAAGACTTCAAATTTAGCTGATCTGATGCTTCTACAACATCTTCAATTGTTTTATCTTTTTTTAAAATCCGTATAGGTTCCGCCTCTTTGCTATAGGCTTGATTCTTTATTTTACCTTTAAAAATAAAATAACTGGTTTCAGCCAAACTTATATCATTTTCGGACGCAAATCGTTCTTTTAAATCATGTAAATCTTCGTTTGAAACTTTTTCTTCGCTTAATTTTATTTTTAATAAATCCCTATTAATTATCATTTTACTCAAAGATGACAAGATAAAATCATCATTTTTCATCCAAGATTTCAAAGCACTAATAATATCAAAATCATCTAGTTGAGCAAATAAATCTAAGGTCTCGCTATTAAATGAATTGATGGTAATTTTGTTTTGCATAAAAAAAAGCAACGGTTCACTACAAGGCAAAACTACTCCTTTTTCGGTTAGTTCTTTAGCACGTTTCAAAACTTTCATCAAAATTAATTCGGCTACCAAACTCGTCTTGTGCAAGTAGGCTTGCCAATACATTAATCTCCTGGACATCAAGAATTTTTCGACCGAATAAATACCTTTTTCTTCGATAACTAACACATCATCAACAACATTCATCATTTGAATTAACCGTTCGGAATTGACATTTCCTTCGGCAACGCCAGAATAAAAACTATCGCGTTTCAAATAATCCATTCGATCCATATCAAGCTGGCTTGAAATGAGTTGCAACATAAATTTTCTATGATAATCTCCTTCAAAAACTTGAATTGCGAGACTCAACTGACCGTTAAATTCTTTATTTAGCTGGTTCATAAATAAAAGAGAAATGGCTTCGTGATGGACATCCTCGACAATGCTTTTTTCCATTGCATGCGAAAATGGACCGTGACCAATATCGTGCAATAAAATAGCAATGTACAACGCATTTTCCTCCTCCTTAGAAATAGAAACGTCTTTAAAACGAAGCGTTTCAACGGCTTTTTGCATTAAGTGCATGCAGCCTAAAGCGTGATGAAAACGAGTGTGATTGGCTCCAGGATAAACCAAATAAGACAATCCCATTTGAGAAATACGTCTTAATCTCTGAAAATAAGAATGTTGAATTAAATCGTAAATTAAGGCATTTGGAATGGTAATAAACCCATAAATTGGGTCGTTGAATATTTTAAGTTTGTTTATTTGACTCACTTTAACTTTATTTTGAGTAACAAATATAAGCAAATCTATGAGGGATTTAAAATTTAGTTGCCGAATGAGATGGAATAATTTTCTTCTAAAATTTTTGATCGATAGATAAATGATCCGGATTGCAAAAGGATTCATCCCGCCCAATTTCAATCTCATTCAATTTCAATTTCAATACCTTAAAATAATATTAAATTATTGCAGAATTGAAAAGTTCCAGAAATAAAAAAAGTAATTTGGCAGTGAGATTTAGTACTTTTGAATACTTTTTACAAACAATTATGGACAAGATAAAAATACTTTGGGTTGATGATGAAATCGATTATCTAAAACCTCATATTCTTTTTTTAGAGAAAAAAAATTACAGCGTGACTACCTGCAATAACGGTCGTGATGCGATTGATATTTTTGAAGAAAACAATTTCGATATTGTATTTCTTGACGAAAATATGCCAGGAATGAGCGGTTTGGAAACACTTTCGGAAATGAAGGAAAAAAAATCTTCTATCCCGATGATTATGATAACTAAAAGCGAAGAAGAATATATCATGGAGGAAGCAATTGGTTCCAAAATTGCCGATTATTTGATCAAACCAGTTAATCCCAACCAGATTTTGTTGAGTTTAAAAAAGAATTTAGACCATTCGAGATTAATTTCGCAAAAAACAACTTTAGATTACCAAAAAGAATTTCGCAAAATTTCAATGGAAATGGCAATGGTCAATTCCTATGAAGATTGGATTGAATTATACAAAAAATTGATTTTCTGGGAATTAGAACTCGAAAACATTGACGATCAAGCCATGATTGAAATCCTAGAGTCTCAAAAAGCGGAAGCTAATTCGCAATTCGGAAAATTTATTGAACGCAATTATGAAAATTGGTTCGCTCCAAAAGCCGATAAACCCATACAATCTCACACTTTATTTAGGGAATTAGTAGTTCCTGAAATTGTTAAAAAAGACAAACCTATTTTGTTTGTTGTCATCGATAACTTGCGTTACGACCAATGGAAAGTGTTTGAAAATGTAGTTGGAAATCATTATAAACTAGAAAAAGAAGTGCCTTATTATGCTATTTTACCAACGGCAACTCAATATGCTCGAAATGCAATTTTCTCCGGATTAACGCCACTCGAAATGGAAAAACAATTTCCTCAGTATTGGAAAAACGATCCCGAAGAAGGAGGGAAAAACTTGTATGAAGCGGAATTTTTGACAGCTCAACTAAAAAAACTAGGATTGAATATAAAGCAAGATTATTTTAAAATCACCAATCTTGCAGGAGGAAAAAAACTAGTTGAAAATTTTAGAACACTCAAAAATAACGACTTAATAACCGTAGTTTACAATTTTGTCGATATGCTTTCGCACGCCAAAACTGAAATGGATGTAGTTAAAGAACTCGCTTCCGACGATAAAGCATATCGATCGTTGACTTTGAGTTGGTTCAAAAATTCTCCTCTTTTAGAAATTATTCAACAAGCACAAAAATTGGGTTTCAAGTTGATTTTGACCACCGATCACGGAACCATAAATGTAAAAAATCCTTCGAAAGTGATTGGTGACAAAAATACAAGTCTAAATCTCCGATACAAAACAGGACGCAGTTTATCCTATGAAAGCAAAGATGTTTATGCTGTAAAAGAACCAAAAAACATTGGTTTACCGACCATAAATATGAGCAGTTCTTATATTTTTGCAAAAAATGATTTGTTTTTGGCCTATGTCAACAACTACAATCATTATGTGAGTTATTATAAAAACACGTATCAACACGGGGGAATTTCATTAGAAGAAATGATTATTCCATTTTTAATACTTAACCCAAAATAAAAATAGTATTCATTGATCAGAACAACTGAACACTAAATATTGAACACTGAATACTGAAAAATATGAATATCACTTTTTCATTAGACGGAATTAATGAAGTCGCCGAAAAAATAATAGCAGAAAAACCCAATAAAGTCATCCTTTTTCATGGCGAAATGGGCGTTGGAAAAACCACTTTGATAAAAGCTTTGGCAAAATCTCTTGGAGTAACTGGAGCGACAAGCAGTCCAACTTTTTCTTTAGTTAATGAATATCAAACAATTGATAATCAATATATTTATCATTTTGATTTTTACCGTTTGAAAAACGAAACGGAAGCTTTAGATATGGGAGCTGATGAGTATTTTTATTCCGGAAATTGGTGTTTTATTGAATGGGCCGAAAAGATTCCAAATCTAATTCCGGAATCACATTCGGTTATTAGAATTTCATTAGAAGCGGATGGCAAACGACTTTTAGAATTAAGTTAAGGGGTTCGCGTTTAAAGTTTTTTTGTCCCGAATTGCACGAGTTTACATAAATTTCAATTTATATTTAATTGAATTACAAGAAATTTCTAATTTTGGAATTCGTGTAATTAACAAAAATTTTTATTCGTGCTAATTTGGTGTAATTCGTGTCTAACTTTTTTTTAAAAGCGAATGCTCTGGAATTAAGTTAATATAAATATTTAATTCTAATTTTTTCTGTAAATTGTACCCCTAATTAACATATCAATGGCAATATCTCCATTCACACATCAACAATTATTACCTCAAGAAGAAAAACTTGAAGTAGCACGGCATAAAAGCGAACTTTTTATTGGAATTCCTAAGGAAACCTGTTATCAAGAACGCCGTATTTGCCTGACTCCGGATGCTGTGAATTCATTGACTTATCAAGGACATCGAGTAATGATTGAGTCTGGCGCAGGCGAAAGTTCCAGTTATTCTGATAAAGAATATTCAACTGCAGGTGCCGAAATTACAAATGACACGAAAAAAGTATTTAGCTGTCCGATGATCTTGAAAGTCGAACCTGTTACTTTAGCAGAAATAGAATTGATTAACCCAAATTCGATTATAATTTCGGCCATCCAACTCAAAACGAGAAAGAAAACCTATTTTGAAGCTTTGCAGAAGAAAAAAATTACCGCTTTTGCCCTCGAATATATTAAAGATGAAGACGGTTCTTATCCTGCCGTGAAATCTTTGAGCGAAATCGCTGGAACAGCTTCTATTTTAATCGCTGCCGAATTGATGATTACCAATGAATTTGGCAAAGGATTATTATTCGGAAATATAACGGGCGTTCCTCCTACTGATGTGGTTATTCTTGGCGCTGGAACTGTTGGAGAATTTGCCGCAAAAACTGCTATTGGATTGGGCGCAAACGTAAAGGTTTTTGATAATTCCATTCGAAAATTGCGCCGTTTACAAAACAATTTGAACCAACGAATATTTACTTCTACCATTCAACCAAAATCGTTATTGAAAGCTCTGAGGCGTTGCGATGTTGCGATTGGTGCGATGCGCGGAAAAGAACGTTGCCCAGTTATTGTTACGGAAACGATGGTCGAACATATGAAAAAAGGGGCTGTAATTGTCGATGTTAGTATTGACACCGGAGGATGTTTTGAAACTTCGGAAGTGACTTCTCACGAGAAACCTACTTTTGTGAAAAATAACGTTTTGCATTATTGTGTACCTAATATACCCTCACGATATTCCAAAACAGCATCCCTTTCTATAAGCAATATTATCACTCCTTATTTGTTACAAATTGCAGAAGATGGCGGAATCGAAAGCGCGATTAGATGCAATCATGGTTTGAAAAATGGAGTCTATTTATACCACGGAATCCTTACCAACAATGCCATTGGAGATTGGTTTAATTTGCCCAATAGTGATATAAATTTAATCGTGTTTTAACTAAAGTTTCTTTTATATTTGCCGAAAATTAAATTATGAAATTCGCACATCGCTTTGCCTATTATTTATTAGGACTTATTATGGGTTCCTTTGTTGTTGCTGCTATTTTTAGCGGAAAAGACACACGTTGTAATTATTTTCCAAATGCGCGTGTTTTGAATGATTTAAGAAACAAACCTTTTTATTATTCTGCGGAAGCCTCTCAAGTATTAGCAGAAAAATGGATAGACACCATCGACATCAAAAATTGTTTGAAATATGGCGACATAGATTTTGACAAAAGTAACATTCCTTCTAAAAATGGAAAACTATATGTTATTGAAGGAAAAACGATTAAAAATCAAGAAATCACACTAAACGTGATTAATTATCCCGAAAAAGCAGTTTTAGAGAAGATTATAAAAAAATAAAAATAAGGTCACTTATAAAAAACGTCGTAAGCAAACCGAATTAAGGTTCCGACTACTACAATCAAAAAAAAGATTCGTATAAATTTATTACCCTTATTGATTGCCAATTTTGCTCCAAGCCATCCGCCAAAAGCATTGGAAAAAGCCATTGGAATAGTAATTGCCCAAATGATTTTACCTTTTAAAAAAAACAAACAAATAGAGCCAAAATTAGTTGCTAAATTGACCATTTTTGCATTGGCAGAAGCGTGCAAAAAATCAAATCCCATCAAGGCAATAAAGGCTAAAACCAAGAAACTTCCTGTTCCGGGTCCTATAAAACCATCATAAAAGCCAACTACAAAACTGATGATTACTGCATAAAAAACCTGAGTCCGTGCCGAATGTGATTTTACAATATGTTGACCAAAATTTTTCTGTGCATAGGTGTAAATTACTAAAAGCGACAAAACGACTAACAGTAAAGGTTTCATAAAGTCATTACTGACATAAGTCAATAAAGTCGAACCCAAAAATGCAGATGGAAACGCCAATAGCATCATTATGGCGAGTAATTTCCAGTTCAAATCTACTTTTTTAAAGTATTGAAAAGCTGCAAATGAGGTTCCGCTAAAAGATGGTATTTTCAAAGTTCCAATGACTGTGGAAACAGGAAGATTGGGTAGCAAAATCAGTCCGACTGGTGTTTGAATCAATCCTCCACCACCGACTATTGCATCGATAAATCCTGCAACAAATGCGGCAACGCAAAGCAAAATTAAAATGTAGTGTTCCATTATTTTAAAAATTTTACCAAATGTAATATAAGTTTATTGGTTTATTCGTTAATTTGTCATCGGTTAAAAAAATTAAATAAACACAAATGGATTCGACAAAACTGATAGAATTAGCCAGTTACACTTTACCAGCCATCGTTACAGGATTAGTGGCTTACAACTTATTCAATTCTTATTTCAAGGATCAACAAAATACAAGGCGTTGGTTGCTGCAAAAAGACAATAGAAAAGATACTTTACCCCTACGTTTACAAGCTTACGAACGAATTACTTTGCTAATGGAACGTATCAATCCATCACAATTATTGATTCGAATTGCCCCAATTTCTGAAGACAAAAATGATTATGCCAATTATGTAATTGCGCAAATAGAACAAGAATTTGAGCATAATTTAGCGCAACAAATCTACATTTCAGACGAATGTTGGTCACTTGTAACCACAGCCAAAAATGCTACAATTCAAATGATTCGTTTAGCAACAAAAAGCGAAAAAGCAACAAATGCCGATCAAATGCGTGAAGTAATTTTGAGTGATTTATTAGGAAAAACTTCTCCTAGCAATGCAGCTTTAGCAGTCATCAAGAACGAAGTGAGTCAGTTGTGGTAGATTAGATTTTTATTTTCTTTCATCAAATAACTGCAACAATTGTGTCACCGTATTCCAATTTCGGATTGTGGCTATTACGTTCAATTTTTTCTCGATGTATTTTTGGTCAAATCTAGTTTTGCCAGCTCCAACGGCATATTTGATGTAAATTCTATTGGTATCAATACTAGCTTCATCTGGTTTTACTTGACTCATTTTCAAATCATTGATACTATCACTTTTCAATTGAATCGAAACAAAAGCCACATATAATTTTTTGAAATCACTATCCTTTTCTTTCAAAAACGGATTGTTTTTTAAACAAGCTTCCAAATCGCTTTTTCCTATAACAACCACTGGCACTTCGTGACCAAAAGCTTTGAAAATTTCTTGCTTGATTTTAAACCCAACCGAAGCTGCATTTTCTTCCTCAGTATCCACAAAAACATTTCCAGATTGAATATAGGTTTGCACATTTTCGAAACCAATAGCTTCTAAAGTCGTTTTTAAGACGTCCATTTTAATCATATTGTGACCTGAAACATTAATGCCACGAAGTAGTGCGAGATGAGTTGTCATTTTGTATCAATTAAAAATTCAAATATACTTTTTCTAGCGGTTAATTTGAATAGCGAGTCTTTTTATTTGAACTGACTTGGATCTTTATTGTATTTTTTCTTTTCTGAACGCGATAGTTCTTGAAGTAACTGTGTTTCGTTATAAAGCGCTATATATTCTTTTTTTGATTCTATTTTTACAACACCATCTGGAGTTAAAAAAATAGGAGTCAGATATTTATACCTGCATTTGGCGTTTTTCATGGTTTGTGTTTCGCCCGAATCATTAAAATCAATATTGACCAAATAAAAAATAGAAAAATCAAAACGGTAATTTTCTTCCGATTTATTAAAAATAGCAATGGTTCCTAATGATTTTTCTGGGTAAACGGTTTGCCCTAATTTTACCATAAAGGAATTCTTTTTGAAACCATTATATTCTGCAAATGTTCCATCTTCATGCTCGATGATGAGCGAATTCCTCTTAGTAGTATAATTTTTTGAAAGTGAAGTTTCGTCTTCATAATCATTAGTAATTTTGACCACAAGTCCTTTTCGCATACTATACACCGTGTCTGGGGTTTTGAAATTAATTAGATAAGATTCCCAATTGGCAGGTTTTTCTGATCCAAAATATTTTTCTCCCAAATGACTAGCTTCATATATTTTTACTTTTTTTCCGTTTTTAAAAGGTAATGTATAGTGAAACAAGCTGTCTAACCTAGGATTAGGATCTCCCATCATAGTAAAAGATTTCATAGAATACCCAATACCTTGCTGTGGATTACTCGGTTTTAATCTCAATAAATTTCCAGAATAATCTGAAATAACCCCTTTATAACCATCGGTATCACAATTCGTTATATTCGAAAGCTCGACAACAACATAATAACTTCCCGGTAATTTTTTCTCATAGTTCAAATCGATACTTTTGTCCTCGTTTACCGTTCTATTTAGTGTAATATTTTGAACTTGAGCATATAATTGCACGTTCATTATCAATAAAAGCAGGCTAATTATGCCACATCTATTCATTTTCGAAACTAGATTTATCATTTTATTTTAAGATTTAAGATTTTGCAAATATATGCTTTTGGGCACGAACACAACAAAAATTGTATTTCCTAATTTCCAAACAAAAAACTATCTTCGCATGATGCAGCAAAACCTTCTAGAAACTCCCATCGAATACCTCAAAGGCGTCGGTCCCAACCGAGGGACTTTGCTGCGCAAGGAACTGGGAATTCAAAAGTACGGTCATTTGCTCAATTTTTTTCCCAATCGATACATTGATAGAACTCGATATTATAAAATAAATGAACTACAAAATAATGTCGCAGAGGTTCAAATCATTGGCAAAATCATCAACATTAAAACCGTTGAATTTGGCAAAAACCAAAAACGATTGGTGGCTACTTTCGTTGATGATACAGGACAAATGGAACTCGTTTGGTTTCAAGGTCACAAATGGATTCGGGAGAGTTTGAAACTAAATGAAATCTGTGTGATTTTCGGAAAATGTGCTTCTTTTGGAAACACTTTCAATATGGCGCATCCCGAAATCGAGTTGATAGCAGAACACGAACAAAGCCTGCGATCGGCGATGCAGCCCGTTTATCCATCTACTGAAACCTTGGCAAACCGTGGTATTTCCAATCGAACCATCAACAAAATGATGCAGCAATTGTTTATAGAAACTCAAGCCAAATTTACCGAAACTTTACCCGATTATGTAACTACTGAATTGAAACTCATTCCAAAAAATGAAGCTTTATTTAACATTCATTTTCCAAAAAGTGCCGAAGCTTTGGCGAAAGCCCAATTCCGCTTAAAATTCGAGGAATTGTTCTACATTCAATTGCAATTAATTACTAAAAACTTAATTCGGAAGCATAAAATAAAAGGGCATCCATTTACCAAAGTGGGCGACTATTTTAATGATTTCTATAAAAATCATTTGCCATTTGAATTGACCAATTCTCAAAAAAGAGTCATCAAAGAAATTAGAATTGATATGGGAAGTAATGCCCAAATGAACCGATTGCTGCAAGGCGATGTAGGTTCTGGAAAAACAATTGTGGCATTGATGAGTATGCTTATTGCCTTGGATAATGGTTTTCAATCGTGTTTGATGGCGCCAACGGAAATATTAGCAAACCAACATTTTAATGGTTTATTAGAATTGGCAAAAGAACTGAATATCAACATTAAAATACTGACTGGTTCAACCAAAACTGCAGCTCGAAGAATCATTCATGAAGAACTCGAAAATGGAAGTTTACACATTCTCATTGGCACACACGCTTTACTCGAAGACAAGGTAAAATTCCAGAATTTAGGTTTAGCAGTAATTGACGAACAACATCGTTTTGGAGTAGAACAACGCTCTAAATTGTGGAAGAAAAACGAAATTCCACCACACGTTTTGGTAATGACCGCTACTCCTATTCCACGAACTTTAGCGATGAGTTTGTATGGAGATTTAGATATTTCAGTTATTGACGAGTTGCCGCCAGGACGAAAACCCATTCAAACCGTGCATCGATTTGACAGCAATCGCTTGAAAGTTTGGAAATTTATTCGAGATGAAATTGCTTTAGGTCGCCAAATTTATATTGTTTATCCTTTGATTGAAGAATCCAAAACTATGGATTTGAAGGATTTAATGGACGGTTACGAAAGCATTTCTCGTGATTTTCCTTTGCCACAATATGCGATTTCTATCCTTCACGGAAAAATGAAACCCGCCGATAAAGATGCCGAAATGAAACGTTTCTCAGAAGGAAAAACCAATATTATGGTTGCCACGACTGTTATTGAAGTCGGTGTCAATATTCCGAATGCAAGCGTAATGATCATAGAAAGTGCAGAACGTTTTGGATTGTCACAATTGCATCAACTTCGAGGTCGTGTGGGACGTGGTGCGGAACAGAGTTATTGTATTTTGATGACTTCACATAAACTAAGCGCCGATAGTAAAACCAGAATGGAAACAATGGTTCGAACCAATGATGGTTTCGAAATTGCCGAAGTAGATTTGAAATTGCGTGGACCAGGTGATTTGATGGGAACCCAACAAAGTGGGGTTCTGAATTTACAAATTGCAGATATTGTACGCGATAAAGATATTTTACAAATGGCGCGAAATTATGCTTTAAAAATTTTGAAGGATGATGCACCGATGCAAAAACCAGAAAATACGATTCTAAGAGCTACCTATATTGAATTGACTAAGAAAAAAAATATGTGGAATTATATTAGTTAATTTGATGTTTAATTTTAAACCTTTTGAAATAAACCCCGTCTTAATGTTGTCAGAATTGCAGCCGTAAAACAGGTGTTAAATTAAGTTAAATATTTTATTAAACTTCCTTTTTTCTGAGTCCTATAACTTAATTTTGTTTGTTTAACTTTAAATTGAGGAAACAGTTCCTTTTTTTGTCACTATATATATTTTATGAAACTAAAAAACATTGTTTACACACTCTTGATTATCGGATTTATAACTTTTATTGGATACCGAATTACGTCCAACAAAGCCAAGAATGACAAATTTAAAGATAAAGCCGGAAAAGATAAAGAAATTACGGTTGGTGGTATTGTCCTTAAATCGGAAACTTTTGATAATTCACTATCTCTTTCAGGTTCCATTGAAGCCAATGAACAAGTCGAAATTCGATCTGAAGTTTCTGGAATTGTTGAAGGAATCTATTTTAATGAAGGGAGCACTGTCAAAAAAGGACAATTGCTTTTTAAAGTGAATGATTTAGAACTTAGAGCGCAACTAGGCCAAGCAACTACTAAAGAAAATTTAGCATCAGAAAATGAAAGAAGAGCTAAATTGCTACTTACAAAAGAAGCGATAAGTCAAGAAGAATTTGATATTGCCAAAGCCGATTTAAAATTGGCACAAGCCCAAACTCAATTAATCAGAGCTCAAATAGCTAAAACAAATGTTCGTGCTCCTTTTTCGGGTAAAATTGGTTTGCGAGCTATTTCACCAGGAACTTATATTACACCCTCTATTTTAGTTGCAAAATTGGTCAATATTGGAAAATTAAAAATCACATTTTCTATACCTGAAAAATATGCTTCTCAAGTAAAAATGGGCTCAAATATTGATTTCACGGTATCAGGATCTAAACAAATTTATTCTGGAAAAATATATGCACTTGATCCAGAAGTTGAAGTGGCAACTCGCACGCTACAAATTCGTGCAATTGCGGACAATAGCGATGGAAAACTTCTTCCAGGAACTTTTGCTGATATCCTGTTAACATTGGATCGAATTAATAATGCTATTATCATTCCTACTGAAGCTGTTATTCCAGTCAGAGAAGGTAAAAAAGTGTTCATTTCAAATATGGGTAAAGCCAAAGAAGTGATGGTTGAAGCTACTACACGAACTGATTCTTACATTTTGATACTTTCTGGATTAAAAGCTGGAGATACCTTAGTCACAAGTGGTGTAATGTCATTAAAAAATGATGATTCAATAAAAGTTAAAATAAAAAAATAGCCATTTTGAATTAAGATTTATGGGTTTATATTTTTTAAATCTCAAATCATAAATCTTAATTCTAAAATCATAAATATACAATCTCAATGAGTTTATCAACCACAAGCATAAGAAGACCCGTTTTAACCATTGTACTGAATCTATTGATTATTTTATTCGGTTTTATTGGTTTTACTTTTTTGGGTGTTCGAGAATTCCCATCTATCGATCCCGCGCAAGTTTCTATTCAAACTAGTTACACTGGAGCCAATTCAGATATTATTGAATCTCAAATTACTGAACCTCTCGAAAAAGCCGTAAATGCCATTGATGGAATTCGAAATATCACTTCATCTAGTAATCAAGGAAGTAGTAAAATAAGTATCGAATTTAATTTAGATAAAAACTTAGAGGAAGCAGCAAACGATGTCCGAGACAAAGTTTCGAGAGCCATTCGAGATTTACCCCAAGACATTGATGCGCCACCAGTAGTCTCGAAAGCCGATGCTGATAGTGAATCTATTATTTCGATGACCATACAAAGTGATACTCGAAGTTCACTAGAATTAAGTGACTATGCCGAAAATGTCATTTCGCAACGATTGGAAACTATTCCAGGAGTAAGCTCTGTTGATATTTGGGGACAAAAACGCTATGCAATGCGTTTATGGATTGATCCCGTGAAATTAGCTGCTTATGGATGCACTGTTGCAGAAGTTCGCACTGCCTTAAATGCCCAAAATGTTGAATTACCCTCCGGTAAATTAACAGGAAGCACTACCGAATTAACTGTAAAAACCATTGGAAATTTATCCAAACCTGAAGAATTCAACAATATTATTATTCGTACCGATGGTTATAAAATTGTTCGGTTTAGCGATGTTGGAAATGCCGAATTAGGCCCCGAAAATATTGAAACTCAACTAACATCCTCAGGAAAACCTCTGATAGGATTAGCTATTGTCCCTATGCCTGGAGCCAATTATTTAGATATTTCAAAGGAATTTTATAAAAAGTATGAAGCCTTAAAAAAAGATTTACCTGGTGATATTAAATTAAATATAGCGTTAGATAATACTGTTTTTGTAAAAAAATCGGTTCTTGAAGTAGTCGAAACCTTAGCCATTTCGATTCTTTTGGTTATTATTATTATTTATCTGTTTTTTAGAGATTGGGCTATTGCATTCCGACCATTAATTGATATTCCGGTTTCCTTAATTGCAACTTTTTTTATCATGTGGCTTTTCGGATTTTCGATAAATGTGTTGACGCTTTTAGCTATTGTTTTGGCAACTGGTTTGGTGGTAGATGATGGAATTGTCGTCACCGAAAATATATTTAAAAAAGTCGAAGAAGGAATGACTCCAATTGAGGCCGCAATCAAAGGTTCTAATGAAATTTTCTATGCTGTAATTTCGATTTCGGTTACACTTGCAGCTGTATTTTTACCTGTAATTTTCTTAGAAGGTTTTGTGGGACGACTCTTCCGAGAGTTTGGCGTCGTCATTGGTGCTGCCGTTTTGATTTCGGCCTTCGTATCCTTGACTTTAACACCAATGTTAAATGCCTATTTGATGAAAGGCGGCGAGCAGAAAAAATCGAAATTCTATGTTAGAACAGAGCCATTTTTCAAAGGTTTAAACAGTGGATATGCCGATTCATTGAAACGTTTTATAGAAAAAAAATGGCTTAGCTTCCCTATTTTAATTATTTGTTTTGGAATGATTTTTTTATTTTTCACCATACTTCCCAAAGAAACAGCACCTTACGATGACAGAAGCTCGGTAACAATGCTTATTAAAAC
>JBBQSZ010000037.1:0-30429 GCA_038234745.1 Flavobacteriales bacterium | reverse complement strand
ATTGTTTTATAATAGCATCAGACACATCCGAATTAGCTGTTTTGACATGTAAACATTTTACAGAAGCATTTGTTTTTTTAGCTATCTTCAACACGGCTTTCAATGCTTTTTTGTCTTTTTCTCGGTATCGTGTTGTAAAACCTATCGTTTCGATTTTCTTGAATTTTGATTCTAAAGGAATACTCAAAACAGGCACATCAACAGCCGTTAAAACAGTACCTGTATTGGTACCCAAGAAAAAGGCTTCCCAACCCGTAGCGCCAGAAGTTCCCATTACAATAAAATCAATTTTTTCTTCTTCAATCGCTTTTTTAATATTGTAAAGTAAATTGCCATCCATTAATCGATGACTCATTTTTATATCTGTCAAATTTCGTTCTTCGGCAATAGCATTTAGTTTTGGAATTTCATCCTTAAACATTTCAAATTGAGCTAATTGAAGAGAATCAAAAAGAACGCCATAATTTTCTGGTACAAACTGACTATCATAAATTGGTAGTTCAAACGTATGCAATAATATGAGCTCTGCGTTTACTATTTTCGCAAATTCCAAAGCGTGAACAAAAGCATTACTTGCAACTTCGGAATAATCGGTGGGAAACAATATCTTTTTCATGTGACTTAATTTTAATATTAATTGATACCTTAAAGTTAAGCATAAATAATTGATTTTTGTTTTAATTTCTTAGCTATTTGCGATAAATTCAATCCTTAAATTAGACTCCTTTAAATTTAAAAATTTGTTCCTTATCAAGATTTAGTACCTTTGCAACCTAGACAAAAATGATATGACACATAATGATTCCATAGTTGCACTTGCCACTCCTTCTGGAGCCGGAGCGATTGCCATTATTAGAATTTCTGGCGAAGATGCCATAACTATTGGAAATTCGGTTTTTCAATCGATCAGAGGGAAAGATTTGACGCAACAAAAATCGCATACTTTACATTTGGGACATATAGTTGATGACAATAAAACGTTAGATCAAGTTTTGGTTTCAATTTTCAAAGGGTCTAATTCCTATACTGGCGAAAATACTATCGAAATTTCCTGTCACGGTTCGACATATATTCAGCAACAAATCATTCAGTTATTGCTTCGCAAAGGCTGTCGAATGGCAAATCCAGGAGAATTTACGCTACGTTCTTTTTTGAACGGAAAAATGGATTTATCACAAGCCGAAGCCGTTGCCGATTTAATTTCGTCCGATAATGAAGCTTCACACCAAATTGCGATGCAACAAATGCGTGGTGGTTTCTCGAACGAAATTGCCAAATTGCGAGAAGAATTATTGAATTTTGCTTCTTTAATCGAACTCGAATTAGACTTTGCCGAGGAAGATGTAGAATTTGCCGATAGAACGCAGTTTTGGGAATTATTGAATCGAATTGAGTTTGTCCTGAAACGTTTGATTGATTCATTTGCCGTTGGTAATGTCATCAAAAACGGAATTCCTGTAGCCATTGTGGGCGAACCCAATGTGGGAAAATCGACTTTATTGAACGCTTTATTGAACGAAGAACGCGCTATTGTTTCGCATATTGCAGGAACAACTCGTGATACCATTGAAGACGAATTAGTGATTGGTGGCATCGGATTTCGATTCATCGATACGGCTGGAATTCGAGAAACAGAAGACCATATCGAAAGCATCGGAATTCGAAAAACATTCGAAAAAATTGAGCAAGCGCAGGTTGTTGTTTTCTTGTTTGATGGAGTAGAACTAAGAGTTTCAGGTTTCAGGTTTCAAGTTGAAATCGAGAAAATCAAGAATAAATATCCTTTAAAACCACTCTTAGTATTAATTAATAAAGTCGATTTGTTGTCAACTACAGAAACTGAAACCATTAGTAAACAACTTGAAACTTTAAACTTGAAACCTTTTTTTATTTCAGCTAAACAAAACATTGGAGTTGACGATTTAAAAGAAAAATTACTATCGTTTGTCAATACAGGAGCATTACGCAATAACGAGACAATCGTAACCAATACAAGACATTACGACTCTTTATTAAAAGCTTTAGAAGAAATAACAAAAGTAAAATTTGGTTTGGAAACTAATCTTTCAAGCGACCTCATCGCCTTAGATATTCGAGAGGCTTTGTATCAATTTGGTTTGATCACTGGTCAAGTTTCTAATGACGAATTGTTGGGTAATATTTTTGCAAATTTTTGCATCGGCAAATAGTTTTTGTCTAAAAATTACAGCCATAGATATCAATTTAAAAATTTAAAAAAGAATTATAAATTTCAATTTTGACTATCAATTAGTACAGGATCAATCGTCGTCTTCATCCCAAAAATCATCAATATTAAAATTTTCATCGTCAAAACTATCTTCATCATTTGGCGGAAAGGCTCCTATTGGGTTAGATAATCCCCAATTATCCCAAATGTGATTGTTGGTATCAAAACTTTCCACCCATTCGATAAACAGCAAACGGAATTCATCAACTTCTTTTCGGATGAGTTTTACGTATTCTAAATCTTTATAGTTTTTTTCGAATCTCAAACTTCCTACTTGAACATACAGATGCATGGCGTGATCCCTTATAATTGCTGCATTTTGCATCCTGATGCTGTATAAATCTCCACCTTCGGCACCAGCAATTTTAGCAGGAATCATCATTGCGTCGGCTCGCATTAAATCCTTTGTAGATTGAATATAATCATCATCTTCGGGTAAGGAAGCTACTAAACTTTCGACCAATTGGTATATTAATTCCGCTTTTTGATAAATGGGAAGTTCCCTGATTTTATCGTGATGAGACATTTTGAATTGTATTGGTTTGTATTTTTACGGCGTTGCTACAGGAATGTTTTTTATCTCCGAAAAAAGTTGTCCATCAGCATCGAATCCTTCTATTAAAACTTGAATATTCTTTTGATTGCCTTTCACCAGTTTTACATTAAAATCTTGATTTGGAGACATAAATACATTTGGCTCCCATTTTAAAGTGCCAAAAGTGAAAAATTCATTGGGTTTATCAAATTCTGAATTTTTAAATCCTTCGTTTTTTGCAAACCCTGATGTTACTATGAGAGTTGAAAATTTTGGATCATAAAAATCTTTATTGGTATTGGGTTTCAAATATATTTTAATAACTCCATCAGAGCCTGCAGTACCCGTAAATCCTGATTTATCTAAAAATATTTCATCAATATCTTGCATATTTAGACTGTAAAGGGAATTGAGGTCAAATACCTGAAAGTCATCAATATAAACATCAGATGAACCTCCGTTTTTCATGATGTTCCTTCTGGTAGTGATGACAACCGAATTATCTTCGTCAAGTATTGCGTTAAAGCCATGCGTATTAAGAAAATCAATTACAGTTCCAAATTCATTTTCTATTTTGTAACCTGTTGCATTAATGTTATCCGATTCTTTTTGGTGAACAAAAACATCTTTTTTAAATTTATTTACAACAACTACGGATGCTAATTCCGTTATATTGGACTTAGTATTTTTAAAATTAAAAGTCGTCTCGGATTTTTGTAACTGTGGACAATTGAATTTCTCAAAATATGGATTCCCTGTAAAACGATCACTAAGCGGCACGACGTGTGCAAATATATTACTTTTTATTGTATTCCCCTTATCTCCAGAAACTTGAAAGAGGAAAGCTGTGGAATCTTTTGCATAAAAATTTTCAAATTTGAATTTGTTATCACTTGCAATGTCTGTTTGTTCATATACCTTATCTTTGAGCGAAAATAATGTGATTTTGTATTTGTTTTTTGTATTCAAATTATTTTCAACTACTCCATCAATACTCACACCTTTTTTGAAATTGTACTTAATTTTTGGAGCTCCAGCCAAAATGTTTTCCCAGTGATATTTGCTTTTTTCTTGATTTAGCATTAGTAACTCTAAATCTTGTTTTCGGCTTTTATTTTCTGGATCAAAGTACGAATAGTTGTTTAATTCTGGGATTTCCAAATAGGCATTTAGCAGAAATGTTCCTAGAATTGATCTCTTTTGAACCACACAAGCATTTTTTTCGGGCAAAACGCTTAAACTTATAGCAGCTGATTTTGAGTCTAATTTCCCAGACAATGAAATGCTATCATTTTCACTTGTTTTTGCTTCGATGTTTATATTTTTTTTAACAGTTGTATCAATATAAACTAATTGCTCGGCTAATTCATTAAAATTTTCATCTAAAACTCTAATGATATTCACACCATTTGACAGTAGTTTTTTATCAAATTTAATAATTTGATCGGTGTTTTTATTGCCAAATGAAAACTCACTTTGAATGGCATTCTTGTTTTGATGAACTAGTAGTGTGAATTTTTTATTTTGAAATTGTTCTACACCTTGATCATTGGTGTGAATATTTATTGCTAAAACATTGTTTATCAAATTATTATTATAACTTATTAACAATCCTGTAGGTTGCACTTTTGGTAATTCTTGCAAAATATTTATTTTATCGGTTTTGATTTTGACAAAATATTTTTCGTTTAGGTCTGGAATAAAATAGAAAAATCCGTTCCCCATTTCATTGGTAGAAAACTGCACAATTTCATTCGATTTTGAATCAACAATTATCCCATTGTTAATTGCAATTCCTATTTGATTACAATCAGTAAGTTTTACACCAATTTTATTAATGATGTTGTCAACAATGATTCCGTTTTCTGGAAATAATTTTACAGTTGCAGTAGCCAAATTAGGTAAATTGGATTTTAAACTATAATTTTCATTTTTGTCAATTACTTCAATAGTTTGCATAAAAGAATCGTCTTCCTTGAAATTATTCATCCAATTGGTATAAAAATGGAAGTAGTATTTCCCCGAACTAAATTTTTCTGTGAGATGTAGATTTCCATTAAATGTTCCATTTGAAGCAAAGAGTAATTGTCTTTGAATCACTTCTTGCTTTTCATTATAAATCACCAAATGCACATTAGTCGTATTCAAATTTGGCGCAGCATTGTTTTTGCTTAAAACATACCCTTTGAAGGCAATAAATTCATTGTTGACATACAGCATTTTGTTAAACTGAACATGGATAATTTCTCGGTCGGACGAAAAATAATTTTCGAGAATATCACTTAATTTTTGGGTTTTATTGACCGTTTGAGAAAAAGATTGAAAAAAAAACAATAGACAAAAGATGCGCAAAGTTGGCTTCATTTAAAGAAAATTTAAGATGTTATAAATCTAATTATAATTATTTTTCTGATTTAATAATTTAATGTTAAATATTTTGTCAACTTCACAGCGATTATTGCACAAAAAATTGAGTCTGAAAGTCGTTTTAGGTTTCGGTAAAAAGTGTGAATAATACAACTTAAACTTCCTTTACTGTAACAATTAAATGGTATAAAAAACACAATTTTACACTATTATTAATCCCAAAATTCAAATAAAAATGAAAAAATTAACTTTATTTACAATGATTGCATTTATGACTTTGATGGTTGTTCCAAATGCAGTATCGGCAAAAAATAATAATCCTAAATCAGCACCAACTGAAGTTCCCGCAAATGTGCAAGTAATGCTGAACAGATTAAATGAAATTAAAGAGATGGATAAATCTTCTTTAAGTTCTATCGAAAAAAAAGAACTTCGAACAGAAGTTAAAACCATTAAAAGCACGTTAAGATCCACAGGAAATGGAGTTTACCTTTCTGTAGGTGCCATTATTATTGTTATTCTTTTACTGATCCTTTTGCTATAAACCTGAGTTTGACTTTTAGTCACTTGATGTTTTTATGTAAAAAGATAGATTAAAAAAGTATCGAGAATTTGAAAATTAATCAATTTAAAACTTCTTGGTACATTTTTTGTTTTACATTAGTTCGAGTAGTAATTCGAATTAAAAGTCATTATATAAAAAGCATTTAAATTGACATAAAATTTAATAATCATACTCAGTTTTTTAATAAAAAAATTTAAAAATAAAATCATGAAAAAAGTAAAATCTCTAGTGCTTATTGCCTTGTTTTTAATGGCCTTTAGCACGCAAGCTCAGTTATCAGTAAACGTAAATTTAGGCACACCGCCAGTATGGGCTCCGGCAAATAGACAAGTAGTTCAATATTACTATTTGCCCGAAGTTGATTCCTATTATGATGTTCCTAATGCTCAATTTATCTCTCTAAATAATGGAAGATGGATTCGGTCTAAAAACTTACCGTATAAGTATAGAAATTATAATCTAAGAGGTGGTAATGTGGTATATTTAACCGATTATAGAGGAAATTCACCATATAAATATCATGAGAGCCATAAAGTGAAATATTACAAAAATTATCGTCCAGAATATAAGCATGAAGATAAGAGAGACCACGACGACCATAAAGAGCACAATGGAAAAGGGCATAAAAAGCATTAATTAATTTAATTCCCTTTATTGAAAGAAGAGTAAAAGTCACAAGCTTTTACTCTTTTTTTTGTTGAATAAACTCCGTATTTAAAACTAAGCTACTTAGTGAATCTGTATTAGATTCTTCAAGTACTTTTGACGAAATTAACTGTAAATAAAAAGTGGTTTCTTAAAAATGATAACTCCTTTTGATACTTGTAATTTAAAAAAAATATTGTCTATAAATAGAGTCAAAAAATATTTTACGGTAAATTATCAATTATGTATTATGACTTCCTTTCGAAATGGTAGTGAAAGTGGAATAGCAAAACTAGGTTTTAATTATGTAGATTTAAACATAGCACGTTGAAATAGTAGAAGACATAACAGATAGACAACTAGAACCCTTAAAATCAAATTTATTAAGATTCTGAAGTTATAAAAAAGCCGTTTTGACCTACAAAGTGAAAAATATAATCATTGCTCTAATTCGCTATTTGGACGAATTGTCTACGATAGACAACTCGATTTACTTCGTCAAGAAGCTTCTTAACGATTTGTATAAAATTCAAATGTATAACAAGTCGTTTTGCCTGTTTATTTCCTGACGGGACAAATTATAGACAAAAAAGAGAGGCAAGAATAAATCCTTGCCTCTCTTCAAAACTAAAACGAAAACCTTTTATTTAGCTGCTTCAATATCAATTACAACAGTTCGGTTGTAAAAACGTTCCTCTGGAAGCGAATTACCAAATGGTTGCAATTGTGGATTTTCACCATTTCCGTTGACAACAAAAGTGACATCTTTTCTACCTTTTTTTGCTAAGCTTTTTTCTAAAATATCTTTCACATTATTTGCTCTAGCTAAGGACAATTTAGCATTATTATTTTCTTCACCAATATTGTCCGTATAACCATTAATAATTACAGTTCCGTTCATTGGAATTTTAGGAGCTACAACTTCAGTTAGGTATTTGTCATAAATTGGAATAGCATTCGAGTTATTGAATTCATAAATCACACTAAAACGCATACTTTCGGCTTGTGTAGAAGGTTTCCACAACGTTAGATGTGCAGTTTGTTCCTGTCTAATCAATCTACCATCCGGAGTCGTTCCAATGAGTGTAAATCTATAATCACCTTGTTCTTTTGTTCCCAAAATAGCATTACCAGGAATTTTCACTTCTTCTTTTGTGTAAGGACCAAAGTTTTGTACTAGACCGTTAGTATCTTTCGCTTCTATTGACCAACTTGAGAATGCTTCTTGCGCTCCTTTTACACTAAATGTTACATAACTACTTTCTGGAGCTACTGTCATTGGAGCAATTTCTACTGCTCTTAACGAAGCATCGGGACCACTTTGAAATTCCATTAATAAATCGGGAGAATTACTTTCAATAGAAACTCTACGATCTCCTTGTTTAAGTACTTCTAATTCCAGAGTACCACCCGGTTGTTGCGATGGAATTTTTGGTTTATTTCTTCCTTCTACTTTAATTCTAGAACCCTCAATTTCAAACGTATTTACAAGATATGTTTTGATAGATTCCGCCATTAATTTACCGTCTTCAGAACCACTTTCAGATGAACCAACTAGTGTTATTGTTGAATTTGGGTTTTTCTGCATACGATCACCAAGAATATTTAATATATTGTAGTAAACGACCAAACCTCTATCAGAACGACCCGATAAATTGTTCGATTTATTGACTACCAATTGATTTTCTTTGAAATCCTTCACTTGACTTTTTTCCAATTGTACATAGCGACTTGGAATGTCATTAGAACCTAAATCAAAGAATACATAATTACGCAACGGAAAAGTTTCTCTAACGTTAGAAACAGCTCCAGTATTATCTGGAGAGTTAATTCCGAAAGTAAATTGTGGATCTACAGGAACGGCAGCTGCAGGAGCCACAGGAATTAATTTTCCACTTCCAAATTTCAAAGCAACACCAGCTCTTACAGTAGAAACCGTCCAAGATTCTATAGAACGTGGATCTTGATTGAAGTAAGGTTGGTAAGCAACAAAAGGAGAAAGTACCCATTGTGTCTTGTTTGCTTGAGACGAAAGCTGAATATCATATCCCATTCCAATTTGCATTGATATGAGTGTTTTCTTTATTTCATTAAAATCACCTTTTACTGCAGCAGCCGGTACTTGATCAGGAGTATTTGGATTTGTACCTAATTGATATGTAAATGATTTATCACGATTAAAGGCAAAACGTGGACCGCCATAAAGATAAAAATCGCCTTTAAATGGAGCCAAACGAATACTTGGTTCAACAGTGATATAACTCAAATTTGTTTTTAAGTCTTGAGGACAATTACAAGGATTTGCTGTTACTTGATTGAAAGTACCTCTGCGACCATCAAAACCGGCTTGCAACATAAATCCCAAAGCTGTATTTGGTTTGTGATATTCCAATAAAGGCGCTACAAAAAGCCCTGTTCCATACCCATTATTGAAAGGAGAAAGAACGGATAAAGAATTATCTAGTTGTTGCGTCGTGCCTCTATAAAAATTCATATTAGCAGCTGCAGCAACACCAAAAAACCAACTTGGTCGAGTGTATTGAACCTCTTGAGCCTGCATAGACTCAAAACCGATAAGAAAAACGACTGCAACAAGTATTTTTTGAATACTAAAGTTGAAGTACGACTTTGCCGAGCAAAGTCTAGTGGATAATTTATTTTTATATTCCATTGTTGTATGAATTATGATTTGAAAGTATTTTAAAAGTGTATTCAAAAGCTATTCTCCCTAGAAGAATAGCTTGATTACGGATTGGATTAGGGTACATTTATAGTTGTATTAACCATAGTAACAGAGGCTACAAGCGAAATTGCTCTTCCGTTTAGTGTTGTTTGAGCAGCATTTCCAGCTGTAGAAAACGTTACACCAGAATAAGCAACAATTGTTCCTACCATTGTGCCACCACCAGCAGCATTAATAGTTGCTGCACTACCCACTTGCCAAAATACTTTAGAAGTAGAAGCTCCATTTATTAAAATGATACTTTTAGCACCTGTTGGACCAGCAATTCCTACCGTCAATCCGGAGGCAGTTTGAAATACCCAAACAGCATTAGGATCTCCTTGAGCGTCAAGAGTTAGGTTACCTGTCGAAATTTTAAATGTTCCACTGGCTGATTTATAGATTCCAGGAGCCAAAGTTAATCCACCCAATTCACCAGCACCTGGGTCAATTCCACCTGGCATTGCGGCTGGGGAAAGTGCATTGTATAAAGCAGTAGCATCCAATAAAGCCAACTGTGCAATAGCAAAAGAAGTGGCTGTTCCTGGAAAAGGCGGTGCTGTAAATACTCCACCTTTCACTAATCCTATATTTGAAGGTGTTTCTGTATAAACATCAGCAGTTAAACCATCGTGGAAACCAGTAACTAAAGTAGCTGCAGCAGTTGTTCCAATACCACCATTATTTATAACTGTATTTATTCCTTGATTGGTTAACCCTGCATTACCACCAAATCCACCGAATCGAGAAAGACTACCAATATTAGGACCTGTAGTTACAACAGGAGGTAAAACTGGCGTAGTAAATGTCCAAACATAATTACTAACTAAACTTAGACCAGAAGTATTTTTGACTCCCGTAGTTATGGTTACGGTATATGTTTTTGAATTCAATAAAGGAAGTGTTGGCGTAAAAAGCACAGTCGCACTATTAAAAGTAAAAGCTCCATTAACCGTGTTCGTTCCTTCCTTTACAGTAAATGTTGCATTAGTAACAGTTATCGGATCCATCACTTGATTAAAGGTAGCTGTAATTACTTTATTCAACGGAACATTAGTTGCTAAATTAACTGGATCAGTACTTGTTACTAAAGGTATCAAGATGATTGGTGTTGAGAAAGTCCAAACATAATTGCTAGCCATAGCAACTCCAGATGGATTTTTGACCGCTGTGGTTATCGTCGCAGTGTAGTTAGTACCATTAGTTAAAGGAATAAAAGGAGTAAAAATTACCATCGCTCCACTAAAAGTAAATGTTCCTGCAATGTTAGTAGTTCCGTTTGAAACTGTAAATGATGTAGGTGTAATTGTCGCAGGGTTAATCACCTGATTAAATGTTGCAGTGATTAATTTGTTTAAAGGCACATTAATCGCAAGGTTAGTCGGATCGGTAGCAGTTACAACAGGTACAATAAAAAATCCTGTAGAAAAAGTCCATACATAATTTACCGCCATAGCATTTCCCATAGTGTCTTTGGCTGCAGTAGTTATCTTTACTGTGTATGTTGTGTTAGCCAAAAGACTTGCTGTTGGGGTAAAACTAGCGGTCGTTTGTGTGGCAGTCGATGCAAACGAAAGTGTTCCCGCAACAGGACTAGCTCCATTTACAGTAAAAGATGTTGCTGTAATCGTTCCAGTATTCATCAACTTATTAAAAGTTGCCGATATTACTTGATTCAATGGAACATTCAGTGCATTGCTCGCAGGGACGGTGCTAACAACTTGAGGACACAAACCAACCGTTGCTTGAAAGTCATCTTTAGCACAAGAAAAGGCAAAGACAACCAGAACCAAGGTTAGCATTTTAAAAAGATTTTTTGTTTTCATATTAATAGGTTATTTAAATTATGGGGATTCACCGATCGGAAATCTCACCAGACAAAGGTTAGCAGAAAATAGATATAAAATGTTACACTTCTCTAAGACATTATTGCATAAAACTCACATTATTTAACATTAAATTATCATCATTTAATAAATGTATATTAATTTAAAAACCCTCTGTTGAAATACGACCAAGAGAGGGTTTAACTTTATAAGACAGTAATTTATGTTGAATCCTTAAACAATTTGTAAATGGCTATTGATATGAAATTGTCTGTTTTTAAGGAAGCTAGAACAAAAACATCACTGTAAAATGAAGGGTATTTAATTCTAAAAAATTACACAACTATTTTTGCATCGAAATACACATCCATTTTGCAGTATCAAAAAATGATTGTAGCTTTGAAAAAATCGATTTAATAGCCTCATTCTATGAAAAAATACTATCTACACATCGGAACAGAAAACAGTGGTCCTTTTGATATAGAAGAATTGAAAGAAAAAAAATTAACCAAAACTAGTCCCGTTTGGTTTGAAGGAATGCAACAATGGAAAACAGCTGGAGAAATACCAGAATTAAATCAACTTTTTATACCAAATCCACCTCCGTTTTCGCCTTTTTCGACACCAGAACCTGAGATCAAAGTGGAGAAAGAAAGTAAAGAAATTACAATTCTAGGAATGTCTAAAAACAATTTATTAATTGTTGTCGCTGCCATCATTATTTTAATTGGTATAACGGTTTTAAAAGTGAGTGAGGAAAACAGAAGTCGAGAATTAAAACTGAAAAATCACAAAACCGAAATTGAGAACTATAAATTAGAACAAAAACAAAAACAGCTCGAAGAAGATAAAATCCAAGCTGTTATTCAAGAGAAAATTAACTCAGAAAGAAGTTCTAGGGATTTGAAACTAAATGCTAACAACAGACTTGTCAATATAAAACAACAAATTGCAAACTACAAAATTCTTTTGAGCGAAACTGAAAATAAACTAAAAAGTACCTCTGGCTTTAAATTATTTAGATCTGGTTCTGAGAAAAAAAAGCAGACCGAATTGTTGGAGAAAAATATTAAATCCATAAAAACCAATATAATTCTACTCACACAGCAATCCGATCAATTGTATCTCGAACTGGAAAAAATAGAATAATTTTTGAATTTTAAAATAGATTTATTACTGTGATAAAACGATCAACACAATAGAAATTAAAGACAAAAACAATCCTAAAAAATTGATTTTAGACAGTTTTTCTTTAAATATAAAGATACCAGTTAAACTTCCAATTAAGATTACACCCATATTCATTCCAGCAAAAACAGTCGAAGGATTCTCGGAAAAAGATTGATGCGCCTTTAAATAAAACAGGATATTTCCAAAATTAAAAATGCCGACTAAACCACCAAAAAGCAGATTTTTGTAATTTAATTTCACCTTATTAAAAACCGTTTCATAAACAACGACAATTGTCATAATAATCATTGCCAGACCAAAAACGATAAGCAAAGAAGTGGTATAAGGCAACTCTGTAAATAATGCAACTTGTTTAAATAGAATATCGATAACACCAAATCCGACCAAAATGATGGCAGGATAAATCCATTTGTTTTGTTTCTTCGCCGAAGGTTTGTTCAAAATAAGTAACAACGCAGGAAAAGCAATACCAAATGCGGTTATTTTTAAGGTATTAAATTTTTCGCCAAACAGCAACCAAGCCGCCAAAATAGGAATAAATAATGAAAGCCGTTGCGCTGCATCGGTTTTTACAATTCCTACATACTTTATGCTTGCCGCCAAAAAAAGAAAAATCGATGGCAACAAAATCCCAAGCGAAATATAGATTCCCCAAGGCGCTTCAACGTCAACTGAAGCAAAATTTGGACTGAAAAAAAAGTAACAAAGAGCCAATGCAAAAATGTAATTTGCAGCAACAATTTGTGGAATATTGATGGAATAGTTACGAGCTATTTTAAAAATAACACCAACACTCACGCTGCAAAAAACACTTAAAATCAGGAATAACATAGATTCACATTTAAGTCTGTAAAAGTACTATTTATAAGTTTCAAATGATTATTCAAACCTGACAGGTTTGAATCAAGGAAAAGAAAAAAGGGTTTAGAAAACATCCAAACCCTTTCTCAAATTACAATTTACTAATATAACTTCCGTATAAATCTCTAAACTGATAACCTTCAGTAAAACGATCTTTGCTCAACTTTTTATATTCTACCAATCCCCAAAGAATAAATTCTTTCATAAAATAACTGTCTTTTTTCTCTAATTGCGGCTGGTATTTTTGGATTAAAACTTCCAATGGAGCAATGCTGTCCAAGATGGTTTTGTACTCCTCATCTAAACAATCGTCTAATAATTCGAAGCCGCTTTCAGCGAAAAACCATTCTAATGTATCTGTATATGGCGTTTTTACATCCTGCTTTTCGAGTTTTTCAATTTTAGGAAAATAGCCAGGTAAGAAAGTACGAATCGCATCTCCAATTAAATGTTGAGCAACAATAGCGGCTCCCTCCTGCTCTCCTTCGTAAACTAATTCTACTTTTCCAGTAATAGCTGGAATAATTCCCATAAAATCAGATAATCGCAATGAAGTTTTGTCTGCACCTGATTTCAAGGCGCGACGTTCGGCAGTACTCAATAAATTCTCGAAAGCAGTGATACTCAATCGTGCACTAACACCACTTTTATTATCAATAAATTCGCTTTCTCGGGCTTCAAAACTGATTTGTTCTAATAAATCTCTGGCTAATGATGGAACATAAACCAAATCGCTCTGATTCGCATCCAACTTCGCTTCTTGTTCTGTTATCGTTCTTGCAATTTTAATCGTTTCTGGATAATGCGTCAAAATTTGGGAACCTATTCTATCTTTTAAAGGCGTTACAATACTACCACGATTGGTATAATCTTCTGGATTTGCTGTGAAAATAAATTGCATATCCAATGGCATTCTTAGTTTAAAACCACGAATTTGAATATCGCCTTCTTGCAAAATATTGAACAATGCGACCTGAATTCTAGCTTGTAAATCGGGTAATTCGTTGATGACAAAAATACAGCGATTGGCTCTCGGAATCATTCCAAAGTGAATCACACGATCATCGGCATACGACAATTTTAAATTCGCTGCTTTTATAGGATCGACATCACCAATTAAATCGGCTACCGTAACATCTGGCGTGGCGAGTTTTTCGGAGAAACGATCACTTCTGTGTAGCCAAGAAATCGGTGTTGCATCTCCTTTTTCGGCAATTAAATCTTTGGCAAAACGAGAAATTGGGTTGAAAGGATCATCATTTATTTCTGAACCTGTTACAAACGGAATGTATTCGTCTAATAATTCAATCATTTTGCGGGCTAATCGTGTTTTAGCTTGACCACGAAGTCCCAATAAATTGATATTGTGACGAGACAAAATAGCACGTTCCAATTCGGGAATCACCGTATTTTCAAAACCGTGAACACCTTCAAAAGTGGGTTGTCCAGACTTGATTTTTTCACGCAAATTATGACGTAGTTCGTCTTTGATACTTTTACTTTCGTATCCTGATTTATTTAATTCGCCTAAGGTTTTTATGTTGTTCATTGTTGTTTTTTTATTGATATTGATATTGTTTTATTATTACGATTTGCGTTAGGGATAGAAGTGAAAATCTTTTTTTGAGGCTTTTCGCCGAAAAAAAGATTGAAACGAATAGCCCGACCCGAAGGGAAACGCCCAAAACTATTTTATTCTTTTTTTACGATTGGTTTCATAGTCTTCGAAAATCATTTCGCCTAATCCTTTTAATCCAGTGTAAAAAGCTTTTCCTTGATTGGCCTCGGTAAAATGATTCACAAATTTTTGCAAATACGGATCTCGCGCGATCATAAAAGTCGTTATCGGAATGTGTAATTTTCGAGCTTGTTGGGCTTCATTGTAGCATTTGTCAACAATATATTCATCGAGACCGTTGCTATTCATATAATAAGTACCGTCTTTTTCCCGAACGCAACTCGGTTTTCCGTCGGTAATCATAAAAATTTGTTTGTTGGTATTCTTTTTTCTACGCAATAAATCCATTGCCAATTGCAAACCAGCAACTGTATTGGTATGATAAGGACCGACTTTGAGATAGGGCAAATCGCGAATAGCAATCGTCCAAGCATCGTTTCCGAAAACCAGAATATCCAAAGTATCTTTTGGGTAACGTGTCGTTATTAATTCAGCTAAAGCCATCGCTACTTTCTTAGCCGGTGTAATTCGATCTTCTCCATACAAAATCATACTGTGGCTAATATCAATCATCAAAACCGTACTCATTTGGGATTTGTTTTGGGTTTCTTCGACCACCAAATCATTTTCGGTCAGCATAAAATCGGCCACTCCATTGTTGATTTGTGCATTGCGCAAACTTTCGGTTAAGGAAATTCTTTCGAGACCATCACCGAAATGAAATTCTCGAAATTCTCCAGTATGTTCGTCGCCATTTCCGGCCTGTTTTGTTTTGTGATTTCCGTTTCCGCTTCGTTTGAGATTGCCAAAAATGTTATCTAATGCTTGTTGGCGAATGGCTCTTTCGGTTTTGGCGGTAATTCCAGTTCCCGTAGTTCCATCGTCTTTGAGTTCGTCTCGGATGTATCCTTTTTTCTTTAAATCTTCAATAAAATCATCGATAGTGTAAGCGGAATCTGTTAGTTTGTATTCCTTGTCTAATTCGCGCAACCAGTCAATAGCTTCATCAAAATCTCCCGAAGTATGGGTGATTAACTCCTTGAAAATAGTAAAGAGTTTGTCAAACGGAGACTGAAATGGTGCTTCGTAGGTCTTAAAATAAAATCCTTTTTTGATTGTGTTCTTCATAATTTTTAAAATTACATCATTTTAAAAAGAAGAGACGACAAACATTTATTAATTTTTAGTTAAATGAATTGAATTCAAAACCGCTTTGAAACTTGGCGAAGTTGTTTTAGATTTTAACCTGACTCCAATTTTCGCCTGATTTTATTCTACTGATTTGCATTTCACTAACACCAAATTGTTTGGCAATCATTTTCAAACGTGTCTTTGAGTTTGGGTTTGCCAAAAGCTTTTTTATCCGCATCACTTTGGTTACTGTAAGTTTTGCACCATCGGCTTTTAAATTATGCTCTACCAAATTTAATTTAGCTTGTTTTACAAAGGGACTTTTTTTACTGTGATCCAGCATTTCTTCTCTGGTTGCCCATCTCAAATTCTTAAAATCGTCATTATCGCGAATTCGATCTAAATGCAAAACGTACGTTTGTTCTTCCGAAGTTTTAGAAATAAAATATTCTGCAACTAGTTTACAAATAAAAAGATGCTTGTTTTTAATTTTTCCGTCTGTGTAGATTTTATACTTAAACATTTTATAACCATCTGTAAAACTGCCTTTTAGTTCTCTTCCAAAATTTATATCATCTGAAAAACTAACCATCCTTCCTTTGTTGGAAACAGCGTAACGTAGTCTTAGTTTATCCTCAATTATTATTTCCTTGAAGACTTCGTTTGGATAAACTCGAATCGCTTTCATTTCTTCTAATTTCATACTAAAGTTTATTATTTAAGTTATAATTTAAAAATCAAAAATCCTCATTCAAAAATCTATTATTTAAACTTCCCATCAACATAAAACCAACTATCGCCTTCTTTTTTAAAAGTAGAAAACTCATAATGAACTTGATTTTCTTTATTGAAATCCAAAAAAAAAGCTTTGAATTCTACTGTCGTTTCTGTTGAGGAAATGATTTCTAACTTTTGCCATTCATTGGCTGTAGCCCAATTTAAAATTTCTTCTTTCGAATAGTATTTTCTTGTAGAAACATGTGTTGTTTCTATTAAATAATCGACTTGATGAGTTACATAAGCCGAATATCTGGATTTCATCAAAGCCAAAGCCGATGGTGCTTTTTGACTTCCATTTATATATTTTTGGCAACAATCTCGAAAAGGAATTGTTGATCCACAAAAGCAATTACTCACCTTCTTCTGGATTGATTTTTTGAAACAGTTGATTGATTAAAACTTGATATTTACTAATTTCGATTAAATCTTCATCTTCGTCTGTATGATCTAAATAATCATCCAGTTTTTCACTAACTTCCAATAACTTATTGTTAGCCGATTTATTGTCTTTAGCAACGATTAAATCAATTATTTCTTGTACACCGTTTTTTAATTCTTCGAATTGACTTTTTTTCATAAATTAGTTGTTTTCTGAAGCTTTATCTTCATTGAATTTTTTAGTAATTTGTTTCAATTTTTCTTTGCGCAATACTTTTGCAGCTTTCACTTTTTTCTGCTCTTTGTGCAATTTGTCGTTGTGAATCTTGATATTTTTTTCAGTATTTCTTCCCATTACAGTTCTCTTTTTATTTCTTCCAACGTTTTATCGGAAAAAATTAATTGGTTAATTATTTGTTTTCTCAAATCGTCTAAATCATCATATTCAAAATATTTTGCCCAAGAAGTTAAGGTGAATAAATTTCGGATTTGCTTTATTTTTTTGGTAGTTTCAAAACTCGTTCTTAGAATTGCTTTTTTATCGTAATTCGGATTATTTTTATGTTGATAATTGACCGTTCCTTTGCTGTAATTTGCTTCTAGATAATAGATTTCTTCATCTGAATTGTCAGGATAAAAGGCATTCCAAGTGGCAAAACCTACTTTAAATTTAGAATCCGTTTCGGGTTCCAACGGTTCCAATCGCCATTTGCTATTAGCCAATCTTCCCCAGTGATTTGACAAACGATACATTCCTTCTTCGGTATAAAAATATTGACTTCCGGATTTACTATCATACTGCAAAACTAAATCTTTAATTAGCTCAGGAAGTACTTCTTGAAAAACACAAAACGTATTTTTGAATGAATTAGGACTCGGTCTAAATATTTTTGCCATTGCACAAAGATAGTCAGAATGACTAAAACTTCACAACGCAAACAATAATTCATTAACTTTGCCGCTTAATATTCATTCCAAAATCAATTGATTATGACTAATTCTTCTCAAGAAAAAATGCTACAAAAAGGAGTTTACACTGGAATAGTTGAACAAGACGAAAACAAAAACTTTTTTTGTGGTGAATATTTATTAGACTATAAAATGGTAATGTCCAATTTTCAACTTGGCGACTGGATTACCATCAAATCGGTGATTGAAAATCCGAGCGACATTAATTATAATAAATATCCAAAAAAGTCGAAAAACTTTGACAAAGCCAATAATAAACCACAACAATAATCACTTTTTATAGATTTTTTTTCGGTCGAAAATTGTAAAGTTAAAAAAAAGTGTACCTTTGCAAAAAATTGTCGATTTGGAGAGCAAATTAGATTGATTTCCTATTAAAAGACAAGTAGTTACCTTATTTATGAAAAAAATAGTTGAATACCGCAAGCTGTTAAATGTTGAAAAAACTGTAGAATTAAAAGATTTGAAAACCATTTATCGCAACGCGATGAAAGATGCACATCCTGACAAATTTCAAGGAGACGAAGCTGGTTTGAAAGAAGCTGAAGAAAACAGTAAAAGAATTATTGAAGCCTACCACTTTTTGGTCAGTATCAATCCTGAAACAATCAAAACAAACTTGCCAGAATATACAGAAACGATCTCAACGGCAACCATTTCAGATTATAAATTTGTAGAAGGAAGATTGATTATCAATTTTTCTAACGGCAGCGTTTACGAATACATTAGTGTTCCAAAAGCCACTTATGTAAAAATGGTAAATGCCGATTCTCCTGGAAGATTTGCAAAAAGACACATTTTAAATGCTTTTACTTGGAGAAAAACAATAAATCAAGACTAAACTTATTAGGTTTATAAATTGAAAACATTCCTTTAAGGAGTGTTTTTTTGTTTTGTATCGATAATATAAGTTCAAAATTGGATAGCATATTTATTTTAAGTACGTTAGCAGTCCTAAATTTTATTTATAATTATCTATATGAAAGATCCTTGCGAACTATACCTATCTCAACTCAAGAAAGCAAAAGAAGTTCTTGCAATTCTAAAAGAACAACGAGATGAAGTCAATCTAAAGCTTGAGACAAATGCTTCTAGTGCTGTTTTGCATAAGGAATTAAGAACCCTTAATATGGATATCCGAATTACTTTAAATGAAATTGAACACGCTGAATATAATCTTCAGGAATGTGAATCAAAAGCCATTTAAACTTCAAAGCTGTACATTGTACTTTTAGTTCACAATTTCCTTTAAATGAAAGCAGATTGATGATTAAATTAGTCATCAAAAGACTCCTATCTGTTTGAAAAATATTATTTACTACTTATAACAAAAATTTAAGTCTTAAAATTATAGATATTTTAGAAAATTAAATACTTTTGCACACTTAAATCATTTAACTTAATCATAATGAAAAAAATAATTTTATTACTATCAGCTACTGTGTTTTTAATTTCTTGTAGCAAAACCAAGTACACGATTTCAGGTACTGCAACGGGAATTGAAAATGGCAAAACCGTAATTATGGAAACACAAGATGCTTCTGGAATGGGACTTGTTGCCGTAGATACAGTAAAAGTAGAAAACGGAAAATTTGTAATCACAGGAAAAGCTGCAGAACCTTCTTTCCACATGATTAATGTAGAAGGCGTTCAAGGTAAATTTCCTTTCATTTTAGAAAATGGAGATATTGCTATTGTGATTAATAAAGATAGTATTAGTAAATCTAAAGTTTCTGGAACTTACAACAATGATGAATTTGTGGCATTCAACGAAGAACTTATGAAGGTTCAAAAAGGATTAATGGACTTTCAGAAAAACAATACAGCAGAGATGACTCAAGCTCAAAAGGCAAATGATACTGCGGTTATTAATAAATTAATGAAAGAATACGGTAAACTTCAAGAAGGTGTTACTACAGAAACTAAAAAGAAATATACTAGTTACGTAGAAACTCATCCAAAATCTTTCATCAGTGTTTTGATTATTCAAGGAATGACTAATGATCCATCTGTTGATATTAAAAATGTTGAAAAGCAATTTGCTGCTCTTGATTCGTCACTAAAAACTACAAAACCTGGTAAGGCGGTAGAAGCAAAAATCAAAGAAGCAAAAACCCCTTCAGTTGGTGCTGGAGCAATGCCACAGGCTCAACAACCTGCTGCAGCTGCTGGCAACGGTAAATGAAGTACATCTTTTTCAGCTCCAAATCCTGAAGGAAAAACAGTTAGCCTAACCGAAAGTTTAGGAAAAGTAACTATTGTAGATTTTTGGGCCTCTTGGTGCGGACCTTGTAGAGCTGAAAATCCGAATATGGTTGCCATCTACAAAGAATTTCATTCTAAAGGTTTGAATATCGTTGGCGTTTCTTTAGATAAAGATGCTGCAAAATGGAAAGAAGCTATTGCAAAAGATAAATTAGATTGGACACAGGTTTCGAATTTAAAATTTTGGGATGAACCAATCGCAGCACAATATAAAGTGCAGTCTATTCCTGCCACATTTATCCTTGATGCTTCTGGAAAAGTAGTTGCACAAGATTTAAGAGGTGTAGAACTTCGAGCAAAAATTAGTGAACTTTTGTCAAAATAATCTTTAAGATTAGAATTATAGAAAAAATCTCCTTAGGGAGATTTTTTTATTTTATTCAATACCAACATATTAAAAACTAATCTAAAATTTAGTTCAAATTTAATTTGGAAACCTAAAAACTGTTATTATATTTGCAACCGCTTACCGCAAATAAAGTGGTTTTGGGGAGATACTCAAGCGGCCAACGAGGGCAGACTGTAAATCTGCTGTGTGAACTTCGCAGGTTCGAATCCTGCTCTCCCCACAAAATAATTAACACAAAAAAGTCCTGAAAATTTTCAGGACTTTTTTATTTTATATATTTACATAAAAAATAGAACCCTAAAAAAATGAAAACTTTCAAAACCAATTTTTTTATACTATCCCTTTGTTTATTTGCCTCTTTGGCAATAACCGTAAAAACTTATGGGCAACAAGCCAAAGAGAATGCAAACTTCAATGCTGGCGTAGCAGCCTATGCCGCTAATAATTTACCACTTGCTTACAAAAAATTTCTCGCTGCAGCCAAAGAAGGATACCCAGACTCTCAGTACAATGTAGCAATAATGTATGAAAAAGGAATTGGAACTAGTAAAAATGAGAAAGAAGCAATTGTTTGGTACAACAAAGCAGCCGAACAAGGGAATGCTGCAGCTCAATTTAATTTAGGCGTACTTTATGAAAATGGTAAAGGCACCACTGTTGATTTTGTAAAAGCCAATAAATGGTACCGAAAAGCTGCTGTTCAAGGAGATGGGTTGGCTATTGGAAATTTAGGAATGCTTTATGTCAGAGGCCAAGGTGTAAAAGTGAACAAGGTTGCTGGAATGGCACTGCTCCTTCTATCTGCTAAAGTCGATCAATCACCTGAAAACAATGCCAAACAAAATATTACAGCAACCCGTGGTTTAAAGGTAAGTATGGTTACTGAAGCGCAATCACTTTCTGAAAAAATGAGTAATACAAAGAATATGTTGGTTCCTCTGGATCAGTATTTAAAAAAGTAGCAAGAGAAATTTGTCTTCCTCGTGGTGGAAAACGAACACTACATTCCCGAATTCGATGATGATTAAATTCTTCTCTTCCCATAAAAAAAATTCTGAAAAAAAAATTTCAGAATTTTTTATATTTTAGTAGCTATTCTAAATTCGTTATTCTAAAACAAAACTCACGCTTACATTTGCCAAAATCTCTATTTCACCAATTGCCAATGTTTCTTTTGTAGCTGATTCGTCCATCGCCATTGATTTCATAGCATACATTCTAGGTTGTGGTTGCGGAGAATAAGGCTGAGAATTATCTGAAATAACAATTGCCTTCCCTACTTTTTGACCTAATACCGAAACAAAATCTTCCGCTTTGGCTTTTGCATCTTTTATGGCTAGTTTTCGAGCATCGGATTGTAGTTGAACTAGTTTAGACGTTTTAAATTCTACAGTATCAATTCTGTTGATTCCTTCACTCACTAAACCTTCCATCAAGGTATCATATTTAGATAAATCCTTTAATAAAATATGTAAAGTTTGGGTTGCTACATAATTTGATTTCTTTTTCTCGTAATCATAATTTGGATTTAAAGAAATACGTTGCGTTTGAAAATCTTCTGGTGCAATACTTGATTTTTTAATAAATCTAAGGATTCCATCCATTTTTTTATCATTTTCCCGTTTTACGTCCTCGGCTTTTGTTCCTTTTGTCTCAATTGAAATTGAAATTAATACTTGATCAGGAGCTACTTTTACTTTTCCTTCTCCAGAAACATTTATCATTGGAATTTGTTTTATCTCTTGTGCATAAGAGTTTGCCATAAATACTAAGGCAAGAATCAAAATTGCTTTTTTCATTATTATTAAAATTAGTTTATTTTCTATCTTCTATTCAAATCTTGTGCCAATTATAATTTCCCCATTTTTGCCATTACAAAAAGTATCACAATCGGAATTGCCAACAGGACAACCATAGATGTATTGTTTACTAACATATCTGGGGCTTTTATCAGAGTAATCAAGTAACCGCCAATAGCTCCACCAAAATGCGCTGTGTGACCAATGTTGTCATTCTTAGCTTTCATTCCGTATATAGAATACAGCAAATATCCAATTCCAAAAACATAAGTTGGAATAGGAATGGGAATAAAAAACAAATACAAGCTCATACTTGGATCGATCAAAATAGATGAATATAAAATTCCAGTTACTGCTCCTGATGCTCCGATGGCGCGATAATTATAGTCATTTTTGTGCATTAATAAAGTCAGTAGGCTCCCAAAAACAAGGCTAATTACATAAATTATTAAAAATGAAATATTTCCAAAATAATTAATCACAACTGGAGCAAACATATAAAGTGTGAACATATTGAAAAACAAATGCCCCAAATCAGCGTGTAAAAAACCAGATGAAAACATTCGAATCTGCTCACCTGAACGAATGCTACCAATGTGAAATTCATATTTTCTAAAAAAAACCAAATCGTTAAATCCTTTATAACTGAATAAACAAGTGGCTACAATAACTATAATTAAAATAGGATCCATAAATAATTTGAATGTTTTAAAAATGCAAATCTACTTAATATTTATGGTTAAAAAAGTGACCAATGGCTCTAAACTTAGTAGCGTGAATATTTTTTGAATTATCTTTGTTGAAAATATTTAGTTAATGCGCTTTATCATTTACCTTATTGTATATCCCTTTTTATGGTGCATTTCGATGCTTCCTTTTCGGGTATTGTATTTCTTTTCAGATTTTGTGTACCTAATTGTTTATTACATAATTGGTTACCGAAAAACAACAGTTCGCGAAAACTTAGCATTAGCATTGCCACATTTATCAGATGCAGAAAGATTAATCATCGAAAAAAAATCATATCATCATTTGTGCGATATGTTTCTTGAAATGATAAAAACGATGACCATTTCAAAAAAGGAATTAGCCGAACGTTTTGTATTTACCAATCTTGAAGTGTATCAAAAACTAGAAGAACAACATAAAAGTATTGCCATGATGCTGGCTCACTATGCGAGTTATGAATGGGTAATTTCTATGAATGCCTATGTTAATTTTAAAGGTTATGCAATTTACAAAAAAATTGCCAATCCTTATTTTGACAAATTAGTTCGGGCTATTCGATCAAAGTTTAAAGCTACATTGATTACTACTAAGGAAACGATTCCGTGCATTGTTACTAATAAAAAAAATAAAATATTATCAATTTATGGATTCGCAAGTGACCAATCGCCCAAAGTTACTTCTGCCTTTCATTGGCAAAAATTTATGGGAATCGAAGTTCCTGTTCATACCGGAGCCGAAATGCTGTCAAAAAAATACGATATGAATGTCATTTTTCTAAAAGTAAAAAAAGTAAAACGAGGGTTTTATGAAGCCAGTTATGAAATCCTATCTGAAAATGCAAAAGAAGTACCAAATTATGATATTACAGATCAATTTCTTAAACTAGTAGAACAGCAAATTTATGAAGATCCCGAATATTATTTATGGACGCACAAACGCTGGAAACATAAGAGATAGATTTTAGAATTAAGATTTCAGAATTTGAACTTTGAACTTGATTTTTGAACTTGATTAAAAAAAAACTCTATTTAAACCATTCGTCTACTAATTCTTTTTCGAAAGGTTTTGCATTTTTATGAATAAATTCATTGGAATTTTTATCATAACTATACTCTTTAGCCCAATCTTGATGGTTTTCAGCCAATGCTATTATGCTGTTGCAAACCAATTCAATTTCTTCATTTGTAGTTGTAGGATGAACAGACATCCTAATCCAACCGGGTTTTCGAATTAAATCGCCTAGAGAAATTTCGTCAATGAGTTGGTTTGAAGTTTCTTGATTTACATGTAATAAAAAATGGCCATACGTTCCTGCACAACTACAGCCGCCACGAGTTTGAATCCCGAATCGATCATTTAATATTTTGACACCCAAATTAAAATGCAAGTCATCGATATAAAACGAAATCACACCTAGGCGTTCTTGATGTTGATCCGCAAGAATATGTAGGCTTGAATTACTTCCTAAACTCAAAAAAATAAAATCGACAATTTCGTGTTCTCGTTTCAAAATGTTCTCAATTCCCATTTCTTCTTTCAATTGGATTGCCAAGGCGGTTTTAATGACCTGCAAGAACCCCGGAGTTCCGCCATCTTCCCTATCTTCGATATTGTCGATGTATTTATGTTCTCCCCAAGGATTTGTCCAAGAAACGGTTCCTCCTCCAGGATTATCTGGAATCAGGTTTTGATATAATTTTTTATTAAATACTAAAACGCCCGATGTTCCAGGACCGCCTAGAAACTTGTGTGGCGAAAAGAAAATAGCATCTAAAAAACTTTCAGGGTCTTCAGGATGCATATCGATAGCAACATAAGGTCCTGAACAAGCAAAATCAACAAAACAAAGTCCGTTGTTGCGGTGCATCAATTTTGCAACAGCGTGATAAGGTGTTTTAATTCCAGTGACATTAGAACAAGAAGTAATAGATGCAATTTTAAACTTTCGGTCTTTGTATTTCTCTAATAATTCGGATAAATTAGCAAGGCTAAACAACCCTTTTTCGCAAGATGGAATCACCTCAACATCGGCAATTGTTTCGAGCCAAGACGTTTGATTCGAATGATGCTCCATATGAGAAATAAAAACAACTGGTTTTTTTTCGATTGGAATGGTGACAAAATCTTTTAGGTTCTCAGGTATTTTTAAACCTAAAATCCGTTGAAATTTATTGACAACGCCTGTCATACCAGTTCCATCAGTTATTAAAACATCGTCTTGATTGGCGTTTACGTGTTTTTTGATAATCCTTCTGGCTTTGTGATATGCCATTGTCATTGCAGTTCCCGAAACGGTGGTTTCAGTATGAGTGTTGGCTACAAAAGGGCCAAACTCATTCATTAACTTTTCCTCGATAGGACGATACAAACGACCACTTGCTGTCCAATCTGCATAAATGATTTTTTGTTTTCCAAAAGGCGAATCAAATTCTTGATTAATTCCTATAATATTTTTTCGAAATTCCTGAAAGTGTTGTTCTAAATCTGTTGGCATCTCTTTTGTTGTCATTGCAAGTCCTATTTTATTTCAAAGATACTACATTATAAGTGCAAGAATAATGAATTTTAAACTATGAAAAGTAAACTAATAGTAAACCTCTCTTCTAACTTAAAAACTTTTTGAATAGCCCAATAAAATAATTTGTTTATAGTAAGGCTTGAATGGACTTTGAGTAAAATCTCCTTTCAAACTTGCTCTGTGTGATAATGAAATGTTTTTGATGATTTTGAATTTTGTTATAAACAAACCTTCAAACAAGACATCGATAGCAGTTTTCGAAAAATAATCAGAAGAAATTCCTAATCGATATTGCATCTCTAACCATTTCTTATATTTTCTGTCATACCAAATATTAAGTTCAGCACCTAGTTGTTTAAATACAAAAAGATCATAGTTACCACTTGAGTCAAAGGTTTGAGTATAGTATCCAGTGTTGGCAATTTGCTGACTTCTTAAACCATATAAATTGACAGAATAAGGAGCAAAAGAAAGTCTAAAATAATCATTGGGTTGGTATTTTATCCCTGGAGAAAGCACTACTTCATAAGGACTTAAAAAAGCTTGTGTTTTACCCAGATTATTGTAATCTTTAAAATAATTACCATCAAAAGCAGTAAAAATAGACGTGTTTGTTTTGACAATTAAGTTTGTATTCCACTTGCTATTTTTGGTCATTGAATAAGAGAAATCGTGCAAGGTAATAAGTTCATCACTTACTTTCTGAATATGATCTGTACTTGAGATTCCAGATTTTTGTAGGGAAAGATTCCAGTGAAGCTCATTTGTCATTGCAAATCTACTCCCTTCTTTGTTATAATCCAGTCCTAAATCTAATGCGCTAGTTGCCGAAAAAACTTTTTTATCAGGTCCCGACGATGAATTAAATTCTAATATATTACTAATATTTAAACCAATAGCGAAAGTATATTGATAGGACTTAACTTCTTCTTCGCTAGCAACAACTGGTTCTGGATCGAATAGTTTATCGGCAACCAAATTAGAATCGTATTTGTCATATTTTACCTCATTAACAAATGTTTTTAAAATAGTTGCTTTTACAACTTTGTTACTTGAATTAATAAAGGCATAGGTATATTTTGTCTTGTTTTCCCTTAGAACATTACACCGAATTTCCGTACTGTCTTTTTTTATTATAACATCTTTCTGTGCAAAAAGATTACAACCAATGAACAAAAATAGAGTTAAAAGAGCTTGCTTTAGTAAAGTTAGCTTTTTGTTTTTACAATTAGAGCGATGAGTAATCTCAGAAAGTAAGTGAAGTATATATATTTTCATATGAATTCTATTTAAGAAATTAAAAAAACTAAAATGTTATTCCATAAAAAAAACAGGAAACCATAAGACTTCCTGTTTTTAGGTGATTTTATTTATTTGAAGCTCCTGTTCCTTTACTATTAATAGCCATACAAGCACCGTTTTCAATATCTAAAGCAAATTCTGCAGCACATCTTTTAGTTCCTGTTTGGGACGCTCCCCAACTCCAATCACACATTAAAGTATATTGTCCATCAGGACAGTCAGTTGGAATAACACAAGATCCATCAGGGCATCTTATAATTGTTGATTTTCCGTTCCCTTTCATTGTAAAATGAAAATCTTGAACACTTACTTTACCAGAACCTTGAACAGATTTCATGGAGATATCTTGAACATTAGCTCTACCAGAACCTCTAGCAGTTGATTCGTCGGTATCGGAAGTCTTTTTGGCTAACATAGGAGAACTTTTGTCTAATTCTTTTGTTATTACTAATGGTTTGTGCATTCTTTTTCCAGTAGGCAAACCACTAGCAGCGTCTCTTGGACTCACTATTTGAGTAACAGAATTATCACTTGAACTAACTTCGAATGTTGCTGTAAAGGGCTTGTGTTGTCTTTTACCTGTTGGCAGACCACTTGATGAATCTCTATACTCGGTATCAATTTTTGTAAAATTAAATGAGCAGCCTTCATCTGTGGTAGTAACACTGCAACTTAGAGATTCTTTTCCCTTTGCTAAATCCCAGTCGGCAGATTTGGCAGCTGGTTGTTGTGCAAAAATTTGATTTGTAAAACTTGTAACGGCTAAAAAAGCTACTGTAATAATAAATTGATTTTTCATGATTTCTAAAGTTTAAATATTAGTTTATTTGTTGTTTATAATAGTAAATACTTTTAGTCACAAAATTGTTACCCTTACTTTTTCATTATTTTCAAATTATTTTTTTTTTAGAAATTTTTTATAAAGCATTTTCCTTTATAAAAACCACTATACATTCCTTATTCTTTCTTTGCACTTGATATTTTTAGATACGGATCGGAGGCTTTAATACTTTTTGCAGTCGCATCCATGTCTGCTTTTTCCATCGTAACTTTAATAGCATCATTGCTTTGAGTTTCTGATGCAGAATTCTTACCTCCTGTTTTCAAAGTCATTTTATAATGAGCATTCTCACTCTTTGAATCTGTAACCTTCAAAAAATTTGCATTATCTGATTCAGAATTGCTTTTTTTACCTTTTTCAGTTGAAGACCATTTAATTCCATTAGCCTCTTGATTGGTAACTTTTATAAAATCATTTTTGTTTCCAGTCACTTTGTGTACGTCTTGAAGTTGATTTTCTGAAGTCATCTTAATTCCTTCTCTACCTTTCTGAGTTACAGATCCTTTGATTCCATCCTTTTTAGCGTCAGATTCCGTATCAGTAGATACGTTTTTCATGTCATCATTCAATACTTTTCTTCCTGCTTCTTTATTTATTGTTTCAGTTTTGCTAACTTGCGCAAAAGCTAAAGCACCCATAAAAAAAGCCCCAATAAATGCGATCGATTTTTTCATATTTCCGTAATTTTAAAAGTGATAAAAATAATTTATTTGTTACTCAACCTAATAATTCTATTTATGTAGCCATTTCCGAAATTCACGGTCGTGGCGTTTTTGCTCAACATGGCATTAAAATTGGCGCTATCATTGAAGAATGTCCCATAATAAAAATGAAACTTCAAGAAATGACTGTAAGAAAACATATGTTGCTCAATTATTATGCCTTTATGATTGATAAAGAAAACGAATACACTGGCATCGCATTGGGTTATGGTTCTTTATACAATCATTCTAATACTTGTAATGCCTTTTTTTATTTCGATAAAGAAAGAGAACTAATGATTTTTGAAGCTATTCAACCCATCGCAAAAGATGAAGAAATAACAATCAATTATCTTGGTCCAGAATCTGCTGGTCAATCTATCGAAAGCTGGTTTAACAAACCTGAATTGTAACTTCATTTCTTAAAAATCGAGATAAATATACAAGTTTTTAATTAACAACTACAAAAAATGCTGCTTTTTGTGAAAAAAGCAGCATTTTTATATTTTGTAAAATATTTAAATTCCAGCAATAACCTTTATTTCACCTATGATTCTTAATGCCAATGCATCAGCTTTTTCTTGTGAAGCAGCTTCGGTATAAATTCGAATAATAGGTTCTGTATTCGATTTTCTAAGGTGTACCCAATTTTCTGCAAAGTCAATTTTCACACCGTCGATTGTTGTAATATCTTCATCCTTATATTTATTAGCCATTGCAACCAAAATCGCATCTACATCAATTTGTGGCGTTAATTCGATTTTGTTTTTACTCATATAATATTCTGGATACGATGCTCTCAAAGCTGAAACACTCATTTTTTTATTTGCCAAATGCGTTAAAAACAAAGCAACACCGACCATACTGTCGCGACCGTAATGCAATTCAGGATAAATAATTCCGCCATTTCCTTCGCCGCCAATAATCGCATTGTTCTTTTTCATCAATTCCACTACGTTCACCTCGCCTACTGCGCTGGCTTCATAGTTTCCTTTATGTAAATTTGTCACATCACGCAAAGCACGTGATGAAGACATATTCGAAACCGTATTACCAGGAGTTTTACTCAAAACATAATCGGCGCAAGCAACCAAAGTGTATTCTTCGCCAAACATTTCTCCGTCTTCACAAATGAATGCCAAACGGTCAACATCTGGATCGACAACTACTCCTAAATCTGCTTTTTCTTTAACAACTAATTCAGAAATATCGGTTAAATGTTCTTTTAATGGTTCTGGATTATGAGGAAAATGTCCGTTAGGTTCACAATATAATTTCACCACTTCAACGCCCATTAATTCTAGCAATTTTGGAATAATAATTCCTCCCGATGAATTTACACCATCAACAACAACCTTGAATTTAGCAGCTTTTACAGCTTCAATATCGACCAATGGTAAGTTCAACACTTCATCGATATGAATATCCATATAAGCATCATTTTCAGTGATTTGACCTAAATTATCCACGTCTGAAAAATCAAATGCTTCGGCTTCGGCAATTTGAAGGATTTTCTCACCTTCGATTCCATTTAAAAATTCTCCTTTTTCATTCAATAATTTCAAAGCATTCCATTGCTTTGGATTGTGAGAAGCTGTGAGAATTATTCCGCCATCAGCATTTTCTAATGGAACGGCTACTTCAACAGTTGGAGTTGTCGAAAGTCCCAAATCGACCACGTCAATTCCTAAACCTACCAAAGTATTTACTACCAAATTATGAATCATTGGTCCCGAAATTCGAGCATCACGGCCTACAACTACCTTTAATTTGGAATTTGGATCTTCTTTTTTGGAATTTTGTTTTAGCCACGTTCCATAGGCCGAAGCAAATTTCACTGCATCAACCGGAGTCAGGTTGTCGCCCACTTTTCCGCCAATAGTTCCTCTAATTCCTGAAATAGATTTTATTAAAGTCATTTTTTTATATTTTTTTTACAAATATAAAAAAGTTGCTGAGGAACTAAGAGACTAAGAGACTAAGTTTTCGAAAAAAAATACTATTTTTACTAAGCACAAGCTGTAACGCC
>JBBQSZ010000036.1:0-30906 GCA_038234745.1 Flavobacteriales bacterium | reverse complement strand
TTGCACACATTTCGTCAACGCCCCATGTAGCTAGAGCGAAAACAATAGAAAATACGGCAACTATTATAGTCAAACGCTGAGTTTCAGCCCATTCAGGCCAAGTAACATTTGATTTTAATTCTTCAAATGCGTCTGATATATAATTAACAACTTTTGTCATTGTATTTTTATTTTTGCACGGGCGGAGGGATTCGAACCCCCATCAACGGTTTTGGAGACCGCTATTCTACCCTTGAACTACGCCCGTTGCTATTCATTATTAAACCAGTGTCGTTTAAAAAAAAACGACACTGGTTTTCTTATTTATTTTATAATTATGCTACAATTTCAGTTACCTGACCAGCACCAACAGTTCTACCACCTTCACGGATAGCGAAACGTAAACCTACGTTCATTGCAATTGGACTTAATAAAGCTACATTAATTGTTAAGTTGTCTCCTGGCATAACCATCTCAACACCTTCTGGTAAAGTAATAACTCCAGTTACGTCAGTTGTACGTACATAAAACTGTGGACGGTAGTTATTGTGGAATGGTGTGTGACGACCACCTTCTTCTTTTTTCAAGATATAAACTTCAGCTTTGAAAGTAGCGTGTGGTTTTACTGATCCTGGCTTAATGATAACCATTCCTCTTTTGATAGATTCTTTATCAATACCTCTTAACAACAAACCTACGTTATCTCCTGCTTCACCTCTATCAAGGATTTTACGGAACATCTCAACTCCTGTAATAGTAGAAGTTAATTTTTCAGCTCCCATTCCAATTATTTCAACTGCATCTCCAGTATTAGCAATTCCAGTTTCGATACGACCTGTAGCAACAGTTCCACGACCAGTAATTGTAAATACATCTTCAACAGGCATCAAGAAAGGTTTTGCAGTATCACGTACTGGCTCTTCGATCCAAGAATCACAAGCAGCCATCAATTCAATGATTTTTGGCACCCATGCTGGATCATTATTCAATCCTCCAAGAGCAGACCCTTGAATAACTGGACAATTGTCTCCATCATATTCGTAGAAAGATAATAAATCTCTAATTTCCATTTCTACAAGTTCCAATAACTCCTCATCATCAACCATATCCACTTTGTTCATGAATACAACCATTCTAGGAATACCTACTTGGCGACCTAATAGGATGTGCTCACGTGTTTGTGGCATTGGTCCGTCTGTAGCAGCTACAACAAGAATAGCACCATCCATTTGAGCAGCACCTGTAACCATGTTTTTTACGTAATCCGCGTGACCTGGACAGTCAACGTGTGCGTAGTGACGGTTTGCAGTTTCATACTCTACGTGAGATGTATTAATTGTAATACCTCTTTCTTTTTCTTCTGGAGCATTATCAATTTGATCAAATGATTTTGCTTGACAGTAACCAGCATCAGATAACACTTTAGTTATTGCTGCAGTTAAAGTTGTTTTTCCGTGATCCACGTGCCCAATTGTTCCAATGTTTAAGTGGGGCTTATTACGGTTAAAGGTTTCTTTTGCCATTTTACTTAGTTTTTAATCTTATTAATTTATTAGTGTTCAATTATATACTTTTTTTGAGCCAACTACGGGAATTGAACCCGTGACCTCTTCCTTACCAAGGAAGCACTCTACCCCTGAGCTAAGTCGGCAGAATCCTTGATTTAAGAGTTTAGAGTTCAGATTTTAGACTTTTTCCATCTACAATCTTAAACCTACAATCTAAAATTCGTTGTTGTGGGGAGAGCAGGATTCGAACCTGCGAAGTTCACACAGCAGATTTACAGTCTGCCCTCGTTGGCCGCTTGAGTATCTCCCCAGTTTGATTTTAGATTTTAGATTAGCGATTTTAGATTTTTGAATTATTCCAAAACGCACCTTCTAATCATTAAAATCAATTTCAATATTTCAATCCTAATTACTTACGTTTTTAGCTCTAAAATCTAAAATCTAGAATCAGAAATCTAAAATTTGCCGAGCCGGCGGAGGGACTCGAACCCACGACCTGCTGATTACAAATCAGCTGCTCTAGCCAACTGAGCTACGCTGGCAAATTCAATAAAAAAAGTCCGCTATTTCTAACGGACTGCAAATGTATATCTTTTTGTTTTTTAATCAAAACAATTTTGAAAAAAATTTAGATTAAATATGTGTATTGATTTTTTCTTTCCTTTTTACCAAAAGTCGCTCAATGGATTCAGCTGCAAGTTCTACTGCTTCTTCAAAAGTTTTGCATTGTTTTTTTACTAAAAAATCGTCTCCTGGTACAATAATTTTCATCTCTACGATTTTATTTTCCTTATCGCTTGTCTTTTCTACTTTCAAATAAACGTCAGAGGATACTACTTTATCGTAATATTTTTCTAATTTGACCATTCTTTCTTGAACGAAATCGACTAGCTTTCTGTCAACAGTAAAGTTAACTGCGTGAACATCTACCTTCATAATCTATTTTTTTTAGGGTTAAACATTTCTCGAATTACTATTGGTTTCTTGGATGTGCTTCTTCGTAGACTCTTTTGAGTTCTGATAAACTACTATGTGTATAAATTTGTGTCGATGCCAAACTTGAATGTCCTAATAATTCTTTTACTGAATTTAAATCGGCTCCGTTGTTTAAAAGATGGGTCGCAAATGTATGTCTTAATATATGTGGACTTTTTTTTACCTTTTCGGAGACAGTACTAAAGTAAGAATTTATTAATCGATAAACAAACGATTCATTTAACTTTACCCCTTTTTTTGTGAGAAAAAAATAGTCCGAATCGATAACGGTCTCTAAACGTGTTCTTTCGCTAAAATAGAATATTAATTGTTTCGACACAATTGGCAAAAGCGGCAGAATTCTTTCTTTACTTCGTTTGCCAAGCACTTTTATTGTATTACTTGCTAAGTTTACATTTCCAGATTTCAAATGAATCAATTCAGCTCTTCGAATTCCGGTGGTATAAAACAAATCTATTATCAATTTATCCCTAATTTCTTCAAAGCCCACAGGATTCTGTATTTGACTTAAAACTTCGGCAACTTCTTTCTCTGAAAAAGGGATTTGAAGTATTTTGGGAGTTTTTAATGCTTTATGTTTCAGCAACGGACTAATTTCTATTTGCTTAGTCTTTAATAGAAATTTGTAATACGATTTCAAAGACTGCATTTTTCTATTTACGGTGGCATTCGAAATAGCATCATCTACAAGCGAAACGATCCAAGTCCGAATTTGACTGTAGCTGGCTTGATTTATATTTTCTTGATCAAATTGATTTTTATTGAATGTTTCGAAGTAATTAATGTCATTCAAATACGCATTTACCGTATGTGGAGAATATTTTTTCTCCAATTGTAGATAATCCCGAAATGCGTCCTTATTATTAGTCATAAAAAAACCGTTAGTATCAAAGGTATTAAACTTTGATGACTAACGGTATTTATTTGAACAGAAAATAATTAAATATTCTCCAAATTGTCTCTCATATTCTGGATATAAGCTGCTTTTTGAATTTTGGCTCTGTTGGTAACTGATGGTTTTATAAAAGCAGTACGAGCTCTTAGTTGACGTACAGTTCCTGTTTTGTCAAATTTTCTTTTATAGCGCTTTAATGCTCTATCGATATTTTCTCCGTCTTTAATTGGTATAATTAACATAATATAGACACCTCCTCTCGTTAAGGGCGCAAAAGTATAAATTAATTATGAGTTATGAGTTATGAATTATGAATATTTTATTGATATTTTTTGAATGAAGGCAATTATTACGTTTAAAAAAGAAATTGGAATGCCAAAAACAGCAATTCCAGCAAATCCTAGACCGCAATGTGGAGGCTCAATTACCGACCTAAAAGTAGATTCAACAAATGCGACAATAAAAAACAAACTAATTGAAAGAAGTAATTCGCCAAAAAAACACAATAAAGTTAATTGCCAGAATTTTAAATTTGTCCAACCGGACAAAACTCTCACGCCATATTTAAATTGAATAAAAGTTGGAATTAATAAGATTATAAACAAAATAAAAATAAGAACATATACAGTACCATCACTCATTGCAGTTCTTTCAATTAATCTTTCAAAATATTCCTAGATATAACTAATTTCTGAATCTCGGTAGTTCCTTCGCCAATGGTGCACAATTTAGAATCTCGAAAGAATTTCTCAACTGGATAATCTTTGGTATAGCCATATCCTCCGTGAATTTGAATAGCTTCGGTAGAAACTTTTACGCAAACCTCGGACGAATACATTTTGCTCATTGCACCCAAAGTTGTCATATTTCTATCTTTATTTTTCAAGAAAGCCGCTTTGTGTAACAACAATTCCGAAGCTTCGATTTCGGTAACCATATCGGCCAATTTAAAAGCTATTGCTTGAAATTCGCTTATTGCTTTGCCAAACTGATGTCTTTCTTTTGAATATTTTAAGGAAGCTTCATAAGCCCCTTTTGCAATCCCTAATGACAATGCTCCAATGGAAATCCTTCCACCATCCAAAATTTTCATCGATTGAATAAATCCCTGTCCCACTTCACCTAATCTATTGGCATCTGGAACACGGCAATTATCAAAAAATAATTCGGCAGTTTCGCTGGCGCGCATTCCTAACTTATTAGCTTTTTTTCCTGAAGTAAATCCCAGCATTCCTTTTTCGAAAACAAATGCAGTCATTCCTCTAGAATCGCCTTTGTTTCCCGTTCGCACAATAACAACTGCTATTTCGCCAGAAATTCCATGTGTAATAAAATTTTTGGATCCATTTACAATCCAATCCTCTCCATCTTTTATTGCGGTTGTATTCATTCCTCCTGCATCAGAACCAGTGTTGTGTTCGGTCAATCCCCAAGCTCCAATATGTTCTCCGGTCGCCAATTTTGGAATCCATTTTTTCTTTTGTTCTTCATTTCCAAAAGTCAAAATATGATTGGTACACAACGAATTATGTGCAGCAACTGACAATCCAATAGATGGATCTACTTTTGAAATTTCTTCTACAACAGCAATATATTCGTGATAACCCAATCCGGAACCACCAAGTTCTTCTGGAACTAAAACGCCCATAAAACCCATTTTTCCCATTTTTCTGAATAATGAAACTGGGAACTTTTGAGATTCATCCCATTCCATAATGTGTGGTCTAATATATTTTTCGGCAAAATCTCTTGCCGATTCGGCTATCATTGTTTGCGTTTCGCTGTAATCGAAGTTCATTTGTAATGTGTTTTAAAAGTCCAAATATAAGACTATAATTTTTGCGGAATCATTAGACATTCCTTTAATTTTTGTTAAATCTTCAATATTTTTAAAATCTCCATTCATACTTCTAAAGGTAACTATTTGCCTTGCAATTTGATAATTGAAATAGGGGAACTTTGAGAGATCTTTAATCGAAGCATTATTGATGTCAATTTTTTTTAATTGTGGAAGTTTAAAAATCGCAAAATGGGAATTCAAATTTTCGATTACTTCTGGCGACAATCCCCAAACATCCTTCATTTGTTCCATCGAAACAAAACCGCCGAGGCTTTCTTTAAATTTTAATATTCGATTCGAAATTGCCTCGCCTATTCCATAAATTTTTATCAAATCTTCTTGAGTCGCTTGATTGATGTCGATTATTGCAATTTTTTCTTTTTTGGCGAAAGCGGCGTAAGCGAATTTTTTAAAAGTATTTCCTTCCTTTTTGTTCGTTACCCAATCTGGAAATTTGAAATAGGGCGAAATCGCATTTAATAAGGAATCGGAAACTTTGGTCACCGATTGAAATTCTTTTGGAGAATTCACATACTTATTTAATTTCCTGTACGCCAGTAATCGATCGATTTCAGAAACGGACATTCCAATTTTGTAGCCTTTATAATCGGTTATGAAATTTGGATTGAATGGATAAACCTTTGGAACGAAATTTCTTTTTTCTACTTTTAACGAGTCAATTTGTGATTGTAATGAAAGCCATTTTTCTTTTTCGGGAGAATCTTTAGAAAAAGAACTAGCATCAACAAAAAAATAAAGTAGTTGAAGAATGATAATGACACTAAACAGGAAAAAAATACCCGTGCGTTGCTCTCTTGAAAATTTAAAAAAAGATTTAATTGTGTCTGAAATCATTAAAAGATTGTTTTACAAAGCCTAAAATTAAGAAATATTTTATAATTAATTACTTCCTATAAAAGATAATGTCAAGAATCAAAAAAATCTCTTTTTAAAAAATACGGTTCTACATATCTTTTTAAAATCAAAAAAACAATATATTTGAAATCTAATAACAAAAAAACAAAATTATATGTCGATTTGGAAAAGAAAACCATTGACTCAGCTTCTATCCGAGGCTGATGATTCTGAAAAAGGATTAAAGAAAACACTATCTGCAACAGGGTTAGTCGCGCTTGGAATTGGAGCTATTATTGGAGCAGGATTATTTTCGATTACAGGTCTCGCAGCATCCGCAAATGCAGGTCCAGCAATAACCATCTCTTTTCTTGTAGCAGCATTTGGTTGCGTTTTTGCAGGTTTATGTTATGCCGAATTCTCATCAATGATACCCGTTGCTGGAAGTGCTTATACTTATTCCTTTGCGACAATGGGCGAATTTATTGCTTGGATTATAGGCTGGGATTTGGTTTTAGAATATGCCGTTGGAGCAGCAACAGTTTCCATTAGTTGGTCACGATATTTTGGAAAATTTTTAGAAGGCTATGGAATTCATATAAACGAAGCTTATATGCTTTCGCCCTTTGAAGGTGGCATAATAAATGTCCCTGCTGTATTAATTGTCATGGTTATTTCTTTTCTTTTAATTCGCGGAACACAAGAATCGTCATTTGTAAATGGAATAATAGTTTTATTAAAAGTCTCGGTAGTTTTAGTTTTTATAGCTGTCGGATGGCAATATATTCGACCTGAAAACTACACTCCTTACATTCCAGAAAATACAGGGAAATTTGGAGAATTTGGTTTTTCAGGAATCATTAGAGCTGCGGCGATTGTGTTTTTTGCGTACATCGGATTTGATGCCGTTTCAACAGCCGCACAAGAAGCTAAAAATCCAAAAAGAGATATGCCAATTGGAATATTATTATCCTTAGGAATTTGTACTATTTTATATATCCTTTTTGCCCACGTAATGACAGGTGTAGTAAATTATCAAGCCTTTGCAGGGAAAGACGGAATTGCGCCAGTTGCCATTGCAGTAGAAGCGATGGGAAATATTGGTCCTAACGGAATGATTACACCAGCATATCCTTGGCTGAACAACGCCATATTACTTGCTATTTTAGGAGGCTATTCTTCTGTTATTTTAGTAATGTTGATGGGACAAAGCAGGGTATTTTTCTCTATGAGTAAAGATGGTTTGATGCCAAAAGTTTTCTCAGAAGTGCATCCAAAATTTAGAACTCCAGCCAAAAATAATTTATTATTTATGGTCATTGTGAGTCTTTTTGCTGCATTTGTTCCTGCCAGAGTTGTTGGCGAAATGACCAGTATCGGAACACTTTTCGCCTTTATTTTAGTTTGCATAGGCGTTTTGATTATGCGCAAAAAAATGCCAGAAGCACCTAGAGGTTTTAGAACGCCGCTTGTGCCATTTGTACCCATTGCTGGTGTTGCGGTATGCTTGTTTATGATGGTATTTTTGCCATTAGATACTTGGATTCGACTTATCGTTTGGATGATGATTGGATTCGACTTGTATCTGTTTTATGGTATGAAGCACAGTAAATTGAACAAAGGACATTTTAGTTTACAAAGTTACAAAACCGTTGCAAGTTCAGGATTGGGAATGGTATTAGCACTTATAATCATTGCATTTATACACCATAGCGACATCGCTGTGGACGATCATTTCTTATTTTATTTCTCTCTCCTTTTTGCAGCAATACACGCATTAATTTATGCTTATAGCTTCAAAAAAGTGCGATAGTTAAATCGATTTAAATAAAAAAAGGGGTTATAAAGTATCACAACTTTATAATCCCTTTTTTTATTTATAATCGCAATCTACAAATCAAAAACCGATGTGCGTTTGGCTCGAATCAAATCTTTAAGCCGAATCCAAAATGCTAATGTTAAATAAACTCCAAACCACAAACCTGCTGTAACAAAGGAAATGTAAATAAAAAATAAGCGCACACTTGTAACCCTCATCCCCAATTTATCAGCAAGACGAGACGAAACGTGGAAACCGTACCTTTCGGAAAAATATTTGAGTTGAAGTATGGCTGACATTTTTTTGATATTGAGTTTTAACTCTAAAATTAATGGAAATGTGTAAAATTACAAAATTATCTAATCAACAATTCAACATATCAGTAAATTAACTTTTTTTCAACAATTCCATTCCAATGGCACAATCTAAACAACGACTTTTATTACAATATTCATTTTTGAGTTGCAATAAAGACTGGGTTTCGAAAGCACTTTTTCCTTTTATTCCAAAGGAAATAAACTTGTCCATGATTGCATTTTTCTCTGGAGACACCTCATTTAGCAATTGAATTAAATCTTCTGAAATTTCTTTGCCAAGACTTTTTGCGTAAGCAAACTGCAGCGGAATTATAGTATTTATGATAATCAAATCGACAAATGATTTGGAAATATTTTTCTTTTTCTTTGGGCTTTCCTTGTCAAACTGATAATGGTTTTGCCAATAACTGGAAGCCTCAACATTAAAAATTTCATAAATGCTTTTTACTGAGTTTGAGGTGCAAATTTTTGAAAATAAATTTTGCTGACAGTAGTATAAATTTGCCAATTGCGACAATCGAATTGTTGGAAAATTATCTGGACGATGTTTAAAAAACTGAACGGGTTCTACAATTTTTTTCTCTAATTGATATTTATGTAACAAGTAGAAATACCTAAATTTTAAATCTTTGAAATAATTATCTTCCTTTTCAGGATCTAATAAACTGGCATTTCCCAGAAGTAAAGCTTCCAAATTTTCGACCTCAAAACTTTCTTTTCTTATTACCGAAAATGGAAGAGATTGAGCGATCCTCAAAAAGATTTCGCCATTAGTGTTCAAGCCAAAATTTTTAGCTAAAAGACAAAATAAAACCGATTCCCAATCATTGTTTGTTTGTTTTAGTATTTCAAAAATGGGTTTCGCTTTTCTTTCCAAACGTTCAAAAAACAAACGTTCTTGCCAATTTTTAAAAGTAAAATCATCAATCTCTTTAATGTTTTTTTCGCAATAAATCCAAGATTTTGGTGCCATCAAAGACTTGTAATTGTCAATAGTTATGGTGTCCACGTAATTTTTGAGTTCCAAAACAGGAATTTCAGTATTGTTACTTCTAAAAATCTCAGAATCGTGCTCCCAGACAACGTGGAGAATTACATTTTCGTAAGCTTCGTCTCGTTCGTGATGATGCACATACCAATCGGATGATTTAAGGTGTATTTCAACATTTCCAGCCCATTTTTGATTTCCAATAATTAGCTGCGCATTAAAAAAATCAGGTCCGGCAAGCTCTAAATATTGTCCAACATTGATAATGGTAATTTCTTCTCCGTTACAGGTTTTTAAATTCAAACTATCGAATTTCTTGAATTTCCAGAGATAATGGAGAAAATCTTCTTTCATTTTTAGACATTTAAATGTACCACTAAAGTAGCTAAAAAAGAAATAAGTTGGTATTGAAATTTAACCTTCAGAAAATTAGGAAAAACTATCGCATCAAATACAATTTGGCGCAAGCCCGAGCATCAGATAATGCTTCGTGATGGTTTAAAGTTATTTTCATTTCACGGCAACAATCACTTAATTTTGTTGGTTTTAAACCTTTGGCTTTATAAATTTTTACGGTACATTCCCAACGAGATCCAATATTCAAAGACTCATAATCTAACCCGTAAAGTGCCATCGATTTGGCGAGAACATTTCGGTCAAAACTTTCGTTATGGGCTACAACTATTCGGTTTTGCAATCGTTTTTGAATTTCTGGAAATACTTGAGCAAAAGTTTTAGCATTTACAGTGTCTCGTGGATAAATTCCGTGAACCGCTATCGTAAATTGAGAGTATTCGTTTCTTGGTGGCTTGATTAAAGTCATAAATTCGTCAACAATAATTCCGTTTTCGACGGTAACAATTCCAACTGAACAAGGATGAAATGCTGTGGCAGTTTCAAAATCAATGGCGGTGAAAGTCAAAATGATTTTAGATTTTAGATTAACGATTTTAGATTGCAGATGTACATACCACTATTTCGGATTATTTTATTCAAAAAAATTCCAGACCAATCCAAAACGGATAATAAAATCTCCCATTGGATTATTGGGAGAAGCCAAATAATTATATCCAGAAAGCGACGAATTAAAATGTTCAAGAGTCACATAAACTCTTGTTCTTTGAATTCGGGCATTGAAGAAAAAATCGAAGTTGGTGAAATTCCCAATTTCTTTCTTGTTTTGAACAAAAAACTCTCCTATTACAGGGTTGTATTCATTTCCATAATAGTTTGTAAAATAGTTAAAAGTTACACCTGTTTGCAAGAACAAGGCTTTATGAAATAAATCTTGAGAAAAGTAAAGTGTGTTTCTCGTCAGAAATTCGGGAACATTCAATATAAAATCTTGCTGATCTACTTTTTGATATAAAACGGTATTGTCTAAAGCAAATTTCCCGAATTTGAATTCCCTACTCGCTTTTACTGACAAATAATTAATAGTATTTGCATATTGCGAAGGCGCAATTATTTGTTGCTTCAAAGCTATTTGCGTTGCATTAGAAACATCTGCAAAATACAGATGATCGTTAAATGTTGAATATTGAACAGAAAGATTAACCCAAGGCGAATTGGCATTTGCAATTACAGAATTTATTTTTTCATTCTTAAATTCGTTAGACCAGTTGTAATTTACATAGCTGCTTTGATGCAAATTATAGTTGTCATTAGGTAACTTATTTATGTTTTGGTATTGGAAAGAAAGCATCGTTTCATCGTTCAATTCATATTGCATCTTGGCATCCAAATTGGATAGCGATTGATTGGTAACTGACCTTGAAATCAAAAATTTTCCAGTCCATTTGTTTTTTTGATATTCATATTGACCTCCAATACAATCGATTCTTCTGTTTAAGGCAGCAGGAAAGGTTTGACTGTCCAGAATCAATATTTGATTGTAATAATAATTGCTAAAGAAATCATCTATATAAAAATGAAACTTCCCTAAAGTAGTGTTTTCATATTCCAAACCCACTTTGTTATAGGTTTTATTATAATGCGTTTGATCGTTGATACCACTTGTTTTATAGGACTCTCCAAATCGATATACCGTTGTACCATCAACAATTGAAGCCACTGTCGGCTGGTTGTATTCGAAATATTTATTTTCGTAATTGAATTGATGAGAAACATACAAATTATTATTTCCTCCTTTAGAATTAATTCTAAAATTGTGATCTAAAAACACCCTTTTCCCTTTCAGAAATGACCTTGCATCAATTAAATAAACGGCTAATCGTTCCCGGGTTAAAAAATCTGGATTACCACTTTCGAAATCAGAAAGCGTTGTGATTCCGCCATTTTCTTCATTCAAAATATCTTGACCCACATAATGTGCATTCGCAAAATATCGCTTACTTTTTGTGTTATAACTTGCTGTAAATCTAAAATTCCCAGTGCTTGCCATTTGATTGATATATTTTCCCTCAGAACGCAATCCTTTGTAAGCCAAAGAAAAATTAAATCTTGGAGATGTATTTACGGTAAAAAAAGCATCTACATTTTGCCCTTTTTGCATAACTGATTTAAAATAAAATTCGGTTATAGGAGTTGCTACTGAGTAATATCGGATTTGATTGGCTTCCATAAAATTAAAATGCTTGGCTTTGAATCCAAATTCTGGAAGCGGCGAAAAAGTATTCAAACTATATTGCAACGTATTATAGGTTTGCCCTTCGTTTGAAAAAGCTAAAAGTCCAAAGAGATCTTTTCGTAAATAATTATGGCTATACTTTTTTTGAATGGTAAGCGAAGTATCAATATAAGTAGTGTCGCGCTCTAAGGTTATAGCCCGATACATGTCAATTGTAGCGACTGGCTGATTTGCTTTTACAGAATCTTTACCAATTAGATTGTTCAATAAATTTTGCTTTTTACTATTTTTCTCTTGAGAAAAAAGCAAAGTGGAACAGGACAACAAAACAAGCAGAAAGAAAATTCTCATCGAGAAGGGATATAATTAGGGGTAACGCCATTTTTAATCAAGGCAAAGGTAATTGAAAAAACATACAAATAAAAACACTGCTAATTATAATGGCGAAACGTTTCTAACCGAAAACGACAGCTAATAATTACAGTCGCCTTTTTGCATCCTAAAGGCATAAAAAAAACCGAGCTAGAAATAATCTAGCTCGGCTCCATCTATTCATCTATGATAAATACCTATCTATTGGCATTTACTGTTTCGTCTATAAAATCATTAGCATCAATTTCAGCTTGTGGTATTTTTAAGAAGAATTTTTTGTCGTCTGCTGTTAAACTTCCTGGAGCAAGTATTCTTTGATTACCTGTTCTTGTTATTCCTCTACGCATACGTCTGGCATCAAACCATTCTACACCTACTTCACCATAAAGCTCTTTACGTCTTTCTACTAAAATTTCATTCAGTAATGCAGGTCCTGTATTACCAGATTTCACTGCAGATGGATCTCTGTTCTTTTGCAAAAGATACAATAAATTTCCCGCTCCAATATCGTCTGTTTGACGTTGTTTGGCTTCTGCTTCGATCAAAATCATCTCAGGAGTTCTCATTATTGGATGATCTGCATCAAATGAAAATTTGAATTTAGTTGTTACCCAATATCTATAATCGGCAAGATTGGTGATTGATGCACTTTTCTTTTTGAATAATGCTCTTACATCTGTCGCAGAAAATAGGCTTACAAAATCTCTATTTACATATACTGAAGAATACGCTGCTCCATCATGATCGGTACCTGCGTGAGGGAAACCATAATAATAATTACTTTGATCCGCAGATTGTGCGCTACCCCAAATCCATTCTATACTAGAATAATCATTGAAACCACTACCATAAGTACCTGGACTTAACACAGCTGCTGGATTGCCTCCATAAGCTGCTTTGGCGGCCGCTTCTGCTCCGGCCCAATTATTACCCATTACTTGGTAAACTTCGGCTAAAATACCATTCGCAACTGCTTTATTAATATAGGATTTTCCTAAACGATTGGTGGTCAAACCATCAACAGCTTTAGTCAAATCACTAACAATTAAGGCGTATACCTCTTTAACCGTAGACATACCATTTCCTGTCAAAGACAATCTAGTATAGATTGGTGGTGCTGGATAATTGATGTCAGCAGCATAAGTTGGTGCAAATTCCATCACTAATTGGTGATAGAAAAAGCCTCTCAAGGCATATCCATAAGCCATTAATTCTTTTTTATCTGCGGGCGAAAGTTCAGTACTTGCAGCTACTCCATTAATCAAAGTATTTGCTTCATTAACCATATAGAAACAGTAATTCCAAGTAAATGACGTTCTTCTATAGGTAGGCTCACGATTATCGTTTGCATAATCAAAAGCATACCAACTTGTTGTGTTAATCAAGTCATTTCCCTTCATGGTACGAGCAAAAAAGAGAGAGTTTAACCCCGCAGCATCAGTGGTAGTAACATTAGCAGAATTCGGAAACTGACCTCTAAATCTTCTCATAATTCCCGAAATAAATGCTTCAACCCCTGCTCTTGAAGAAAAAACTACAGTTTCGGTAACACCGTCAGTTGGTTTTGGTTCGTCAAGAAAATCTTTACTACAACCCACAAGCATTATAAATGCTACAAGGGTTACTAAAATTTTTGAAAGTTTATTTTTCATAGTATATATTATTTATTAAAATTCTAAATTAATTCCCATCGAAATAATTCTTTGGTTGTATGATCTACTATCTGTTGTTCCTGTTATATTTTGTTCTGGATCTATACCTTTATGAGATTGAAACGTAAACAAATTATCTGCTTGAGCGTAAAGTCTTAGTTTAGACAGATAAAATCTTTGCAAGGTTTCTTTAGAAAAATTGTACCCAAGATTTACTGCTTTCACTCTTACGTAATCATTCTTAAATAAGAAACGTGTTGACTGAGAATTGAAATCATTATTAGAAGTTAAAAACAAAGGAACATTAGTAATGTCTCCAACATTTTGCCAACGACTTTCCAAATCTTGATGTGCTGCTCGTCCTGGAGATTTGAATCCTTCCATTAAACTAGCATAAGTACTATCATAAATAGAAGCACCATAACTAAAGTTAAGCAAAACATTTAAATCAACGCTTTTATATCTAAAATAGTTGGTAAATCCTCCTACTACATCAGGCAAAGAAGTTTTACCTACATAATATCTCGTTGCTTCTGAGTACACTTTTGTTGTTACGCGTTCACCTGTTGGCAAACCATCTGTGCCTTTAACATCTTTATACCACATTCCGTAACCAGTAGCGGGATCTACTCCTGCCCAGTCCTGTATATAGAACTCGTATAGCGATCTACCTACTTCCCATCTTTTAGTACCACTTGTAAAGAATTTTTGACTAAGTTCAGTAATTTTATTATTATCCATTGAAAAATTCAAACTAGATGTCCATACAAAATCAGTAGTAGAAACATTTTTGGTATTAAGTGAATATTCCCAACCAAAATTCTTGAGAGATCCAACATTGGTTAAGATTGAAGATGGGTTACTTCCTGTAGATCCTGGTAATGGCTTGGCATAGATCAAATCTACAGACTCTTTATTATAGTAATCAACAGATCCAGAAATTCTATTATTAAAAAGTCCAAATTCAATACCAATATTTCCTGAAGCTGTTTTTTCCCATAAAAGATTAGGATCCACCGCTCTATTTATAGTAACACCTGTATTGGTTAACTCATTCCAACCTACATCAAATAATGACAGGTATGGGAAATAGTTATCTAATCTGTTGTTTCCTAATTCACCATAAGATGCTTTCAATTTCAAAAGGTTTATCACTTTGCTGTTCTCTAAAAATTTCTCTTGAGAAATTAACCAAGAACCACCTACTGAATAGAAACTACCCCATCTAACATCACTTTTAAAACGGGAAGAACCATCTTTACGAAACGATCCTTCAAGGAAATACTTTTCTTTGTAATTGTAACTTAATCTACCTAAAATACTGGAAATTCTTTCTTCAGTAGTTGAACCACTAACACTTGTTGGAGTTGTACTACCATTTAATACAGCCACGCCTGGCAAATATCCTTCACCTTGAGCTCCTAAAGCATCAATTTCAAATTTATAAGCTTCTTGAATCGCATCGGCAGTAAAATTATGATTGCCGAATGATTTTTTATAACTTAAAGTATTAATAATATTAGTAGAAGTTGTTATGTCTCTTTCTTGAGTAACACGACCCTTAACACTTGCTGCATATCCTACTTCACTGTTAGCATAGTTATACGAATCATACAAATATTTATCATAGGATAAATTCGTTTTAAAAGTTAAATTTTCCGCTAGTGTAAATTGTAAGTAACCATTAAGCGTTACATTATCCCTTTTGTTTTTAATCTTGTAATTATATAAAGATGCGTAGGCATTCTCGTTTGATAACTGCGGACGAGTTGCATTTAACAATCCTGTATTTGCACCATAGTCAAAAATATTATTTCCTTTACCATCTTTTATTAGAGCTCCTGCACCATCTCTTCTGTATACCGGATAAATAGAAGGTATGGTATAAATCCATTGAATAGCACTTTGATAACTAGAACCACTTTGGCTAGGGTAGTTTTGTGAAGATGTTGAGTAAAATGAGGTTAAACCAGCACTAAACCAGTCCGTCACTTTTGAATCGATACTTAATCTAGTTGTTACCCGATCAAAATTAGATTTAACTACACTTCCTTCTTGACCTAAATAATTGGTACTAAAACTATAAGCTGTTTTATCGCTACCACCACTTACTCCTAATGAATATTCTTTTCTTACAGCGGCTTTATTCAAAATCAAATCGGCCCAGTCTGTATCCCAATTTTTGGTAGTAGAAACTAAGTTTCCATTAGCATCAACAGGATTAGCCACAGTATATGGGTTGTACCCTAAACCACTAATCAAGGAATTAGAAGCGTTCAAACCGGCAGTAGCTTTAGTTTGTAAGCTAACATATTGATTTGCGTTTCTTATTCCTTCCCAACTGTATTTCATATACGTATCAGAATCTACTAATTTATGCAAAGGAACTGCATTTGATGCAACACCAATTGAAGTAGAAAAAGTCACTTTTGGAGCAGCTCCTAATTTACCTCTTTTTGTAGTAATAAGGATAACTCCATTTGAACCTCTAGAACCATACAAAGCAGTAGACGAAGCATCTTTCAAAACACTCATACTTTCAATTTGATCAGAACTAATTGAGTTTAAATTTCCACTAAAAGGAGCCCCGTCTAAGATAATCAATGGTTCTGGAGAAGAATTAATTGAACTGATTCCTCTAATTCGAATGGTTGGATTATCTCCAGGCTGTCCTCCAGATGAAATTACAAGTACACCAGCAGCGCTACCTTGCAAGGCAGTCAAAACACTTGTTGCTTGTTGTTTTTCTAAAACATCTTTTCCAATTACTACCACAGATCCAACAATAGCTTTGGTCTTTTGCTTTCCATAAGCTACAACAACCACCTCATCAAGCTCTTTTGATTGAAGTAATTTAAAATTAATCACATTGGAAGACCCTACTTTTGAAGATACATCTTGCATCCCTACAAAAGATACTACCAAAACATCACCAACTTTCGCATTGATAGAAAATTTACCATCAAAATTGGTTTGAACTCCATTTTTCGTTCCTCTAATAGTAACGTTAGCTCCAGGAACAGGAACTGCTCCATCTGAAACTACTCCCGAAACAGTTTTTTCCTGTGCGAAAATAAACTGCATAGATAACACTAACAATAGTGTGAAAATCCATTTGAATTTTAATCTCATATTAAATTATTTTGAATTAGTTAGACGACAAAAGTCTTAATAAAATCTTAATAAAAAAATAATTACGATAAAAAAAATAAAAATAAAGTGAAATAAAGTCTCCTTCACCGCAATAACTAAGGATAAATAACATTTAAAATGTGATTTTATCAGAAATTAAAAAAATTAACTGCATTATTACTAATATTTATCTTATAATTATTATTGTATTTTTTAACATTTAATTGTATTTTTCAAATAATAATGTGTCTTTTTTTTAAGATGCTATCAAATTTCATAAAATTGCTATACTTTGCTGAAAAAATGTCAATTATCCAAATATTAACTTCTAATTTCAATTAAAAAATATTGTTATTTTTATAAAAATTTATTCCAAATGTTGATCAACTATTTTCATTCTCAAGATTCTGAAGCGGGAACAGACGAAGCAGGTCGCGGTTGTCTAGCTGGCCCCGTTACGGCCGCTGCGGTTATTCTTTCCTTAGATTTCGAAAATGAAATCTTGAACGATAGTAAACAATTGTCCGAAAGAACAAGAGAAAAACTCCGTCCAATAATCAAACAACAAGCCATTTCATTTGCTGTAACCCATTTGCATCCAAAAGAAATTGACGAAATCAACATCCTGAATGCCTCGATGAAAGGAATGCAAGAATGTATTTTGAAACTAAATACTACTCCAAAATTTATTATTGTGGATGGTAATCGTGCGCTTAATGCGAAATTGGGAATGAAAAACAGTTTTGGAAAACAATTTTCGAAAGCCGAAATCGAATTATTACAATCGATTCCCAATCAAAGTATCATCAAAGGAGATTCGAAATATTTGAGTATTGCGGCGGCTTCGGTTTTAGCAAAGACCTATCGTGACGATTATATGAATCAAATTCACGAAGAATTTCCGATGTACAATTGGAAAAAAAATAAAGGTTATCCAACGAAAGAACATCGGGAAGCGATTCGAAAATATGGCGTTACAAAATACCACCGAATGAGTTTTAGATTGTTGCCTGAACAGCTTTCATTGGATTTATGATTGTTGATTAACTATTTTAGTCTCGAAGTTTCGGGAGCAGATTTTTTGAACCATATAAGGCATATAAGGTCATTTAAGATTTAACTGCAAATCACACAATGTTTTAAATAATTTTAAAATTCCGTGCCAATCTGTTACATCCGTGTTATCTGTGGCTGATTAAACATCGACAAATTCCGCTTCAAATAATTCCGCAAAATGTTTTACTATTTTTGCTTTCACTTCGGCTTCATTAACTTTTACGACACCGAGTTCTACATTTAAAGAAGTTACTGCTTTGCCACGAATTCCACAAGGAATTATATTATCAAAATAGCCCAAATCGACGTTGACGTTTAAGGCAAATCCGTGCATCGTTACCCAGCGAGAAGCACGCACACCCATTGCGCAAATTTTTCTGGCAAATGGAGTTCCAACTCCCAACCAAACGCCTGTTTCTCCATCACTTCGCCCACATTCTAAGCCGTATTCTTGTAAAGTAAGTATAATAGCTTCCTCCAGAAAACGCAAGTATTTATGAATATCGGTAAAGAAATTTTCTAAATCTAAAATGGGATAACCCACAATTTGTCCTGGTCCGTGATAGGTAATATCACCACCACGATTGATTTTGTAGAAAGTTGCACCTTTGACTTCGAGTTGTTTTTCAGAAAGCAATAGATTTTCTAAAGCACCGCTTTTTCCTAAGGTATAAACGTGAGGATGCTCTACAAAAAACAAATAATTAGGTGTAGGAATATTCGTTTCTTCTTTTCTGTTTTGGATTTTTAAGTCTACTACTTTTTTGAAAATTTCTTCTTGGTATTCCCAAGTGGTTTTATAATCTTGAAGCCCTAAATCTTGAAGTTGGATGGTTTTGTTCATTTGTCATTTTGAGGAACGAAGCTATCGCAATTCGTGCTCTAATTTGTGAAGTGCAAAAATACGATTAATTATTTTCTATTCCTCAGCATTACAATTTAGAAACTGGTTTCATTTCAAAATCATAAACCATATCTGAATGCTCAATATAAAACCATTCTTTAAACATATTATAATTTCGTTTTTTAGGCCATTCTTTTTTAATAGGAGTCCAAGCTTCTAATTCTGCAGTAAATATTTTTTCGTATTCTTTATAGAGCCAAGAATCAACATCCTCAATATCCTCACTTATCAAGTAAGTATTTGTATTATCAAAATCTTCTTCTTCAGGAAACAATTTAGAACACCAATCCAAAAATGGTTCGCGAGGTTTAATGATTATTGCGGTTCTATTAATAAAACCTTCTTCAAAATTATTTTCAGTAGTCTCTACCTCCATCTTACTCATCATTTCTGCTAAATATTGTTCTTCTGGCTGGGTAGTTATGGATAAAATTGGATCTCCACCAGTTTCTTTTAGATCATAATCAACAATAAAGTTCGAATACTCTTTGAAGTTTAAAATTTTATAATCAATCATTTTATTTAATAAAACGAAATCTACCTCATCTCTAGGTACAGAATTCAATATTTCATCGCATTCGTTATTGGGAAGTATTACTTTCATATTGGCAAAATTCCAGGCATTTATGGCGAACTCAAAAACATCTTCATAAAACTCAACATCTTCAAAATCTTTTACAAATGGTTCTAAGAATTTTTCTAATAATCCTGAGTATTTTACACCTTCGTTTTGCACAATAACTTGCGGTTTATTGAACAAATTAATTACTTTGTTTTTCATAGTTTGACTGGAATTTGGAAATAACTTTTGGCTAAATTAAAAAAGTACGAATTTAAGAATTTTTTGGGATTTAAGGAATTGTGAATCTCGATTATTACCAATTAATTATTACTATTGATTAAATTCACTACCAGTTTTACCATTGTTTCTTTTTCTTCCGATTTGCTCTCGGCAATCATAATGGTTATGGCAACCAAGGCGTTGTCGCCAATTCGTTTTATTCCAAATTCATTCAGCAATTTACGGTTCATACTCAAAAAATAGACAAACAACCCTGCTGCAATACGCTTATTTCCATCCGAAAAAGAATGATTTTTCACGACAAAATATAATAAATTAGCTGCTTTTTCTTCAAGGGTTGGATACAAATCCATTGCATCAAAAGTTTGATAAATGGTTTCTAAAGAACTCTTAAATGATTGGTCTTTTTCGTTGCCAAACAAACCGCCTGCTTTATGAAAATCTCTCCAAATTCTAATTTGAGCAATGGCGTTTTCATAAGTTAATCTCTGAATTTCGGTTGGTTCAGCAAGCGTTTCAATGGTTAAGTTTTGGTGGTCGTATTTGTCCAAGGTTTCCAAGGCGTAGGCATATTGCTCAATAACTCCTAGTATTCCTTTGGCTTCGCTGGTGGTTAATACTTCTATGTTTCCTGCTTTGGCTGCTAATTTTACCGCATTATTCAAATCTTGAAATTTGCTTGTTGCTTCTTGCAAGCGTTTTTCGTTTATGGCAAATCCTTGTACCAAATAGTCTTTCAATCGTTGGGTTGCCCATTGACGGAATTGGGTTCCTTGTTTGGATTTTACACGATAGCCAACGGAGATGATCACGTCGAGGTTGTAAAATTTAGTGGCTTTTATTTGCGTTTTCCCAGTGATTGCGCCGTGTTGAGTGGTGTGTAAGAAATCCTTACATACCAGTTGCTCGTTTAGTTCTTCTTCGTTAAATATGTTTCCTATATGCTGTGTAATTGCAACCCTATTTCTGCCAAATAATTCAGCCATCTGTTTTTGTGTTAGCCAAACGGTATCTTTATCAAGACTTACTTGAAGCTCAATTGCGTTATCGGAAGACTTGTATATTTCAATTTGATTTTCCATTGGGCTGTTAATTTATTGTTGCTAAATATCTCATAGAAATAACTGGATTCAAGTTGTAAAATCCAACTGGTTTGTCTGAATTTGCAATATGCATTTTTTGCATATTGCTTTTTTCTTCTAACTCTCCTTCCTTAAAAACATTTTTAATATGCTTTTAAAATTGCTTCATCTATTTCCCCGCTCCGCAAAGTCTCTGACTTTGAGGTAGTGATTCTCGGTTTTCAACCGCCCTTATTTTAAGCCAGTCACAGACTGACCAACACATTCTCAAAGTCAGAGACTTTGCGAAGCGGGAACAGAAATTTCCAAATTACAAAAGCATCTGTAAATTCAACCTAAAACCCCAATCAGGACAAACTGTCAGCAGATATATTTATTTTAAAGGTAACGCTTTGAAATTTACGATAAGCTGTTGATCATAATTTATGTATCTATGCCATTTATTATTAGCAATTAATCTACACCAAACGATCATTTCTGTACCAATCAAATTATCAGTTATAATTATATTAATTTTTTTACCATTATTTAAAACCTGCATTCCGTTAACAGGCACCCATTCTAAACGATAACTTGAATCATCAAATGAAGGATCAATTGTTAGTTCTAAACTAAATTTATCACCATAATAGAAAACTCTTAGTTGATTAGTAATTGAATTTGTAATATAAATTCTTTCTCCATCTCTTTCATCATTTATTAAATATTCATTACCAAATGAATCAACAACTTTTATAATTGTAGGGATATTAAACTCTTTTTCTTGATTTGTCATATTAAAATATTCTTTTATGCATTCAATAAAATCGTTAGTATAACAAACACATTGTTCGGCATCTCTTATTGAAAATGGGTTGGTATGAGATAATTTATTTCTTATAGGTATTAATCTAGATAAAAAAGTTCTTAATTCATTTACTCCTTCTGGATACATTTTAATTAAAAATGATGAAAAATAATTCTTGTAAAAATCATTTTTACAGAGCAAATAAATTATATCTTCTAAAAAAAGAGTATCAACAGGTTTATTGAATCTGTTAGGTTCATTTTCCATCATTTTTATAGTTTTTTCAACTAGTTCTTTTTTAATAATATAATTACCATCAACATTTTTTGATAAGAAATAATCTTTCCCAAGTTTTTCTGATAAAATTTGATGAACTATTAATCTAGACCATTTTTCAAATGATTCTAAATGTGTTCTACATATAGCTCTCAAATCATCTTCTGTGAATTTATAATACATTTTTTAATATTTCTGCCAACTTATTTATAAACGCAAGTTTATATAACTTTTTTGGATTTACCGCATATTCATCAAGTTTTTCTCTCATTTCCACAAATTATAAAACCAGCACTTTTTCAAAAACGTCTTATGAAAACGAAAATTTCTAAAATAGCCCTGATGGAAACGGCATCCTTTTGTGGCGGTGTTCGCCACAAAAGATATAGTGGACAGCAGGACGACTGATGAATAAAAACTGGAGAATTCCTGCTCCAAAAATTCTAAAATCCACATTCTGAAATCTGCAATCTATTTGTTATCTTTGCGCTCTTAAAAATCAGACAATAATGGCATTATCAGAACAAGAAATCATCCGAAGAGAGAAACTTCAAGCCTTACGCAACCTGGGAATCAATCCTTATCCTGCAAATCTTTTTCCTGTAAATCATACTTCAAAGCAGATAAAGGAATCTTTTGAAGAAGGCAAAAAGGTGATTGTTGCAGGGCGTTTGATGAGTGTACGTGACCAAGGAAAAGCTTGTTTTGCCGAATTGCAAGATAGCGAAGGGCGTATTCAATTGTACGTGAATCGTGATGTTTTGTGTTTGGAAGAAGACAAAACTTTGTACAATCAAGTGTTCAAAAAATTGACCGATTTGGGTGATTTTATTGGTATTGAAGGCGAATTATTCACAACAAAAGTGGGTGCTCAATGTATTCGTGTGGATGGTTTTACTTTTTTGAGTAAAACGTTGCGTCCGTTGCCTTTGCCAAAAGTAGATGAAGACGGAAAAGTACACGATGCTTTCAACGATGCGGAATTGCGTTACAGAATGCGTTATGTGGATTTGACGGTGAACCAAAACGTGAAAGAGACTTTTATTAAAAGAACAAAATTGTTTAATGCAATGCGTACTTTCTTTAATGACGCTGGTTATTTGGAAGTGGAAACTCCAGTTTTGCAAGCCATTCCTGGTGGAGCTGCGGCACGTCCGTTTATCACGCACCACAATTCATTGGACATTCCGTTGTATATGCGTATTGCGAATGAGTTGTATTTAAAAAGATTGATTGTTGGTGGTTTTGATGGTGTTTATGAGTTTTCGAAAAACTTCCGTAACGAAGGAATGGATCGAACGCACAACCCAGAATTTACCGCAATGGAAATATATGTAGCCTACAAAGACTACAACTGGATGATGGAATTTACAGAATCTTTGTTAGAGCATTGCGCTATTGGCGTAAATGGAACTAGCGAAGCGACTTTTGGCGAACACCAAATTAGCTTTAAAGCGCCTTATGCTCGTGTGACGATGACGGATTCTATTAAACATTTTACTGGTTTTGACATTTCGGGTAAAAGCGAAGCTGAACTTTTTGAAGCTGCTCGTGGAATGGGAATTGACGTGGACAAAACAATGGGTAAAGGAAAATTGATTGATGAAATTTTTGGAGCGAAATGCGAAGGAAATTATATTCAGCCAACATTCATTACTGATTATCCAAAAGAAATGTCTCCGTTGTGTAAAGAACACCGTGACAATCCTGAATTAACAGAGCGTTTTGAATTGATGGTTTGCGGCAAAGAAGTGGCAAATGCCTATTCGGAATTAAATGACCCAATTGACCAAAGAGCCCGTTTTGAAGATCAAATGCGTTTGGCTGCAAAAGGAGACGATGAAGCGAATGGAATCATCGATGAAGATTTCTTGAGAGCTCTGGAATATGGAATGCCGCCAACTTCTGGTTTAGGAATTGGAATGGATCGCTTGATGATGTTTTTGACTAATAATGCTTCGATTCAGGAAGTGTTGTTGTTTCCGCAAATGCGTCCTGAGAAAAAACAAGTGCAATTAGAAGAAGACGAAAAATTGATTGTTTCTATCTTGCAAGCTAACGCTAACGTGTTGGAATTTGGTTTACTAAAAATCAAATCGGAATTGAGCGGTAAAAAATGGGATAAAGCAATGAAAAATCTTTCGGTTCTTGGAATGACAGAAGTGGTTGTTGATGGCGATGTGAAGGCTTGTCGATTGAAAGAGTAAAAAGCACAAACATATTGATATAAAAGGAGTTTCTAATTGAAGCTCCTTTTTTGTTTCTATAATTAAACATATCGCCTCTACTGATTCTCATAATTATTCGTATTTTTATAAAAATAATCAATCCAATGGAAGATAAAAAACCTCTAAAAAGAGCATTTGAATTGCAACCTCTTAGCCACGACCATCATCATGCGCTACATTTGTGTTGGAAAATTGGGAAAGGATTGTCTAAAAATATTGCTCCAGAACGAATTAAATTATACACAGACTGGTTTTTCAAAAATCATTTAATCGAACATTTTGAACTAGAAGAGCAAGATGTATTTACTGTTTTAGAATCGGATAACGAATTGATAAAAAGAGCTTTATCGGAACATCAAAATTTAATTGCATTATTCACTTCAGATTCTGATTTGAAAGAAACTTTCGAAAAAATAGCAATCGATTTAAAGGCTCATATCCATTTTGAGGAAAGAGAATTATTTACAGAAGTTCAAAAAATAGCCTCAGCTTCGCAATTACAAAAAATTTCTGATGCTCATTCGAATGAAAATTTTAAAGAGTATGAAACCGATCAATTTTGGTTGTAAAATTAAAGTAGGATAAAACAAAAAAGGAACTCCGTTATTGAGTTCCTTTTTTGGTTTTATTACACTGTTTTTTAATTTCTACGATTAGAATTTCCCGACGGTAAATAATACAACAATGCAAAACCGATTAAAAAAATTACTAAAGAAGCTATAAAGGCTGGAATCAAAATTTCCGTATTGTTCTCCAAAGCATTGTTCAAGGAAGCGTACAACAACCAAATTTGGATCGTTACATTTAGAATTAATATAAAAATCACAGTCGAAAGTATCGCATTCAGCTTATTCGGATTGGATTGGTTTTGACTTCTTCTAAAATTACTCATACTAATTGATATTACTGATTTATCCTAATTGTTCTTCCTTGGTTGCTGCTTTTACATAAACTGCATTCTGTTTAAAGAAAACATCTAATTTAGGCAAAGGTCTTGGTGGTGGACCAGCTAGAACAACCCCTGTTTTTGCATCAAATGAACCTTCGTGACATGGACAATGTATAACTCCTGTTCCTGGTTTGTAAAAAACAGAACACGAAAGATGCGTGCATTTTTGCTCATAAGCTTTGAATTCTCCTGATTCTAAATGTATCAAAATATAAGGAATCGTAATCCCTTCGATTACAAATGCGCGAGTTCCTCCTATTGGAACTTCTTCTTTATTGCAAACAAAATGTTCGCCTTCGACTTCTTCTTTAGGAAAAAAATGTCCTTTGCCAGCCACTAATCCGCTTCCAACCATCAAACCTCCCGAAACGAGGGTAAGGAATTTCGCAAAATCACGCCGACTTACATTAGTTGCTTGTTGTTTTTCGATTGGAAAATCTTTTTTCCAGTTTTTATTTTCGTTTATTTCTTTTGACATTAGTCTATTTTTAAAAGATAATCAATTCGGCACTTCCTTTCGGCATCATAATATTTACTTTGGTATTCACAATTTCTTGACCAAAAACAAAAGTATTTACTGGCGAACTATTCGGACGCATTTCTTTTATTTCTTCTCTCGTACCGTAAAATAAAGCACCACTTGGACAAACTGTTGCACACATTGGTTTTTTTCCAACGCTAGTTCTGTCATAACACATCGTACATTTCATCATCAAATCGTAAGATTCTTCTTTTTTAGGCACTCCAAAAGGACATGCCATAACACAATTGGAACAACCAATACATCTTTCAGTATTGGCAGTATGAACAATTCCGAATTCATCTTTAGAAATCGCATCGGCTGGACACACATTCGCACAAACAGGATCATCACAGTGCATACAAACCTGAACTGTAGTTTGAATTGTAGAAGCACGATCGACATAATTCACATGAATCATGGAATCTTGCCCATTTGTTTCACATTCGGCGCAAGCCATTTCACAAGCTTTACAGCCAATGCAACGTTGCATATCTACAAAAAATTCTTCGCCCGTGTTGAAATTGGTTAAATTCATTCTTGATTTTTTATAGATTAAACACTAGCGTAAGCCATTGATTCACTTGATGGAGCCGCAATTTCTTTGAGCGGTTCCAAATGACAAGCACAGACTTTAAACTCAGGTATTTTAGAAATTGGATCTAAAGTTCCCGGTGTCAATTGATTGGCTGATTTTTTTCCAGACCAGTGGTACGGAATAAAAACAGTATCTTCTCTAATCGTTTCTACAATATTTGCTGGAAAAATCCCGTAACCCCTTCGGCTAGAAACTTTTACTAATTCTCTTTGTTGGATACCGTATTGTTTGGCCAAATTAGGATGGATTTCCAACAAAGGTTCTGGATATTGATCGACTAATTTTCCAATTCTACGGGTTTGAGTTCCACTTAAGTATTGCGAAACCACACGTCCCGTTGTTAGAATCACAGGATAATCGGCATCGGTAACTTCGCCAGGAAGTTTGTAAGGTGCTGCATTAAAATGTGCTCTTCCGTCTGGAGTTTTAAATTTTCTATCTTCCCACAAACGAGGAGTTCCAGGATGACCTATTTCTGGACAAGGCCAAAAAACACCCATTTCATCTTCAATTCTTTGATAAGTAATTCCATAATAATCGGCCGTTCCGCCTTTAGAAGCCACTCGCAATTCATTGAAAATAGCTTCACTACTATCGTAAGTGAATTTATCTTCGGCTCCCAATCTTTTAGCTAATTCCAAAATAATAGAAGTATCTGTTCTTGAATCTCCGGGAGGTGTAACAGCTTGGCGAATGCGAATCACACGTCCTTCGGCTGAAGTCGTTGTTCCCTCCTCTTCTTCCTGCAAAGAACCTGCTAAAACGATATCCGCATGACGAGCAGTTTCGTTTAAGAAAAAGTCAATACAAACGTAAAATTCTAATTTTTCTAAAGCTTCTCGAACGTAATTACTATTCGGTAATGATACCAACGGATTAAAACAAATAGATAATAATCCTTTGATTTCACCCCGATGAATGGCTTCGATTATTTCGTAAGCAGAGAGTCCTTTGCCTGGTAAATCTTTCTCGTTAATTCCCCAAACCTCTGAAATATATTTGCGGTGTTCTGGATTTTCAATATCTCTATTTCCAGGCAATTGATCGCATTTATGACCGTGTTCTCTACCTCCTTGACCATTTCCTTGTCCTGTAATGGTGGCATAACCACAATACGGTTTTCCAATTCTTCCTGTTGCCAAAACTAAATTGATGCAACCCAAAACGTTATCTACGCCTTTAGAATGGTGTTCAATGCCACGTGCGTGAAGTAAAAAACTTGTTTTCGCTTTTCCCCACAATTCAGCAGTAGCTTGTATTTTTTCTTTTTTAATACCTGTAATTTCCTCTGCCCATTCGAGCGTATAATCTTTAACAGCGTCAATAGTTTCCTGAAATCCCGACGTATGATTGTCAATAAAGTCATGATCTAACATGTCGTTATCGACTAAATATTTCAACATAGCACCATACAAAGCAGAATCAGTTCCGGGGCGAACATCCAAATGAATATCGGCAGTTCTAGCTAGCGGAATCATTCTAGGATCTATTACAATTATTTTTGCTCCTCTGTCTCTAGCTTTCCAAATCCAATGGGTCAAGGTTGGAAAAGTCTCGCTGACATTGGCTCCAGCCACAATAATAACTTCGGCATATTCTAAATCCGAATAATTATTAGAACCTCTATCCAAGCCAAATGCTTTTTTGTTTCCAGCACCAGCACTCACCATACACAAACGACCGTTATAATCTAAGTTTTTGGTTTTCAAAGCCACACGAGCAAATTTGCCCATCAAATAACTTTTTTCATTGCTTAAGGAAACTCCCGAAAGCACTGAGAATGCATCATTACCATATTTTTCCTGAATACGTTTTATTTCCGAAACGGTTTTATCCATAGCCGAATCCCAAGAAGTAGGTTCAAATCCTTTTCCTTCCACTCTTTTGATTGGCGATAAAAGACGGTCTGGATGGTTGTTTTGCAAATAGCGTTGCACTCCTTTTGGACACAATCTTCCTTCGTTAAACGGAAATTCCATCCAAGGTTCAAATCCTACTACTTTATTATCTTTTACCGATAATTGAATACCACATTGCATCCCACAAAAGCAACAATGTGTTTTTACTAATTCATCTGGTTCGTCTCTTCCCGCATAACCACCCTTTGGGCTATAATTTTTATGGGGTCCAAATTGTGCTACAATATTTTCTTCTGAAACAGGTATTTTTGCCATGTTTGTATTTTTATTTTATTTTTCAATCTCGTTTTTAGTTTCAAACTGAACACTAAAAAACTGAACACTGAATACTCCTCAACTATCCGAATAAATTTCCACCTTCTAATCTTGCTTTTAAATGCGCTTGAGCCAAACGAGATCTTTTTCCTTCTGGACTTAAATCCAAATGCGAAGTTCCATCTTCTCTATCAAAATTAAAACCTAGCTCTTTGGTTACTGTTTTTAGGTCATCAATATGCAATTTTGTTGTGAACTCTTCGCCAGTATGTTCGCACACCGCCATTCCAAGCTTCATTCCTTGTTTTTTATAGATGTGTGCACCAATTTGCGCTGGACGCTGAATGATGTGAAAAAACTTTCCAAACGGAATCCAAATCAAGAACATAATTACCGTTACCGCGTGTAAAACTGCCAAGAAATCAAAGGCAAAACCTTTCATAAATTGATAGGAATACGTCAAACCTAAACCTGTAGTTGATATGGCAATTAGCAAAATAAGCGGTAGCAAATCACCTTCAAAAGTTTGAGTAGCAATCAATCCAGGGTTTGTCAATCGGCGTCTTAAATAATACAACGACCCGAAAATCACTAAATAAGAAGACCAGTTTAAGGCGTGAAATGTCAAAAAAGCAATAACAGAACCTAGTTCAAAATCCATCACTTTGAATCCGAAAAAATGCGCTTCATAAATGGATATTGAATTGGGAGCCATCGTAAAATGTATCCAACCAAAAGTAAGCGGAATCGTTATCAAAAAAGCAGAAGTACAACCCACAGCAATCATAAAATGGGCCACCCAACGGTATTTCCCTCTTGGGTAAATAAATTTCTGAAAAGCAATGTTTTCTATGGTTTCTTTAGAGGCAAACCAAAAGTGTGAGAATACTTTTCCGGTAAACAAATAACTGATTCCTCTTTTGAAATAAATCCAAGTGGGCGGTCTTTGCAACCAAACGGAATACCGATACACAATACCAAAAAAGGCAAATACGGTTCCGAATAGATAAGTAATCAGAGCAGCATCAAAATTTTGTAATTTTCTGGAGCCATAAAACACTAACACAATCATAAAAATGGAAAGTCCAGTGGCTATTAGTAAGGCTTTTGTATTAAAATTTTTATTTTTCATTCCCAATACTATTTATTAAAATGCTGATTAGCTCGGTTTTTCACATCCTTTTCGGTTATAAAACCACCAATTTATTGTTGTCGCTAATATAGCAAAAAAGATTAAGCCTATGAAAAATTGATTAGCAGAACCATTAGAACTAATATTACTTCCAATTAATTTTGAAAAAATAAAAGGACCAAATGCTGCAATTGCTGCAGTCCAACCAATAACACCAGCGGCTTGTCTTGGATTTTCTCCAAAAATAATAGGAAATTGTCTAAAAGTACCTGCATTTCCAACACCTGTAAAAAAGAACATTATTAGAATCACTCCTACAAAAAGTGGAAATTGATCCATACTTGTTGGAGCTACTAATCCTTGAGTTACTAAAATTACAGCGCCTCCTAAAATTCCTAATCCAGTAACTGTTGTTAATATTGCTCCTCCTACTTTATCGGCAACGAATCCAAAAATAATTCTGCTCGCTGATCCAATTAGTGGGCCATAAAAGGCATACTTTAATGGGTCTGGAGCGTCTGGAAATTCTCCATATAGAAACTTTATCATCAATGGGAATGCTGCCGATAATCCAGCAAAAGTTCCAAAAGTCATTACATAAGTTATGGTGCAATACAAGGTATGTTTGTTTCTAAAAATATCCATTTGCTCTTTTACTGAAGCTTTCATAGGAATACTTTTTAGGAAAAACCAACTTAAAAATCCCATTATAATTAAGAAAGGGACATACCAAAATGTGGCCGATTGAATATAAATATATTGATTAACAACCGCTTTATTATTTTTACTCAACATATTCAAGAAATTTTGAGCTAATTTCGGATTGGCATTGTCAATAATTTTTGCTTTTATTTTCAAAGGCAATGCTACAAAAATTTTGGAGTTATCTTTGGAGTTGATTGCCTTACAAACAGAATCCATGTCTTTGGAGTCAACATTAGACAAAACTGCCGCTTGTTTTTTAGGGCTTAATGACCCAAAAAGAGCCGCTTGACTTTCTAAACTTGTTGTGGCAAATATCTCTTTTGCCTCTTTTACATTTATTTTTGTAAAAGTTGATGGCGTTCCATAAAGAGCCACGCTTAAAAAAACAGGAGTTACAAACTGTGCCAATGAAACCCCAAAATTTCCAATCCCAGCTTGAATTCCCAGTGCAGTTCCTTTCAATCTTTTAGGAAAAAACAAACTTGTACTTGACATATAAGAAGAAAAATCTCCTCCACCAAAACCAGTTGTAAAAGCTAAAATCATGAACAACCAAAAAGGAGTTTGTGGATTCATTACCGCAAATCCAATTCCTATAACTGGTACTAATTTAATAAGAGTGGCATAAGTAACCACGTGACGCGTTCCGTAAATTGGCAGGATAAAAGTGTGAATAATTCTTAAAAAACCAGCCGCTAAACCAGGAATTGCTGCTAACAAAAATAATTGAGATTTAGTGTAAGTAAAACC
>JBBQSZ010000035.1:0-33201 GCA_038234745.1 Flavobacteriales bacterium | reverse complement strand
GTTGCTGTAACAGCCGGTGCCACTGCGGTCGGAGCAACAGCTAAAGGCAGTGACTGTGAAACAGTTCCCGATTTTGGACTAAAATTGGTGTTACCATTGTATTTATAATTCAATTCAAGCACAGAGTCAAAAGCCTGATTTGCAGCTTCTACATATGCTGTATCATATTCTTTCTCTCGACTCGTTCCGGTTGGAGATTTGAAAACAACAAACCCATAACAATCTTTCAAAGTGACAAACACTTTGGTTGTTAAAAACCCATTGTCCTTTTCCATATCAATATACAACAAACTGCATCTGTCTTGAAAATCTGCTAAAAGAGATTCGTTGGCATAAAATGCTTCAAAACCAGCTTTTTTCAAATTCATTTTAGTAAGCGTTTGAAGTCGGTATTGATTTTCAGATTTTTGAAAACCGTATTTCAACGGAATAACTACCGCTTTGTAGTCATTAACCGATTGCGAAAAACTATAACTCGCAACAAATAGCATCAGGAAGAAAATTTTATTTTTCATAATTTTATAGGTATTTTTTAAGTTCTAATAAATGGTTTACTTGTTTAATTTTATGGCTTGCGGAAAGATTATTTTCATTAAAAAAAATGGCGTCCAAACCCGCATCTAATGCTCCTTGAACATCAGCTTCGAGACAATCACCAATCATAATACTATTCTCTTTTCGTGCTTTTGCTAAATTCAAAGCATATTCAAAAATAAGAGTATTTGGTTTTTTTACTCCAGCCATCTCCGAGTTAGTAATCGTCTTGAAATAATGCGTAATATACGAATTATCTAATTTGTTTCCCTGAATTTCTGCAAAACCGTTGGTGATAATATGCAAACTATATTTGGTTTTCAAATAATCCAATATTTCGATTGCTCCCTCATATAAATGATTGTATTTTGGCAAATAATAGATGTATTGTTCGGATAAAAACACAACCAAATCATCACTAATTTCGAAATGCAACAAATCAAAAGTATCTTTCAACCTGCCAAAGCGAAGTTGCTTTTGAGTAATTTCATCTTTGCGATACCGCTCCCAATATTCACGATTTATGGGAACATAAAATTGCAGAAATTCAGTCATATCGATTTTTAAATCCTGCAGTTTAAAAACAGTTTCAAATGCCAATGCAGAATTCTTTTCAAAATCCCAAAGCGTGTGATCTAAATCGAAAAAGACGTCTGTAATTGTATTTTTCATTACTTTTATTTCTTAAAAAATGCCTTCATCGGCAAAACTATAATATCCATTTTCCGTAATAATGATGTGATCTAGCACTTGAATGTCGAGATTAACACCCGCAGCTTTCAGTTTCTGAGTGATTTTTTTATCAGCATCACTGGGTGTTAAATTTCCAGAAGGATGATTGTGACTCAAAATTAAAGCTGTGGCTCCCAATTCAAGCGCCGCTTTAAAAACCAACCGCACATCAATAATCGTTCCTGTAATTCCGCCTTTGCCTTGTTGCGATTTCGAAAGCACTTTATTTGAATTATTCAAATATAAAACCCAAAATTCTTCGTGTGGTAATTCGCCAATTATAGGTTGCATCAATTCGAAAATCATTTTACTGGAAGTGATTTTCTTTAATTCGACTGCTTCTTCTGCCCTTCTTCGTCTTCCTAATTCCATTGCGGCAATAATCGAAATGGCTTTCGCCTCGCCTATTCCTTTGAAATTAATCAATTGCTGAAGCGATAATTTCCCCAACGCATTTAGATTGTTGTCCACGCTTGCTAAAATCCTTTTGCTCAAATCTACGGCTGATTCGTTTCTGCTTCCAGAACCAATCAAAATAGCAATCAATTCCGCATCGCTCAAAGCACTTTTGCCTTTCAGCATCAGTTTTTCGCGAGGTTTGTCGTCTTCCGACCAATTCGTTATTGGAAAATTAGTTGGTTCCATTTACTAAATTATTCAATCAAAGTCTTGACTTCATCAAAATTCAAACCACCATAATTTCCAGAACTCATCAACAAAAGTGCGGAGTTATCGAAATTCAAACCAAATAAATAATCCTTAAAATCCTTTGGATTTGTATAAATAATTAAATCTTTACGGTTAAATGCTTTGGCGATTTGCTCATAAGTTACTTCTTCTAGTTGTTTAATTTTAACTGCATCTGGCGAATAGAAAACAACTGCAACATCCGCAGGTTCTAACGCACCTTCGTATTCTTTCAAGAATTCGGCATTTAAACTGCTGTAAGTATGTAATTCCAAACAAGCTATTAATTTTCGATTTGGATATTGTTCTTTAACTGCTTTTGTAGTCGCAGCCACTTTGCTTGGCGAATGGGCAAAATCTTTATACGCCACTTTTCCTTTTCCTTCGGCTATTTTTTCCAATCGTTTGGAAGCTCCTTTAAAACTGGCAATTGCTTCATAAAAATCGGCTTCATCAACTCCCATGTTTTGGCAAATCCACTTGGCTCCAGCCAGATTATTCAAATTATGCGCGCCAAAAACTTCTATTGGCATGGCTCCTTCTGGTGTTTCCAGAAGTGTTACGCCATCTTTTACTTCGTATTTTGGAGTCGTATAAGGAATTTTTCGAATTGGATTTGTCGCAGCTTCAGCAACTCTTTTTACTTCAGGATCTTCCTCGTTATACACTAAAATCCCACCATCGGTAATTTTCGCAATAAAGGCTTCAAACTGTTCTACATAAAAATCGTAGGTTGGAAAAACATTGATATGATCCCACGCAATTCCAGAAATTAAGGCAATATTCGGTTGGTATAAATGAAATTTTGGTCTTCTATCAATTGGCGAAGACAAATATTCGTCACCTTCGAGAACGATGAAATCATTTTCTTCGGTCAAATGCACCATTGTTTCAAAACCTTCCAATTGTGCGCCAACCATATAATCTACTTCGATATTATGAAAGTGCATTACGTGCAAAATCATTGAAGTTATGGTGGTTTTTCCGTGAGAACCACCAATAACTACGCGGGTTTTATTTTTGGATTGTTCGTATAAAAATTCGGGATAGGAATATATTTTCAATCCCAATTCTTGTGCTTTCAGCAATTCAGGATTATCAGCTTTGGCGTGCATTCCGAGAATTACGGCTTCAATATCTGGAGTGACTTTTTCGGGAAACCAACCTAATTCTGCTGGCAAAATTCCTTTTTTAGCTAACCGAGATTTCGATGGTTCAAAAATAGCATCGTCGCTTCCTGTAACTTGATATCCTTTGTTGTGTAAAGCCAAAGCCAAATTGTGCATCGCACTTCCGCCAATGGCGATAAAATGAGTTCTCATAATAAGTTTCAATTTATAAATTCCAATTCCTAAACTTGAAATTTAGATTTTAATTATTTTTGTCGAATTGTTGTTTTAATTCTTGTGCCTTCTTGGAATTTTTTAATTTTTTCAAATATAAATCATATAAAATTTGAAAAGTAATTTTTGATTTGCCAATTTCATTTGCTTTAGTATAATTTTTTTCGGCAGCCAAATACCTTTCAAAATATTCATCGATTTGACCCCTGGATAAATAACCATCGACAGCTGATAATTGCAACAATTCATTCGAATATCGAATAGCTTTTGACTCGCTTCCGCCAACAATTCCAGGCAGTTGAAGATACAACATCACCAATGCCCAACGCGCTTCAATGTGTTTTGGATTTAATTGAATAGCTTTTTCGAAGGATGATTTTACTTCTCCAATCATTCCAAGAGCTCTAAATTTATTACTTTCTTTGGCTTTCATTCCAAGCACTCCGCCATATTTGTAATAATAATTGGCTTCGGATGGTTTTAATTGCTTTAGCTTTTTATAATATACAATGGCTTTGTCCCACGATTTATCGTAGCCAGCAATATCCCCCAAGTATTCTATAGTTTTTAAATCAGTAGGATTTTCTTTGAAATAGCTTTCAAAAATAGGCTGAGCTAGATTGTATTTGCCTGCTGCAAACAATTGCTCTGCTTTATCGTAATTAGACTGTGCCAAAACAAATAAGGGAAATAATAAAAAGAGGAATAGTATTCGATTCATTGGTCAAAAATAAAGATTTTTTTTGGCTAATGAATGTATTTTTTTGATTTTAACCAACGAATAACTTCAGAAATAATAACACTAAACCAACATTCACATAACACTACGCTCCTACTTTCGTAAAAACTTTTTATGAAAAGGAAACGAAAAATACCTTTAGTTGTTTTAAGTGATGTTCACCTTGGAACTTATGGCTGTCATGCCACAGAGTTGCTACAGTATCTAAAATCAATCAACCCTCAAACTTTGGTTTTAAACGGCGATATCATTGATATGTGGAATTTCACTAAACGTTATTTTCCTTCAGCTCATATGGAAGTGTTGCGCTACATCATCAAAATGTCTAATACGGGAACTCGTGTGGTTTACGTCACCGGAAATCACGACGAAGCCTTACGAAAATACTCCGATTTTATTCTGGGAAATCTGGAATTGGTCGACAAACTCATTTTAGACTTGGATGGAAAAAAAGCTTGGATTTTTCACGGTGACGTTTTCGATTCTTCGACTAAAGGTTATGCTAAAATATTAGCCAAATTAGGTGGAAAAGGGTATGATTTATTGATTTTGATTAACAGTTTAATCAATTGGATTTTGGTTTCTTTTGGAAGAGAAAAAAGAAGTTTTTCTAAAACCATCAAAAATAGTGTAAAGAAAGCGGTTTCATTTATTTCGAATTTTGAAACTACTGCTGCCGAAATTGCCATAGAAAAAAAATACAGTTACGTAGTTTGTGGACATATTCATATGCCCCAAATGAAAGAAGTGCAAAACGAAAACGGAAAAGTTTTGTATCTCAACAGTGGCGATTGGGTTGAAAATCTAACAGCATTGGAGTACAAGAAAGAAAAATGGAAAATTTATCAGTACAAAAAATCAGATTTTTTGCAACTTGAAACTAAAGAAGAAGCTATTTACAATGACATTATTGCTAAAATTTTAGACTAACCGTTTTTCAAACTAACACCTCTATGAAAATATTTTATGCCATACAAGCCACAGGCAATGGACACATTAGCAGAGCGACTCAATTATATCCTTATCTGAAAAAATTTGGTGAAGTAGATTTCTTCCTTAGTGGCAACAATGCGAGTTTAGATATCAATCTTCCTATAAAATTCAAAAGTGCAGGTTGTAGCTTGCATTACAGTAAATGCGGCGGATTGAATTATTGGGATATTGTAAAAAACATTCGACCTCATCAAATCTATACTGATGCAAAAGCTTTGCCTTTGAAAAATTACGATGTAGTCATCAACGATTTTGACTTAGTGACTTCGTTGGCGTGCAAAATGCAAAAAGTACATTCGGTGCAGTTTGGTCATCAAGCGAGTTTTGTTTCAGAACATACTCCAAGACCAGAAAAAAGAAGCCTAATGGGCGAAATGATTCTCAAACATTACGCGCCTTCTCCCAAAAATATTGGATTACATTTCGAAAATTATGACTCTTTTATTCATCCGCCGATTATCAAAGATGAAATTGTACAATCGGAACCCAAAGACCTTAAACACATCACAGTTTATTTGCCCTCCTTCCACAAAGATTGCTTAGAAAGAGCTTTTCATAAACTTTCGAATACTGAATTTCATTGGTTTTTAAATGATATTACAACCAAACATAAAGTTGGAAACATTACTTATTTTCCAGTCAATCAAAAGCTTTTTAATGAAAGTTTAATTGCTTGTCACGGCATAATTACTGGTGGTGGATTTGAAACCCCTGCCGAAGCCTTGTACCTTCGAAAAAAAGTATTGAGCATTCCTATTCGAGATCATTATGAACAAGAATGTAATGCGGCAGCCTTAAAGAAAATGGGCGTTCCCGTAGTTTATGAAGTAGGTGATAATTTTGATGAGATTATAGAAAATTGGTTAAACTCACTTGTTATTTATCCAAAAATGAAAGCTAATTCAATTCCTGACACCTTGCAGTTTTTATTTGACACATATACTGAAACTGATTAAATTAGAAAAGAAAAAAAACACAGAAAAGAACCCGTCATAATTATTTTATCACGGGTTTTAAATTCTAAGTACAGGTTGATTTTATAAAAAATTCCTATTGACAATATTTAAGTACCTCATGAACTAATCGTCTTGATTTTTGAAACCAAAAAGAGATCCCTTCTCTATTAATTTCAAGTCGTTTTTCAATGATTTACTATTGCGTTTTGTCATTTCTGGAGAATCTAGGTCATTTAAATCTGGTTTTCCACCATTTACCCAAGCGGTATACCAATAACTAGCTACTTCGGTAATTGCTTTTTTCATTTGACCTTCGACCATTCCATTCAAAGAAGCATTCAATTGATTGGCATATTCATCAGAAAATTTTGCAGCATTATATTTGTTTTTTTCGACTTTACCTTGATCATCAACCACATAAATTTTATTTTCTGGAGTTGTAGTTCGCAATATTTTATCGGCTGCAAGAAGAGGCGCAACCAAACTATGGGTATCATTAATCATTTGCCAAGTATGCTGACTTATATTTTCGATGTATTGTGGTGGCGCAACCGTAAATTTATATTTTTCGACAAAAAGTTCTGGAATTCTGCTTTCCCAAAGGGCATGAATGCCTTTTTGATCGGTTAATTGTCCGTCGTGATTTGCAGAAGTGTGCAACGGCATGTGCGCATCACCGATATAATGTGCTAAATCGGCAGACAGAAAAAGTATTTCGGCTCTGCTTTTATTTTTGAAAGCATTGGTCAATTTAACCATCATATCGTCGATGTACCAAGGAAGAATTCCGTTGTTCATCAAAAATTTAGCATCATATTTTCTATTGGCTTCCGCCAAAGTTTTTGGCAAACTATCTTGGGAACCAAAGTTTTCCATATCAAAATAATGTCTTGGATTTTCGTCTTTGTAATTGAGACTGTATTTTCGAATATCAGGAACTGAAGATTCCTGAGTAATAAAATCTATATGATTGTAGAAAAAAGTAAGCATCGGTTTGGGCAAAATCATAACCGCCGCTTTATTAATATGTTCGTGACCGACAACTCCCCAAGATACTATTATTGAACCAAGCACCAGAACGACAACAGTTTTTAGCACTGATTGTACTTTATTATTTTTCATTTTTTGATGTTTTTTTGTTCAGCTAATGTATAAAATATCAAGCGGTTTGTGGGATAATTTTTTCATAAAAATACCCCAAAAAAATGATTATTTTTTTGGGGTATTTTCTAATAAACAGATGAATTTTACTGCTAATTCGCAATGGTCATTTCGTCAACAATATGTTTTGCTCCAGCATATTTATCTATTAACCAAAGCACATAACGAATATCAACATTGATGGTTCGTTGTAATTTTGGATCAAAAATAACATCTCCAGCCATTGCTTCAATATTTCCATCAAAGGCAATTCCAATTAATTCTCCTTTTCCGTTTATTACTGGCGAACCTGAGTTTCCTCCTGTAATATCATTGTCGGTCAAGAAATTTATTGGCATATATCCTGCTTTGTCCGCATATCTTCCGTAATCTTTTGCTTTATTCAATTCCAATAATCGAGCTGGTAAATCAAATTCAGAGTCACCTGCTTTATACTTTTTGACTAATCCTGTCATTGTTGTATAATTATTTATCGTTGCGTCGTTGCGTTTGTCTTTAGGCAAAGCATTTACTTTTCCGTAAGATAATCTTAAAGTGGAATTGGCATCAGGATATTGGATAGCATTTATTTTAGATTCGCGCAAACCTTCCACCAAATTGCGATAATTTTTCTCAAAATTATCATCCGCTTTTTGTTGTTCTTCCGATTTGAATCTCATTTTTGTTGCTAATTCATTCGATAATACATAAAGTGGATCGGAACTAATTGTTTCTGGTTTTGGATTTTTCATAAAAGCAAGAACACTTTCTTTGGAAGTAAAAATACTTTTGGAAACGGCATCATTTATTACTGTTTTAAAATCGCCTTTGTTTTCCTCTTTTAATTTTGAGAGTACTGGCGAAAGTCCATATTCAGCACCTTTAGAAGTATATAAGTTTAATTGAGCAATAAAAACATCTTTTTCCAATGGAGCATAAAAATTTCCATAAATCGTTTCAATCAAAGCATTGATTTTTGGAAGTAACTCGGCTCTTTTTGCTTCGTTTTGGTTAAAATAGAAAACAAATGAGTTCCCTAAAATGGCTGGCGAACCTCCGTAAGATGCTGTTCGCATCAATTGCGAAAGATAATTATCTTGACGTGATTTTAGGTTTGTATCTGCATAATACTGATTGATCGTTGCAACAACATGACCATATTTAGCTTTGTTTTCAGCTTTATTCGCCCAAACGTTAAATTTAGATTCGAATTCCGCTTTTGTTTTAACCGTTCCAGATTTATTTAAAGCATCGATCATACCTTGTCTATTTTTCCAATAGTTAGCTGTCGAAGCATATTTAGAGGCGTATTGTAAATTTACAGTAGCATCCTTGTCCATATATACTTTCATTCTGTCCATTCCGGTTTTTGCGCCTTCAACCCAAGCAGGATAGGCAAATTTCACATTTTGTTCAATTCCATTTGCTGGCATCCAACGGTTGGTTCTTCCTGGATAACCCAAAATCATTGCGAAATCATTTTCTGCTACACCTTGCAAACTTATTGGCAAGTAATGTTTGGGAGACAAAGGCACGTTTTCTGTAGAATATTCTGCTGGGTTTCCGTCTTTATCTGCATAAACTCTAAACATCGAAAAATCGCCAGTATGACGTGGCCATTCCCAGTTGTCAGTATCGCCACCAAATTTTCCGACACTTGCAGGAGGTGTTCCTACTAATCGAACATCTTTATAATCTTGATAGACAAAGTAATAATATTCGTTCCCCTGAAAAAATGGACGAACTGAAACGGTATATTTTCCGCCTTCATTATTTTCTTTTTCAATCAATGACATCTCTTGTTGAATGGTTTTATTTCGCTCTGTTTCCGACATTTTATCATTCACTTTTGATAAAATTCTTTTGGAAACATCATCCATTCGAACGAAAAAACGAACGTAAAGCGACTTAGGTTTCAATTCTGCACTTTTATCTTTTGCCCAAAAGCCATCTTTCAAATAGTTTTGTTCCGCAGTAGAAAGTTCGGCAATGGCGCTATAACCACAGTGGTGATTGGTCAAAACCAATCCTTCTTTCGAGACGATTTCGGCAGTACATCCACCATTAAATTGCACCACGGCATCTTTCAAACTACTGTGATTGATACTATAAATTTCTTCGGATGTCAATTGTAATCCCATTTTTTCCATATCACGGTGATTCAAACGTTCGATAAACATTAAAAACCACATTCCTTCATCGGCTTTAACAGAAATTGGCACTAGCAATATTCCAGCGATTAAGGCAAAAACAAATTTTTTCATTTTTTTTAAATATAAAGGTTAATTGAAAACTGATAAATCGCATAAAAAAGAATATTTTACACAAAAACAGTTTATTTGCTAAAAATAGCATCGCAAAAATAGTGTAATTTAAAGATTCCATAAAACAATTAAGGGAATTTTATTAAAACAATCAAAATTTCATAACGAAAAAAAAGTGCTCTATTTCTAGAACACTTTTATATTTAAAAATATGATTTTTAGTCGTTCAACATCTTCCAAAGTTTATCTTTCAATTCAGACAAACCTTGTTGCGCAACTGAGGAAATAAACATATAGGGAATGTCTTTAAATTCTTTATCCAATTCGATTTTCAATTCGGCTTTGAGTTCATCGTCGAGCATGTCGCATTTTGAAATCACTAACAAACGCTCTTTGTCCAGCATTTCGGGATTGTATTTTGTCAGTTCATTGACCAATATATCATATTCTCCTTTAATATTTGGTGTGTCAACAGGAACCAAAAACAACAAAGTTGAATTACGTTCGATGTGTCTCAAGAAATAATGACCCAATCCTTTCCCTTCGGCTGCACCTTCAATAATTCCTGGTATATCAGCAATTACAAACGATTGAAAATCTCTATACGCTACAATTCCTAAGTTAGGTTTTAAAGTCGTAAACGGATAATCGGCAATTTTAGGTTTCGCTGAAGTCAAAACTGACAGTAAAGTTGATTTTCCAGCATTTGGAAAACCTACCAAACCTACATCGGCCAAAACTTTAAGTTCCAAAATCACATCCATTTCTATTCCTGGCAAACCAGGTTGAGAATATCTAGGCGTTTGATTAGTCGAACTTCTAAAGTGCCAGTTTCCTAGTCCACCTTTTCCGCCACGACACAGAATTTGTTTTTCTCCGTCTTCGGTAATTTCGAATAAGGTTTCTCCCGTTTCTTTGTCTTTTACTACAGTTCCTAGAGGCACTTCGATGTACTTATCATCTCCATCGGCGCCGGTGCTTCGATCACCACTCCCATCACCACCATAACCCGCTTTGACGTGACGTGCAAATTTTAAATGGAATAACGTCCAGAGCGCTTTATTTCCAACCAAATAAACGTGTCCTCCACGACCTCCATCACCACCGTCTGGACCACCTTTTTCAATAAATTTTTCTCTATGCAAATGCGTAGATCCTTTTCCGCCTTTTCCAGATGAAACAAATATTTTTACGTAATCTACAAAGTTTCCTTCTGTCATTTTTTTTCGTATTCAGTAGCAGTCGCAGTTTTCAGTGATTATTGAGACTGAAAACTGCGACTGAAAACTATTATTTTAAGGCTTTCACCATTACTTTATCAATCTTCACGCCATCCATATCAATGACTTCTAGCTCAAATTTTTGCCAAATTAATATTTCTCCTTCTTTTGGAATATGAGAAAGTTCGGTCAATATTAATCCACTCACGGTGGTTACTTCATAGTCATTTATTAATTCGTCTAACTCGAAATAGGTCAAGAAATCGTGCAACGAATAATGTCCGTCAACCAACCAAGTTCCATCTTCTCTTTCGATTAATTTGAAATCATCTTTATAAAAATCAGACGCATCTCCAACCAAAGCTTCCAAAATATCATTCAAAGTAATTATTCCTTGAAAAAAACCATATTCATCAGAAACAAAAGCATAATGCACACCTGAGTTTTTGAACTGTTCTAAAGCCTTGTATGCTGTGGTGTACTCCATCATAAAAGGTGCTTCGGTCATAATAGTTGCCAATTTAAAATCTGGAGTATCGATTGTTGCAAAAATATTTTTCAAATTTACAACGCCCAAAATATCATCGTGGTTTTCTCCATAAACAGGATAAATACTATGCAATTCTTTGAGCATAAATTCCTTAACCTGCTCTTTATCAGAATGCAACGGCAACATTACAACTGATTTTCTATGAGTCATCAATGAATTTATTTTTCGGTCACCAATGTGAAAAACGCGCTCTACAATGTCTTGTTCAATTTCTTGAACTTCACCACCTTCTGTTCCTTCTTTGATAATTGCTTTAATTTCTTCTTCGGTAACTTTGCCGTCAGCATTGGGTTTTATTTGCAAAACTTTCAATAAAAATTCGGTCGAATAGGTTAATAACCAAATAAATGGCGCGGTTATAATCGAAATTATTTTCATCGGCAATGCGACCTTTTTTGCAATGGCTTCAGGATGATTTAATCCGATTCTTTTGGGTAATAATTCACCTAAAACCAAGGAGAAAAAAGTCAAAACAACTACCACAATTCCCACCCCAATTGTTGCCGAAAATGGCTTTAAAACTGCAAAACCGGCAATAAAATCCTGAACATCATGCGTGATTTTATCTCCGGAATAAATACCAGTAAGAATTCCTATTAGCGTTATTCCTATTTGAACTGTAGATAAAAATTTATTGGGTGAATTAGATAAATCTAATGCAATTTGAGCATTTTTACTTCCTTTTTTTGCAGCAGTTTCCAAACGGTTTTTTCTTGCCGAAATCAACGCGATTTCCGACATCGAGAAAACACCATTGAGGATGATTAAAAAAAGAATTATTAAAATTTCCATTTCATTGTTTGTTGTTTGTCTCCGAATTGGGAACTACCAACCATAAACTATAAACTTTTATAAATTATCGATTACTTTACTTAATCGCTCTGTAATATCAGCAATAGAACCAATCCCATTTACAGGATAAAATTTATTTTGCTTAGAATAATACTCCATCAAAGGAGCTGTTTTTTGGTTGTATTCTTGGTAGCGATGTCTAATTTTTTCTTCATCTTGATCATCAGGTCTTCCGCTAGTTTTACCTCTTTCGAGCAAGCGAGCGACAAGAATTTCGTCATCGGCTTCTAATGCTATTGTAGCAGTAATTTTGTCATTTTTAGTAGACAAAAAAGCGTCTAAAGCTTCCGCTTGACTTATTGTTCTTGGAAAACCATCAAATAAAAAACCTGCTGCCTCTGGATTATTATCTACTTCGCTTTGCAACATTTGTATCGTTACTCCATCAGGAACTAAATCGCCTTTGTCCATATAGGTTTTAGCTAATTTACCTAATTGGGTTTCGTTTTTGATGTTAAATCTAAAAACATCTCCTGTTGAAAGGTGAACTAAATTGTATTTTCCTTTCAAAAACTCAGCTTGCGTTCCTTTTCCTGCACCTGGTTTGCCAAATAAAACTATGTTAATCATTTTTGTAATGTAAGTTGTGAGTTATATTTTTGTTCTGTTTTACTCCTTCAATTGATATACTTCTGGTAAATTTCTTCCTAAACCATCGTAGTCTAATCCGAAACCTACAATAAATTTATTCGGAATTCTGATGCCAACATAATCAATCTTAATGTCGTGTTTTAAGGCTTCTGGCTTGAAAAAAAGAGTTGCTATTTTGAAGTGCTTCACATTTTGTTGTTTGAATAATTCTTTCAAAGCTACCAAGGTATTGCCTGTGTCAACAATATCTTCGATAACAACGACGGTTCTTCCGGACAAATCGCGATCCAAACCTATTAATTGTTTGACATCATTTGTTGAAGTCGTTCCATCGTAGGAAGACATTTTAATAAAGCTCACTTCGCAAGGTGATTTATACTGTTTCATAAAATCAGAAACGACCATAAAGGCACCATTCAAAACGCCAACAAAAACTGGAGTTTCATCGGCAAAATCATCCTCTACAAGTGCTGCTATTTTACCAATAGCGAATTCTATTTCCTGAGCAGAAATAAACGGAATAAATTGTTTATCGTGTAGTTGTATCACTTTTTTTCGTTTTAAAAATAATTTGCAAATATAGGGATTTCGAAATTGACAATTGGCAATTGATTTGTACTTTTCGATCAAATTTACAACCGATGGATAGCGAATTCAAAAAAAAATTAGATTCCGTTACAGCATTCAGAGACAATAGACAACAATATTCGAATGAAATTATACGAAACAAAGATTATTTTCCTCAATTGCTTAAACTCTGTTTTGAATCTTCCAATGGAAATCGAACAAAATCCTGTTGGATTTTAGAATTAGTTTGTTATGAAAAACCGGAATGGTTTCAAGAGCACCTGGATTTTTTATGTTCCAAAATTACGACTCTAAGAGATGAAAGCGCCATCCGAGCTATTTCGAAAGTTTGTCTTTTGTTGGCTACTTCTCATTTCAAGAAAAAAGAAATTCAACTTTCGGAAAATAATATGCTTCAAATTATGGAGGCTTGTTTTGACTGGTTAATCAGAGAGACCAAAGTGGCTTCCAAATGTTATTCCATTCGCACTTTACATCTTTTAGGGCATCATTTTGCGTGGATTCATCCCGAACTTAAAATTATAATCGAGAAAGATTATCTCTATCATTCCGCTGCCTACAAAGCTGTGGCTAGAGAAGTTTTGAAGAAAATAAAATAGCATTTTCCCATTTAACCATTATAAAGTATCTTTGCGACGAACAAATAGCAATACAATGAATTATTTTTCTTCTGATTTTAAATTAGGAATATTAGGTGGCGGACAATTGGGGAAAATGCTTTTGTTCGACACCCGTAAATTCGATATACAAACTTATGTTTTGGATCCAAGCGAGGAAGCTCCTTGCAAAATTGCGTGTAATCAATTTTTTCAAGGCGATTTAATGGACTTTGAAACCGTTTATAACTTTGGAAAAAAAGTAGATCTATTGACTTTTGAAATAGAATTAGTCAATTTAGACGCCTTAGAAAAATTGGAAAATGAAGGATTAAAAGTCTATCCGAGTCCAAAAACTTTGAAATTAATTCAAAATAAAGGAGTTCAGAAAGATTTCTATTCAGAACATAGTATTCCTACTGCAAATTATAAGCGTTTTGCTGATTTAAAAAGTTTAGTCGTACAAATCTTAGAATCAAAATTAAAAATGCCATTTGTATGGAAATGTACGGAGTTTGGATATGATGGAAATGGCGTAAAAATCATTCGAAATATTACTGATTTAGACGAATTGCCTAATGTGGAATGTATTGCCGAAGAAATGGTTCCTTTCAAAAATGAATTGGCAGTAATTGTTTGTCGCAATTCTTCGGGCGAAATCAAAACTTACCCAGTTGTGGAAATGGAATTTCATCCCGAAGCCAACCAAGTAGAATACGTAATTTGCCCCGCAAGAATTGACGACGAAGTAGCCTTCAAAGCACGAACAATTGCTCTACATGTTTCTGAAAAATTCAATCACGTAGGACTTTTGGCAGTTGAAATGTTCCAAACCGAAGACGATGAAATTTTAGTAAACGAAGTAGCACCAAGACCTCACAATTCAGGACATTATAGTATTGAAGCCAGTTATACTTCGCAATTCGAAAATCATTTGCGCGCCATTCTTAATTTACCTTTAGGAAATACAGATAGCAAAGTAGCAGGAATTATGGTGAATTTATCTGGCGCCGAAGGTTTTTCTGGCGATGTTATTTACGAAAATATCGAAACTATTTTGGGTTGGAACGGCGTAACACCGCATATTTACGGTAAAAAACAAACGCGTCCTTATAGAAAAATGGGACACGTGACTATTGTAAACGAAGACATTACCATTGCCCGAAAAATTGCGGAAGATGTAAAAAATACGATTCGAGTGATTAGTAAAAAATAATAAAACACAGATTTCACAGATTTACACAAACTTAATCTACTGAAAATAAAAAACATATAAAATGAGCAAAGTAGCCGTAATAATGGGAAGCATATCCGATATGCCCGTAATGCAAGATGCAATAGACATCCTAAAAGCATTTAATATAGAAACCGAAGTCGATATTGTTTCGGCACACAGAACACCAGAAAAATTGTTTGATTTCAGCAAAAATGCTCATACTCGAGGGATTTCGGTAATTATTGCTGGAGCTGGCGGCGCGGCACATTTACCGGGAATGGTCGCCTCAATGTCGCCATTACCTGTCATTGGAGTTCCTGTAAAATCAAGTAATTCTATTGATGGCTGGGATTCTGTTTTGTCTATTTTGCAAATGCCGGGTGGCGTTCCTGTGGCTACAGTAGCTCTTAATGGCGCAAAAAATGCTGGGATTTTAGCGGCTCAAATTATTGGATCAAGCGACAAAGTAATTTTAGACAAAATGATTGCCTTCAAAGAAAGTTTGAAAGAAGCCGTTTATAAGTCTTCAGAAAATTTGAACAAATAATTTATACAACAAAGGCTCCCATTTACGGAAGCCTTTGCTTTTTTATAATTTTTAAAAAAATTCTTATTCTTCAACTACAATTTCCTCTAGCATACTTTCAAATTCGAAACGGATGAAATCTTCTTTGTTAATCCAATTTTCAGAAGTTATTAAAGTATAATTGATATTATTGGTTGTACTCAATTCCCAAATAATCCCTTCGGCTTCTGGAAAAGGAATATTTTGAGTCATTTGGTCGTCGAATAATCGTTTGATCAAATTGCGATCCGACAAACCATTATTCAATAATTTCAATACATTCTCTTTTGTCAATATTTTTTCTGAATCCGTCTCATCTGGTGTCATTGAAAAATAAAGAACAGACGCTTTTGCATTCGGAAACGTTCCATTATACGCCTTAAAAAGCAATTGATTGACGTGATACAATCGTCCTTGCAAATGAATCTCAGGATATTCTTCGCATACTTTATCAATTAACATATTGTGTGATATTTGCTGAATTTGTCCTTCGTTCAATTCCTCAGATAATTTATAGGCAAGAACAATTTCTGCCGCCTCACTCGGCTCATAGTCTGAAATAGCCATTTCTAAAAACTCTGGTAAATTCTTTTTTTCGGACTTTGCACCATCAGGATAATTAAATTTTTCTAGTAATTGAATAAAATCCTCATCCGACCAATAACCCTCTACTTCATTAACGGTATCGATACGCTTTATTATAATTTCGTAATTCATAATTTTCTGTAATTTTAAATAAAAAACTCTTTTAATTAAGATACTTTTTCACAAGATACTTTTTATTTATCCTTAGACAAATGCTGTTTTGTTAAGTTTAACACTAATCTAACCCATAGAACCTTTACTTATTTCCATAAATCCATACCTTTGCAACTCTAAAATTTAGGTTTTATAAAATCATAATTAACAACTCCATAATGACATTACTTACTCAAAAATTCACCACTAAATACGATACAGCACCATTTTCTCAAATAAAAATGGACTATTATAAACCTGCTTTTATCGAAAACATTGCTGCTGCAAAAGCAGAAATTGATGCCATCATTAACAATCTAGAAGCTCCAACTTTCGAAAACACAATCGAAGCTTTAGATTTTTCTGGAAATGCTTTGGATCGATTATCGTCAATCTTTTTCAATTTGAATTCGGCAGAAACGAGTGACGAAATGCAAAAAATTGCCCAAGAAGTTTCGCCGTTATTAACCGAATTCAGTAATGATATTACCTTAAACACAGCTTTATTTAACAGAATTAAAACCGTTTATAAGCAAAAAGAAAGCTTGAATTTATCGACTGAACAAGCTACTTTATTAGACAAAAAATTCAAAAGTTTTTCTAGAAATGGCGCTTTACTTTCTGAAGATAAGAAACTAAAACTCCGTGAAATCGATACGGAATTAGCCAAACTAAAACTGACTTTTGGCGAAAATGTTTTAGCTGAAACCAACAATTATCAATTGCACATTACGAATGAAAATGATTTAGGTGGTTTGCCAGAAGGAACGATTGAAGCAGCGAAATCATTGGCGAAAAGTAAAGATTTAGAAGGTTGGATTTTCACTTTAGATTATCCCAGTTATATTCCGTTTGTGACTTATGCTGACAATCGCGAATTGAGAAAGGAAATGGCAATTGCTGCGGGTAAAAAAGCATTTCAAGGAAATGAATTTGATAATCAAGAAATCACCTTAAAAATCGCCAAACTTCGTTTTGAAAGGGCCAATTTATTAGGTTATGAAACTCATTCGCATTTTGTTCTCGAAGAAAGAATGGCGCAAAATCCAACGAAAGTAAAATCGTTTTTGAGTGATTTATTAGCCAAAGCAAAACCTGCGGCTCAAAAAGAATTTGCCGAATTAACTGCTTTTGCAAAAGAAATAGACGAAATCGATCAATTAGAAAAATGGGATGGCGCCTATTATTCGGAGAAATTGAAGCAGAAATTATTCAATTTGGATGATGAAAAACTAAAACCTTATTTTCAGTTAGAAAACGTTTTGAATGGTGCTTTTACCATTGCTAGAAAATTATATGGATTGACTTTCACAGAAGTTTCTGATATCGAAAAATACCACGAAGAAGTTACTATTTATGAAGTTAAGGATGAATTTGGCGAACTAGTTTCCATATTTTATGCCGATTTCTTCCCAAGAAAAGGGAAACGAAATGGCGCTTGGATGACTTCTTTCAAATCACAATCTATCAAAAATGGTATAAACGAAAGACCGCATATTTCGAACGTATGTAACTTTACAAAACCAACCGAAACCAAGCCATCCCTATTAACTTTTAATGAAGTAACGACTTTATTCCACGAATTTGGTCACGGATTACACGGAATGTTAGCCAACACAACTTATCCAAGTTTATCGGGAACATCGGTTTACTGGGACTTTGTAGAATTGCCAAGTCAAGTAATGGAAAACTGGTGTTACGAGCCAGAATCTCTGGCATTATTCGCAAAACATTATCAAACGGGCGAAATTATTCCGCAAGAATATGTAGAAAAAATCAAGGAAAGTGCGAGTTTCCAAGAAGGAATGGCAACGTTGCGCCAAATTAGTTTTGGGTTATTGGATATGGCTTTTCACAGCAATAATCCAACAGATATTATAGACATTAAAGCTTTTGAAAAAACGGCTTTTGAAGGCACCACTTTATATCCTGATGTAGCCGAGAATTGTATGTCGGTTTCTTTTTCTCATATTTTTCAAGGAGGTTATTCTTCTGGATATTACAGCTACAAATGGGCTGAAGTTTTGGATGCTGATGCTTTTGAATATTTTCAAGAACAAGGAATTTTCAATAAAGAAGTGGCAACAAAATTCAAAGATAATGTACTCTCTAAAGGCGGAACTGAATTGCCAATGGAATTGTACAAACGTTTTAGAGGACAGGAACCAAAACCAGATGCTTTATTGAAAAGAGCGGGATTGATATAAAAGATTTCAGATTGTAGATTAACGATTTTTGATTTAAAACCGAAGTAGAAATGCTTCGGTTTTTGTATTACGAAAATATTTTACTGTTTTTTTGTAACAATTAATAAGTGTTTCCGTATAATTATAGATTTTATACCGTAACGATAAGCTAAAACAAAGCTGTTGTAATTTCAAAGGGAATTTCAATATTATAATACAATTTTAATTCATAAACTTAACAAAAAGAAATTACACTATTTTTCTATTGTCATTATTTATAAAAATCAAAGACATTAATAATCAATAAATTATTTAATAATGACAACAATTCTAGATTTTTGGTGGGTAATTTTACTTGTGTTATCCATTGTTCTTTACAAATTCGTTTTAAGAGTTTTCTTTGGAATGGTAATTGTTCCCGAAGATAAAATTGGTTTAGTAACCAAAAAATTCGTGCTATTTGGATCCGATAAATCCTTACCCGACGGTAGAATTATTGCTACCAAAGGCGAAGCTGGATACCAAGCTAAAACACTTGCTCCTGGATTATATTGGGCAATGTGGCCTTGGCAATATTCGGTTAATATGACTTCGTTTACCATTATTCCAGAGGGAAATATTGGATTATTATTAAGTAAAGATGGTGCCGAAATTCCCACTGGTCGCATTCTGGCTCAAAAAGTGGCTTCGGATAATTTTCAAGATGCTACTTTATTTTTGGATAATGGCGGACAAAAAGGACGTCAATCTGCCTTTATCACAACAGGGTCTTATCGTATCAATACCTTTTTATTTGAAGTAGTAATGTCTCCTCAAATCGTTATTTCAGAAAATATGGTGGGAATTGTAACCGCAATGGATGGCGAACCAATCCCAATTGGACAAATTGCTGGTAAATTTGTAGACAATCACAATAACTTTCAAGATTTTGATCAGTTTTTAAAAAACGGTGGAAATCGTGGATTACAACCACAAGTGATGTTAGCGGGTTCTTATTATATCAATTCTTGGGCAATTCAAATAGAACAAACTCCGATGACTGATGTACCTATTGGGTATGTTGGAGTGGTCATTTCTTACATTGGAGAAGACGGAAAAGATGTAACTGGTGACACTTTCAAACACGGAAATATTGTTTCAAAAGGACAGCGTGGTGTTTGGATGGAACCTTTTGGACCTGGAAAATATGCGCTAAATATATACACTACAAAACTAGAACCCGTTCCTACAACGAACTTGGTTTTGAACTGGGCAGATGCCAGAAGTGAATCTCACAATTTAGATAAGAACCTGTCAACCATAACAGTTCGTTCCAAAGATGGTTTTCCGTTCAATCTGGATGTTTCTCAAATTATCCACGTTCCTGCCAATGAGGCACCAAAAGTAATTGCTCGTTTTGGAAGTATGAATAACTTGGTTTCTCAGGTTCTAGAACCAACAATTGGTAACTATTTTAGAAACTCGGCTCAAGAAAGCGATGTAATTTCGTTTCTTTCAACTAGAAAAGAACGTCAAGAATCGGCCAAAAATCACATTAAAGTCGTTTTGGACGAATACAATGTGAATGCTGTCGATACACTAATTGGCGATATTGTTCCACCAGAATCGTTAATGAAAACATTGACCGATAGAAAAATTGCCGAAGAAGAGCAAAAAACGTATCAAACCCAAAAAATGGCGCAAGAACAACGTCAAGGAGTTGAAAAAGAAACTGCTATTGCTGATATGCAAAAGGAAATTGTAAAAGCCTCTCAAAGTGTAGAAATTGCTCAAAGAACAGCCGATGCAACCGTTAAAAAAGCCGAAGGTGACGCAACAAGTTTGAAACTAAATGTAAATGCTGAAGCTGAAGCAACAAAAATGCGTGCCAATGCCGAAGCAGAAGCAACCAAAGCAAGAGCTGGAGCACAAGCCGAAGCGACAAAACTTAATGCAAGTGCAGAAGCCGAAAGAATATCTAAAACTGGTTTAGCCGAAGCTGAAAAGATTATGGCTATTGGTAAATCTACTGCCGAAGCGTATCAATTACAAGTTTCAGCAATGGGAGGTGATAACTTTACCAAATATAAAATCACAGAAGAAATAGGCAAAGGCAACATTAAAGTAATTCCAGATGTTCTAATTTCAGGCGGCAACGGTTCCGAAGGTGGAATTAGTGGACTTTTGGGAATGAAATTGATGGAAATGATGGACACTAAAAATAGCAAACAAGAACCAAAAAAATAATTTTGAAATTTTGAAATGGATTTTTTTTAAGAAACCGAAGTAGAAATTGCTTCGGTTTTTTTGTTAAAAAACCACCATCATCAACCACCATAAAATAGGAATACTTTCAACCCAAAAAGAAGCAAAGTATCTCGACTTCCTTTCGTTAGAAATAATCAGAAACACAGTAATAATGACAACCAATATCAAATTGATAATTAATTGTTTTTCATCAAAATTTATTTTCAAAAACTCCAGAAAATAAAAAGGAATTAAAAGTAAAACGCCCAAAATTTTTGTCCACTTCACTCCTATTTTTTGAGGAACGGTTTGCAAAAGAGGATCATCCGTGCTTAAATCAATTATTTCAAAAATTAGAATCAACACAAAAATTAGTATAAATCGCTGAACACACTTTAAATAAAAATCGGAAGTAATTGCTATTTCAGCATTTAAAATGGGCAAGAATAAAGTAACCCCAATCCAGCATAATGATACAATATAAATTTTAACACCTGCCCAGTTTCGGGCATTTCTCCTATTTGGAAAAAAGGGTAGTGCATATAATAACGTCAAAACTAAAACAACAATCGAAGTGATTTGGGTTATACTTTGCAGTTGAAAAAAATAAAATCCAACCGCCAAGAAAGAAAACAGACTAAGCACAATAATTAGTTTTAATCGATTTCGAATTGGAATTTTTAGTCCATTTTCCAAAGAAGCGTACTTTACAAAATTATACCCTATAATAGTTCCAAAAAACGCAAAATAAGCTACTGCTTTATCATCCGTAATGTAGAACATATGTTGCGACATTCGAACTAAAGAATATACTGATAAAGCCACGTGGATACTGCTTTGGATGTAAAAATCAACTATATTCTTAAAAGTTTTCATTAGACAAATTTAATCAAACTGTTAATAAGACCGTATTTTAGTTGAAAAATACATGGAAATCAACGGAATGAGAACGTTTGTTTTTGATAATAATCCCTAAATTTGCGGCTCAGAAAACAACACTATCACGATTACATGAAAACAGATGCTTTTGCTATAAGACATATTGGACCAAGAGAAAATGACATTCAAAAAATGTTGAAAACTATTGGAGTAGAATCGATTGAACAACTGATTAGTGAAACGCTTCCTAAAGATATTCGCTTAAAAGAATCCTTGAATTTAGAACCTGCAATGACGGAATATGAGTATGCCAACCATATTCAACATTTGGGCACTAAAAATAAAATGTTTCAATCCTACATTGGTTTGGGCTACAATCAAGCCATTGTTCCTGCTGTAATTCAAAGAAACATATTTGAAAATCCGGGTTGGTACACCGCTTACACACCCTACCAAGCCGAAATTGCACAAGGTCGACTCGAAGCCATTTTGAATTTTCAAACTATGGTTATCGAATTGACTGGAATGGAAATTGCTAACGCTTCTTTGTTAGACGAAGGAACCGCCGCCGCAGAAGCAATGGCTTTATTATTTGACGTTCGTTCTCGTGACCAAAAGAAAAACAACGTCAATAAATTCTTTGTTTCTGAGGAAATTTTACCTCAAACATTATCGGTATTAGAAACTCGTTCGGCACCCATTGGTGTTGAATTAGTTATTGGAAACCACGAAACTTTTGATTTTTCTAGCAATTTTTTCGGAGCCATTCTTCAATATCCAGGCAAATTTGGACAAGTTCACGACTATACTGATTTTATTGCCAATGCAAAAAATAATGAAATAAAAGTAGCCGTTGCAGCTGATATTTTAAGTTTAACAAAACTAATTCCTCCCGGTGAAATGGGAGCAGCAGTAGTAGTTGGAACCACTCAACGTTTCGGAATTCCTTTAGGTTATGGTGGACCACACGCTGCTTATTTTGCCACAAAAGACGAATTCAAAAGAAGTATGCCGGGAAGGATTATTGGTGTAACTGTTGATACTGATGGAAATCGTGCGCTTCGGATGGCTTTGCAAACTCGCGAACAGCACATTAAGCGCGACAAAGCAACTTCTAATATTTGCACAGCCCAAGTTTTATTATCTGTAATGGCAGGAATGTATGCCGTTTACCACGGGCCAAAAGGGTTGCGTTATATTGCTAATAAAATCCATTCACTGGCGGCAACTTTATCAAACGAATTAGTGAAATTAGGTTTCGAACAAACCAATTCTGCATTTTTTGATACTCTAGTTTTAAAAGCTGATGCCAAAAAAATAAAAACAATCGCCGAGCAAAACGAAATTAATTTCTATTATATCGATGATAATACGGTTTCTATTTCTTTAAATGAAACCACCAGCATTGCCGATATCAATGCAATTCTTTCGATTTTTGCTTCCGCAAAAGGCACTCAGGCAACTGCAATCCAAAAAATATCAGAAACCAATCATTTTCCTTCCAATTTAGAAAGAACTTCAACCTTTTTGGAACACGATGTTTTCAATAAGCACCATTCCGAAACCGATTTGATGCGGTATATCAAAAAACTAGAACGCAAAGATTTATCCCTAAATCACTCGATGATTTCGCTAGGTTCTTGCACCATGAAATTGAATGCAGCTTCCGAAATGTTGCCTTTGAGCAATGCCAATTGGAACAACATTCATCCTTTTGCACCTTTAGAGCAAGCCAAAGGATACCAAGAAATGTTGACTAAATTAGAGCAACAATTAAATGTGATTACTGGTTTTGCAGGAACAACTTTGCAACCCAATTCTGGCGCACAAGGTGAATATGCGGGACTTATGGTGATTCGTGCGTATCATCAATCGCGTGGCGATCATCACAGAAATATCGCTTTAATTCCCTCATCTGCTCACGGAACTAATCCAGCTTCGGCCGCGATGGCTGGAATGAAAGTTGTCGTGACCAAAACATTAGAAAACGGAAATATCGATGTGGAAGATTTACTTGAAAAAGCCATTTTACACAAAGACAACCTTTCGTGTTTGATGATAACTTATCCTTCCACTCACGGTGTTTTTGAAAGTGCTATCAAAGAAATTACAAAAATTATTCACGATAACGGCGGTCAAGTTTATATGGACGGAGCCAATATGAATGCACAAGTTGGTTTAACCAATCCAGCAATAATAGGTGCTGACGTTTGTCACTTAAATTTGCATAAAACTTTTGCCATTCCCCACGGAGGTGGTGGCCCAGGTGTTGGGCCTATTTGCGTAGCCAAACATTTAGTTCCGTTTTTACCCACAAATCCTGTAATTCCAACTGGTGGCGAAAATGCAATCACTGCAATTTCTGCAGCACCTTGGGGTTCAGCTTTGGTATGTTTGATTTCATACGGATATATTTGTATGCTTGGCGTAGAAGGTTTGAAAAGTGCTACAGAATTTGCAATTTTGAATGCTAATTATATTAAGGAAAAATTAAGCGGTTATTACGATACTTTATATTCTGGTGAAATGGGTCGCGCAGCTCACGAAATGATTTTGGAATGCCGTCCATTCAAACAAAAAGGTATTGAAGTTACTGATATTGCCAAACGTTTGATGGATTATGGTTTTCATGCTCCAACAGTTTCATTTCCAGTTGCAGGAACATTAATGATTGAACCAACAGAAAGTGAAAATCTGGAAGAATTAGACCGTTTTTGTGACGCAATGATTTCCATCCGAAAAGAGATTGAAGCTTCAACATTGGAAGACAAAAACAATGTATTAAAAAATTCTCCACATACAATGGCTATGCTAACTGCCGATGTTTGGAATTTTCCTTACTCCAGAGAACAAGCTGCTTTTCCATTAGATTATATTGCAGAAAATAAATTCTGGCCAACCGTTCGTCGAGCAGACGATGCCTTTGGCGATAGAAACTTAGTTTGCAGCTGTGCTCCGATCGAAGCTTATATGGAAAACTAATATACCACCAAAATATCTCGAGAAATCGGGATATTTTTATTTATAAAACTATGAGAGATATACAAACTCGTGAGGATTTACATCTATTGATGAGTGAATTCTATGTGAAATTACTTGCTGACAACAAAATCAGTTTTCTTTTTACTGAAGTTGCCAAAATCGATTTGGAACCACATTTACAAGATTTGGCAGATTTTTGGGATCAAATGCTTTTTGAAAGAGGCGATTATCGAAAAAATGTCCTCAAAATTCACACCGATTTAAATCAACTATCCAAACTTTCAGAAGAACATTTTGCGATCTGGCTTCAATATTTCAACACTACAATCGACAAAAATTTTTCAGGGCAAATTGCCGAAAACATGAAAACGAGAGCTTTGTCTATCGCCACAGTAATGAAAATAAAAATGTAGTTTTTTGGCCTATTTCGATACTAAATCAACATTTTTTCTTCGAAAAACCTATTATTTAACAATTATATGCGTGCATACTATATTTTATCTGAAAGTTTCAATTATTATCTATAATTTAGCATAATATTAATTATTTATTTCCAATGAAAATTAAAATAACAGGCGTAGGAAGTTACATTCCCGAACATAAAGTTGCCAACACCGATTTTGATAACCATATATTTTTAAATGAAGACGGCAGCTCTTTTGGCTATTCAAATGACGTAGTAATCGAAAAATTTAAAAAAATTACTGGAATTGAGCAAAGGCGTTATGCCAGTCCAGATCAATGTTCATCCGATTTAGCTTTTCTAGCCTCCCAAAAAGCAATCAAAAATGCGGGAATCGATCCAGAAACTATAGATTATATCATTTTTGCACACAATTTTGGCGATGTAAAAGAAGGTTCAAAACAATCCGATATCCTTCCAAGTTTAGCTACACGTGTCAAACAAAAATTACAAATACAAAATCCAAAATGTGTAGCTTTTGACATACTTTTTGGTTGTCCAGGCTGGATTGAAGGTGTGCTTCAAGCAAATGCACTCATCAAATCCGGTATGGCAAAACGATGCCTAATTATTGGCGCAGAAACCCTTTCTAGAGTCGTGGACGATCACGATAGAGATTCCATGATTTATTCTGACGGCGCTGGAGCCACAATAATCGAGGCTTCAAACGACGAATCTGGATTGTTGTCTTATGAAAGTGCCACTTACGCAGTTGATGAAGCGGGATATTTATTTTTTGGAAAATCTTACAACCTTGATTTAGAAAAAGAAGATACGCGCTACATCAAAATGTTTGGTCGAAAAATTTATGAATTTGCGTTGAGCAATGTTCCCTTAGCTATGAAAAGTTGTTTAGACCAAAGTGGCTTAGGAATTGACGACGTAAAAAAAATCCTCATTCACCAAGCCAATGAAAAAATGGATGAAGCTATCATTCATCGTTTTTACAAATTATACGGAAAAACTCCACCTGAGAAAATAATGCCAATGAGCATTCACGATCTAGGAAATAGCAGTGTGGCAACTATTCCAACGCTTTTCGATCTCATTTTACAAGGAAAACTGGAGAATCACGAAATAAATAAAGGCGATATTTTAATTTTTGCATCCGTGGGTGCTGGGATGAATATTAATGCTTTTGTTTATCGCTATTAATTTTTTCAGGAGCTAATCCAGCTGTACACTACAATTCCTCACTACAAAATATGTTTTTCTAAGTCCCCAAAAAGCTTCTTTTAGTCGCTTTTTGGGAACAAGAAAAACTATATTTTTTCGCTCCGGGATTTTCGTTCCCATCTGGGCTAAAAAACCGCTATCAAAACACATTTATTAGTATATTTGCGCTTTAATTCCAGCTATAAATCAGGAATAAAAGTAACCCTAAATAACGAAAAAAATATTCGCTCCTCGCAAAGACTATGTACGAAAAAACATTCCCCAATAAAAGATTCAAACACACCTTAGAATTTTTACAAAAATACATTTCTACTTCTGAAGTCATTTTTGATTTAGGAGTTCCCAATCCATTTTCAAAAATCATGATTGAAAACGGATTCAACGTAAAAAATACCACTGGCGAAGATATTGACAACGACCAAACAGCTTTGCAAAACGAAAGCTACACTGTTTTCACTGCGTTTGAAATATTTGAACATTTGCTAAATCCTTACACTGTTTTAGATAATGTGAACTGTGATAAACTTTTAATTTCCATTCCATTACGCTTATGGTTTTCATCCGCATATCGCAGTAAAACAGATCAATGGGACCGACATTATCACGAATTTGAAGATTGGCAACTAGATTGGCTTTTAGAAAAAACAGGTTGGAAAATCATAGCGAGAGAGAAATTTACACATCCAGTCAAAAAAATTGGTTTCCGTCCCCTACTGCGATTTTTTACACCAAGATATTACATCGTTTACGCAGAAAAAAAATAATTTTAAAATTACTGATTAACGAATTTTGATTTATGATTTCTGATACTGTTCGAACTAATCTGCAATCTCAAATCTGACCCGAGCGTCAGCAAACTGGCGAAGCAATTCTAAAATTCTTTAAATGAAATACTACATCGTCATTCCAGCCTACAACGAAGAAGCATTGATTTCTTTAACATTAGAATCATTGATTTCGCAAACAGTTTTGCCTTCAAAAATTGTGGTCGTAAACGATAATTCGACTGATAAAACCGCAGATATTGTTTTAGAATTTGCTCAAAAATTTCCATTTATTGATTTAATAGAGAAAACTTCCGAAGCCATTCATCTACCAGGAAGCAAAGTAATTCAGGCTTTTCAGACTGGTTTTACATCTTTAGACGATAATTATGATATCATTGTAAAAATAGATTCTGATTTAATTTTCCCTCCTAATTATTTCGAAACCGTTATCAAACATTTTCAATCTGATGAAAGTATTGGAATGGCGGGCGGTTTCTGTTACATCGAAAAAAATGGCGATTGGGTTTTAGAAAATCTAACTGACAAAGATCATATTCGTGGCGCCTTGAAAGCGTATCGAAAAGAAACTTTTAAACAAATTGGCGGATTAAAACCAGCAATGGGTTGGGATACGGTAGACGAATTACTTTGTAAATTCTACAATTGGAAAGTAGTTACCGACGAAAGTTTACACGTTAAACACCTGAAACCAACTGGAGCAAATTATAACAAAACCGCTCGCTACAAACAGGGAGAAGCTTTTTATACCTTAGGCTACGGATTCGTAATTACCGCAATTGCATCAGCAAAATTGGCGATGATGAAGAAAAAACCTTTACTTTTTTTGGACTATATTCAAGGTTTTTGGAAAGCTAAATCAGCCAAAAAACCAATGTTGGTCAATGACGAACAAGCCAAATTTGTTAGAAAATACCGTTTACAAAAAATGAAAGAAAAATTATTTTAATTTTTCAAACGGTCGAAAGTAAAAACAAAATCTGAAATTTCAACAAAATACAGTATTTTTGCGTAGTTGTGTTTTTTAATGAATACTGTAAACTGAATACTTAAAAAAATGATGCTCCTTCGTTATTTATCCCAAATCGGGAAATATTTTTTAATGTGGAAAGAAATTTTCAGCAAACAGACCAAATGGTCAGTGATGAGAGGACTTATCTTCAAAGAAATTGATGATTTAATAATTGATTCATTAGGAATTGTTGCGTTCATTTCCTTCTTTGTGGGTGGGGTTGTAGCCATTCAAACTGCATTAAATTTGAACAACCCCTTGATTCCAAAAAACCTAATAGGCTTTGCTACTCGAGAATCTGTAATTTTAGAATTTGCACCTACTTTTATCTCAGTAATTATGGCCGGAAAAATGGGTTCGTTTATCACCTCAAGTATTGGTTCGATGCGGGTTACAGAACAAATCGATGCGCTAGAAGTGATGGGAGTTAATTCTTTAAATTATCTTGTTTTTCCAAAACTAATTGCCGTATTGTTTTATCCTTTCGTCATCGGAATCAGTATGTTTTTAGGTGTTTTTGGCGGTTATATTGCGGCTGTTTATGGTGGATTTGGAACAAGTCCTGATTTTATAGAAGGTCTTCAAATAAATTTTATTCCTTTTCACGTGACCTATGCATTTATCAAGACTTTTATTTTTGGAATCCTTTTGGCTTCTGTTCCCGCTTTTCACGGATATTATATGAAAGGTGGTGCGCTTGAAGTAGGAAAAGCAAGCACCGTTGCCTTTGTTTGGACATCGGTTTTGATTATTTTAGTTAATTATATTCTAACACAATTACTTTTAACCTAATGATAGAAATAAAAAACATAGAGAAATCATTCGGTGGTGTGAAAATTCTTAAAGGCGTTTCAACCGTTTTCGAAACGGGAAAAACGAATTTAATTATCGGTCAAAGTGGTTCTGGAAAAACAGTTTTACTGAAATCATTACTTGGAATTCATACTCCGGAAGTAGGAACCATTTCGTTTGACGGAAGAATTTATTCTGACCTCAACTCGGACGAAAAACGAGAACTTAGAACCGAAATTGGAATGCTTTTTCAGGGAAGTGCCTTGTTTGATTCTATGACTGTATCTGAAAATGTGGGATTTCCGTTAAAAATGTTTACCAACGATGATAAGCATAAAATTCAAGATCGGGTAGATTTTGTTTTAAAAAGAGTAAATATCATTAATTCACACGATAAATTACCTTCTGAAATTTCTGGCGGAATGCAAAAACGTGTTGCCATTGCTCGAGCCATCGTGAATAATCCAAAATATCTTTTTTGCGACGAACCCAATTCTGGTTTGGATCCCAATACGGCCACATTGATTGACAATCTTATCCGAGAAATCACCGAAGAATACAACATCACAACGGTTATCAACACGCACGATATGAACTCGGTGATGGAAATTGGCGAGAAAATTATCTTTCTTAAAAACGGTCTAAAAGAATGGGAAGGCACAAATGAAGAAGTTTTCCGAACTGAAAATCCTGCAATTGTAGAATTTGTTTACTCCTCCAACTTGTTTAAGAAAGTTCGAGAATCCTATCTAAAAGACTAATTTATTTCACCAATAATAAAGAAAAAAATGCCTTACTTTTTTAAGCTATTTACGATTCCTTTGATTTCTTGCTCTTTACTTTTAGGATAAATCAACAAAACATTGTCTTTATCTACAATGATAAAATCCTCCAAACCATCAATAATTACAAGCTTCCCTTTGGCTGTACTTATAATATTGCTTGATGAATTTTGCAATAAAACAGTAGCATTTACCACCGAATTATTATTGTCATCTTTATCTAATTTTTCGTGCAATGAACCCCAAGTTCCCAAATCATTCCAATCGAAAGTAGCTGGAAGAACATAGACATTCTGAGCTGTTTCCATCACTGCATAATCAATAGAAACATTTTCCGCCAAGGCATAATTCTCTTCAATAAATGTTTTTTCGGCAGCTGTATTGTAACTTTCTAAACCACTTAGAAACAAGTTATTCATTGTCGGCTGGAATTTTTCGAATGCTTCCGTAATCGATTTAGCACTCCAAATAAAAATACCACCATTCCACAAGAAATTACCGCTTTTTAAAAATGTTTTTGCTGTTTCATAATCGGGTTTCTCCCGAAATTGCGATACTTTTTTGATAGAATTAACATCCGATTTATCATATTCAATATAACCAAAACCAGTATTAGGAAAAGTTGGTTGAATTCCTAAGGTCATCAGTGCATTTTCTTTGGAACAAAAATCAAAACATTGCTGTAAGTTGGCTGCAAAAGCATTTTCATCTTCAATCCAGTGGTCACTTGGTGCAACAACCATAACAGCGTCTGGATTTTGTTTTTGAATTTTTAATGAAGCAAATAAAATACAAGGAGCCGTATTCCGCATTGCTGGTTCTAACAAAACTTGTTCTTGTTTGACCATTGGCAACTGTTCTAAAACTATCGAATTGTATCGCTCATTCGTTAAAATCAAAATATTTTCTACTGGAATTAATTTTGACAATCTACTGAAAGTCTTTTGAATTAAAGTATCTCCAGCACCCAACATATCGTGAAATTGTTTTGGAAATTCAGCTGTACTCACTGGCCAAAATCGAGATCCAACTCCACCAGCCATTATAATTGCGTAATAATTTTTATTCATAGTCATTTTAGCTAAACGCTTCTCGTTTTATTTATGTTTGACAAATATAATCAACTTGGTAATAATTCTACTTCGGCATTGGGATTAAAAAGATAAGTTCGCCCGGAACTAACCTCAACGCATTCATATCGTTTAGTTCGCAAAGCTCCCTTTTTGAAAATCTTGCCGTTATGAATTCTAAAAACACTTCCGTAAGGAATTTCGAAAATATGGTTTTTATCGTTTTGCTGGTCAAATTGCTTTAACGCCAAAGATAATGTAGCATCGGCATCACTACTTGCAGAAGGGTTTTTGAAATGTCTTGCTAACAAGGGTAATAAATGACTGGGGAAAATTTCTGGTCGAATAAAGGGAATCATCAATCTTTGAAATGAATATTTCCATTCGAGTCCGTGTGGTTTGATGTTACGACCAAATTTTTCGAAAGCCACTAAATGCGAAATTTCGTGAATCAGTGTTATCAAAAATTTATATTTATTCAAACTTGCGTTAACCGTAATTTCGTGTTTACCGCTCAAACCTTTCCGATAATCGCCGTGACGAGTTACGCGTTCATTCACAATTTTGAGATGCACTTGATTGACAACAATCAACTCAAAAACTGGTTTTACAGCGTGTTCCGGGATATATTTTGAAAGGGTTTCAGACAATTATTTAATTTTTGAAATTTGTCCCGATAGCTATCGGGATTGAGATTTGGAATTTAATTTTTACGGATTTGTCGAGGAAACTTGAAGCACTTTTCCGTTATAATATTTATTTCCCGTTAATGCAAAATCAAAAATATAATTAGCCATTTCTTTTGCAGAAATTGGAGCTTCATAACCTGGAAATGCTTCTTCCAACATTTCGGTTTGAACTGCTCCTAAAGCTAAAACATTAAACGAAATTCCTTTTTCTTTGTATTCTTCCGCTAATAATTCAGATAAAGTGATTACCGCTCCTTTGCTCGAACTGTAAGCCGAAAGCCCAGCAAATTTAAGACTTCCTTGAATGCCTCCCATTGAACTAATGGTAACCACGTGACTTCCTTTTTGCATAAAAGGCAAACAAACTCGAGTTAAATTGGCCACACCAAAAACATTGACTTTATAAATACTTTCGAAATCTATTTGAGAAGTTTCCGCAAAGGGTTTCAGCAATAAACTTCCTGCATTGTGGATTATTATGTCTACTTTTTTCCAAGAATTAGAAAGAAAATCATCTACTTTTTGCATTTCAATTTCATCGGATAAATCGACAGAAAGACAACTAATATTTGGATTTTCGATAAGTGCTTGAGGCGTTTTTCTAGAAATGGCCAAAACATTATGTCCCGCATTGGCAAACTGTAAAGCCAATTCATAACCAATTCCTCTTGAAGTTCCTGTAATAATAATGTTTTTCATCCGAAGTTACTATTTGTTTTTTTAAGAAAAATGAAATTCATTTATCCGAAATTCATAATGCGAATTTACGGAAAATCTTTTAAAAAAAATTGGTTATAAAAACTGTGATTGCTTTTAGAAAGAAATTTAAACCCCAGAAATTAGCTCCTTTTTGATCTAAAATATTTTTCATACACTTTATACGATTGATAAACCGCCAAAGCCACAAAAAATATTGGAATCACTATTGGAACAATCCATTTTGAATATTCTAAAATTTTCTGCGATAAAGAATTCAATAAAACTACTACAGAAAGCATCCCAAAAAATGTCCCCGCTAAAGTGCCGAAAACATAATAAAACTTCAGTTTTCGGACTAAGGAAATATAATCGCCATTCATTAAATACAAATTCCAACCCAACCAAAATGGAATTTGCAGAAAATTCAATCCGCATAAAACCATTCCAATTAGAAAAGGCGAATGTTGAACATAATCTACTAAATATGTATGCTCTGTGTTCGAATTGTCTGAATGGGAATAAAACAAATAGGCAATTAATAAAAGAAAAAAGATAGCAAAAAAATCAATAAACCTCATTAATCTTTTGTTTTCTGCCAATTGATTTGCAAAAATAACGGTGAAATAAATGACAAAAGCCTCCACAATAATAACCCCAAATAAATAAAAAACCAATGAATTTATTCCTGATTTGGAAAGAATTTGAACGCCAACAATATTTAAATAACCCAATGGCAGTGAGCCCAAAAAGCTAACTATAAAACCAAAAAGTGTATTTTTGAAAGGTTTCATTTTATTAAAATTTCACGATTTTTTTGCTTTGCTCAATATGCAATCGATATTCTTTCATTCCTATTTTATGAGGTAAATAAGGAACTCCTTTTGCATTATTTATCGCACTTATTTCATACATAAAAGTAATGTGTCTTGCCAATTCTTTCCAAGCAAAAAACAGAGAGTGCTTTGGATCATAAATATGCGTAGGTTCGCTCGCTGCACCATTCAACTCCACTACAGAAAAATTTTCACCTCGTTCCAATTCATTCCAATTATTGTACATAATATCTAATCTTCCAAAATAAAAACCCGGAATTTGCAAACACATTTCGTTTATGGTTTCGGTTAATTTTGGACTTATCCACGGGCTTCCGTCAATG
>JBBQSZ010000034.1:0-33550 GCA_038234745.1 Flavobacteriales bacterium | reverse complement strand
TCGGGAAAAGTGAGCGACATTCAAGAAAGACAATTGACCACTTTGGGACAAAACATCAAAGCATTGGAAGTAGATGGCGTTTTTGACGATTGTCAAGATATGGTCAAAAAAGCCTTTTTGGACGAAAGTTTGTCACATCATAATTTGACTTCAGCCAACTCGATTAATATTGCGCGTTGGTTGCCACAAATGTTTTACTTTTTCTTTGCTTACAAGCAATTGAAATCACAAAACAAACCATTGGTGTTTTCTTGCCCAAGCGGAAATTTCGGAAATATTTGTGCTGGAATTATAGCCAAAAAACTAGGCTTACCAATTGCGCATTTTGTAGCTTCTACGAATGTGAATGATACGGTTCCAAGATTTTTAGAACAAGGAAATTACGATCCAAAACCGTCTAAAGCAACGATTTCGAATGCGATGGATGTTGGAAATCCAAGTAATTTTATTCGAATCCAAGAAATGTACAACAACGATTTGGAGTTATTCAAAAAAGATTTTTCTTCGTTTTCTTATACTGATGCAGAAACTTTAGAAGCGATGAAATCTATTTATAAAACTGATGGCTACATCGCTGAGCCGCACGGAGCAGTGGGTTATTTAGGTTTGAAAAATGAATTAAAAAACTACCCAAATGCTATTGGGATTTTCTTGGAAACGGCACATCCAATCAAATTTTTAGATGTAGTTGAACCCGCTTTAAACATTAAACTCCCGATTCCGACACAAATAGAAAGCGTATTAAATAAATATAAAGTAAGTACAAAAATCAAGACGTACGAGGAATTGAAAGCGTTTTTGGGGTAAAAAACAGAATCAATTTATAAAAATACAAAATGGCTAAAATTAAACTTTAGCCATTTTTTTATTTGTAGGAATAAAAAGAATACAATAAAGCACAAATCATTGCAAATTAGTATATTTGATAAAAAATCCTATGAAAAGATATAGTTTTCTATTATTGATTGTGATACTTTCTTCCTTCACAACACCAAAAGCAACAATTACTATTTCTGGTAAAATTACAAATACCGAAGTCAAAAAAATTTGGATCAAAGGAGAATCGTTCAAAAAAGAAATCAATTTAAAACCAGACGGATCATTTTTAGAAAAGTTGCCTATTGATTATGAAGGAATTTATTCTATTGAAACGTCCAAAAATTGGATGCCCATTTATTTTTCAAAAGATTCAAAAATGAGTCTAAGTGCTGATGATTCCAATTTCAATACAACATTAAAATATACGGGCAAAGGAAGTGTAGAAAATCAATACATTGCCAAAAAATCAATTATAACTTCTGCAATTCCAGATAAAGAACTTTATAAACTGGATGAAAATGAATTCTTAAATAAAATCAAAGAAATCGATAGTTCAATAAAGATTTTATATAAAAATACGAAGTTTACTAATCCTTATTTTAAGGAAAAAGAAGTTAGGAATATTTATTATTTAGAACAAAAATACTTGTGTTCTTATAAAATTCAACATCCTGGCTATTCAGGATTATATGAATATAAAGCTTCTGAAAAATTTCCGAAATTTGACGAAACAATTGATTTAGATAATGAATCTGATTTTTTATTTTCATTAGAATACCAAAACATTGTAATGACAAAATTCTACGAAAATATTAAAGGCGATGAAGGAAGTTGGTTTGTTTCAGCTAAAAATGCTATTCCCAAAATTAAAGCCCTTAAAAGTCAGATAATAAAAAATCGTTTAATTCAAAATTCTATATCTGATATTGGTATTGAAAATATAAACTATAAAAACACCTACAATGATTTTATGTCTATTGTAACAGATCCAAAATTAAAAGAAAGTCTCACTGCTAATTACAATATAACTAAGTCTTTAAGCATCGGAAGCGCTTCTCCCAAATTTGATTATATAAACCAAAAGGGAGGAAAAACGTCATTAGAGAGTCTAAAAGGAAAATACATTTATATCGATATTTGGGCTACTTGGTGTGGACCTTGTATAAAAGAAACCCCATTTCTTCAAAAGGTGGAGCAACAATACCAAGGTAAAAACATCGAGTTTGTAAGTATCTCAATTGATGCAATAAAAGACCAAGGAAAGTGGAGTAAATTTGTTACTGAAAAACAATTAGGAGGTATTCAATTATTGGCAGACAATGAATGGAATTCAAAATTTATTAAAGAATATACCATACAGGGAGTTCCAACATTTATTCTTATTGATCCTAACGGTAATATCATTAATTCTCGAGCACCCAGACCATCTGATCCAAAACTGATCGATTTGTTTAATGGTTTGAAAATATAAGCTTCTAAAACTTCTTTAAACATGCAACTTACTATTCCAACACAAATTGAAAGCGTGTTGCATAAAGAAAAAGTAAGAACAAAAATCAAGACTTACGAAGAATTGAAAGCGTTTTTGGGGTAACTTGTTATTCTAAAATTTTACCGCAAATACGCAAATTTTTTTGTGGATTTGCGGTTTTTACTTTTAATTATATTGATACGAGCAATTGCTAATATCAATAAAACTAATAGTTTAGTAGACTTGTTAAAAATATAAATTATAATTATCACTTCTAAATATATTTCGACACTATATTGTCATTACTTTAAAAAGCAATACTTTAGCAACTCACTAATTAGTATAAAATAAATGAACCATCTAATGAAAAAAAAATTATTTCTATTAATAATTATTGGGTTTATAAGTGCTTCCTATTCCCAAGAAGCTAATCCGGAAACTAAAGAAACAAAAGCTGTAGCCAAAGAGGAAAAACCTTCGTCAGCTAATCTTGTATTCAATCCCGATCAAAGTGTAATTACTGAACATACAACAACTATAAAAGGACAAAAAGTTCCTTACAAAGCAACGACGGGAACAATGCCAGTTTGGGATGAAGATGGAAAAGCAATTGCAGGATTATTTTATACGTATTATGAACGTTCTGATGTTAAAGATCGCTCTAATCGCCCTTTAGTGATTTCTTTTAACGGAGGTCCTGGTTCTGCTTCGGTTTGGATGCAAATTGCTTATACAGGTCCCAGTTTGTTAAATATTGACGACGAAGGATATCCTGTGCAACCCTACGGAATCAAAGAAAATCCCTACTCTATCCTTGATGTTGCCGATATTGTTTTCGTAAATCCTGTTAACACTGCTTATTCCAGAGCAACCAGCAAAGAAATTCCTACAACAAAATTTTTCGGAATAAACGCTGATATTAAATACTTAGCCGATTGGATTGGAGGATTTGTAACTCGCACAAACCGTTGGGCTTCTCCAAAATATCTTATTGGCGAAAGCTACGGCACAACTCGAGTTTCTGGATTAGCGTTAGAATTGCAAAACAATCAATGGATGTATCTTAATGGTGTTATACTAGTATCTCCAACAACATTAGGAATCACTCGAGGTGTTGCTGCAGATGGAGCACTTAAATTACCCTATTTTGCAGCAACAGCTTGGTATCATAAAATGCTACCTCCTGATTTACAAAATAAAGATTTAACAGAAATGCTTCCAGAAGTTGAAGCTTTTACGATTAATGAACTCCTTCCTTCGTTAAGCAAAGGCGGTTCACTTGACGAGCAAAAAAGAGCAGCAATAGCAGTAAAAATAGCTCGTTATTCTGGAATTTCTGAAAAAGTAATTATGCAAAATAACTTAGATGTTCCTTATGACTATTTCTGGAAAGAATTATTGCGCGATAAAGGTTTCACTGTAGGAAGATTAGATAGCCGATACAAAGGAATTGACCGAAAAGATGCAGGCGATAGCGTAGATTTCAATGCCGAATTAACTTCTTGGTTGCATTCCTTTACACCTGCCATAAATATGTACATCCGCAATAATTTGAATTATAAAACCGACTTCAAATACAATATGTTTGGTCCCGTGCATCCTTGGGATAATTCTAAAGATGCGACTGGTGAAAATCTTCGTCAGGCAATGGCACAAAATCCCTATTTGAATGTTATGGTTCAATCTGGATATTATGATGGTGCTTGTGATTATTTCAACGCTAAATACAATTTATGGCAAATGGATCCGAGCGGAAAACTGAAAGACCGAATGAGTTGGAAAGGCTACCGAAGTGGACACATGATGTATTTAAGAAAAAAAGATTTAGAAACTGCAAACGAAGATATCAGAGAATTTATTAAACACTCATTGCCTAAAGTAGGACAAGCAGCAAAGTATTAATGTAGCAATATTTTGGTGAAAAAGACAAATCAAACTTAGTTCGATTTGTCTTTTTTTTTAGTAGTATTCAAAAATAAAATTGAATTCAAGCAACAAATATATAGTCTTACATAGATCCAAACGAACGAATTGAAAAGCTTCTCAAAAATAGGATTTTTACAATTTTAAGGCTCTTATTCTGATAAATTTTGAATAAATTTGCAAAACATAAATTATATACGAATTCACGATGAAAAATACTGCGCTGACGCACATACACGAAAGTTTGGGAGCCAAAATGCTTCCTTTTGCGGGTTACAATATGCCTATTTTATATGAAGGTGTTAATGCTGAACACGAAGTCGTTCGCAATAGTGTCGGTGTTTTTGACGTATCACATATGGGTGAATTTTTACTTTCAGGCCCAAATGCTTTGGCGTTAATTCAAAAAGTTACTTCAAATGACGCGTCGACTTTAACCATTGGAAGAGCGCAATATTCTTGCCTTCCTAATAACGACGGTGGAATTGTAGACGATTTATTGGTTTATAAAATAAAAGACGAGCAGTATTTATTGGTTGTGAATGCTTCGAATATTGATAAAGATTGGAATTGGATTTCGGCTCAAAATGATTTGGATGTTGATATGAAAAACCTTTCGGATGATTATTCTTTATTAGCAATTCAAGGTCCAAAAGCGGTTGAGGCGATGCAAGCTTTAACTTCAGTAAATTTATCAGCAATTGACTATTATCATTTTGAAGTAGGCGATTTTGCTGGAATCGAAAACGTAATTGTTTCCGCAACAGGATATACTGGATCTGGAGGTTTTGAGATTTATTGTAAGAATAATGAAGTAGAACAAATTTGGAACAAAGTTTTCGAAGCCGGAAAATCTTTTGGAATCAAACCCATTGGATTAGCAGCTCGTGATACTTTGCGTTTGGAAATGGGATTTTGTTTGTACGGAAATGACATCAACGACACGACTTCACCACTTGAAGCAGGTTTGGGTTGGATTACCAAATTCAACAAAGAATTTACCAATTCTGAAAACTTAAAAAAACAAAAAGAAGCGGGTGTTTCTAAGAAATTAGTCGCTTTCGAAATGCAAGAACGTGCCGTTCCAAGACACGATTATGAGATTGTAAACGCCGCTGGAAACGCTATTGGAATAGTAACTTCGGGAACGATGTCGCCATCGATGAATGTTGGTATTGGGTTAGGATATGTAACTACCGAAAACAGTAAAATAGACAGCGAAATTTTCATTAGAATCAGAAAAAATAATGTTTTGGCAAAGGTTGTTAAATTACCTTTTTACAAAAAGTAAGAATACCTATTTTGCAAAAATTAAAACCGTAAATGAAGAAAATTTCACTACTGCTATTCTTGACAACATTTTCGCTATTGGGTCAAAATAGTGACAAAACCTGTGAACTACTTTCAAAAATAAATAGGGTAATTCAAAACGAACATTTTCGTCCTAAACCAGTAGACGATAGTTTATCCGTTTATGTTTTTGATGCTTTTTTAGATGGTTTAGATGAAAATAGAAATTTATTTACCAAATTAGAGTACGAAAAACTTTGTAAACATAGACTCCAACTGGACAATTATATTTTAAAAAATGATTGTTCGTTTATGGACGACTTTATTGCTCTATATCAATTTGCCCTAGAAAGAAAGAAAAAAGTATTGGAAAAAATACAACTGGAAGTATTGGAATATAATGGCAAAGACACCATTAAATTTTCCAAGAAAAACTTTCCCTTTGATTTAGAGAGTACCGATTTAGATCGTGTTTGGAAAAAGAGAATGAAGTATGATATTCTGGAAGATATTTCTAAATTAAGTTCCAATTTAGATTCTCTTAATCTGAATTTTTCAAAACTCGAAAAAATATCAAAGGCAAAAATATTTGAGTCTAATTTTTGCAAATTAAACAATCTTTTAGCAAACAAAAAAAGACTTGGAAACGATCTTCAGATTACTTTTTTGAATCTATTCTGCACCTATTTTGATCCGCATACCAATTTCTTTTCGGAGGACGCCAAATCCAGTTTTATGTCAAGTCTCGCCACTAGTAGTTTGTCAATAGGACTTGATGTAACCCTGAACGAAAAAGAAGAAATTATTGTAGACGAAGTCGTTCCTGGAGGACCAGCGGCCAGAACCAATAAATTCGAAAAAGGAGATATTATCTTAAAAATTTCTAATAACAAGGGAGAAGATTATTTGGTTTCCTGCGCTCCATTAGACAAAATTGGAGAATTATTTTTTTCAGATTCCAATGAAATAATCGAATTGACTATTCAGAAAAAAAATGGAAACACCTTAGCTATTTTATTAAAAAAAGAAATAATGAAAGCGACTGCAAATGCTGTTTCTAGTTTCATTATTAAAAAGGGAATTAAAATAGGTTATATAGAAATACCTAGTTTTTACTCTGATTTTGATGGGTTAAGTTCTCAAGGATGTGCTGATGATGTTGCCAAAGAAATAGAAAAGCTGAAGCAGGATAAAATTGATGGATTGGTCATTGATCTTCAAGACGACGGTGGAGGGTCAATGGAAGAAGCTGTAAAACTGGCTGGAATGTTTATTGATTACGGACCTGTTTCGGTTTTAGTTGATAGTAAAAACAAGCAAACTATTTTGAAAGATTACAATCGTGGTAGTGTTTATTATGGTCCAATTGTTATTTTAATTAACGGCAGTTCGGCATCGGCAAGTGAATTTTTTTCGGGTGCAATGCAGGATTACAATCGAGCGATAGTTGCTGGAAGTAGATCATTGGGCAAAGCTTCGATGCAAACCATTTTACCTTTAGATGCCAATCAACAGGATTTTATTAAACTAACTGTAGAGAAATTCTACAGAATTACTGGAGACAGCAATCAAATTAAGGGAATTATTCCTGATATTGCTTTGCCTATTTTATATGATAGCATTTTTCCTCGTGAAATAAGTTATAAAACCGCATTGAAATATGATGCAATCAATTTGAAAGCTAGATTTACACCTTTCCGAAAAGATTATTATCCTATATTAATTCAACAAAGTAATTTAAGAACAAAAAATAATGTGCTTTTCAATGAAATTGTTTTGGCTAACAACGAAATAAACGCTCTTTATAACGATCCAAAAAAACCACTTTTGATTACTTTCAAAGATGTATTTAAAGACATTCACGATATCGATCCGCTTTGGAAAAAAGTAAAAAAAATTGCCGCAACAGAAAATAATTGCACAATTTCCAACAATTCTTACGATTTAGAAAAGATAAAATTTGATACTTATCAGCAAGAAATTAACACCTACAAAATTAAAGAGCTAAAAACAAACCCCTTTATCGAAGAAGCCGTTGAGATACTAAATGACTTCAATAAATTAAAAAAATAACCTTTTATGAAAACTATCTTTAGCGCCTTTGTGCTTTTTTTAACCCTAACAAATTTAAATGCTCAAGAATTTAAAACACCCGTTGATTATTTGAGTTACATTGGCAAGGAAACAGATATTATCTCTAGAACAACTTGGAAATATACCACAACTGTGGCCCATACAAAAAATGCAAGAAGAATAGATGCCAATCGAAAATCCTTGATAAAAAGTATTCAAAATGCGACCAAAAAATTTGAAGCCCTAAAAGACGGTTATAAAGGTGATGTGGAATATAAAAACCAATTACTCGCTTATTTGTCAATTTCCGAGAAACAGATCAATCAAGAATATGAAAAAATTATTGATATGCAGGAAGTAGCCGAGCAATCCTATGATGCTATGGAAGCTTATATTATGACGAAAGATTTAGTCAATAAAAAAATTGATGAAGAATTTGAAAAATTAAATGCTAACCAAAAAATATTTGCCAATAAATACAATATTCAAATTGGTGAAGATACTAGCGAATTGGGTAAAAAAATGAAACTATCCAATGAAGTTTTCGAAAACCAAACCCAATTGTATCTTATCTTTTTTAAAGTAAATTTTACGGAATCGGTTTTATCAAAAGCTATCGAAAACAATGACATTAGTGCTATTCAACAAAACAGCAATGCTTTAGAACAATATTCGAATGAGGGAATAGAAAAACTAAAAACATTCAAACCTTTTAAAAACGATATGTCATTAGTATTCGCTACAAAAAAAGTCTTAGAATTTACTAAAAAAGAAGCACTTGAATTGGCTCCGACAACCGTTTCATTTATGATGTTGAATCAAAAATTTCAAGAAAGTAAAAAAGTAATGGACAACAAATCGGCAAACAGCCGATCTAAAGAAGAAGTTGACAATTTTAATAAACTTGTAAACGAAGTGAATAAAGAAGTAGGAAATTATAATAAAACTATTAATAAATTTAATGTTGACCGAACAAATACTATTAATAATTGGAATGTGGCTAGCGATAATTTTATTGCTAAATATGTACCAATTGATTAAAAAAACATTTGAAAAAATAACTAATAACTGTACTTTTGCAGTTCAAAAATAAATTAGAAATGGGAAGAGCGTTTGAGTTTAGAAAAGGAAGAAAAATGAAACGTTGGTCGGCAATGGCCAAAGCATTTACCAGAATTGGAAAAGATATTGTAATGGCCGTTAAGGAAGGTGGACCAAATCCTGATGCCAACTCCAGATTAAGAGCCGTAATCCAGAATTCTAAGGCAGTTAATATGCCTAAAGAAAATGTAGAACGTGCTATCAAAAAAGCAACAGATAAAGATACTGCCAATTACAAAGAGGTTTTATTCGAAGGATATGCGCCTCACGGAATCGCCATTTTGGTCGAAACTGCAACTGACAATAACAATAGAACTGTGGCCAATGTTCGTAGTTATTTTAACAAATGCAATGGAACGATGGGAACACAGGGTTCGGTGGAATTTATGTTTGACCATACTTGTAATTTCAGAATTCCAGTAGGCGGAATTGATCCTGAAGAATTAGAATTAGAATTAATTGATTTTGGTGCCGAAGAGGTTTTTGAAGATGAAGATGGAATTTTAATTTATGCTCCTTTCAATAGTTTTGGAACGATTCAAAAAGAATTAGAAAGCAGAAAAATAGAAATTCTTTCCTCAGGTTTTGAGCGTATTCCTCAAATCACAAAAAAATTGACCGAAGCCGAAATGGCTGATGTAGAAAAATTAATCGAAAAAATGGAAGAAGATGATGACGTGATGAACGTATATCATACTATGGAAGAATAGGTTACAGCATTCGAAAATAATTACAAAAACTCCATTCAATCTATCGAATGGAGTTTGTTTTTTTTACTGTGAACTTTATTTCTGGCTTTTCACTTGCCAAAAAAGTTTTATTCCTTTCCATTATAGCGTTTAAACCAATGCCTCAAACTACTAATTGCGCTATTTTATTGACAGGGCAAACGCACACTTTTTTTTCGCCACGAATTACACGAATTAACACAAATTTGAATCTGGCAACATGCGGATTTAATGATTTTTTAAAATAAATTACACTAATTCTTACTCTTTCAGGAATTCGTGTAATTCAAAAATTTCAATTCGTGACAATTCGTGTAATTGCTTCGCCTGTTCGCTTTCGCTCGGGTCGTGGCTATTTTTTTAAAATTTGAGCAAAGTATGAGTTTGCCCTGATTTTATTGAACTTTATGGAGAGCAGTTAAATATGAAAATGTATATTTGTAAGTCGACACAAATTCGATATATTTTTAAAACCTAAAGTAAGACACCATAGATTTCGTTCAGATGAACGTTTTAAAATTAAACACCTATGACAAATAACATACTTATTGAAAATCAATATAGAAGAACCAGTTTATTCGAAAAAGAAAATGTGAATTATTTGGTTCGCGTTTTAAAAAGATTTAATACCGTTCCGAAGGTAAATAACATCAATATCATCACCTCAACGACTGAGCCTAATATATTTAAAATCGAACCCAATAAGTCGATTATAATTGGTTCGTCTTTTTTAAACAAACCCGTTTTAGCTTTAGTATATTTGAGATATGGCATCGAATGGCAACTATGGTACAAAGCCTTGAATAGCGACAAACATTATGCTTCACTATGCGATGTTGCAGCACTTGAAGTGACTCGCATATTCTATAAATTATTACCCAAGGATGACAAAGAAAAATTAGAAAGTCTTGATTATTTTTTAATTAATTTGATTAAAAATGAAACCGATTTAAATGTTGAATCATTTTCAAAATACGAAGAGTTAAGAGCTTTTCATGGATTAAATTCGACTCATAAAGCATTTAAAAAATCCTGGAAACCCATTGTTGAAAACCTAGCAAAACCAACAGAATATTTACTAATGGCTGGTGGTGATCTTAGATTAAATATTGACGAAATTGATTTATTAAATAAATATGGCTGTCGACCATTTCCAAGACCTGAAGCTTTTACTTTTGCCTCTTCGACTGCAACAAGTGTCTCTAATTATGCTTTTGATAAAACAGACAAAGTTAGAAGCATTTTAATTAAAAACAGTTTAAAAAATGGTTTCAAAAATGCCACCATCGAGTTTACTGAATTGCTAAAAAACAACCTTAGAAAAATATTCAAATTAAATGAGGAATGTGAAATAATTTTCTCGCCATCAGGAACCGATTCTTCGCTTCAAATAGCAGCCATAACACAAATTATTGCCCACAAGGAAATAACTCATGTTTTAGTAGCTTCTGATGAAACGGGTAGCGGTGTTCCTGCAGCATTAAAAGGATGCCATTTTGAAAAAACAACAGCATTAAATTTTCCAGTTAAAAAAGGAGATAAAATAGAAGGTTTTAGAGCTATTAATTTGATTCAAATTCCTTTTAGAGATGAAAATGGCGCTTTAAAATCGTCACAACAATTAGATGAAGAAGTATTTAATGCTATTTCTAAAACCAATGAATTGGGCAGACATGTTGTTTTGCATACTATGGATCAGTCGAAATTAGGATATCAATCACCAAGTGATGACTTTTTTCAAAAATTAAATTCCATCAAAGGATTATCGATGCAAATTATTGTCGATGGATCGCAACTTCGATTAGACCCAAAAGACATCCAAAATTATTTGAATAAAGGCTATATTGTTACGATAACCGGCAGTAAATACTTTACCGGCCCTCCCTACTCTGGAGCTTTAATTTTACCCAAAAGTGTCAGTAAATTAATACGTTCTGTAAAAAATAAGTTGCCAGAAGGTCTAACTAAATACTATAATCATTCTGATTGGCCTACTTCTTGGGCTTGTTCAAATGATTTGTCCGATGGCTATAATTATGGTTCTTATATGCGCTGGAATGCTGCCATAGTCGAAATGGATCGCTATTATAAAACACCCATTTTATATAGAAATATGGGAATTGAGATGTTCTGTAATTTTGTTGAAGATTCCATAAATGACGCCACTTTTTTAGAACCTATTTATGGTGATGAAATGAAAATAAATAGTTTTACAAGCAAAGAATTTGGTATAAGAAATATCAGAACCATTTTTCCTTTTTTTATTCTTAAAAATAATGAAGTCTTATCAGTTGATCATGTAAAAAAACTGTATTCTTTATTAAATTCTGATTTATCCAGCCAATTTGAAGATTCTCCATTAGAAATCATTAGACTGGCTGCGCAAAAATGTCATATCGGACAAGCCGTTAATGTGAAATATGGAAATGAAATTGAAAGTGCTGTTTTAAGAATAAGTTTGGGAGCAAGAGTCATCTCCGAAAGCTGGGTCAACAGAGATATAAGTCTGTTTTTCAGAAATATAGAATCACAAATGAATCAAATTACAATCATTATCAGAAAAATTGAGTTGATACTTAGTAATCCAGAATTATTAGATTAAACAAAAAGTCCCTTTCGCTAGCAAAAGGGACTTTTTTTATCTTTATTATTTATCAGATTATTTTATGAATTCAATTTTTTGAACTTCTTCTTCATTAATACTGTCAAAAAATCCTTGTTCGTTCATCCAGTCATCACTAAACACTTTGCTCATATAACGAGACCCGTGATCAGGAAAAATAGCGATTACATTACTATTTTTGTTAAACTCGCCTTCGTCGGCATATTGTTTTATCGCTTGAAGAACTGCCCCAGAAGTATAGCCGACAAACAAACCTTCTGTTTTAGCTAATTCTCTTGTTGCGTGAGCACTTTCTTCATCAGTAACTTTCATAAACTTGTCGATCACATCAAAATCCGTAGCCGAAGGAATCAAGTTTTTTCCCAAGCCTTCAATTCTGTATGGATATATTTCGTTGTTATCAAATTCTTTCGTTTCGTGGTATTTTTTTAATACCGAACCAAAAGCATCTACACCTAAAATTCTAATATTTGGATTTTTTTCTTTCAAGTATTTCGCCGTGCCTGAAATAGTTCCTCCTGTTCCGCTACAAGCAATAAGATGTGTGATTTTACCACTAGTTTGTTCCCAAATTTCTGGACCAGTAGAGGCATAATGCGCGTCAACATTAAGTTGATTGAAGTATTGATTGATATAAACAGAGCCTTTAGTTTCTTCGTGCAAACGTTTGGCAACATTGTAATAAGAGCGTTCATCATCGGCAGAAACGTGCGCCGGACAAACATACACTTTTGCTCCTAAAGCTCTTAGCATATCAATTTTGTCCTTAGAAGATTTAGAAGTTACAGCCAATATACAATTGTAACCCTTAATAATACTAACCAGAGCCAAACTAAAACCAGTATTTCCCGAAGTTGTTTCTATAATTGTATCTCCTGGCGAAAGGATTCCCCTCTTTTCTGCTTCTTCAATGATAAATAAAGCAATCCTATCTTTTGAGGAATGACCAGGATTAAAAGCTTCTACTTTAGCGTAAAAATTCCCTTTTAATTTTTCGGTAACTTTATTCAACTTAATAAGCGGGGTATTGCCTATTAATTCTAAAACTGAGTTGTAAGCTTTAATTTCTTCTTTCATAAAAAAAATAGTTAATCAAGGACTTTTTCTTGTTTCACCTCAAATCCTTGCAAATTTAACAAAAAAAACCCAATTACTTTTGGATTTTTTCTAAATCTAATAAGAAACAGAATTCTTTAGCCAGTTCTTTAATTGCTTCAAACCTTCCAGAAGCTCCTCCATGACCTGCTTCCATATTGGTATCTAAATATAAAACAGAACTATCATCCTTCATATTTCGTAATTTAGCTACCCATTTTGCCGGTTCCCAATATTGTACTTGTGAATCGTGCAATCCTGTAGAAACATACATATTAGGATATTTTTGTTTTTTTACATTGTCATAAGGCGAATAGGACGCCATATAGTTGTAATATTTTTTAACATTTGGATTTCCCCATTCGTCATATTCACCAGTAGTCAGAGGAATAGTATCGTCTAACATGGTTGTTATAACATCTACAAAAGGTACTTGAGCAATAATTCCGTTATACAATTCCGGTGCTAAATTTACAATTGCACCCATCAATAATCCTCCGGCCGAACCACCTTCGGCATATAAATGTTCGGGTGAAGTATATTTTTGTTCGATTACAAATTCAGAACAACAAATAAAATCAGTGAAGGTATTTTTCTTCTTTAATAATTTCCCATCTTCATACCATTGCCTTCCTAAATCCTCGCCTCCGCGAATGTGCGCAATGGCAAAAACAAAACCTCTATCCAGCAAAGACAATCGAGTTGATGAAAATGTGACATCCATCGAATGACCATAGGATCCATAAGCATAAAGCAACAACGGATTCTTTCCATCTTTTTTCAAGCCTTTTCTATAAACCATCGAAATAGGCACTTTTGTTCCGTCTTTGGCAGTGGCCCAAATTCGTTCTTCGGTGTAATTATTTTTGTCAAATTTTCCGCCAAGAACTTGGTGTTCTTTTTTGATTTCTTTGGTTTTGGTTTTCATATTAAAATCAATCACAGACGAAGGCGTAGTCATCGATTGGTAGGAATAGCGCAAAATATCAGTGTTAAAATCTACGTTTGTAGACGTGTAAGCAGTGTAAGTTTCACTTTCAAAAGGCAAATAATATTCCCCTTCTCCACTCCACGGCATAATTCTAATTTTATTCAAACCATTTGAACGTTCTTCAACGACCAAAAATTCTTTGAAAATTTCAATATCTTCTAATAAAACATCTTCGCGATGCGGAACTACTTCTTTCCAATTTTCTTTAGAAGTCGCCGTTTCCAAAGTTTTCATCAATTTAAAATTGGTGGCATTATCGGCATTAGTCATGATATAAAAACTATCGTCATAATGGTTGATGCTGTATTCCAAACCTCTAACTCGTTTCTGAAAAATTCTAAATTTTCCATCCGGATTGTCAGCTTCCAATATTCGATATTCAGTTGTTAACGTACTTCCCGACTCAATTGCTAAATATTTTCTAGACTTCGATTTGGCAACCTCAACATTGAAGGTTTCATCTTTTTCGAAGTAAACCAAAACGTCATCAGCTTGATTTGTACCTAATTTATGTTTGAAAATTTTGTCGGAACGCAAGGTAACTTCGTCTTGACTAGAATAAAAAAGAGTTTTGTTATCATTCGCCCAAACGGCATTTCCAGAAACTTTCTCAATTTTATCCGATAGAATTTTGCCAGTTTCCAAATTTTTTATTTGAATGTCATAAATTCTCCTTCCCACGTTATCCACACTAAAAATTGCCAATTTATTATCGGGACTTATGCTTAAACCACCCAATTGGAAATACGCTTTTCCTCTTGCTAATTTATTGCAATCAAATACAATTTCTTCTTTTGCCGAAAGGCTCCCTTTTTTTCTGGAATAAATGGGATAATTTTTCCCCGTTTCAAAACGAGTGATGTAGAAATAACCGTTGTACAAATAGGGAACAGATTCGTCATCTTCCTTAATTCTACTTTTCATTTCAGCAAATAATTCCTTTTGAAAACCTTTGGTATGAGCTGTCATTTTTTTGTAATAGGAATTCTCTTTTTTCAGATAATCAATAACTTCTGGGTTTTCTCTATCCTTCAACCAAAAATAATTATCAGTTCTTAGTTTTCCAAATTTCTCTAATACCATTGGGACAATTTTGGCAACTGGAGGTTTAATTTTTTTAAGCATATTGAAACGTTCGTTTTATGAAGTGAAGTTTACAAAAATAACTAAAACTGTACTTAAAATAAATCTATTTATTGTTAAAATTTAAATTGAAAGTCATTGTGTAAATGAGTAATTTTGCATTTCAACTATAAAAATTAAGACAATGGATTTAATGGGAATGATGGGCAAATTGAAAGAAACTCAAAGAAAAATAGAAGAAACTAAATTGCGTTTGGATTCGGTTATGATAAACGAACAAAGCAATGACGGCACATTGAAAGTGACTTTCACAGCTAATGGCAAGTTAAAATCCATTGCAATTGCCGATTCTTTATTGGAAGACAAAGAACAATTAGAAGATTATTTGATTGTTACGCTAAACAAAGCAATCGGAAAAGCGGCAAAAGTAAATCAAGCCGAATTAGATGCTGTCGCAAAAGTAGATATGCCAATGATTCCAGGAATGGACGAAATGTTTAAATAACGTTAAATTAAAGAAATATGTCAAATTATAAAACTTGGCACGAAAAACATTTCGAAGCATTAGGTTTTGGAAGCCGTTTAGCAGATACTGTTGCCAAAGGAATGGGTTCCTGGAAATTCATCATAATCCAAACACTTTTTGTAATTCTGTGGATGGGTTTAAATCTTGTTGGTTATATTTATCATTGGGATGCGTATCCTTTTATTTTACTTAATCTTGTTTTTTCTACTCAAGCTGCTTATGCTGCGCCGATCATTATGATGTCACAAAATAGACAAAGTGAACGAGATCGAGTTCAGGCTCAGGCAGATTATCAAACTAATATTGATGCCAAACAAGAAATAGAAGCTTTGACAATGATACTCAATAAACTAGATGTTGATAAATTAGATAAAATTATTGCTATGCTCGAAGAAATGAAAAACAATTCAAATGTAGCAAAATAAAGTGCGAAGGACTGTGTTTTTAAAACTTTAGTATTTCCATCTTTGCCTTACTATTGCCCTCGATTGAAACCGTGGGCAATAGAACAAAGCTTATATACTAATTTTAATAACAACCATCCATAACCCACAGTTTCAACTGTGGGAACTTCAACAGAGGGAAATATATTTCACGCATTCGCAAAGATAATTCTTAAAATTAAAATACCATTTTCTCTAAGGTTTCCAATACATACGAGTGCATAACTTCACGATAATCCAAATGCGTAACAATACGGAGTTTTCCTTGTCCCATCGAACTGATGCCAATGTTTTTATGAAGTAATTTTTCCATTAAAACAGCCTCACTAATTTGCGGATGCAAGGAAAAAATTAAGATATTGGTTTCTACGGGTTCAACTTTGGCAACCCAATTTCGTTTTTCTAAAACAGCTCCTAGTTCTCTGGCACGTCGGTGATCTTCGGATAATCTTTCAAGATTATTATCCAAAGCATAAATTCCGGCTGCTGCCAAATAACCCACTTGACGCATTCCGCCACCCAATATTTTTCGAATACGCAACGCTTTGTGAATCGTAGCTTTGTCCGAAATTAAAACGGAACCAATTGGAGCTCCCAAACCTTTGGACAAACAAACCGAAATCGTATCGAAAACTTTTCCGTATTCCTTTGGATCGTCATTGGTGGCTACCAAAGCATTCCAAATTCGAGCACCATCCAAATGAAATTTCAAATTATTGGCATCACAAACTTGGCGAATTTTTTTAAATTCTTCAAAATCATAACAAGCTCCACCTCCTTTATTGGTCGTGTTTTCGACACATACCAAACTCGTAAGCGGACTGTGGTAAAATTCTGGATCGTTGATGGAAGCTGCGACTTGATCGGCGGTAATCATTCCACGATTTCCATCTAATAAACAGCAGGAAACACCACTGTTAAAAGACGCTCCGCCACCTTCATAATTATAAACATGTGCCCATTTATCGGCTATTAATTGTTCACCTGGTTGGGTATTTACTTTAATGGCAGTTTGGTTAGCCATCGTTCCTGACGGAAAAAAAAGTGCTGCTTCCATCCCAAACATTTCCGCCACTTTTGCTTCTAATTCGATAACGGTTGGATCTTGTTTGTAAACGTCATCACCAACTTCTGCACGAAACATTGCCCGCAACATTTCCTGTGTGGGTTTGGTTACGGTATCACTAACTAAATTTATTCGCATTTTATTTTTTATATTTTGGACACGAACAAGACTTGACTTGTCTCTTCGTAAAATTTTTCTATTTTTGTGCCACAAAATTAGTATAATTTATGACAACTACCGAACAAATAAAAGGTATTGTAGAGCGCCTTGGTGCGTTGAGGAGGTATCTTTGACGTTGATGCCAAGCTTATCGAAATCACTAACGAAGAAGAGAAGACTTTAGCACCAGACTTTTGGAACAATGCTAAGGAAGCAGAAAGCTATGTAAAAATTCTTCGTTCAAAGAAAAAATGGATAGAAGATTACAACAAAGCAGTCGAAATGGCTGACGAATTGCAATTGGCCTATGAATTCTACAAAGAAGGAGAATTTTCTGTAGAAGACTTAGACGAACAATACACGACTACTCAAAACCATATCGAAGCGATTGAATTCAAAAATATGCTTTCGGAGGAAGGCGACAGTTTGAGTGCCGTTTTGCAAATTACGGCTGGAGCTGGCGGAACTGAAAGTTGCGATTGGGCTTCAATGTTGATGCGAATGTATATGATGTGGGCCGAAAAATCGGGTTACAAAATACGCGAACTCAACTATCAAGAAGGCGATGTCGCGGGTATTAAAACCGTAACGTTAGAAATTGAAGGTGATTATTCTTTTGGTTATTTAAAAGGTGAAAACGGTGTGCATCGATTAGTTCGCATTTCGCCATTTGATAGCAATGCTAAAAGACATACATCGTTTGCATCGGTTTATGTGTATCCGTTGGTAGATGATACCATTGAAATTGAAATTAATCCCGCCGATATCGAAATTACAACAGCACGTTCCAGTGGCGCGGGAGGTCAAAATGTGAATAAGGTGGAAACCAAAGTGCAATTAGTTCACAAACCTTCTGGGATTCAAATTCAATGTTCGGAAACGCGTTCGCAACACGACAACAGAAACCGAGCTATGCAAATGCTAAAATCGCAATTGTATGAAATTGAATTGAAAAAACAACAAGAACAACGCTCTGATATTGAAGCCGGAAAGATGAAAATTGAATGGGGTTCGCAAATTAGAAATTATGTGATGCAACCATATAAACTCGTCAAAGACGTTCGAACTGGACACGAAACTAGTAATGTAGATGGTGTAATGAATGGTGAAATCGATGAATTCCTGAAAGCATTTTTGATGATGATGGGACAACGTGAGGAAGAATAGATTTTAGAATGCAGATTTTAGAATTTAGATTTCAGAAAGTAGAAAATATTTTAGATTATAATCCCGACCGTTTTTTAGAAGCTGTCGGGTTTTCTATTTTCAACCGGTACTAACTACATCGTGGTAGTTATATTAATTGTAAAAAAATCCATTTTTGGGTGAATTTTACACGTTTTATTAACCACCTTTTATATAAATATAGTAAGTTTGCCACCAATTTAATTTAATAAACTACTAATAATGAGCAAGACACTTCCTGAAAAATATAAACATCCGTACGCTTTTAACCCAAAATACAAAAAATCTGCTGTGTATTTTTCAATGGAATTTGGCATTGATCAATGCTTTAAAATTTATTCCGGAGGTTTAGGTTTCTTGGCGGGTTCTCATATGAGAAGCGCGTATGATTTGAAGCAAAATGTTGTAGGAATTGGAATTCTTTGGAAAAAAGGATATTACGACCAATTCAAAAAAGAAGACCGTTTGATGGGCGTACTTTTTCAAGAAAAAACCAATTATTTCTTAGAAGAAACCAATATAAAATTTACCATAAAAATCAATAATAGCGATGTTTGGGTAACGGCTTATTTTTTGAATCCAAAAACTTTTGGAACTGTTCCAATGTTTTTCCTTTCGACCGATTTACCAGAAAACGATTATTTAGCAAAATCAACTACTTTCCGCTTATATGATTCGGACACTAATGCAAAAGTTGCCCAAACAATGGTTTTGGGACTTGGTGGCGCTAAATTATTAGACGAATTAAACTATGAACCAGATGTTTATCATCTCAATGAAGCACATGCGGTTTCTTCCGTTTTTCATCTCTATAATAAATTCAAAAGTGTTGAAGCCATTCGAGAAAAAATGGTTTTCACAACGCACACTCCTGAAGAAGCTGGAAATGAAAAACACGACATCCATTTCTTGGAATCAATGAGTTTTTTCAACGGAATTCCTTTAGAAAAAGTGAGAGAAATTACTGGAATTCAGGATAATACTTTCAACCACACTTTGGTTGGGCTTCGAATGAGTCGCATGGCCAATGGTGTTTCAAAATTGCACGGTGAAGTTTCCAGAGATATGTGGAAAGATTATTTTGGAATTTGTGAAATTACTCATATTACAAATGCTCAAAACAAAAAATATTGGGCAGATGCTTGGCTTGATGAAGCATTCCAAAATAAAGATAGAGCGGCATTAATCAAAAGAAAATTGAGACTAAAATCGAAACTTTTTGATGTAGTTGCAGATCAAACTGGAAAGATATTTGACCCAAATATTTTTACTATTGTTTGGGCAAGACGATTTGCTGGTTACAAACGACCTGATTTAATCACGAGAGATTACCAACGTTTTATAAAATTACTGTCCAATATTGATAAACCTGTACAAATTATATTTGCTGGAAAACCCTATCCGATGGATTATGGAGCGATTCACGACTTTGATAACCTGACTCATATTAGTAAAAGCATCAAAAATATGGCTGTACTTACAGGGTATGAATTGAAATTATCGCGTCAATTAAAAGAAGGTGCCGATGTGTGGTTGAACAATCCAAGAGTAACTAGAGAAGCGTCGGGAACATCAGGAATGACAGCGGCAATGAATGGTGCGATCAATTTTTCGACCAATGATGGTTGGGTTCGGGAGTTCAAAGACTTGAACAAAACTCAAAATTCATTTGTACTTCCAATTATTGATCATACTTTACCTACTTACATTCAAGATGAAATGGATTTGAAAAACTTGTATAAAATGCTTGAAAATGAAATCCTTCCCTTGTATTATGACACTCCAAAAAAATGGTGGGATTTAGTAGAAACTAGCATGAAACAAATTGTTCCGTTTTTTGATTCAGCCAGAATGGTTGATGAATATTACAAAAAATTGTATAAGTAAAATAAATCAAAAAAAAAGGAGACCCAACATTTAAAAAAAGTGTTGGGTCTTTTTATTTTATAACCATTCAATCAGCGAAATGCCTAGTCCAACAGTCGTTTGAAGATGATTATAATCGATTAGTGATTCTCCATAACCGTGAGAAACTTGCAAGTAAGCTTTTAAATTATTTTTGATAGGATACGACCACGAGAACTCCGCAATTCCTCTCGGATTTGATTTAAAATTCATATTGTAACCTCCTGTAAATGATAAAACATTTCCGTTTTTAGCGTAAATAACATTGACGTCGAACCTTCCTAAAAAATCGGAAATATCAGGATTATCACCAGAATGATCGGACATGCCATACCACGATCTTAGATAAAAAGTCAAATCTTTCCGTTCCAAACCAGCATGAACTATAAATCTATTCAAACTTCTCGAAAAAGGATCGCTTTTCCCGTTCGATTGATGATTGAATGCAATTCCAACCATTCGCGTTTTAAATCCCAAAAATCGGAACTTTACTGGGAAATTCAGAATAAGTTCTGGCTCATAATTTATTTCTCTAAACGGCCGGGACAACTTAGTATTATAAATTTGCCAAAATGATTTTTGAGTGTAAGCTACCCATAAGTCACCAGTTCCCCAAAAAAAACTTTGCAATACTTTAGTCTTAAAACTCAATTGAAATTTAAGTTCTACATTATCATATGGCAAACTTTCTGGAACAATATAATCAGGACTATCATTTTCGGATTGGGGCTTATCGTTAGGATTGCTAGAATATTTACCCAACAAAATATAAATAGGTTTATAGGGTGTTAGCAAAAACGTACCTCTCACGGAAGTGGTGTCTAATTCCCAGCGTTCCGTCATATTTTTAGGTTTGGTTTTATCACTGTTTAAAGCCTGAATTTGGGCATTTGCAATAGGGTTTAACAGCAGGAAAACAATCGTAATACTAATTATAAATTTCATGGTCTAACGATCTGGTTTAATTTGTAAAATTAGTGATAACAAAAAGTAAAAACGTACATTATTTTATAAATCATTTATGTATTTACTGGTGTAATTTTTCGCAAAATATTACTAAATTTGTAATTCCGCTACAAATGCACTTTATTTGATACCAATTAATTAAACTTAATCACTCCCCAAATGACCTTTACTATTCAAGAAATAAACGAAGTTTTAAAAGGCACTTTAGTAGGAGATTCTTCTACAAAAATAACGGCTCCTGAACAACTTGAACTTGCCAATTCTTCTGAAATTTCTTTTATTGGTCACAAAAAATACGAAAAGTTTTGGGCTAATTCCAAAGCCTGTGCTGCAATTGTCAATGAAGATATTTCCATCGAACCTGGTCAAAACAGAGCTTTTATCAAAGTTAAAAATGCTGACTTAGCGATGTCTCAGGTTTTAGAACTTTTTGCACCTCCTACTCCATTATTTACAACAAATATTCATCCTTCGGCAATTATTGACTCAACTGCAATTATAGGAAACGGAAGCCGAATTGGTGCAGGAAGTTATATTGGACCTAAAGTTCAGCTTGGCGAAAACGTTACAATATATCCAAATGTTACCATTCTAGATGAATGCACGATCGGCAAAGAGAGCGTCATCTGGTCCGGCGCTGTCATTCGGGAGCGCTGTCATATTGGAAATCACTGTATTATTCATCCAAATGCTACCATTGGCGCAGATGGTTTTGGATTTCGTCCTTGCCCAGAAAAAGGGTTGGTGAAAATTCCACAAATAGGCAACGTAATTTTAGGAAATGGAGTTGAAATCGGAGCGAATTCTTGCGTCGACAGAGGAAAATTTAGCTCGACCATTTTAGGAGACGGTTGCAAGATTGATAATTTAGTTCAAATTGGTCATAACAGTAAACTGGGGAAATTTTGCATTATGGCAGGAAATTCTGGATTAGCAGGTTCTGTTACTTTAGGAAACGGCGTCATCATTGGTGGAAGCGCTTCTATAAAAGATCATACGACCATTGGAGATGGAGCTATCGTGGGCGCAGGTTCTGGAGTTATTGGCGACGTTCCAGCTGGTAAAACCATGTTGGGATATCCCGCTATCGAAGCTCGTGATGCCTTGAAACAATGGGCTTTCTTGAAACGATTGGTTTCCGATTCGAAAAAATAAATTAGTACTAATATAATTTAACGCCAATTTTAAAATTTTATTTATTTTTTTTGCGAATCGGCCGTTTTTTTCCCAAAAAAACTATTAAGATATTTAATATTTCTATTGCTTATTATAAAATTAGTTACTATGGATTTCGTAATTTAGCAATTGCTATTTTTTAGATAAATACAATCTCATTATGGACTTGAACTTCAATAAAAACGAAGACCACAACAAACTACTTCTTGTAAACTTACGTCATAAATTTGCCCACGTAAAACTAGGTGGAGGAGAAAAACGCATTCAAAAACTACATTCCGAAGGCAAAATGACAGCTCGAGAACGGATTGATTATTTGTTGGATCCTAAATTGAAAAGTATTGAAATTGGCGCTTTTGTTGGAGAAGGAATGTATGCTGAACACGGTGGTTGTCCATCGGGTGGCGTTGTCGTAAAAATAGGGTATATCAAAGGGAAACAATGTATTGTTGTTGCCAATGATGCTACTGTAAAAGCGGGAGCTTGGTTTCCAATTACTGCCAAGAAAAATTTGCGAGCTCAAGAAATTGCGATGGAAAATAGATTACCCATCATTTATTTAGTCGATTCGGCTGGCGTTTATTTGCCATTGCAAGATGAAATTTTCCCAGACAAAGAACACTTTGGTCGCATATTTCGCAACAATGCTTTGATGAGTAGTATGGGAATTACCCAAATTTCAGCCGTAATGGGTAGTTGTGTTGCTGGAGGCGCTTATCTTCCAATTATGAGTGATGAAGCACTAATTGTCGAAAAAACAGGAAGTATTTTCCTGGCAGGAAGTTATCTTGTCAAAGCTGCTATTGGAGAAAATATCGACAACGAAACTCTTGGAGGCGCTACAACCCATTGCGAAATTTCAGGCGTTACGGATTATAAAGCCAAAGATGATAAAGATGCTTTGGATAAAATAAAAAATATTATTGATAAAATTGGTGATTATGACAAGGCCGGTTTTAGTAGAATTAAATCAGCAAAGCCCTCTTTAGAAGAAAAAGATATATACGGAATTTTGCCAAAAGCTCGAAATGAGCAATACGATATGATGGAAATCATCCGTCGATTGGTGGATAATTCGGAATTTGAAGCCTACAAAGAAGGTTACGGACAAACCATAATCACAGGTTATGCCAGAATTGAGGGTTGGGCTGCGGGAATTGTGGCGAATCAACGCAAAGTGGTAAAAACGAAAACAGGCGAAATGCAATTTGGTGGTGTCATCTATTCTGATTCTGCTGATAAAGCTACTCGATTTATTGCCAATTGCAACCAAAAGAAAATTCCACTAGTTTTCCTGCAAGACGTAACCGGTTTTATGGTAGGTTCCAAATCTGAGCAAGGTGGAATCATAAAAGACGGTGCCAAAATGGTCAATGCCGTTTCGAATTCGGTTGTGCCAAAATTTACCATTATTATTGGAAATTCCTACGGAGCAGGAAATTATGCAATGTGCGGAAAAGCTTATGATCCTAGATTAATAGTCGCTTGGCCAAGTGCAGAACTCGCCGTTATGGGCGGAACACAAGCTGCGAAAGTATTGGCACAAATTGAAGCTTCATCGCTCAAAGCTAAAGGTGAAATCGTAGATGAGAAAAAAGAAAAGGAACTCTTCGACAAAATAAAAGCGCGCTATGACGAACAAATTTCGCCTTATTACTCGGCTTCCAGACTCTGGACAGATGCCATTATAGATCCTTTGGACACCCGATCTTGGATTTCTATGGGAATTGAGGCAGCTAACCACTCACCTATTGAAAAGAAATTTAATTTGGGCGTGATTCAGGTATAATATCTGACTTTTATAAATTCCAAATAAAAAGGGAACGTTTTTTGAAAACGCTCCCTTTTTATTATACAATTGTAGTAGTATTACTTAGATAAAATACTTTCGTTTCTCATAATTTTACCCGTTGCAGTTTCGTGAAACTTTGGAATAAAAATGATTTCTTTTGGAATCTCGAATTTATTTAAAATACCAAAAATAGATTCTTCTATAACAAAAGGTTCGCCTTCTACATAAAGAACTGCTTTTTCGCCTAAAACGTCATCAGCTTTTCCATACACAAAATAACGTCTTGGAATTAATGTGGACAACTTTTCCTCGATTTGTTCTGGCAATAATTTAATTCCACCACTATTAATAATATTATCAATTCTACCTTCCCAAATAAATTGAGTATCCGAAATTAATTTTACAATATCATTGGTAATTATGGGATCCTTACTGATATTTTTGGCCTTAATCACCAAACATTCGTTTTTATCTACAGAAACAGAAACGTTTGGCAAGGTTGTAAATGCTAATGCTCCTATTTTCTTTGCGGCAATATGCGTAATGGTTTCGGTCATTCCGTAGGTTTCATAAATTTCCATTGGCAATTTTACTAATTCTTGCTCTAAGGCTTTATGCACTCTTACTCCACCAATTATTAATTTTTTAATCTTCTTTTGTTTGAGTTTCTCGAGCGAATTTTTTGCTTGTAAAGGAACCATTGCGCAAAAATCGAAACATTCATCAATTTTTTCTAATGGATTTGATGTTGGTTCCACAAATTTCATTTCTAGTCCTAAAATAAAAGAACGCACCCACATCATTTTTCCAGCCACATAATTAGTTGGCAAACAATGCAACATGGTGTCTCCTGGTTCTAAACCAAAGAAATCTCCAGTTGCCAAGGCCGAATCGAGCATGGCTTGTTTTTCAATTTTAATCACTTTAGGAACACCTGTAGTTCCCGAAGTTTGCAATTCGATATACGATTTTTCATCAAACCAGTCTAATAAAAAGTTCCCGATGTGTTGTTCAAAAGGTCTTCCCTCTTTAATAAAACAATAGGCAACATAAAACATTTCTTGTCGACTAATATGTATTCCGTTGAGTTTAAAACGGTTGTGTATGTTTTTGTATGTTATCTTATGAGTCATGTTGTGTTGAATTGAAGTTTATTAGCTCTGGAACCTTAATTTTACCAGTAAGTTTTTCTTTCCACTGGGTCCAATTATATTTTTTTGCAAATATAAGTAAGATTATCGGATACACAATTGCAATAGAAACTATCATTTCATTTAACATATCAACAGGTTTTTCAACACCCGAATATTTAAAAATTGCATCGGTATGAATAGCCGAAAAATCGGAAGTAATCAATAACGCAGCCATCAAATTGTTTCCAAGATGAAAACCCAAAGCGAGTTCCAGACTTTCATCCATTAAAGTCATAATTCCGAGCAAAAGACCGGTTCCAATATAAAAAACCATCACACCATAACCCATTTCAGCTACTTCGGGATTTGCACCGTGAAATAATCCAAAAACTACCGATGTAATTACCAAAGGAAACCATCTGTTTTTAGCTACTATACCTATTTGTTGCATCAAATAACCTCTAAATAAGTATTCTTCTAATCCAATTTGGCAAGGAAATAAAAGCAAACTTATCACAAACAAAATCGTAAATTTCAATGGGTGAAAATTCCAGATAATATTCGAATGATCTATGAAGTAAGAAATTACAAATACGACTATTGTCAAAAATACAATCAATGAAAAAGAAAAAATTATCCTTTTGTAATCTACTGCATTTCTTGAAGTGGTAAGCGAAAGAACACTTCTTTCGTGCAAATTTCGAACCAGTAAAAACAACAATCCCAACAGAAATATGAAAGGCGATAAATTCATAAGCAACGACAAATTGTTCGGAATTTCACTCATCGATTTATAGATTTCATCCATTTGCTCTTTCGACATCATAAAAAAGGCGACGAAATTCACTAGGAATATTCCAGTTGTTAATAAAGTAGTAATTAAAACGCGCCACCAAGTATTATTCCCTTTAAATGCTTGCTCTATAAACATTTGTTAAATTAAGTTAAATTATCATTTTCATTTTTTTCTAAGCCCGAAAGTAAGTTAATTTTCCGATTTTATACTTTACTTTGCAAAAAAAATTAGACATCAATGATTCAAATCTACCATAATTCTCGGTGCACAAAATCTCGAGAATGCCTTGCTTTTCTTGAAGATTCTGGCAAAGAATATGAAGTGATCAACTATCTCAACGAAGTTCCAACCTTTGACGAATTAAAATCTATTATTAAAAAATTAGACGTAAAACCCATAGAATTAGTCCGTCAAAAAGAGAAAATTTGGATAGAGACCTTTAAATCTCAAAAAATGTCTGATGATCAAATCATTCAAGCAATGATTTTGCACCCAATTCTAATTGAAAGACCCATTGTAATTAATGGCGACAAAGCTGTCATAGCAAGACCTTTAGATAAGGCAGCCGTTATTTTATAAAACACATCCACATACTTTAACAAACCTTTGTGATTTACTTCTTAAACCTATGGCTGTTTATGAAGTCAAAAGCATTAAAAAAAAACTCATTTGATGAAAAAACTTAATTTCTTAGTAATTGCATTGTCCGTCTTATTTACCGTGACTACTTATTCACAGCAGAAATCTCAGGGTCCAAAAATCAATATTACTGGAAAAGTAATTGAGAAAACTAGTAAATTACCCCTAGAATATGCTACAATTACATTTATAAATGGAAAATCTGCCAAAGTTATTGGAGGCGGAATTACAAATCCAAAAGGGGAATTTGATGTAGATATCATTCCGGGAACTTATGACATCAAAATAGAATTTATTTCTTTTAAACCCATTATTATCAAAGGTAGAACGCTACAAGATAAAACTAATTTAGGGCAAATCGTATTAGAAGAAGATGCTACACAATTGAACGAAGTGGTAGTTCGAGGCGAAAAAACGACAATCGACATTAAACTTGACAAAAAAGTATATGGAATTGGCAATGATTTGATGGTAAAGGGAGGTACTGTAAGCGATGTACTCAATAACATTCCATCAGTATCAGTAGATTCAGAAGGAACAATAAGTTTAAGAGGAAATGAAAATGTAACAATTTTTATAGACGGAAAACCATCAAATGCAATCAATATCAATGAAGCACTTAGATTAATTCCTGCCGATGCAATAGATAAAGTAGAAGTCATCACCAATCCATCTGCAAGATATGATGCCGAAGGTGGTGCAGGAATTTTAAATATTGTTCTAAAAAAAGGAAAAAATCAAGGTTTTAATGGAACTTTTATTGGAGCATTGGGAACGCCAAAAAATAATAGCTTTAGCGGAACTATGAACTATAAAACAAAAAAATACAATTTATTTACTAACCAAGGCTATTCAGATAGAAATAGACCTGGAACTACATTAATCGATACCGAATATTTAAATCCTCAACCCAATTCCCCTAGATTTATTACAGAAACTAGAGATTCTAAGAGACTAAGCAAAAATTATGATGGGAATTTAGGGATTGAATTATACCTTAATGAATCTACTTCTTGGACTAATACTATCAATTATAGTAAGGATAATGGGGGAAAAATTGATAATGTAAATTTTGCCAATATTTATACCAATGCTTCACAAAACTATAATCGAACACGTTTAAATAACGAAGATTCAAAAGGTGAGGATGTTGAATACAAATCTAGTTTTTTAAAAAAATTCAAGAAAGACGGGCATAAATTGAATGCTGATGTACAAATTTCTTCAAACAATGACAACGATTCTGCATCTATAGTAGATAGCGAAAATGGAATAGATAATACTGTAAACAATCAAAAACGCAAAAGAGAATTATACCAATTGGATTATGTTTTACCAATAGGAAAAGGTGGTCAATTTGAGGCAGGTTATCGCGGAAATTTTTCCAATCAAGTATCCGATGTAAAAGTTTACAATAACAATATTATCAATACTAATTTTACCAACAGGCTGGAATACATAGAAAAAGTAAATGCATTTTACTCTCAATTTGGTCAAAAAATAAACAAATTTTCATTTCTTTTTGGACTTCGTTGGGAAGATACAAATGTTGATGTAAACCAGATTACCACCAGCGATTTTAATCATAAAAAATACAACAACTTCTTTCCTTCTGCCTTTTTGACTTACGAAATTTCAGAAGAAAGCAGCCTATCTCTTAACTATAGTCGAAGAATTAGTCGACCAAGAGGAAGAATGATCAATCCATTTAGCAATTATTCTAGTAACATTAATATTTTTAGAGGAAATCCAGATTTAAATCCATCTATGACTGATGCTTTTGATTTTGGATATCTCAATAAATGGGGTAAATTTTTATTAAGTACATCTTTATATACAAACAAATCGACAGATGTTTTTACTTATGCAAGAGTTGAATCTGGCGATTATGTAAATGGAGTACCCATAATTATCACAGGACCTATTAACTTAGCTACAGAATTCAGAACAGGATTCGAATTCAACTTGAATTATTCACCATACAAATGGTGGCGATTAAACTCCAATTTCAATTTTTTCAATGTGGATACTAAAGGTGATTATACTTATACAGACTTTAATGGCAAAGTTGTGAGTCAAAATTTTGATAAAAATGCATCTTCCTGGTCAGCAAAATTAAATTCAAAAGTTACCTTACCATACAAAATTGATTGGCAAACGAATATGAATTACAATGGCGATCAAAACACAGCTCAAGGAAAAATATTAGGTGTTTACACAATGAATCTTGGCTTTAGTAAAGATTTGTTGAAGGAAAAAGCAACTCTAGCATTTTCTATTAGTGATGTATTTAATTCGAGAAAATGGAAAATGGAATCACTAATTCCCAACCTAATTCAATCTTATAGTGAAATGCAATATGGCAAACGACAATTTACACTTTCATTCACTTATCGTTTCAATAAACCAAAAAACGAAAGAGATAAAAATGCACAACCTAAAAATGATGGCGGTGGTGATGGCGGAGGAGATTTTCCTGGATAATATGTTCGAATCACAAGCTTAATCGTGTCCTTCTTTAAACAATTAATAAAGACCTATGAAATTTTACTTCATAGGTCTTTTTGTTTCGAAAAAATAATCCAAGAAAAAACACTAATCTCACAGGGCAAACGCACCAGTTTTTTTCAGACACGAATTACACGAATTTTCAGTAGTTTGTTGCGTTTGTGTAATTTTTCAGCATCCAAATTCGTGTTAATTCGTGTAATTACTTCGTCTGTTCGCTTTCGCTCGGGTCGTGTCAACTTTTTTAATTTTTAAAACTCATGCGTTTGCCCTGACTAATCTCACCAAAGAGAGTAATTTCTAGTTATTTTCAATATCTTTGAAAACTAATTTTATCCAATGAAAAATCCTCAAATTTTAGTCTTATTCCTAATTGGAGCTGTGCTTACCATTATTGGAGCATTATTCAAAATCACTCATGAACCAAAAGAGTGGTCCAATTTCTTTCTAATTATAGGAATGACTTTTGAAGCTGTAGCCTTAGTTCTGTTGATTCTAAAAATATTCAAAAAAAAGAATAACAATTCCGATACCTTTCTCAATAGTTGATTCATTTATAAACCAATCAAAAAGGGCTACACACAATTTAATTATTGAATGTAGCCCTTTTTTATTAATCGAATTTAATTTTAGTGCTGATGTCTAGCCACTTCGCCGTGATGGCTAATATCTAGACCTAGTTCTTGATCCGAATCACTTACACGAACAGGAATAAACTTATTGATGATTTTAAATAATAGAACCGTGAAAAAGAAGGCATAACTAGTCGCAATTAATATCGCCACACATTCTTTAAACAACAACATTCCATCGCCACCATAAAACAATCCGTCTGGAATAGCCGCATTAATCGACTTATTTGCAAAAAAGCCCAAACAAATAGTTCCGATTATTCCTCCCATACCGTGAACTCCCCAAACATCGAGCGCATCATCCCAACCTTTCTTTTCTTTGAATTTTACAGCAGCAAAACATCCACAAGCAGCAATAATTCCAATAAGCGCTGCCGAGTAAATATCGACAAATCCAGCTGCAGGTGTAATAGTCGCTAAACCAGCAACTGCACCAGTCATCAATCCTATAAAAGTGGGTTTCTTTTTACCAGTATTCCACTCGATAACCAGCCATGTAACCGCAGCAAAAGAAGCTGCAGTATCTGTATTTAAAAAGGAAGATATTGTTATTGAATTTACTGCCAATTCACTTCCAGCATTAAAACCATACCAACCAAACCAAAGTAAGGCAGTTCCTATTGCCACCAACGGAATATTGTTAGGCTCATGAGTTGTTTGTCGTCGTCCAACAAAATAAACCGATGCCAACGCTGCAAATCCTGCCGTTGCGTGAACTGTAATTCCACCAGCAAAGTCAAAAACGCCCCAATTAGCCAACAATCCTCCACCCCAAATCATATGAACGAAAGGATAATAAACAAATATTTGCCAGAAAATAAGAAACACCACGTATGATTTAAAAGAAACCCTATTAATAAATGCTCCTGTAATTAATGCCGGAGTAATAATTGCGAACATCATTTGATAAGCAATAAAAATATATTCGGGGAAACGCTTGTCTGCTGAATATAATGTAGAAGGCGTAATTCCGTGATAAAATGCTTTATCAAAATTACCTATAATTCCAAAAAAATCGCTTCCAGAATCCATATTTCCACTAAAACAGAGTGAATATCCAAAGGCAAACCATAAAATCGTCCCTATTCCCATAGAAACAAAACTCTGCATCATAATACTCAAAATATTCTTATTGCAACCCAATCCTCCATAGAAAAAAGCGAGCCCAGGAGTCATTAACATCACTAAACTAGTGGCAAGAATCATAAAAGTGGTCAATCCTACGTCTAACATAATTACTGTATTTATTTTGACACAAAACTAACTAATCCTTTATCAAAAATTTCAATGTTTATTATACAAAATATATGTAATTTGTTATTTTTAAAAAATTCAAACCGGCATGTTAATAAATAGTACATAATTATGACATCATACCCCTAAAAAAATAGGGGCATAACGGAAATTAAGATAGAAATTAATCTCGTTTTAAATTAAAATCTTAAAACGACCCTATAAAATTAGTCCCGTATTACTTAATCCTCAATTTTATACCTTTGTTTTTTGAAATAGTACAATATGAACATTAAACTCATCGCCATTGGCAAGACCGATAATAAAAATCTCCAATCACTCATTGACGAATATCAAAAACGGCTGTCGTTTTACATCAAATTTGATGTAGAAATTATTCCCGATATCAAAAACGTAAAAAACTTGTCGGAAAGCCAACAAAAAGAAAAAGAAGGCGAATTAATTTTGGTGAAAATTACACCAACCGACCAATTGATTTTATTGGACGAAAACGGAAAAACCTTTTCAAGTGTTGCTTTTTCTGAAGAATTGCAGAAAAAAATGAACTCAGGAGTAAAAACTTTGGTCTTTGTAATTGGTGGACCTTATGGTTTCTCAGATGCAGTATATGCCAAAGCACAAGGCAAAATATCCCTTTCACTAATGACCTTTTCCCATCAAATGGTGCGTTTATTTTTTATCGAACAATTGTATCGTGGATTGACGATTTTGAAGAACGAACCTTATCATCATCAGTGATTTTAGATTTTAGATTGCAGATTTTAGATTCTAAAAAACAAATTCTTTATCAGTCAAATTCATTTCTGGATATGGAAATCTCAAACTTTGTATAAAAACTTTGTCTTGAATATAACTTCCGTAGGACAAATCTTTGGCGAAGCAAAATTGAAATATATTCGATTTCACATTGGACATACTATCCATATAATATTGAACTTCTTCTTTTTTAAGTGCTACATTATTAATTGAAATCCTATTGTTTTTATCGAAATAGACAATCGCTCCAAGTTTTGGTTTCTCCATTTTATAATACACTTTCGTGAAAGGTAGAAACGCCAAATTCTTTCCAATCGAATCCGCATAGGAATAATAATTTTCGGCTAATTCGTTTTTATGAGCCACTTCTTCTCTCTTTTTTTTCTGCAATTTCATCACTTCTGGAATGACCAATCGCAGCGGTAAACGCTTGTCGATATTAAAAATCCAGTTGGTCGAAATAATCTCGTTTTTCTTGTTTACTTCCGCCAAAGTATCTTTTCCATTGGTTCTAAAAAAAATATAGATCGGCGAATGATCCAAAACATTCGAAACAATTGTCTCATTCGATTTTGGTAGTAAAATGTCTTCTTTATTTCCACAAGAATATAAAATAAAAAAAAATATAAGGATAAAATATTTCATTATTTGGTATTAATTTTATTAAAAATAGTTACGCATTCAACCGCTTCTTTTACATCGTGAACACGGAGGATTTTTGCACCCTTGGTCAAAGCTATTGTATTTAAAACTGTCGTTCCGTTCAAGGCTTCTTCAGCAGTTTGATTGAACAATTTATAAATCATTGATTTCCGAGAAACTCCTACAAGCAAAGGCAATTCCAGCATTTCAAATAACCCGAACTTTTGCAAAACTTCATAATTTTGTTCCAATGTTTTGGCAAAACCAAATCCGGGATCAAGAATCAAATCGTTGATGCCAAAACTTCTAGCTTTGGCTACTTTTTCAGAAAAATAGAAAAGCATTTCATTAACAATATTTTCATAAGTGCTCAATTCCTGCATTGTTTTCGGTGTTCCTTTCATATGCATCATAATATAAGGAACATTATATTTGGCGATGGTTTCCAACATTTTATCATCTAGATTTCCTGCCGAAATATCGTTGATGAGGGCTGCTCCGTTTTCGATGCAAACTTTTGCCACTTCACTTCTAAAAGTATCAATAGATATTAAAGTTTCAGGATAATTTTCCAAAATTAAATTGACAATAGGAACTATTCTTTGCAACTCTTCCTCTTCCGAAACAAAGTCGGCACCAGGCTTGCTGGAATAGCCTCCAATATCAACAAAAGCTGCTCCGTCGCTTAACATTTTCCCTACTTGCGCCAATATTTCTGCTTCGCCTTTATACTTTCCACCGTCAAAAAAAGAATTTGGAGTAATATTCAAAATCC
>JBBQSZ010000033.1:0-34224 GCA_038234745.1 Flavobacteriales bacterium | reverse complement strand
TCAATGAAAAAAGAATTGCGGCTTGGAATGATACTAATGTAGCAAATATACCTATTTACGAGCCTGGACTGTCAGATATCGTAAAGGAAGCTAGAGGCAGAAATTTATTCTTTTCTACTAATGTAGATGAGGCTATTGATAATGCAGATATGATCTTTATTTCTGTGAATACACCTACCAAAACCTATGGAAAAGGGAAGGGAATGGCAGCCGATTTGAAGTACATCGAATTGTGCGCGCGACAAATTGCTAAGATAGCAAAAGATGATAAAATTGTAGTTGAGAAGTCGACATTACCGGTTCGTACTGCTGAGGCCATTAAAAGTATTTTGGATAATACGGGAAATCATGTTCAGTTTCAAATTTTGTCTAATCCCGAGTTTCTTGCCGAAGGAACTGCTGTAGAAGATTTATTGCATCCCGATAGGATATTAATTGGTGGTGATCCATCAGTTGAGGGTCAGGCAGCTATACAATCTTTAGTTGAAGTATATTCTAATTGGGTAGCTGCCGAAAAAATATTGACTACGAATTTGTGGTCATCTGAATTGTCAAAGCTGACTGCTAATGCTTTTTTGGCACAACGAATCTCGTCTATCAACGCCTTGTCTGAACTTTGCGAAAAAACAGGCGCTAACATTAATGAAGTGGCAAAAGCCATTGGAATGGATAGTCGAATTGGACCTAAATTCCTAAAAGCATCTGTTGGTTTTGGTGGTTCTTGCTTTCAAAAAGATATCTTGAATTTGGTTTACATTGCCAAATCGTATGGATTGATGGAAGTGGCCCATTATTGGGAACAAGTAATTATTATGAACGACCACCAAAAAAAGCGTTTTGCTAATAAAATAGTTCAAACCTTGTACAATACAGTTGCCGATAAAAAGATTGCCTTTCTAGGCTGGGCTTTCAAGAAAGATACCAATGATACTAGAGAATCAGCAGCGATTTATGTGGCTGATGATTTAATCAACGAACAGGCGCAAATCGCGGTTTATGATCCAAAAGTTTCCCGAAAAAAGGTGCTAGCTGACTTGGATTATTTAGAAACAAGAAGTGCTGATAAAAATGCTAAAGCCATTGGTTCATTTGAAAACCCTTATGATGCTTGTAAAGAAGCGCACGCCATTGCTATTCTTACCGAATGGGATGAATTTGTTCAGTATGACTGGAAAAAAATATATGATAATATGCAAAAACCAGCTTTTATTTTTGATGGAAGAAACATTTTGAACGGAGCCGAATTAGAGGCCATTGGGTTTGTTTATCAGGGGATTGGGAGTTAGAAAATTTGACATTAAGCGCTCTTCCCAAACAATTCCCTAAATATCCCACGGTTGAAAACGTGAGCTAAGTAAGAAGGTTTGAACGATTAAATAAATAAGCGATTAATCGAATGACCAATTCGCATTGATTGGAAACAAAAAAAATATAAAATTGAATACAAATATAAAAATAGCCATTATCGGATTAGGGTATGTAGGATTGCCTTTGGCAAGATTGTTTGCTACTCGATATTCTGTAGTGGGATTTGATATCAATCAGTCTCGAATTGATGCACTAAAACTGGGAAATGACAAAACACTCGAAATTGATTCAGAGAGTTTATTGAAAGTTTTAAAAAGTGCTCCAACAAATGCTGCTGGTTTGTATTGTACTTCGTTGTTAGATGAAATTGTGGACTGTAATTACTATATTATTACTGTTCCAACCCCTGTTGATAAAAATAATCGTCCTGATTTGACTCCTTTATATAAATCGAGTGAAACCGTAGGTAAAGTATTGAAAAAAGGAGATATCGTCATTTATGAATCTACCGTGTATCCCGGAGCTACTGAAGAAGAGTGTGTTCCTGTTTTAGAAAAAATATCAGGCTTGACCTTCAATGTTGATTTTTTTGTAGGTTATTCTCCAGAAAGGATCAATCCGGGCGATAAAGAACATACGGTAGACAAAATACTTAAAGTTACTTCGGGCTCAACTCCAGAGATTGGGGAAAAAGTAAACCAATTGTACCAATCCGTGATTACAGCAGGAACGCATCTGGCACCTTCGATAAAAGTGGCTGAAGCGGCTAAAGTGATTGAAAATTCGCAACGCGATATCAATATCGCTTTTGTCAATGAATTGGCGAAAATCTTTAATATTTTGGAAATTGATACTCAAGCTGTTTTGGAAGCAGCAGGCACCAAATGGAATTTTCTTCCTTTTAAACCGGGATTAGTGGGTGGCCACTGCATTGGTGTTGACCCTTATTATTTGGCACAAAAAGCGCAAGATAATGGTTATAACCCTGAAATAATTTTGGCTGGACGCCGTTTGAATGACAGTATGGGCGATTATGTAGCTTCGCAGGTGGTCAAGTTGATGCTTAAAAAAGGAGTTACGGTCCAAGATGCTCGTTTGTTGATGTTGGGGATCACGTTCAAGGAAAATTGCCCTGATGTTCGCAATACCAAAATTGTAAATGTCATCAAGGCCTTAGAAGATTATGGCATCCAAGTTAGTATTTATGATCCTTGGGCTAATCCAGCAGAAGTTTTGGACGAATATAAATTCAGTATGGATAATCAATCGCCAACGACTAAGTTTGATGCTATTGTTTTGGGTGTGGCCCATCAAGAATTTTTAACATTAGATCTATCTCGTTTAAAAAATGAAAAAAGTGTTGTTTATGATGTGAAAGGAGTTTTAGGTGTTAAAGCGGATGGGAAGTTGTAGAATGTAGAATTTAGATTGCAGAATTTAGATTTTAGAATTTAGAAAAGAGATAATAGAAAACGAAAAACTGAATTGAAAATAGATATACAATTTTAATATAATTAGAAAATGAAAAAAATATTGATCACTGGTGGTGCTGGATTTATTGGTTCGCACGTTGTTAGACGTTTTGTTCAGAAATATCCAGACTACCAAATCTTTAATTTGGATGCTTTGACTTATGCAGGGAATTTGGAAAACATTACCGATATCGAGAAAGAGTCTAATTACACTTTTGTAAAAGGAGATATTACGGATGCGCCTTTTATTGCTCATTTATTTGCGGAACACCAGTTTGATGGGGTAATCCATTTGGCTGCCGAATCTCACGTAGACCGTTCTATTGAAGATCCCATGGCTTTTGTTAAAACCAATGTCATTGGCACTGTGAATTTGCTCAATGCAGCCAGAAAACAGTGGGCGAACAACAGCGAAGGCAAACGTTTTTATCATGTTAGCACGGATGAGGTTTATGGGTCTTTAGGAGCGGAAGGCTTGTTCACCGAAACCACCCCTTATGATCCCAACTCTCCTTATTCGGCTTCCAAAGCAAGTTCCGATCATTTTGTGAGAGCTTATGGTGAAACCTATGGATTGCCTTTTGTGTTGACCAACTGTTCTAATAATTACGGACCGAATCATTTTCCTGAAAAATTAGTTCCATTATTTATCAATAATATTATCAATAATAAACCTTTGCCCGTTTATGGTGATGGGAATTATACCCGTGATTGGCTTTTTGTAAAAGATCATGCCGTGGCTATTGACTTGGTTTTTCACAAAGGTGCAAATCACGAAACCTATAATATCGGAGGATTTAACGAATGGAAAAACATCGATTTGGTAAAAGTCTTGTGTCAGATTATGGATTCAAAACTCGGAAGAGCAGTTGGAGAATCAGAAAAATTAATTACGTATGTCAAAGACCGACCTGGACATGATTTGCGTTATGCTATTGATGCTAATAAAATTAATACCGAATTAGGATGGGAGCCTTCCGTTACTTTTGAGCAAGGATTGGAAGTTACAATTGATTGGTATTTGAGCAATCAAGAATGGCTGAACAACGTGACCTCGGGCGATTATGTTAAGTATTATGAGAAGATGTATTCATAGCAGCGAAGACCGATGACCGATGACCGATGACCGAAATCCGATGACCGATGACCGATGACCGTTTTCCGAAATCCGAAAATCGAAAAACGAGCAACGAAAAATGAGCAACGTAAAACAACAGATATGAATTGGTACGTAGTATATACCAAACCCAAGTGGGAAAAAAAGGTAGCAGAGCGATTGAATGAAATTGGCATTAATACGTATTGTCCGCTGATTACTAAAATAAGTCAATGGTCGGATCGAAAGAAAAAGATAAGTGTTCCTTTGTTTAATTCTTATATTTTTGTTCAGCTAGCAGATAAGGATCGCAATAGGATCTTTGAGGTAACGGGTGTTGTCCGTTATTTATTCTGGTTAGGAAAACATGCGGTGGTTAAAAATTTCGAAATTGAAGCTATTAAAAACTGGCTTTCTGTTCCAGAGAGTTTTGAAATTGCTGTAGAAGAATGGAAAAAAGGTGATATTGTTGTGCTGGATTCGGGCCCTTTTATAAGTCAAACGGCCGTTGTTCAAGAAATCCATCAGAATCAGTATGTTTTGATTTTAGAATCTTTAGGTTGTGTGCTAAAAGTGCATAAAACAAACCTTTAAATTTTTGTTTTTTTTAAAGTTAATTAAATAACGAGAAAATAAAAATTATAGATTGTATGCTAAGCGCTTTGTTATTAGTAGGATAGCGTTAAAAATAACCGTTTATTTTTGTAGTTGAAAAGTGATAAGATTTTGATGCCAAAACAGTAAAAATCTTTTTAAATTACTATAAATTTGCAAACGTTTAAATTTTGGTAAACCGATTATGGGAGTTACTGCGGCGAAGCCATGTTTGTTGGCACTGTTTCTTCAATACTATTACAGCGTTTTACGATTATTCATTCTACTCATTTAATTATTATTTCCTTAAAAGCTTCTAATCCATTCAATTAGAAAAATAGCTTTTATTTACACTAAAACAGAAGGGACATCGTTTCCTTTTTATCATTATAATCATTATTACCACTAAGTACCTTTTCGTTATGAGAAAATTAATTACCGCTTTTATATTATTACTTGCATTGTTTCAATCGGGAGCATTAATGGCACAAGATTTATTAAAAGGAACTGATTTGAGCACCGTTAAAGTTGATTATTTATCAGATGCTGATATTGCCAAAATAAAATCGCAATTACAAAATAATAATACCACTATTGAGCAAGTGGAGCCTATGGTTTTAGCAAAAGGGATGTCGGCTACTGAGTTTGCAAAATTGAAAGTACGCATGGGTTCACAAGGTACAACTTTAACTGGGGTTTCTAATCGGGTTGTTAATGATGAAAAAAGAGGAGAACAAACTCGCAAACAAGAAAAAGTAGTCAATAAAAAAGTAAAGGACACATTGAATGCATTAATTTTTGGGTCGGAATTGTTTGATAATCCCGACTTAAATTTTGAGCCATCTTTGAATTTAGCCACGCCAGTAAATTATGTTTTAGGGCCTGGCGATGAGTTGCAAATTAGTGTTTACGGAGTTCAGGAGTATAGTGGTACTATTCCTGTGAGTACTGAAGGAAAAATTAGTATCCAAAACGTAGGACAAATTTCAGTTTCAGGAATGACTATTGAAGCCGCTACCCAAAAAATAAAAGGTGCCATCGGCAGAGTATACAGCACTGTTGCGTCGGGACAATCGCAAGTAGGCATCAGTTTGAGTCGCATTCGAACCATTAAAGTAACCATAATTGGTAGTAAACAACCAGGTAATTATTCCATTTCCTCATTGGCTACGGTTTATAATGCTTTGTTTTTAGGAGGTGGCCCCGGAAAAAATGGAAGCTATCGAAATATCGAACTCTTGAGAAATAACAAAGTATATAAGAAGATTGATATTTACAACTTTTTAGTCAACGGCGATCAATCGGATAATGTGGGATTGAAAGACAACGACGTTATTCGTATTCCAGCGTATACACAAAGAGTTACTTTAGAAGGACAAGTAAAGCGTCCGGGGATTTTCGAGATGAAAGCAGGAGAAACTTTTAAGAATTTATTGGCTTTTGCATCTGGATTCAATGAGTTTGCTTATACTTCTTCGGTAACTGTATTGCAGAAAACTGATAAGGAATTTAAAGTAAAAGATATAAAAGCTTCTCAATATGGGAGTTATAAACCCCTTGCAGGAGATGTTTTTCGTGTTGCAAGGATCTTGAATCGATTTGAGAACCGTATCAAAATTGAAGGAGCAGTTTTTAGACCTAATATATATTCTTTTTACGAAGGAATGCGTATTTCTGATCTGGTAGCTCAAGCCGATGGATTGAAAGAAGATGCTTATACTAGTAGAGCAACAATTGTTCGTACCAAATCGGATTTGACTACAGAGGTAACCAATGTTAATTTGCAGAAAGCATTATCAGGAGATGTAGAAGCAAATATCAGTTTAAGAAAAGAAGATGTAGTGACGGTGTATTCTATACTAGATTTCAGGGAGGACTATAAAATTACTATTGACGGCGAAATTAAAACACCGGGTGTTTATGACTTTCATGAAAATCTGACTTTGAATGATTTGTTAGTGCAAGCCGGCGGACTGACTGGCTCCGCTTCCAAAAGGGTTGAAGTTGCTCGAATGATAAAATCGGATGAAATAAATGATGCGAATCCGAGTAGAGTTCAATTGTTTAATTTGGAGATTACAGCTGGAAACAATGAGCAAATCAAAAATTTTGAATTAGCCCCTTTTGACGTTATCAATATTCGAAGAATGGCAGTTTATGAAAAACCAAAAATGGTCAGTATAAGTGGAGCAGTAAATTATACTGGGAACTATGTTTTGGCTAGTAAAAAAGAAAAAATATACGATGTGATTCAACGTGCAGGAGGTTTGAGTGCAGTTGGAAATGTTGATGGAGTAAAAATCAAACGTCCTATTCAAGCCAAGCAAATTGAAGACTTAGAAAATGTAAATCTAAACATTGGAAAGCAAGACTCCATTCAAAATAGATTGACCAAAAAACTAAAAGAAGATTTGAAATACGCTACCATTCCAGTCGATTGGAGAAAAATAGTGAAAGACCCAACAGACAAAACTAATGTAACCTTATTTCCAGGAGATGAAATAGAAGTTTCTACCTACAATGAAAATGTAAAAGTTACGGGAAATGTACTTTTAACTTCAGAGATACCGTATCAGAAAGGAAAAGGATTTGATTATTATCTAAGTTCAGTTGGTGGAACAGATGCCAAAGGGTGGAAGAAAAAGGCTTATATTATTTATCCTAATGGTAAAGCGGCCGTTTCGAGTTCTTTCTTTTTTATCCGTTCGTATCCAAAGGTATTACCTGGTTCACAGATTGTAGTTCCTGAAAAACCCGAAACCAGAAAAATGAGTACGGGAGAATGGGTGAGTATAGCTAGTGTTGTAACTAGTATTGCTTTATTGATCATAACATCATTTAAACCTTAATAATAAGAATTCATTATTAGATTCATTGTATCAGTTGAAATTATACACGAAATTGATAAATAAAACATATATTCGAATGACATCAAAAGAATCGATTGCTAAAGAAGGAATTTCTACGAAAGAATTTTTGGACTCCATCCAAGAATTGTATTATTATTTGCTTTCAAAATGGAAAACCATAGTTTTGGCTGGCTTGATAGGAGGTGTTTTGGGGTTAGGATTTTCATTTATAAATAAACCAACCTATACAGCTGCACTAACTTTTGCACTAGAAAATGATGGTTCAAGTGGTGCAGGAGGTGTTTTAAGTTTAGCAAGTCAATTTGGTTTAAGTCTTGGTAGTAATGGAGGGGGTATTTTTGAGGGTTCTAATTTGAATGAATTGTTTAAGTCTCGAAGTATGATAGAACAAACTTTGATGAAACCAGTAATGTACAAAGGAGATACTATATCATTTGCAGAAATGTATATTCAAAATAAAAATTGGAGAAAAATATGGAGTACTAAACCAAAATTTGCAAAGATTCAATTTCTTCCAAACACTAAGAGAAAATATTTTACAAGAGTTCACGACAGTATTTTAGGTGAAATTTATACTGATTTATCTAAAAATAGTTTAACAGTTGGGCAAAAAGATAAAAAGGTAAATATTATTACCATGGAGGTTATCTCTACCAACGAACAATTTTCAAAAGATTTTTGTGAATCATTAGCAAAACAGGTTGGACAATTTTACATCACGACGAAGAGTAAAAAAGCAAGAACCAATATGGATATTTTGGAGTTTCAAACCGATTCTATACGTCAGGAATTAAACAATGCAATTTCTGGTGTGGCAGCTGCAAATGATAATACATTTAATTTGAATCCAGCGCTTAATATTCGTAGAGTTCCCTCAGCTCGTAAACAAGTTGATGTTCAGGCTAATACGGCGATACTCACAGAGTTGGTCAAACAAAGTGAATTGGCAAAGGTGACTGTTAGACGAGATACTCCTCTGATTCAAGTTTTAGACAGACCTATTTTGCCTTTGAAAAAGAATCAATTTGGGAAAAAGAATGGGTTGTTATTAGGTGGTTTCTTATTTAGTTTTTTTACGATATTGATCCTCTTGGGGATAAGAAAGTATAAAAATTTAGCATCATAATTAATTCTTTTTTCAGTAGTGAATTTCATCTATCAATAAATTTACTTTCTTTTTTGTAATAACTTCAAAATAATTATTTTCAATTGATAAAAAGATTAAAAAGCAGTAGTGAATTTTCCAAAAACATTTTTGTTTTAATTTCAGGTACAGGAATTGCTCAAGCTATACCAATTGCAATTAGCCCATTTTTGACAAGAATTTACAGTCCGAAAGATTTTGGATTATTAGGTTTGTATATTAGTATTTGTTCGATGCTAGGAATTATGGGGTCATTGCGGTATGATGCTGCAATTATTCAGTCGGACAATGATGAAGAAGGAAAACAATTAGTAATAGTTTCCTTTATTTCTACTATTTTATTTTCCTTATTGTTACTTTTAATCATACTTATATTTAATGAACAAATCGCACTGTTATTAAACAATAAGGATATTAAAAATTGGTTATTCAGTATTCCTTTAGCTGTTTTTTTAGTATCAGCGTTTTATATTACTTCTTTCTGGTTAAATAAGAAGAAGCGGTTTTTAGATATGAGTATCAATAGAGTAATTAATAAAACTACAGATTCTGCAGTATCTTTACTTTTAGGACTTGCGGGTATTTTAAAACAAGGCATGTTATTGGGATATATAATAGGGCAATTTGTTATGATTTCCTTATTGCTTAAAAAAATTAAAAAAGATAATTTTAAATTTAATAAAAAAAGAGCACGCGTAGTAATAAGGAAGTATATAGATTATCCTAAATTTTTCCTTCCATCTACGATATTAAGCGAGATGAGCAGTAATGTTTTTCTAATATTAATGAGTGTATTTTATGGTGCCGTTTTTACTGGCTTTTACTCTCTAGTATTCAGGGTTACCTATATGCCATTAGGATTAATTGGCAATTCGATAGGAGAAGTCTATCGACAAAAAGCAAATGAGCATTATCAGGAATTTGGTAATTGTAAAGACCTTTTTTTTAAAACATTTAAAACTCTTGCACTGTTAGGAATAGCTCCTTTTTTAGTTTTGTTTTTTTTTGGTGAATATTTGTTTGTTTTGGTATTTGGTCCTGAGTGGAAAGTTGCAGGAGAAATAGCAAAATATTTTTCTTTTCTGGTTTTTTTTCAATTTATTTCAACTCCTTTGTCATTTACTATTTTTTTAAATAAAAGTCAAAAAAAAGAAATGATACTGCAGTTGTTGAGAACTGTTTTTACCATCCTTTCGGTTTTGATTGGTCACCATTATAACGATTATATGTTGGCTATAATATTGATGGTTATTGTTTACTGTGTCTATTATGTTTTCAATTCTTTGTTGCAATTAAAAGCAGCGATTGGAAGGTGAAAAATTAAAATATAGAAGTTCACTTTTTATTTCAACAATTCATTTTTCTATTCATTAGCATTAAGTTGCAATTCATATAAAGTAAACAATGTTGGATTCTAATTCTACTTCTTTTTATTCTTATTTAAAATTAGTAACATATTTTTTATTTATTTATTCTGGATTAATAAAATGGATTCCGTTTCCTATAGATTTCACTTTATTATTTGGATTATTCACGTTGTTTTTTATAATCTATGATGTTTATAATGAAAAAATAAGATTGTATTCCATAAATGTAGGTTATTTGTATTTATTGTTTTATACTTTTTGTGTTCTTTATATGCTTACCTACTTTTATTCTGATTCAAAAGTGTATGCATTGATTAAAGTCAAAGGTTTTTTGTTGAATGCAATAGCTTTTACTTTTCCAATTACTTCGATTAAAATTCAGGACTTAAAAAAAATTACTTATGTTTTAACGATTTTTGCTTTAATTGTACTTGGATTTTTAGGCTTTTTACTATACAATGACTTGTTTGATTTGGTTAAAATGTCAGATGAGAATCAGCTGAATTTATTTTTTGCCATCTTACCTACATATTTAGATTTTGGAGCTTTTATAGCTGTTGCTTTTATTTTGATACTCAATAAAAATTCTATTTTACCTGTAATTTTTAAAGTAGTCATTCTTTATTTCATGGTGCTTTTAGGAGGTAGAGGTCCATTGTTGACCTTGCTATTTATTATCATCCTTAATTATTTAATCAATAATAAAAAAATAATTATTTTTAGTTATATAAAATATAGCCTGTTAATTTTTTTAGCCATTGGTCTTTATATTTCTTTTGATTTGACCTTTATTGATTTCGAACGATTTAATGTTTTCAAAAATTATGGAAGTGATGAATCAGTTATAGCAAGATTTGATTTTATCCAAAAATGTTTAGTAGGATTTATTGAAAAACCTATTTTTGGCAATGGAATTGGAACTACAGGGCTTTTAATTTCTGGGCAGGACATAGTATTATATCCTCATAATTTATTTGTTGAGGTTTTGTCAGAGTTTGGATTAATAGGTTTCTTACTTTACTTATCCGTATTTTTATTTTTTTTATGGATGATTATCCTAAAAAAAGTCTCTTATGATTATGTGCCATTTTTGTTTATTGTTTTTTATCTCTTTATCCAAGATATGAAGAGTGGCGCTTTTGAAGCATGGAGAATAAGTTGTGGTTGGCTTTCCATAGCCACAGTTCTATTGAATTTTAATTTTAAAATAAATGGCTCTTTAGGTGAAGACTCGTAAATTTTATGTTTTAATTTGAAATCAATAAAGCAATTTTAAACTTGCAACAGACAATGAATATCCCTAATTTGCATTCCAATAATTATTAAAATACAGGATAATACATCTTGTTAAATACGCACATTACTAATGATTCCAAAACCATTGAAAATTGGTATAGTTTTAAATATCTTACCTAGTTATAGAGGAGGGTTTTATGATATTATATTTAAGAAAAAAGAGGTAGATGTAACGGTTTATGCACAAAATAAAATACCTGGAATGAATTTGAATTTAATTCATGATCATTATCCTGATAATGTAAAGCTAGTTAAATTTATTTGTGCAAAACGGGAAAAAATTTGTTGGCAATTTTTACCCTTTTATGAAATTTTCACAAAATATGATGTTGTTTTTGTGGATGGTAATCCACGTCAGGTTTCCCATTTTGTCATAGCTACATTATTAAGATTGTTTAGGAAAAAAGTCGTTTTGTGGACTATGGCTCATTCCTATAGAGGATTTGCACCCACAGAAAATTTGAGGCTCTTTTGGTCCCGTATTTTTAAATTTATTTATGTTTATACCGATGCTGAGGTTGCCTTTCTTAGAGAAAAGGGTTTTAAGGAGCAGTATATTGTAGGGATGAATAATGGATTGAATCAAAAGAAAATTGATAATCATATTTCTGAATGGTCTAAGGAGAGGCTTGAGAACTGGAAGATTAAAAAGGGATTACAAGATAATCAAATTTTATTGTCTTGTTCCCGTTTGGATCCCAAAAACAGATACGATTTAATAATAGAAGCATTACCCTTAATTTTGGAAAAAAACCCTAATGTAGTTTGGTGTGTAATAGGTAAAGGAATAGAAGAAGAAAAATTAAAAGCATTGGTTTCTGAAAAAGGGTTGAAGGATAATGTTAATTTTGTTGGAGAAGTATATGCTGAATCAGATCTAGCCCCTTGGTTTTTAACAGCTGAAATATTTATTCATCCCGCTGCAGTTGGGCTGAGTTTATTGCATTCATTTGGTTATGGATTGCCAGTAATAACAAATGGCAATAAACATTTACATAATCCAGAATATGCTGCTTTTGAGAATGGGTTGACCGGATTGAACTATATAGAAAACAATTATGAAGACCTAGCTAATGTGGTAGTTCAATTGCTTCAAGATGATGATACACGACATCAAATGAAAGCATATACTCAGATAATTGCAAGGGAGAAATACAATTCAGAAGTAATGGCCAATCGATTTTTAGACATTGTTAATAAAGCTTATAATAGTTGATTTTTTTAGATCAAAACCAATGATACAGTACATAGAATATTTGTTTTCAAAAATAATTAAGAAGCTTCGCCTTAGAGCGATATTAAATAGTAGCATTCATAAAACTTCAAAAGTTTGTTCCGGAAGTCAGTTGGTGAATGTAGAAATGGGTAAATATTCCGATGTTGGTTATGATTGTACTATTGTAAATGCTAAAATAGGTGCTTTTTGTTCTTTTGCCGCAAATATAAATATTGGAGGAGCAAGTCATACAATTGATTGGGTTTCTACCTCACCAGTTTTTAATGAAAATAAAGACCATTTACCCAAAAAATTTTCCAATCATAAATTTGATTTAAATAATCAAACCATTGTTGGTAATGATGTTTGGATTGGAGATAAAGTACTTGTAAAAGCTGGGGTTACAATCGGAGATGGTGTTGTAATTGGAATGGGAAGTGTGGTTACAAAAGATATTCCTTCCTATGAAATTTGGGCGGGAAATCCAGCAAAGTTTATCAGAAAGAGGTTTACTGATGATGAAATTAGTAAATTGAATAAAATACAATGGTGGCTTTGGGATGATTCGAAAATTCAGAAATATGCACCATTGTTCAATAACATTCAAGAGTTTTTTAAAAAATTAGATTTTGAGAATTAATTTTCAATCCTATAACTTCTTAAAAAAAATAATTAGAATTATGAGTTTATATAAAAAAATTATTGGAATTTCAGTTGGGATACTAGTAATTGTTTTATTTGCTTTTACTAGAAAGCAAGAAAAAATTGTCAATAATACTACAACTAAGCTTTATTTTTGCTTGGGAGAATATGGAGTAGGAATGACAAAATTGATGAAAAGCAAAGGGATTATAGATATCAAATATGTTAATGATGCCCAATTTATGTCAGATAAGGAATATGTGTATGACGAATCAAAATTAAAAAATGAGATAAACAGATCATTTCCTAATGCTAATGATAGTGGAATAGCTTATATTGATCTGGAGTCTCCATATATGGAACGAATTCATAAGCCTGAAGATAAAGAGGCATTCAATAAATCGATTCAACTGTTTGTTGATGTTATTCGTTTTGCAAAAAAATATAGACCCAATGTAAAATGGGGATATTACTATATTCCTTTAACAACCTATTGGGATCAAAACGAAGAATTTTATAAAAAAAACGAGGATGACTTAAATACAATTATTAAAGAATGTGATATTCTTTTTCCTTCATTATACCATTTTTATGATCAAATATATTTGTCAATTTCAAATAAAAACTATTACAAAAGGAATGTAGAAGAAAGTATAAAATTAGGAATAAAATACAATAAACCCGTAATATTGTTTGTTTGGCATCGCTATCATCCTAGCAATAAAAATGTTCCTAATGAATTAATCCCAGATGATGATTGGAAAAATATAATTAAAGAAGTGTCTAGTAACTCTTATAAAAATAAATTTTTAGACGGAATTTTATGGTGGGGTGCTGATGATTATTCCTATAGAGTAAATGAAAAAGCCATACATAAAGAATTTCAAGGAACAGCTAATGATTTTAAAATCTTTAACGATAAGGTTTTGATGAAAAAAGCTCAAATAATTCTAAATCAATTGCAATACTATAAGCCTAAAACTACTAGTAGAAAACAACCTAAGACCAAGACAAAAACAAAATAATGAAAAGAAATTATCAAATTTGCACCAAAACAATAATGGATACCACAGATCCAACTATTGTTTTTAATGAGGCAGGAGAAAGCGATTATTATACCAATTACATAGAATCAATACTTCCAAATTGGCATACAGATGAAAAAGGCTACAAAGAGCTGATGCAAACTGCAGAAAAAATTAAAAAAGAAGGTATAGGTAAGGATTTCGATTGTATTATAGGCTTAAGTGGAGGCTTAGATAGTTCTTATGTTGCCTATGTAGCTAAAGAAATTATGGGGTTACGACCTTTATTGTATCATGTTGATGCTGGTTGGAATACTGATAAAGCAGTTGGCAATATAGAAAAATTAGTCAATGGTTTAGACGTTCATTTGTATACCGATGTTATCAACTGGGAAGAAATGAAAGATTTGCAGCTCGCTTTTTTAAAATCTCAAATAGTAGATCAAGATTTACCACAAGATTATGCTTTCTTTTCTTCGTTATACAAATTTGCCAAGAAAAACAAAATTAAATATGTTCTCACAGGAGGAAATTTCTCAACAGAATGTTGTCGAGAGCCTGAAGAATGGGGTGGTTTTCCTGGAATCGACAAAACCTTAGTCAATGATATTCATTCAAAATTTGGAAAAAGACCTCTTAAAACTTTTCCAATCGTGGATATATTGAGTTACAAAATCTATTATAAATATGTTTTGGGAATGCAAGTATTCAAGCCACTTAATCTAGTTCCTTATATCAAGAAAGAAGCGGAAGATTTACTAGAACAAAAATTTGGATGGGAACGATTCCAACACAAACATCATGAATCGCGATTTACAAGATTTTATGAAGATTATTGGATGCCTAGAAAGTTTGGTTATCAAAAAAGAAAGGCTCATTTTTCAAGTTTAATTCTCACTGGTCAAATGACGAGAGAAGAAGCTTTAGAACGAGTTTCAAAGCCTGAGTTGAGCGATGAGTTCCTGAAAAAAGAATTTGAATATGTAGCCCATAAATTAGATTTAACTGTAGAGGAACTTCAAGAAATATTTGAAGGTGAAAACAAAACTTTTCATGATTATAAAAGCAAAATAAAATTGATTGGTTTTGGGGCAAAAGTGATGATGAAATTGGGTTTAGAAAAAAGATTGTTTAGATGATAACCATTGTTAATTACGGTGTAGGGAACTTGAATGCCTTTGTAAATGTTTATAAACGTATAAATGTTTCCGTTAAGATTGCAAAAACTGCAGCTGATTTGGTAGACGCAAAGAAACTAATTCTTCCAGGGGTCGGGCACTTTGATCATGCCATGACCGAGTTGGTTAAATCTGGAATGAGAGAAAAACTCGATGAACTTGTTTTGGTAAAAAAACTCCCAGTAATTGGTATTTGTGTAGGCATGCAAATGATGGCAAATGATAGTGAGGAGGGCATTTTGAAAGGTTTAGGGTGGATTGATGCAAGCGTTAAAAAGTTTGATGAAACCAAAATCCAACAAGTAACTCGACTTCCTCATATGGGTTGGAATGATGTGGTGCCTTTTAAACAAAATAAATTGTTTGAAGGTTTAGAGAAAGATGCCTTATTTTATTTTCTACATTCCTATTATTTTCAATGTAATACTGCCTCAGACATACTGGCAACATCTGAATATGGTGGTGAGTTTTCTTGCGCTGTCAATCACGACAATGTTTATGGAATACAATTTCACCCAGAAAAGAGCCATCACTATGGAGAAACATTGCTACATAACTTTGCAAAATTGTAACTATGCTTAGACCCAGAATTATTCCAAGTTTGCTTATACAAGACAATGGATTAGTAAAGACCGTAAATTTCAAAAATCCAAAATATGTTGGAGATCCAATCAATGCAGTAAAAATTTTCAATGAAAAGGAAGTTGATGAGTTGTGTATTTATGATATTGATGCTACTGCTAACGGAAACGAACCTAATTATAGTTTAATTGAACGATTAGCCAATCAATCAATGATGCCATTATGTTATGGAGGAGGAGTAAAAACGGTTGAACAGGCTCAAAGAATATTTGGATTAGGAATTGAAAAAATAGCTTTAAGTTCAGCCGTAATAAACAACTCCAATTTAATAACAGAAATTGCAGAACGAGTAGGTTCTCAGAGTGTTATTGTAGTATTAGATGTGAAAAAGAAACTTTTAGGTGGCTATGAAGTTTATACTCACAATGGAAAAACAGCAACTGGTATTAATCCAATTAAATTTGTAGAAGAAATCCAACGTTTGGGAGCGGGAGAAATAGTGATTAATTCAATAGATCGCGATGGTGTAATGAAAGGGTATGATCTTGATTTAATTGAAAAAATTAGAGAAAAAATCACTTTACCAATGACTGTTCTTGGAGGTGCTGGTTCACTTGACGATATCGAAAAAGTAATAGCTAGACACGGAGTTATTGGTGTGGCAGCAGGAAGTTTATTTGTTTTTAAAGGACCTTATAAAGCTGTTTTAATCAATTACCCAAATCAAGAAGAAAAAAATAAACTGTTTAAATCAAGAACATAACAAAATGAAAATACAAAATAAAACTCTTCTAATTACTGGAGGAACAGGTTCTTTTGGGAACGCCGTTTTAAATCGTTTCCTTCACACGGATCATTTCAAAGAAATACGTATTTTTTCGCGTGACGAAAAGAAACAGGACGATATGCGAAACCAATTTAAAAACGATAAAATCAAATTTTATATTGGTGATGTACGTGATTATTCTAGTGTGGAACGAGCGATGCGCGGTGTAGATTATGTTTTTCATGCTGCTGCCTTAAAACAGGTGCCTTCCTGTGAGTTTTTTCCGTTGGAAGCCACTAAAACCAATGTGTTTGGAACTCAAAATGTGATTGATGCTGCTGGAGCAAACAAAGTCAAAAAAGTAATTTGTTTGAGTACTGATAAAGCTGCTTATCCAATAAATGCAATGGGTATTTCCAAGGCATTAATGGAAAAGGTGGCAGTAGCTGCTTCTCGAAATCTGACGGACACTATAGTTTGTTTGACTCGCTATGGCAATGTTATGGCATCAAGAGGTTCTGTAATTCCTTTGTTTGTGAAGCAATTGCAATCGGGTCAAGCCTTGACTATTACTGATCCTAATATGACCCGTTTTTTAATGTCATTAGACGAAGCAGTTGAACTCGTTTTATTTGCTTTTGAAAATGGAAATTCAGGAGACTTGTTTGTCAATAAAGCACCAGCTGGGACTATCAGGGATTTAGCTGAAGCCTTAAAAATAATTTGTAAAGTGGATAATGAAATAAAAATCATTGGAACTCGCCACGGAGAAAAGTTATATGAGACTTTATGTACTCGGGAAGAAATGATGAAAGCTGAGGATATGGGAGAATTTTATAGAGTCCCAGCCGACAACAGAGATTTGAATTATGCACAATATTTTTCTGAAGGAGAACAAGAGGTGGCCAAAATTGAAGATTATCATTCTCATAATACGGACCAATTGGGAGTTGAAGGGATGGTTGCTTTATTAAATAAGTTGCCATTTATTAGAAAAGAAGTTTTTGGCGAAAACATAAATACTCTTGTTGAATAAAATGCAATCTTTGTGGATTAAAAATATATAATAGGTATAATTTAAAATAGTTTATGGATTTAAAATTAGTAGTTGGGAATCATTTTGCAGATGCTAGAGGAATGCTAATTTTTAATAATGATTTTGATGCTTCGGCTGTTAAGCGGATTTATTTTATAGAAAATAATGATACTAAATTAGTTCGGGCTTGGCAAGGTCATAAAATTGAGCAAAGATGGTTTGCAGTTGTGAGCGGTTCGTTCGAAATTCGAATTATTACTATTGATGATTGGGAGAATCCATCCATAAATTTAAAACAAGAAACCTTTATTTTGTCTTCAGAAAATTTAGTGGTATTGCACATTCCAAGTGGGAATATTAGTAGTATTCAAGCTTTAGAAGAAAAATCGAAATTGATGATTATGGCTGATTATTTGATGGGAGAAATCGAAGATGAATATCGATTTTCACCAGATTATTTTCAAGAAAAGAATTAGATTGTTTAAATTTTTATACACTTATGATTAAAATAGGAATTACGGGTCAGGCAGGATTTGTTGGTCAACATATATTCAATACATTAGGATTAAATCCAGAAAAATACGAGAGAATTCCATTTGAAGATTCCTTTTTCAAGTCAGAGTTGCAATTGGATAGTTTTGTTTCTCAATGCCATGTTATTATTCATTTGGCAGCTATGAACCGTCATAACGACCCACAAGTAATTTATGATACTAATGTGGGATTGGTAAATAGTTTGATTGCATCACTTGAACGAACAAAAAGTACAGCACACATTTTGTTGTCCTCTTCTATTCAAGAAGAGCGAGATAATTTGTATGGAAAATCAAAGAAAGACGGACGTTTGTTGTTAGAGAAATGGGCAAATGACAAAGGAGGAAAATCGACAGGATTAATTATTCCAAACGTATTCGGACCATTTGGGCATCCGTATTACAATTCGGTAGTTGCCACCTTTAGTCATCAAATATCTCACGGTGAGACACCAAAAATAGAAGTAGATGGGCAAGTAAAACTGATTTATGTGGGCGAATTAGTGGCTGTGATTCTCAAAGAAATTGAGGATGGAGTTAATAGGAAAGAAACGATAAAGAAAGTTGAAATTGAATCGACCTCCGAAAAAAAAGTCTCGGAATTACTTGTACTACTTGAGAACTATAAAAGTCAATATCAAGATAAGGGAGAAATTCCAGTTATCAACAATACATTCGAATTGAATTTGTTCAATACATTTCGTTGTTATATGGATATTAGAAATCATTTTCCAGTAAAGTTTACGCAACATTTAGACACTAGAGGTTCTTTTGTTGAAGTAATTCGCCTTGGTGTTGGTGGACAAGTTTCTTTTTCGACCACCGTTCCCGGAATAACTAGGGGAAATCACTACCATACTCGAAAAATAGAGCGTTTTGCCGTTATAAAGGGAAAAGCACTAATACAATTAAGACGCATTGGAACAGATGAAGTATTGGATTTTTATTTGGATGGCAATGAACCTGCCTATGTGGATATGCCCATTTGGTACACTCACAACATCAAAAATATAGGGGAAGAAGTTTTGTATACCAATTTTTGGATAAACGAGTTTTATGATCCATTAGATCCAGATACTTTTTTTGAAAATGTTTAATAAATATAAATGGAGTTATTAAAATCAACCAAAAATCATTATTCAACTATTTTATTTGTTTTATTGATTGTTGGTTTTTTAACCATAGGAATTATTCCAGCAGTTTATAGTATAGAAAGTAGGATTGTCACGATACCTTTTAGGGCTACCGTTCTTTGCATTTCATTGTATATCATAGCATCTACTTTTTTTTCAAAGCAGTCAAACACGTTTGGAAAAGCGGAGTTTTTTTTTATATTATTTTGGATATTTTATTTTATTAAAGCGATTATTAGTTATAATAATTACGTTTTTTCCGAAACAGTTGCTTCATTAGAAATAGAAACTTACCTAAGAATTATTGGGATATGTTTTATACCTTCTTTGGCCGTTTTAATGATTAGGGAAGAAGATATTGATTACAATAAAATATTTAAAATTGTTTATTATGTACTTTTCATACTACTATTATTAAATATACTTGTAGGTATAAAACATGATAATCAGGGAAGGACTTCAGGTTTTTTTTCGATGTATTCTATTTCATTCGGGCATATTGGAGTTTCTCTAGCATTGCTTTCGGTTTACAAAATACTTTATGAAGAAGTTCAAAACAAATTTTGGCATTTAATACCATTTTTTGGCATAATTATAGGAACCTTTATCATGTACACTTCCGGGACAAGAAGCCCTTTGATTGCCTATGTTTTATGTCTGAGTTTTATTTTTTATGCAAAAAATAAATTAAAATATCTCTCTGCTTTTATCTTCTTATTGGTGAGTTTTGCGATTTCTTTAATTTATTTTAAACCTCATTATGATGGAAGCCAATCTAGTAGTTTCTTCAGTAGAGTTGCTAAAATGATTGTTAGTGGTGATAGTTCTGGCAGAGGCGAATTATATCAAAAAGGGATTGCTATTTTTACTGAGAATCCAATTTTTGGTGGAAGGATTTTATATTTTGATGGGATGTATCCTCACAATATTTTTTTAGAAATCTTGATGGCTATGGGCATTTTTGGAATGATTCTATATTTCTTCTTCGTTAAAAATTGTTTGCAATTTATTTTAAAGATAAAAAAACATAGTGTTGAGAATGTTCCAATAGTATGGATAGTTTTATTATGGTTACAATATTTTATTTTATCCTTATTTTCATATAATATTCATTCAAGTCCAGAAATATGGTATTTTACAGCTATGATTTTAGTATTGAATAACAGAACAAATGCAAACAATAATAGTATTTTACAGTAAATAAAATTTTTAATGAGAAAATTAAAAGTAATGACGGTAGTTGGAACCCGTCCAGAAATAATACGATTGTCGAGAGTAATGGCTGCCTTGGACGCTTCTGAAGCAATAGAACACATCATTGTGCACACGGGTCAAAATTATGATTATGAATTAAATCAAATCTTTTTTGATGAATTAGCTATTCGGAAACCCGATTTTTTTCTAAATGCTGCGGGAGTAAGTGCAACTGAAACAATAGGAAATATTTTAATTAAAATAGATCCTTTATTAGAAAGCGAAAAACCAGATGCATTTATGGTTCTAGGCGATACAAACAGTTGTTTGTGTGCCATTCCAGCAAAGAAACGCCAAATCCCTATATTTCATATGGAAGCAGGAAATCGTTGTTTTGATCAACGCGTTCCCGAGGAAACGAATCGTAAAATTGTAGATCATATTTCAGATATTAATTTGACTTATAGTGATATTGCTCGTGAATATTTGCTTCGTGAAGGTTTACCAGCAGATCGAATTATCAAAACGGGGTCACCAATGTTTGAAGTGTTGAACCATTATTTGCCTTCTATTGAATCTTCAGATGTTTTAGAGCGTTTAGGTTTGGTTCAAAATCAGTTTTTTGTGGTTTCTGCTCATAGAGAAGAGAATATAAATAATGAGCCTAACTTTTTGGGATTAATGGACAGCTTAAACCAAATTGCTGAAAAATATAATTTTCCGATTATTGTCAGTACCCATCCTCGTACTCGAAATATGATTGAGAAAAAGGATATTCAAATGCATAAAAATGTTCAGTTTCTAAAGCCATTAGGATTCAACGATTATAATGCTTTACAGATGAAATCGTATGCTGTATTGTCAGATAGTGGAACCATATCTGAGGAATCTTCAACACTAAATTTTAGAGCATTGAATATTAGAGAAGCCCACGAACGACCAGAAGCAATGGAAGAAGCAGCGGTAATGATGGTAGGTTTAAACCCAGAAAGAATTATGCAAGGATTAGTACAATTGCAATATCAAAAAACGGGTACAGAAAGAAATTTTAGAACAGTAACCGATTATTCGATGCCTAATGTTTCCGAAAAAATGGTTCGTATCATTTTAAGTTATACTGATTATATTAATAGAGTAGTTTGGAGAAAATAGATAAGTGAAATGAAGATACTTTTTCTAACAATGGTAAAGCTAAACTCTATAGAGGATAGGGGTATTTATACTGATCTTTTAAGGAAATTTTCTAACGAAGGACACAAGGTTTTCGCAGTTTGCCCCATTGAAAGAAGAGAAAAAAAGAAAACATTTGTAAAAAAAGATACGTTTGGGACTATTTTGAATGTGCAAACTTTAAATCTTCAAAAGACAAGCTTAATTGAAAAGGGTTTCGGGACTTTGGCTATTGAATATCAATTTTTCGCAGCAATAAAAAAGTATTTTAGTGATGTTAAATTTGATTTAATAGTTTATTCAACTCCACCTATTACATTTTCAAAAGTTATCAGCTACATAAAAAAGAGGGATAATGCGTATTCCTATTTATTACTAAAAGATATTTTTCCGCAAAACGCTGTGGATATGAAAATGATAAAGCAAGGAGGAATTCCACATCAAATTTTCTTAAAAAAAGAGAAAAAATTGTATGCCTTGTCCGATAGCATTGGATGTATGTCAGAGGCCAATAAAAAATATATTATAAAGCATAACCCCGAAATAAATCCTAAAAAAATTGAAGTCAATCCAAATTCAATTGAGCCTTTTGAACTGATTCAAACCAAACAAGAAAAGACAGAAATAAAGCAACAATACGGACTTCCCTTAGATAAAAAAATATTTGTTTATGGAGGAAATCTTGGCAAACCACAAGGATTAGATTTTTTATTAGAGTCCATCGAAGCTGTCAAAAATTTAGACATTTTTTTTTTAATTGTTGGTTCAGGTACCGAATACAAAAGCATTGAAAAGTGGTTTCAGGTTGAAAAACCACAAAACGCATTATTAGTAGCGGGATTATCAAAGGAAAATTATGATAAACTTCTTAATGTATGTGATGTAGGAATGATTTTTCTTCACAAAGATTTTACTATACCCAATTTTCCGTCCAGATTGCTTTCTTATTTAGAAATGAAAATTCCAGTAATTGCGGCAACAGATTCAAATACAGATATTGGTTCTATTTTAGAAAAAAACAATTGTGGGTTTTCTGTAATTTCTGGTGATATAATAGGAATTAAAAATGCAATTGCTGCGATTTGTTCTGATGCAATGGCATATAATAAAATGTGTGAAAACGCTTGGAATTTACTTCAACGAGACTATTTAGTAAGCCATACTTATAATTTGATTAAAAACAAAGTCGATGTATAAATTATTAATTAAGCCAATGATAGATTTTTCAATTGCACTTATTGGACTAATTTTAATTTCACCAATTTTTTTATTGGTCACTCTTTTTTTGGCTGTTGCCAATGACGGATACCCTTTTTTTATTCAAAAACGTCCTGGTAAAAACGGGAAAATATTCAAGATTATTAAATTCAAGACGATGAATGACAAAAAAGACGCCGATGGAAATTTATTGTCAGACGCAGAAAGGTTGACTAAAATTGGTAACTTTGTACGTAAAACATCAATAGATGAAATGCCACAATTAATAAATGTTATAATAGGTAATATGAGTTTGATTGGTCCTCGACCTTTATTGGTTCAATATCTTCATAAATATTCAGCTTTTCAAAATAGAAGGCATGAAGTAAAGCCAGGCATCACAGGTTGGGCTCAAGTGAATGGCAGAAATGCCATTAGTTGGAATAAGAAATTTGAATTAGATGTTTGGTATGTAGATAATGTTTCCTTTTTAGTCGATTTGAAAATTATCTTCAAAACATTTCTAAAAGTAATTATGAGTGAGGGAATCAATGCAGAAAATGTCGCAACAATCGAACCTTTTAATGGAAAATAAGTTATATTTATTTGGCGCTAGTGGTCATTGCAAAGTTATTGTTGATATTCTAAAATCAAAAAATGAGTTTGTTACAGCCATTTTTGATGATCAGCCAAAAGTGGAAAATCTTCTTGAGATTCCAGTAATTCATGCAGAAAAATGTATTGATTTGTCTAATGACAAATTGATTGTATCCATTGGAAATAATAAAACAAGGAAAAAAATTGCAGAAAGATTAAATGCAAATTTTCATATTGCTATACATAAAAAATCAATACTTTCTCCTTCTACTAAAATCGGGGGAGGTACAGTGATTATGGCAAGTGTCACCATTAATGCTTCCACAGCAATAGGGAAACATTGTATCGTAAACACAGGAGCAATTGTAGAGCATGATTGTACAATTGATGACTATGTACATATTTCTCCCAATGTATCCTTGGCAGGAGGTGTTTCAGTTGGAGAAGGTAGCCATATTGGCATTGGGGCTACCGTCATTCAGGGAGTGAAAATAGGAAAATGGGCTATGATTGGTGCAGGGGCTGTTTTAATAAAAGATGTTCCAGATTATGCTGTTGTTGTTGGTAACCCTGGAAAAATAATTAAATATATAGAATTATTAAAATGAAAAATAATAAAATATGGCTTTCCTCGCCGCATATGGGTGGAACAGAACAAAAATATGTTCAGGAAGCATTTGATTCCAATTGGGTAGCACCTTTGGGACCTAATGTAAATGGATTAGAAATAAGCTTAGAAAACTATCTAGAAAGTGATTCTTTTGTTGGAGCTTTAAGTTCTGGAACAGCCGCTATTCATTTAGGTTTGATTTTATTAGGAGTCAAAGCAGGTGATGAAGTTATTTGTCAGAGTATGACTTTTTCGGCCTCAGCAAATCCTATTTTATATCTTGGAGCAACACCCGTTTTTATAGACAGTGAACAAGACACCTGGAATCTTTGCCCAAAAGCATTAGAAAAAGCAATAATTGATAGAATTGCTAAAGGAAAAAAACCAAAAGTGATTATTGCCGTTCATTTATATGGTGCTCCATACAAAATTGATGAAATTCACGCAATTGCAACAAAATATGAAATTCCAATACTTGAAGATAGTGCGGAAGCATTGGGAAGTAGTTACAAAAATCAAAAATGTGGTACTTTTGGTGAAATTGGAGTTTTGTCTTTTAATGGAAATAAAATCATCACCACTTCGGGTGGGGGAGCAATTATTACTAAATCAAAAGAACGTAAAGAAAAAGCTGTTTTTTTTGCGACTCAATCCAGAGATAAGGCAACTCATTACCAACATAGTGAAATAGGCTATAACTACAGAATGAGCAATATTTGCGCAGGAATTGGCAGAGGGCAAATGGAAGTTTTGGACGAACGTGTTCAATCAAGACGGGATATGCACGACTTTTATGTTCATTTATTCAAGGATATAGATGCTGTATCTGTTTTTTCGACTCCCACTGAAGACTATATTTCTAATTATTGGTTGAGTGCTATTTTAATTCAACCCGATTATGAAAAGGGAATCCATCGTGAAGCATTTAGGCTTGCTTTTGAAGCCGTTAATATTGAATCACGTCCTTTATGGAAACCCATGCATTTGCAGCCCATTTTCGAGAAATATCCCTATTACGGTGATAATATAGCTGAGGATTTATTTGAAAAAGGATTGTGTTTGCCGTCAGGTTCTAATTTAACTGATGTGGAACGAATTAGAATTACGGAAGTTGTCAATCTTTTTTTTAAATAAAATTAATTTTACATTATTACAGTTAATTGAAAACTATAATTTTTTCAGTACAATGAACGTAGAGCAAACATCCATAAAAGATTTAGTAATTATTCATCCCACTGTTTTTGGAGATGAAAGAGGATATTTCTTTGAGGGGTATAACCAAGCTAAATTCCATCAGGAAGGGATAAAATATCAGTTTATACAAGACAATCAATCTTTTTCTAAAAGAGGTGTGATTCGAGGATTGCATTTGCAAATCAATCCTTTTGCCCAAGCTAAATTGGTCCGAGTGCTAGAAGGAGAAATTCTCGATGTGGCAGTAGATTTGCGAAAAAAATCCCCTACTTATGGACAACATTTCAGTGTGGTTTTAAGTGCAGAGAATAAAAAACAGTTGATGGTTCCTCACGGTTTTGCCCACGGTTTTTCGGTTTTGAGTGAAACGGCTTCCGTGCTTTATAAAGTAGATCAGGCTTATGATAAAAATAGCGAAAGAGGTATTCGCTTTGATGATCCTACTTTAAATATTAATTGGCAACTCGAATCTAATGAAATAATAGTTTCGGAGAAAGATTTGGTTTTACCTTATTTTGCAGCCATTGACTGGGAGTTTTAGTAGTATGAAAAAAATTTTAATAACAGGAGCAAAAGGACAATTGGGTTCAGAATTGAGTGTATTGTCCAATACTTATTCTCAATTTGAATGGGTTTTTACCGATTGGCAAGAACTGGATTTATGTGATTTAGAAAATTTAGCATTAAACATTTCAATGGTTAATCCACAAATACTTATCAATTGCGCCGCTCACACTGCGGTTGATAAAGCAGAATCAGAGATCGAATTGTCGGATGTTTTGAATCATCAGTCGGTTGCGATTATGGCAAAATGGAGTGTAGCAAATAACTGCCAACTCGTTCACGTTTCAACTGATTATGTTTTTGATGGGAATTCTTCAACGGCTTTGACTGAAGAAGCAACAACAAATCCAATAAATGTGTATGGTGTTACCAAATTAGCGGGTGAAAAGGCTTGTTTAGAGCAAAATCCCGATGCAATTATTGTACGAACTTCTTGGGTATATTCTAGTTTTGGGAATAATTTTGTTAAAACCATGTCTCGATTAATGCAAGAAAAAGAGAGTTTGAACGTGGTTAACGATCAAATAGGTAGTCCTACTTATGCTGCCGACTTGGCTCAAGCTATTATGACGGTTATAACACATCCTCATTGGAAAGCAGGAATTTATAATTTTTCGAACGAAGGAGAAATCAGCTGGTATGAATTTGCCCTGGCTATTCAGGAAATTGGCGGTTTCAAATGTGCAATAAATGGAATTTCATCATCCAATTATCGAACTCCAGCCAAACGACCGAAGTATTCCTTACTGGATAAATCCAAAATTAAATTAATTTTTGGCGTAGAAGTGCCCCAATATGAAGAGAGCTTGAAAAAGTGTATGCAGTTGTTAAGCAATTCTTGAGCAATTTGAATGTAAAGTAAATAAGAATAGAAGGTCAAAAAACAAAATACTATGAAAGGAATTATTTTAGCTGGTGGATCTGGCACACGATTGCATCCATTGACTTTGGCAATGAGCAAGCAAATGATGCCTGTTTACGATAAACCCATGATTTATTATCCTTTGTCTACCTTGATGATGGCTGGAATACACGAAATATTAATTATCTCGACTCCACATGATTTACCTAATTTCGAAAAGTTACTCGGTGATGGTTCTGCAATTGGTTGTCAATTTAGTTATGCCGAACAGGCCATTCCTAATGGTTTAGCACAAGCGTTTGTCATCGGAGAAAACTTTATTGGAAAGGATAGTGTTGCTTTAGTTTTAGGAGATAACATTTTCTTTGGGGCTAATATGGGAGAGCTATTGCAATCAAATACAAAACCAAATGGAGGTGTGGTTTTTGCTTATCATGTTTCAGATCCGGAACGCTATGGAGTTGTTGAATTTGACAAAAATAATAAAGCCCTATCGATAGAAGAAAAACCCTTGGTACCAAAATCGAATTATGCTGTTCCCGGTTTGTATTTTTATGATAATTCAGTAGTTGAAATAGCCAAAAATATTCGACCTAGTGCACGTGGAGAATATGAAATTACTGATGTCAATAAAGTATATCTCGCAAAAGGAGCTTTGAAAGTGGGTATATTAAATAGAGGTACCGCTTGGCTCGATACTGGAACATTCAATAGCTTGATGCAAGCAGGACAATTTGTTCAAGTAATTGAAGAGCGTCAGGGATTGAAAGTGGGCTGCATCGAAGAGATTGCCTGGAGACAAGGATTTATAACAAGCGAACAACTTCGAGCTTTGGCAGAGCCGCTGGTCAAGTCGGGTTATGGCGATTATTTAATCCAATTGTTAAAACATTAAAAATATTATTTGAATCCCGTTTAACGACGGGATTTTTTTTTGGTATTCATGCGAACGCCACTATTTTTACTTTACATACTTTTTTACTACCCTATCAAATTTAATTTGAAAGCACATCAACTTAAATATGCCATTTTAACTATTAAACAAGTTTCCAAATAATTTGAATAATTTTAGGAAATTGTTTATGTTTTTTGAAATTTCGTCGTTGTTTTGTGCTTTTTGTCTATAAAATGAAAAGCAGTTGGGCTATTTTATAATTTTTTAAGATTAATTTGTATTTTTGTTTCCTAGTTTGAATTTGAAGACTTAAAAATAATTTATTTTATGATGCAAAAATATATGTCAAAAAGTTATTTTTCTCGGAGCAACTTAAGATTAAACATTCATAATTTAGGCTATTTACCCCGTTGGATAATTGTGATGATCGATTTTGTAGTTATCCTTTTAGCCTTCAGTTTTACTTACTTAATTTTTGAAGGAACAGGCATAAAATATATTAAAACGGAACATTCTTTTTTGTTTCTAAGTTTTTTGTTAAGTGTCAATATCTTTTTCTTTTGGTTGTTTCGAACTTATGCGGGCATTATTCGACACTCCTCATATATTGATGCTGTAAAGCTTTTATTTTCGCAAACTGCAGTCTTGGTTTTCTTTCTGGTTTTTAATTTTTTGTTCGAGTTGTATTTTAGTCATAAAGCATTTTTGAACACTGCCTTTTTTATAAATATGGTACTCTCTTTTTGCGGATTATTTTTATATCGAGTGGTTGTAAAGCAAACTTTCGAACTTTATTTTATTGAAAAAAACGATACTAAACTGATTAAAACCATCATTTATGGAACAGATGCCAACGCAATATCTGTTGCTAATGCGTTAAAGTTTGAAACCCCTTCTCGTTTTAAAATTTTAGGATTTGTCGATAGGAATAATCAAAATGCTTCTAAGCGAATGTTGGATTTGCCTATTTTAGTACTCCGAAAAAGGTTACCATCATTAATGCGTTCTATTGGAGCAGAAGCTTTAGTAATTGCAGATAAGAGTTTGTCAAAAGAAGAACAATTAGTTATCATTGATCACTGTTTAGAATATAATTATAAAGTTTATACTATACCTTCCGTTTCCGATTGGGAAGATCAAAAAGAAATTTCACAAAAAGTAAAAAATATTCAGATTGAAGATTTACTAGAGCGAGAGCCAATAGTATTGGATAATATCTCTATTTCTAAACAGTTACGCGGTAAAACGATTTTAATTACTGGTGCTGCCGGATCAATTGGGAGTGAAATTGTAAGACAAGTTTTGAATTTTGAGCCTAAAAAAGTAATTATATTAGATCAAGCTGAGACTCCATTGCATCATATCAGTTTAGAGGTCGAATGTATCAAGGCGTCAACTCAAATACATTCCATAATTGCTGATGTCAAAGATAGGGCGGCGATTGAGAAAATCTTTAAATTATATAAACCCGAGATGGTTTATCACGCGGCAGCGTATAAGCACGTCCCTTTGATGGAGGAAAATCCATCACAAGCCATTTTGACAAATGTTAATGGAACCAAAAACCTTGCTGACTTATCATGCGAATATGATGTCAAAAAATTTGTAATGATTTCTACAGACAAAGCTGTTAATCCAAGCAATGTTATGGGAGCAAGTAAAAGAATTGCCGAAAAATATGTGCAATCACTTCACTTAAAATGTAAAGAAAACAACGGCTTATATGCCACTAAATTTATTACTACACGCTTTGGAAATGTATTAGGTTCCAATGGGTCTGTGGTTCCTTTGTTTACCAAACAAATAGCAGAAGGTGGTCCAATAACTATCACACATCCTGATATTATTCGCTATTTTATGACTATTCCAGAGGCTTGTCAGCTTGTTTTAGAAGCGGGATCGATGGGAAATGGAGGCGAGATTTATATATTTGATATGGGGAAACCTGTTAGAATAATTGACTTGGCAAAAAAGATGATAAAGCTCGCAGGATATGTTCCAGACCGAGACATAAAAATAAAGATTGTAGGACTGCGACCAGGCGAAAAATTATATGAAGAGCTGCTCAATGACACTTCGAAAACTTTGCCCACGTATCACGAAAAAATTATGATTGCGCAGGAAATTCAAGAAGAATTTTCAGACTTGCATATAAATATAGAAGAACTGATAGGTATTGCTGCCTTTTTTGAAGATGATGATATTGTGGCCAAAATGAAGAAAATTGTACCCGAATTTATAAGTATGAATTCTACTTTTCAGGTATTGGATAAATAGTTTTTAAATGCAAGAAATGGGTCATTAATTTTGTTGTACCTATATTTATTTTAAAAAACATAGTTTTTTAAATCGGTATTTTTTGACTTTAGACCATTCTAAATTCAATTAGAAAAGTAGTTTTGCGCTATTTTCTGAAATTTCCAAAAAAAGTATATCTTTAGCCAACCAAAAAAAAAAAAGATATGCAAAACCACAATCAAGAACATTTTAAAAGAGAACTCGGATTATTTGACGGAACCATGCTCGTTGTGGGCTCAATGATCGGTTCGGGGATATTTATTGTAAGCTCGGACATGGTTCGACAATTGGGTTCCGCTGGCTGGCTCATTGCAATGTGGGTATTCACCGGATTTATAACCGTTATTGCAGCCGTTAGTTATGGCGAGCTGAGTTCGATGTTTCCAAAAGCAGGCGGACAATATGTCTACATCAAGGAAGCATACGGAAAACTGATTGGCTTTTTATATGGTTGGAGCTTCTTTGCCGTGATACAAACAGGCACCATTGCTGCTGTGGGTGTGGCTTTCTCGAAATTTACTGCTTATTTGTATCCGCCCGTTAGTGAAAAAAATATTATTTTTGAGTTCGGTGATTTTAAACTTCATGCCGCTCAAATCGTTTCAATACTTACCATTATTTTATTGAGTTATATTAACAGTCGAGGCGTAAAAAACAGCAAGATTTTGCAAACTGTTCTCACGGTTATCAAGGTTTTGTCTATTTTAGGATTGATTGTTTTTGGATTTTTGGCTGCCAAAGCTGAAGTTTGGGATGCCAATTGGGCAAATGCTTGGTCGTCACAATCGCTTGATGTTACCATAGGTTCTTGGTTTCCCATTAGTGGATTGGCTTTGATTTCAGCTATGTCGGCTGCTTTAGTAGGTTCATTATTTTCGAGTGTGGCTTGGGAAGGTGTGACTTTTATCGCTGGCGAAATCAAAAACCCAAAACGGAATGTTGGTTTGAGTCTATTTCTAGGAACTATGATTGTAAGCTGTATTTATATTTTAACTAATGTAATGTACTTAGCGGTCGTTCCTTTGCATGATATTGCTACCGCTGAGTCGGATCGTGTGGCGGTTGTAGCATCGCAAAATATTTTCGGTACTATTGGAACATTAATTATCGCGTTGATGATTATGATTTCGACTTTTGCATGCAATAACGGCTTGATTATGGCTGGCGCTAGAGTGTATTATACGATGGCGCAAGATGGTTTATTTTTCAAAAAAGCATCCCATCTGAATAAAGCAAGTGTTCCCGCTTGGGCATTATGGGTGCAGTGTATTTGGGCTTCGGCTTTGTGTTTGACTGGGAAATATGGTGATTTGCTTGACTTTGTTGTCATCATCGTTTTGGTGTTTTACATCTTGACTATTTATGGAATTTTCATTCTTCGAAAGAAAATGCCCGATACCGAAAGACCTTATAAAGCTTTTGGTTACCCCTTTTTGCCAGCACTTTACATTGTATTGGCACTGGCTATTTGTATCACTTTATTGTACACAAAACCAAGTACTTGTGGATGGGGAGTTCTCATAATGTTGATTGGAATACCAATTTATTATTTGACAAAACAGAAGGAATAGGTTGGAGTAAAATGGACCACGGATGATACGGATTAAACTGATGTACACGGATTAATTTTTTTCTTGTATAAACTTTATAAAAGAATTCCACGAATTTTCACTATTATTAGTTTGTGAAAATTTGTGGAATTCGTGTTTTAGTTTTAATCTGCAAATCTTCGGTGAAATAATCTAAATTATGTGTAAACTAGATCTTCCAAGGCTGTTTCTACCGCTTCTAATGGCAATCCCCAAGCATCGGCAACGCCTTTGTAAAGAACTTTTCCATTGGCAACGTTGAGTCCTTTTTTCAATTCTTCGTTTTCGGCACAAGCTTTTTTCCATCCTTTGTCTGCTAATTGTAAAGCATAAGGCAAAGTTGCATTGGTCAACGCTAAAGTAGAAGTATATGGTACGGCACCCGGCATATTTGCTACACAATAATGTACAATATCGTCGATGATGAAGGTTGGATTTTCGTGTGTTGTTGGGGAACAAGTTTCGATGCAACCGCCTTGATCTACGGCAACGTCAACGACAACCGTTCCGGGAGACATTAGTTTTAGCATATCTCTAGTTATCAAATGAGGGGCTTTGGCACCTGGAATTAAAACGGCTCCAATCACCAAATCAGCTTGTGCAATAGCATCACGAACATTATAATGATTCGACATAACGGTCGTTACATTTGCAGGCATCACGTCTGACAAATAGCGCAATCGGGGTAAACTTACATCTAGAATTGTCACTTGGGCACCAAAACCTGCCGCCATTTTTGCCGCTTGGGTTCCAACGATTCCGCCACCCAAAACAACTACTTTTGCTGGAGCAACTCCGGGAACACCTCCCAAAAGGATTCCTTTTCCTTTCATCGGTTTTTCTAAATATTTGGCGCCTTCTTGAATAGCCATTCTTCCTGCCACTTCCGACATTGGAACTAATAAGGGTAAACTACGATCCGATTTTTCAACTGTTTCATAAGCTAAGCAAACGGCTTTGCATTCGATCATTGCATACGTCAAAGGTTCTGATGAGGCAAAGTGGAAATAAGTAAATAGTAACTGGTCTTTTTTGATCAACGGATATTCTGAGGCAATAGGTTCTTTTACTTTGATAATCATATCGGCAATTTCATAAACCGCTTCAATGGTTGGTAATAGTTCGGCTCCGGCTTCTTGGTATGCTTTATCGCTAAATCCACTGTTTTCTCCAGCGCTTTTTTGAACATATACTAAATGTCCGTGTTTTTTGAATTCGGCTACACCGGCTGGTGTTAGCGCTACACGATTTTCGTTGTTTTTGATTTCTTTAGGTACTCCAATGATCATAATGTATTTGTTTACTGGTTAGATTAAAAGTATGTACAAATTTACTGCAGAAAGAAAATATTTTTTTATTCTTTTTAAATTAAGAAAAAATTACCTTTATTTATTATTTTTACATAAAATTTTTCTTTTGATAAAACATTTTTTATTTCCAAAGCGAAAAAATAACTGATTTTTAAATCCTTAAAAATCACAAATAAGATTCTAATTGTTATGATTTTAGACGAAACCGACAAAAAAATTCTTCGATTGCTTCAAGTTGATGCGCATTTGACTTTAAAGGATATCGCCAATAAAATAAATCTTTCGCTCACGCCTGTTCACGATCGTGTGAAGCGTTTGGAGAAGGAAGGTATTATCGAAAAATATGTTTCTATTTTGAATAAGAAGAAATTAGGGAACAATTTGATGGTGTATTGCCAAGTGACGCTTGTTAAACAAACTCAAGATGTGTCTTTAAGATTCAATCAATCGATTATGAATATGCCCGAAGTGGTCGAATGTAATTTTATTTCAGGAAGTTTTGATTATATGCTCAAAATCATCTTACCCGATATGGAAAGTTACCACAATTTTCACCAAAAGAAACTTTCGACCTTGCCAGAAGTTTCCCTAATTAATAGTTTTTTTATTATTTCGGAAGTGAAGAGTACTACGGTTTTGCCTATTTAGGGAGTTTGCTCAATTGTTTGGGATGGTCTCGAAACTTCGGGAGCAAATTCAAACTGTCGGCTTATTTATTTAACTTCTCTATTTCGTGTTTAATCAACTCTACTTTTTCTTTATTTGCGACTCTTGAAATTAAAGATGTATAGTGATTTCCATTAAGATTATCTTTAATTGTAATGTCTTGTAAATAAAAAAGATCTGACTTTTGTTTATCAAACATTAATGAAAATAAAGTAAACCTGAATTCTTGATTACTATAATTTTGTTTTCGGTTTGGTCTTATTTTTATGGGTGCTGTATCACAATAGTAATAGATTACGACATCATTCTTTTCTAAAAACTCTAAAATTATTTCAATAAATTTGTTTAAAGTTTTTAAAGAGTTAATCTCAATATTCTGTGAAGTTAGAACAATGGCAACGTCAACTAATGGAATGCCGAAATCATTTTCTTTAGGAGTAATCTCTCTGAAACCAATAATATATTGATACCCTTCTTCTGTTTCAAAAGGCACTTCTTGTTCTAAACTCAATATGTTTGTTATTTAGATTTAGAAAAATAAAGGTCTTTTTTAGCAATAAGTTTTGCTTTGTGTTCCTCTTTTTCGGCACGTAGTTTTTTAAAGAATTCTAATAATTCTTTAGATGGATTTTCAATATGTAGTGTTTGTGCTCTCATAATCAGTACAAAATTACTATTATTTTTTCATTGTTGTCCGATAAAAAAGAAGCCAAATTAATGGCTTCTTAAAAATAATCGTAATTTAGAGTTGCAAAATTCAAATAACGATGGGTAAAAATAAGTATTTTTCGACTAAATCTGTTTTCGGACAGTTGATTTC
>JBBQSZ010000032.1:0-34737 GCA_038234745.1 Flavobacteriales bacterium | reverse complement strand
TCCATAGCCGATCCAGTATGTAGTGCTGCTAAATCTTTGCCTTTAAAATTAGAACTTGCTCCAGTAAGTAATCCTTTTTTCTGAGTTCCATATCCAATTACAACCACTTCTTGTAGCGATTGCGATTCTGGATTAAGTTTTGCGTTAAGGGTAGTTCTACCGTTAATAGCTTCTTGTAAGGAAGCATAGCCCATGAAACTAAAAACTAAAGTGCCATTAGAATCTGCTTTTAATTGATAATTTCCATCCATATCCGAAGATGTTGCCTTTGTGGTTCCTTTAATTAAAATGGAAGCTCCTGGAATGGGTAATCCGTTTTCGTCAATCACTTTTCCTTTAATGGATACATCTTGTGCTTGTCCATAAACGGAGAATAGAACGGATAAAAAACAAAAAATAAGTAATTTTGTTAATTTCATTTTTCTAAAATTTTGGTTAGTTAATTGTTATCAGTATTTCTTTTTTGTTAGTAAAAAAGCAATACTTTTACAAATGTAAATGTTATGTTAATTTTTTATTAATTGAATTTTGTCAATTTTTAATTGATTTTTTACTAATAATGAAGTCAAACTATAATTTAATTATTGTATATTAAATTTTTTTATGATTAAAGACGCTTATAGAGAAATAACCCGATTAATACCTGAAGATAGTTTCTTGGTAGAACAACGAGTCAAAGACGATTTTGATTTTCCGATACACTTCCATCCAGAGTATGAACTTAATTTTATTTATAGAGGAAAAGGCGTGAGGCGAATTGTTGGCGATCACTCATCAGAAATTGACGATTTAGAATTAGTTTTAGTTGGTCCAAATGTGGTTCACGGTTGGGAGCTTAACAATTGCACCTGTAAAGAAATTTATGAAATCACCATACATATTCACAACGATTTATTAGACAAAAAAATGTTGTCTCGAAGACTTTTCAAACCGATTAGTGATATGTTCAACAGAGCCAAATTTGGAGTTTTGTTTTCTCGAGAAATCACTAATTTGATGATGCCTAGATTGATGCTTTTATCTAGAATTTCAGGCTTGCAGTATTATTTAGAGTTTATTTCTATACTGAATGATCTTGCCATTTCCGAAGATCAAAAATCGCTCTCCATTTCTAGTGATGAGAAAGAAGATTTTCACAATAGTGATAAAATAAAAAAAGTGTATGATTATATCCAAGAAAATTTTTCGAATACTATCACTTTAAATGAGATTTCAAAATTAGTGAATATGAGCCCCGTTTCTTTCAATAGATTTATCAAACATAGAACCGGAAAAACATTTGTTCATTACTTAAATGACACTCGAATAAGTTTTGCATCAAGATGGTTGTTAGAAACCGATTTGAGTATTGGAGAAATTAGTTTTAGATGTGGTTTTAATAATATTGCCAATTTCAATAGGTTGTTTAAACAAGCTAAAGATGCGACACCAAAGGATTTTAAAAAACAATACATAGGAATGAAAAGAATTTTATAGTATCCTAATTATACTAAAAAAACTCTCGAAGAAATGAATTCTAAGAGAGCTTTTCCTTACTAACTAACAAAAACTAACCCATGATAACACAAATTTCATGGGTTTTATTTTTCTCTAATATTGGAATGATATTAGACTGTATTAAAGTTCCATTTACTGTTATTTTCTCAATTCCTTTGCTAATGTGTTTCGGATTGAGAACCTCAATATGATAAATTGCGCCTCTAAATTTTCGAGTCATTTTGAAACCATCCCAGTTTTTTGGAATACACGGATTGATCGAAAGTCCGTTGTAATCTGGTTTTATGCCTAGAATATATTGCGTTATGGCATAAAAGTTCCAAGAAGCCGTTCCCGATAACCACGAATTTTTTGCTTCGCCAGGTTTAAAGGCTTCTTTGCCAGCAATCATTTGGCAATAAACATAAGGTTCTACTTTATGCAATTCCGAAATATCTTCTAAAAAGCTTGGGGCAATTTTAGTGTAATAATCATAAGCAGCATCACCGCGACCAATCATCGTTTCGCCAATCATAATCCAAGGATTGTTGTGGCAGAAAATCCCACCGTTTTCTTTATATCCCGCAGGATAAGTAGAAATTTCGCCATATTCAATATAATATTTTGAGAAGGCAGGACTATTCAGTACAATTCCGTATTCGCAATCCAAATGTTCTTTTACTGAGTTTAAAGATTTTTCTACCAATCCTTCTTCTTTGCCAATCTCTGCCATCGTGCACCAACCTTGAGACTCGATAAATATTTTGCCCTCCTCATTTTCATTAGACCCAATCTTTTTTCCGTAATAATCATAAGCTCTTAAATACCAATCTCCATCCCAACCATGTTTCTTCACCGCTTCAATCATATTATTTACGTGAGTTTCGGCTTGATTTGCTTCGGTTTCTTTTCCTATTTGGCGGCACAATTTTATGAATTCTTTGCCATAAACGACAAAAAGACCTGCAATCATAAGCGATTCGGCAGTTTTTCCTTTTTTATTTCCCGTAGTTTGAAAAGATTCATTGGGATCATCGGAAAAACAGTTTAAGTTCAAACAATCATTCCAATCAGCCCTTCCAATTAATGGCAACTGATGAGGTCCCAAATTATTGACAACATGATAAAAAGAAACTTCTAAATGTTCGAAATTGCTTTTTGCTTTCGACGCATCATTATCAAAAGGAACTAATTCGTCTAATATCGAAAAATCGCCAGTTTCTTTAATGTATTCGGTTGTCGAAAGGATTAACCAAAGTGGATCGTCATTAAAATCTCCGCCAATGGCTGCATTTCCTTTTTTGGTCAAAGGTTGGTATTGGTGGTAACAAGATCCATCTTCAAATTGTGTGGAAGCAATATCGATGATTCGTTCTCTTGCTCTTTCTGGAATTTGATGCACAAAACCAATTAAATCTTGATTGGAATCTCGAAAACCCATTCCACGCCCAATTCCTGATTCGAAAAAAGAGGCAGAACGCGACATATTAAACGTAACCATACATTGATATTGGTTCCAAATATTCACCATTCGATCTAATTTTTCATCTCCCGATTGGATGTTTATTGTGCTCAATAAATTATCCCAATAAATTTTTAAATCTTGAAATGCTGCTTCCACTTTCTCGACGGAATTGTACTTTTCAATCATTGCCTTTGCAGGCTTTTTATTGATTATTGATTTGCTTTCCCATTTATTATCGGCATCCACTTCAACATAACCCAGCATAAATATATAATCTTTGGACTCGCCGGGTTGTAACTCCAGTTCAATATAATGTGATGCAATTGGCGACCATCCATGAGCAATTGTGTTTTTTGGTCTGCCTTCGGTCACCACTTCTGGCGTATCAAAACCATTATACAAACCTATAAAGGAATCTCTATCCGTATCAAAACCATCAATTGCTTCGTTTACCGAAAAGAAGGAGTAATGATTGCGGCGCTCTTTGAATTCGGTTTTGTGATAAATGACAGAGTCTTCAACTTCCACTTCGCCCGTACTGAAATTTCTTTGAAAATTAGTCATATCATCTTCCGCATTCCAAAGTGCCCATTCGATAAACGAAAATAATTTTAATTTTTTTACTTCTAATGAATTATTTGTCAGACTTAATTTTTGAATTTCGCCCCAAAACCCAAGAGGAATGAACTGTAAAACTTCCGCTTGAACTCCGTTTTTGGAGCTTTTGAATTTGGTGTAACTCATTCCGTGCCGGCATTCGTAACTGTCTAATTCCGTTTTTACAGGTTTCCATCCCGGAGACCAAACGGTTTCACCATCCTTAATGTAAAAATACTTTCCGCCATCATCAACCGGAACATTATTATATCTATAACGTGTTAATCTTCTGAATTTTGCATCTTTATAAAAGGTATAGCCACCTCCAGTATTTGAGGTTAAGGAGAAAAAATCTTCGTTTCCTAAATAATTAATCCAAGGATAAGGTGTTTTAGCGTTTGTGATGACATATTCTCTGGAATCGTCATCAAAAAATCCGTATTTCATTTTAATATATTTTAAATCATTTTTAAGCTAAGTAGCGTACGTGTTTAGCGTTAAAATTGATTAATTCTTATTAGAGACTACTGTTTTTACCAATTATTCAAACAATAAGTGTGATATTTAACATTCTTCAAAATTAAATAACTAGATAAACCTTTTTTTATACTATTTTGTCTATTATGTATTGATTTTTTACCATAAATGATTTTTCAATACATACAATCGAAAGAATTAGTGTAGTTGATTGTAACATTGTATAGCCTAAAAAAAGAATCTATTCCTGTTGCCTTTTTTTATAACTTTGTGTTTAAATAAAAAGAGGTATGCGATTATTATTTTGCTGTTTGGTTTTTGGATTGGTTCTTCCTGTTTTTTCGCAAGAAAAAGAAACTGAAGCGATAGTTCCTAAGATAATAATTGACTCCCTTTATAGAGAAGATCAGTTTTATTTTAGTTTTGCTCTTAACACTTTGCAAAAAAAGCCAAAGGGTTTGTCACAGGATAAATTTTCATCGGGATTTACATTGGGATTCCTGAGAGATTTTCCAGTCAATAAAAAAAGAACCATTGCCATTGCTCCGGGAATTGGGATTGCGTACAACAACTACAATCAGAATCTTAAGATTACAGAGTCGAATCAAATTCCAGTTTATACTGTAATCGAATCTAATGTTAAGTATAATAAAAACAGATTCAGCCAGTTGCTAGTCGAAGTGCCTATTGAGTTTAGATGGAGAAGTTCTACTTTCGAAAGCCATAAGTTTTGGAGGATTTATGGAGGATTTAAAATGGGATATTTGGTCTATGACCAATCCATTTATGATGATGCCGATGGAAAAATTGCGGTAAGTAATAATAAAGATTTTAATAAATTTCAATACGGAACCTATTTATCGGTAGGTTACAATTCGATAAATGTTTTTGCTTATTATGGTTTAAATCCGCTATTTCAATCGGCAAAAACTGCTTCAGAAACGCTGAACATGAATGCACTTCATCTTGGAATAATGTTCTATATTTTATAGCCAAAAAGGCAATAAAAATAGTTGCGGAATAATTCCTGTTAGAAAACCAATTACTAATTCTTTTGGTGTATGTGCTTTCATTTCAAGTCTTGACGAGGCTACCAATCCATTTATAAGAACCAGAAATGCAATCCAATTTAAATGCTGCATTTGATTGTGAATACTTAAACCTATTGTAAAAATTGTTAAAGCACTTATTGCTACCATATGTAGACTGGCTTTTGTTTTGAAAAACAACAAGATCAAAGCGATAATGGTGCTAAGTAATCCCGCCAAAAAGAAAAAATGCAATTCAGGAAAATGGTAAATAGTAATGCTTTTTTTTAGTAATAAAATAGTCAAAAAGCATTGTAAAACCAATGGAATTTTGCGCTGCGAAATATTGGCGATCATTATAGAACTAATGTAACCAGTGGCTCGTAAAATGAAGAAAAAAAGCATCGGAAAGACAAAAGTAATTATCAGAATTTGAAAAAGCGCAAAGTATTTTACAGGATTGGTATGATAGGAATTGTTGATGAAAAAGTAATATAAAGTGGCATAAACCGGAATAAATATCGGATGGAATACGTAAGAAAAAAAAGGAAGGAGTTTTTTCAATTGTGCTTGTTAATGTGTTGAATATGGGTTATTCGTGTTATGTTTTAAGACTGCTGTTTAAACGGTATGTTTTGTTTATAAAAACTAAGATTCAAAAGGATAGCCCGGAACAATCTCTGAAAAACCCTAAGGTTCTGCTCTCAAAAACTCTCCTAATCTGAAATCAAAAATCGTTAATCAAAAATCAAAAATCTTTACATCTTTTTTCGCATTCTCGCCACCGGAATATCCAATTGTTCTCGGTATTTTGCAATGGTTCTTCTAGCAATTGGATAGCCTTTTTCCAAAAGAATTTCTGCCAATTGATCGTCTGGAAGTGGCTTGTGTTTGTCTTCTTCTTCGATGGTATTTTGTAAAATTTTCTTGATTTCAAGGGTCGAAACATCTTCGCCTTGGTCATTTTTCATCGCTTCCGAGAAGAATTCTTTAATCAATTTGGTGCCATAAGGTGTCTCTACATATTTACTATTGGCAACACGAGAAATGGTTGAAATGTCTAAACCAACTCTATCGGCAATATCTTTTAGAATCATCGGTTTGAGCTTGGTTTCATCGCCTTCCAAAAAATATTCTTGCTGATAATGCATAATGGCGCTCATCGTTACAAACAGTGTTTCCTGACGTTGTTTGATGGCATCAATAAACCATTTGGCAGAATCTAATTTTTGTTTGATAAACTGAACCGCATCTTTTTGCGCACTCGATTTGTCACTTGAACTTTTATAGGTTTGCATCATTTCTTGATAATCTTTAGAAACGTGCAGCGATGGTGCATTTCGTCCGTTTAGGGTCAAAACCAATTCTTCTTCCTCTATTCGAATGGAAAAATCAGGAACAACATTTTCCGTAATTTTATTGCTTCCCGTGAATGAACCACCTGGTTTTGGGTTCAACTTTTCTATTTCATGAATAGCAGTTTTGAGTTGTTCATTCGAAACAGCATATTTTTGCAACAGTTTGTCGTAATGTTTTTTGGTAAAAGCATCAAATTGGTTTTCGATAATATCAATTGCCAAAGCCACATATTCTGTTGGAGTTTTGTGTTTCAATTGCAACAGCAAACATTCCTGCAAATCGCGTGCACCAACTCCCGAAGGTTCTAATTCGTGAATAATATGAAGCATTCTTTCGACTGTTTTTCCGTCGGTATAAAGTCCTTGAGTAAACGCCATATCATCCACTAAATCTTCTGTACTTCGTCGAATATAGCCCATATCATCTATACTCCCAACCAGAAATTCAGCAATTTCTCGCTCGTCATTATTGAGTATAAAAGTATTCAGCTGATTGATTAAATCTTGATGGAAACTGATTGGTGCCACCAATGGCGACTCACGTTCTTCATCATCATCGCTGTAATTGTTGGCTTGTGTTTTGTAATCTGGAGTTTCGTCGCTGCTTAAATATTCGTCAATATTAATGTCGCTGGTGTCTTCGTTATCATTATCATCATAATCATCGAATTCATCGTTAGCATCATCGTTATTAAATTCATCATTGTCATAAATTTCTTCCTCATCAGTTCCTGTTTCCAAAGCTGGATTTTCATTCATTTCTTCTAACAAGCGTTGTTCGAATGCTTGCGTTGGCAATTGAATTAACTTCATCAACTGGATTTGTTGTGGAGATAATTTTTGAGATAATTTTAGATTTAAAAATTGTTTTAGCATTTTTATATTTTTTTGCCACGAAGTCGCAAAGGCACTAATTTTTTATTTGTTTTTTTGTTTTGCCATGAATGCGCAAAGGTACGTTTGTTTTTTAAAAAGAACTTTGTGTCTTAGTGTCCTCGTGGCAAAATTTTTAGCTTAAAAAGATTTTGTGTTGATAAATCTTTTTATTCCATTTTTAATTAGCGGAACATTGAAATTAATCAAAAAACCTAATTGGTTCTGTGTTAAATGTAAATGACTTATAATTTGTGCACTCCAAACTGGATTTACAATTTCAACTGCTTTTATTTCAATAATTATTAAATCTTCAACAAGTAAATCAAGTCTTAAACCTTCATTAAAAGTAATGCCGTCATAGGCTATTGGTAAATCAATTTGTCTTTTAACGTTTAATCCTGCTTTGGCAATTTCGTGGGCTAAACAAACTTCATAAATTCTTTCTAACAAACCTGGTCCAAGTTCTTTGTGAACTTTAAAAGCAGAATTGACAATTATTTTAGCAATTTCTTCGGTTCTTTCTGAGAGCATATCTTTTTTAGTTTATCATTTATTTTTAAGATATTTTTTCGCCACGAAGGTACAAAGTAAAGTCAAGGTTGTTTTTAAAAAGAACTTTGTGTCTTAGCGTCTTCGTGGCAAATTATACAGGTCTTAAAAATCAGCATTTTGTGGTGTTCTTGGAAAAGGAATTACGTCGCGAATGTTAGTCATTCCAGTTACAAAAAGTACTAATCTTTCGAATCCAAGTCCAAAACCAGAGTGAACTGCCGAGCCAAATTTTCGAGTATCTAAATACCACCATAATTCTTCTTCATCAATTCCTAAAACTTTCATTTTTTCGACCAATACATCAAAACGTTCCTCTCTTTGTGAACCTCCCACGATTTCTCCAATGCCTGGAAAAAGAATATCCATCGCACGAACTGTTTTTCCGTCTTCGTTCAAACGCATATAAAATGCTTTAATATTAGCTGGATAATCATATAAAATTACTGGACATTTAAAATGTTTTTCGACCAAAAAACGCTCGTGTTCCGATTGCAAATCAACGCCCCATTCGTTTATCGGATATTGAAATTTTTTCTTTTTATTTGGCGTAGAATCTCTTAAAATATCAATCGCTTCGGTATAAGAAACGCGCTTAAAATTATTTGCTAAAACAAAATTCAATTTTTCTAACAATGCCATTTCGCTTCTTTCGGCTTGTGGTTTTGATTTTTCTTCTTCTAATAAACGACCTTCTAAGAATTTCAAATCATCGGCGCATTTCTCCATAGTGTATTTAATCACGTATTGGATAAAATTTTCTGCCAAATCCATATTGTCATCCAAATTATTGAAAGCCACTTCGGGTTCAATCATCCAAAATTCTGCCAAGTGGCGGGAAGTGTTAGAATTCTCCGCTCTAAATGTGGGTCCAAAAGTATAAATCTGACCCAAAGCCATTGCAAAAGTTTCGCCTTCTAATTGTCCAGAAACCGTTAAATTAGTATGTTGTCCGAAGAAATCTCTTTTATAATCAATTTTGCCTTCTTCGTTTTTTGGTAAATTGTCTAAAGGCAACGAAGTTACTTGAAACATTTCGCCAGCACCTTCAGCATCCGCACCTGTAATGATTGGCGTGTTGACGTAGACAAAACCTTTTTGTTGAAAATAGCTATGAACCGCAAAAGACAAAACCGAACGAATTCGCATTATCGCTCCAAAAGCATTCGTTCGAACTCTTAAATGCGCATTTTCACGCAAAAATTCCAAAGAATGTTTCTTGGGTTGCATCGGGAATTTCTCTGCATCCGAGTCGCCAAGGATTTCCAGTTTTTTTACCTTAATTTCATATTTCTGACCTGCACCTTTGCTTTCTATCAAATCTCCCGTAATAGAAATAGCTGCTCCAGTAGTGATTCTTTTCAAGGTTTCTTCGGGTGTGTTTTCAAAATCGACTACACATTGAATGTTATTGATGGTCGAGCCGTCATTCAAAGCAATAAATTGATTGTTTCTAAAAGTTCTTACCCAGCCTTTTGCATTCACTTCGTGAAGAATATTGGTGCTGTTCAATAAGTCTTTAACTCTTGTATGTTTCATTTTAATTAAATTTCTGATTTTAATTTTCGATTTTTGAATCGCTGTGTAAATATAAAGGAATTGTTTGGAAAAGCCACACGGAGTTTATTGAAGAAAAAAGTTACTTATTCTTTTTCCAAATCTTCAATTTCTTCGTTTCCAGGATTGAGAATGTCAATTTTAGGCTCTATAAATTCCTGCTCGTTGGCCAATGATTTGTTTAAAGTTAAAACCAAACAAGGCAATAACATTAAGTTCGATAGCATTCCAAACGCTAAGGTAATGGCAATTAATCCTCCAAGCGCTACTGTTCCTCCAAAATCAGACAACATAAAAACTGAAAAACCTGCGAATAAAACCACCGAAGTATAGAACATGCTTATTCCAGATTCCTTAATAGTTGCATAAACTGATTTCTTTATTTTCCAATTATTGCGCGTTAATTCTTGACGATATTGTGCCAAAAAGTGAATTGTATCATCTACCGAAAGTCCAAACGCAATGCTAAAAACTAAAATCGTGGATGGTTTGAGCGGAATGCCAAAATAACCCATCAATCCAGCAGTAATCATCAACGGAAGCAAATTAGGAATCAAAGAAACCACTACCATTTTGAATGATCGAAACATAAAAACCATCAATAATGAAATCAAAAAAACTGCAAATAGTAGGGAACTCACTAAGTTGTCTAATAAATATTTTGTTCCTTTTTCAAAAACTAAAGCTTTTCCGGTCATCACCACTTTGAAGTGGTCTTTTGGGAAAATGGTGTTAATTTTGGACCACAGTTTATTTTCGATTTTGGACATGTTTCCGGTGCCAATGTCTTTCATGAAAGTCGTAATTCGAGCCACTTGACCCGTGCTATCGACATAGCTTTTCATCAGATTTTTTTTACTGTCTTTCGCACCATTTTTAGCATAACTCAAGATAAAAGTTTGTTCTTGTGGAGTAGGCAAATCATAATAGTCTGGATTTCCGTTATAATAGGCTTGCTTTGAATATTTGACCAAATTTAAAATCGAAATTGGTTTAGATAATTCTGGAATTTCCTCAATGGCAGTTTGAAGTTCGTTCATTTTTGTCAAGGTCGAAAGCTTCATAACGCCTTTTTTCCTTTCAGTGTCAACTGTGATTTCCAATGGCATTACTCCGTTAAACTCTTTTTCGAAGAAAAGAATATCTTCATAAAAACCCGTTTTCTTAGGCATATCTTCAATCAAACTTCCCGAAGTTTTTATTTTAAAGGCGCCAATGGTACTAATTACAAATAGAAAGATGGCTACAACATACACATGTCGACGATTGTATCTGACCGTTTTTTCGATCCACGCCATGAAAGTTTTAGTGTAATTTCGATTTAAATGTTCTAAATGCTTGTCTTTTGGAGGTGGTTGATAGCTGTAATAAATTGGAATTATGATCAGACACAAAAAGAATAGAGCAACGATACTTAATGAAGAAACGATACCAAATTCTTTCAATAATTCGCTATTGGTAATTATAAAAGTGGCGAAACCTGCCGCTGTTGTTAGGTTGGTCATCAAAGTTGCCGTTCCTACTTTGGTAATTACTCGTTGCAGCGCACGGGCTTTGTTTCCGTGTGTTCGGTATTCTTGTTGGTATTTATTGGTTAGAAAAATGCAGTTTGGAATTCCGATAACAATTACTAACGAAGGCACAATGGCTGTCAATACTGTAATTTCGTAGTGGAATAATCCCAAAAGGCCAAAAGTCCACATTACTCCAATAATAACAATGATTATCGAAATTAAAGTAGCGCGATACGATCGAAAAAAGAAGAAAAATATGAATGAAGTTATCAGTAATGAAGCGCCAATGAACAGACTAATTTCATCGGTAATACTTTTGGCATTTAGAGTTCTAATGTAGGGCATTCCTGAAACACGTACATCGACACCAGTTGCTTTTTCGAAAGCTTCAATTTTTGGGATGAACGTTTTTAAGATAAAATCCTTGCGCGCTGCCGTATTAACAATTTTTTTATCCATATAAATGGCAGAGCGAATCGTTCCGGTTTTATTGAAAAGCAATCCTTCATAAAAAGGCATTTTTGTAAACAATTCCTTTTTTACGGTTGTAAGATAGCTTTGGTTTGCTATTTTATTTTGATTTAAAAACGGGACTAAATCAAAGCTTTCTGTCGCCTCATTTTTTTGTAATTTCTTTAAATCACTAACCGAAACGACCAAGTCAATCTCTTTTTGCGTTTTGAAATCGGTCATTAATTTGTTCCACGCCGAAAAAACTTTCGGTGTAAAAAACTCGTCATTTTTAACTCCTACAACAATTAGATTCCCTTCTTCGCCAAATTTCGCTAAAAAAGCATTGTATTCTTGGTTAACAATATTAGTGTCAGGAAGTAAATTAGCTTCGGTAAAGGAAAATCTAATATTTTTCCATTGTAGCCCTAGAAATAGCGTTATTAAGAAAATAACCGCGAGTATTGTGATTCTGTTTTTAAGTACAATTCGGGCAATTAATTCCCAAAAACCCACTTTTAATCTATTTTTCATACCAGTTTTAAAATGGGTTCAAATGTAGTGAAAACCGCTTAAAAAATAAAGAACATAGTTCTCACAATTTATTTTGGATTATAGTTTTTATGACATACTAATAATCTTATCTGAAAATAATTACATTTGTTTCAAATACTTAATTTGTTAATTATGGATGTTTCGATAATCATAACGATTTGCGCTTTGTTATTGCTAGCTTATGTTTTTGATATTACTGCTGCTAAAACAAGGGTTCCATCCATTATTTTACTACTTCTAATGGGCAGTTTAGTAAAACAAGCAACAAATTTCCTGAAAATAAACATCCCAGACTTAGAGCCTTTATTGCCTGCTTTAGGAACAATAGGTCTTATATTAATTGTTCTTGAAGGCTCTTTAGAACTCGAATTGAAAAAATCTAATTTTTCTCTTATAAAAAAATCTACTGTTGTTGCCTTATTACCAATATTAGCATTGAGTTTTAGCTTGGGTTCTGTACTGTATTATTTTGACCCATTGATAAACTTCAAAGACAGTTTGACAAATGTGATTCCTATTGCTGTAATTAGTAGTGCAGTGGCTATTTCTAGTGCTAAAAATTTAGGAAAATTTCAAAAAGAATTCATTACCTACGAAAGTAGTTTGTCGGATGTTTTTGGAGTGATTTTCTTTAATTTTGTAACCTTACACGCGGTGATAAATAAATTTACTTATGGATATTTTTTCCTAGACTTATTCGTTATTTTGATAATTTCCTTTGTAACCACACTCGGACTGGCTTATTTGCTCAGCAGAAGTCAAAATCAGGTAAAGTTCTTGCCTATTATTATTTTGATTATTCTAATTTACTTCATTTCAAAAGAATTTCATCTTCCTGCATTGGTATTTATTGTGATTTTTGGTTTGTTTATTGGCAATATAAACGAATTGAATCGCTATGGATTTATACAACCTTTACATACTGAAATTCTAGAAATTGAAATCAAAAAATTTAAAGTTTTAACTATTGAATTTACTTTTTTAATTCGTGCAATGTTCTTTATTTTATTTGGGTTTTTAATTAAAATGAAAGATTTGCTAAACCCAAACACTATCTTGTGGGCAATTGCGGTGACTGTTTTTATTTTTTTAGTAAGAGCTGTAATACTTTTAATAATGAAGTTGCCATTAAAATCACTTCTGTTTATTTCTCCTCGTGGATTAATAACTGTATTGTTGTTTTTATCTATTCCTAAGGGACAATCTTCAGCTTTAGTCAACAATTCTATTATTATTCAAATTGTTATTTTGACCGTTTTAGTGATGATGGTGGGTCTGCTTTTTTCGGGGAAAGATAGCAAAGGTTTGAAAAATTAAAAGGTTCATGAAACAATCTTTGGATCAAGAGTCTTTCAAAGTAGTATTTGTTTTTTTAAAGAAATTCTATTAATAGCAAAATGACAATTTATTAAAAACTCTCAGTAGTATTAACATAAAAACTCTTGGAATGACGTCCCACTCCATAAGAAGCTATAATGTTGGTTTTGGTTTTTTTGTCTATCAAAAGACGTAATCCAGCACCAATAGCAGGTTGAATGTACTGAAGAACATGAACATTTCGGTCTCTGTCACTTGTGGATGTGAAATTGGTAAAAACAGTTCCACTCAACAATTGGTTACAACTAATAGGAAAACGATATTCGGTTTCAAAGTAGCATAAATCCTGACCTCTTAGCAAGCCTTGTGTGTATCCTTTTCCGGCTCTGCTTTGCTGATCACCACCTACAGTTGGTAAGTTTAAATAAGGTAAATCCCCTTTCGTTAAAAATTGTGCGTAACTCCAAAAAGCCAAAACATGCTGTTTGTTTGTTTTGCTTAAAGGAATATAATATTTAAGCTCTGTAAATAAAACGGAACTTACGGAACCGCTTTTAATAATTTTTGAGTTTACTCGGTAATTAATATTTGCAAAAAAACCATGATTTGGATTAATGATATTGTCTCTTGAATCGTATATTAAATTAGCACTTAGTCCTTTTATGAAATTTTTCTTGGTACTAAATCCGTGAAATTCATTATAGGTAGAATAATAAGTAGGTGTGTTTTGTGCGGTATCCGAAGATTCGTCAAGAATGTTGAAATAGTTGTCTAAATGAACACCGAGTCCTGCAAATAAGTTTTCAGCAACCAAATAGGAAACCGTCTGATGAAACTTAATATAATCATATTTCATAGGTTGTGCAATTGATTCTATTGTAAAATCGGGCTGTCCCGTAGGAATAATATCTGAACCTAAACCGTAATTATCTTGCGAAAATTTATAATAACGCCAGTCACCACTAAAATAAAGCTTATTGTTATTTAGAATTAAATTATTTTTAATATCAATTAAAGTTTGCTTTTTGGTTGTATGAGTTGCCATAATATAAGTAGTCGAATATTTTCCGTCCGGTTTTTTATTCTTAAAAGTCAGTTGCGCTATTGCTCCGTAAATAAATCCATTGGCAGGTTGGCTTCCTAAAACGGGTAACACAATCAGAAAACTATTTTTTTCGGGCTTCACAACTATTGCAGTATCTTTCTTTTTGAAAAAATCGGCTAAAGATTTTATTTCACACGGACTAGTTTCTTTGCTGTTGGATTGTGCAAAAGAAAATTGACATAATAGCATTAAAAAAGGTAAAGCTGTAAAAAATAAAAGTTTACTAATTTTTTTTTTTTGTATCATTTAAGTTGATTTTTTTATTCTCTTTAACGAGATAAAAGGGTTGATATTTTAATTCTTTATAGCTTTTAAAGCCCTTAAAAGTAGTCTTTTAATTTACACAACATTACATACTATCGAAATTCGTAGATAATACTTTCGCAATTTTATTTTTCAAAAAAAATCTATCTCGTTTGCTAAAGAAACAAGATAGATTTAAAAGGTAATTTTCTATTAAAAAGTTTATACTTTCATAATTTCAGCTTCTTTAACAGCAAGATGCTCGTCAATTCTTCTAATATAACTATTGGTCAAATTTTGAACTTCTTCTTCGGCACTTTTGCAAATATCTTCAGAAGTTCCATCTTTCTCTAATTTTTTAATATCGGTGTTAGCGTCTTTTCGAACATTTCTAATTCCAATTTTAGCATCTTCGGCTTCCGACTTTGCTTGTTTGGCGAGTTCACGTCTGCGATCTTCGGTTAACGGTGGAACACTAATAATAATTAAATCGCCATTATTCATTGGATTAAAACCGATATTGGCAACCATAATTGCTTTTTCAATGGTATGTAACATGTTTCTTTCAAAAGGCTGCAATGTAATCGTTCTTGCGTCTGGCACGCTTATTTTTGAAACTTGAGAAAGTGGTGTTGCAGACCCATAATAATCAACAAAAACGCTTCCCAACATTGCTGGAGAAGCTTTTCCCGCACGGATATTTAAGAATGATTTTTCTAAATGCGCAATAGAACCTTCCATAGATTCTCGGGTACTGTCTAGTATAAATTCAATTTCTTCGGTCATAATTTTAATGTTTTTTGTTTGATGTTTATGGTTTGTAGTTAACTATAAACGACAAACCATCAGCCATAAACTATATATTCACTTCTGTTCCTACGTTTTCTCCTTCACAAATTTTCAATAAATTGCCTTGTTTGTTCATATCAAAAATCACAATTGGGAGTTTGTTTTCTTGACTCAAGGTAAAGGCAGTTGTGTCCATAACATTCAACCCCTTTTTCAAAACATCATCAAAAGAGATGTAATTGAATTTGGTTGCAGTGGCATCTTTTTCGGGGTCAGCGGTGTAAACACCATCCACACGAGTTCCTTTTAGAATCACATCAGCGTTAATTTCTACTCCACGCAAAACGGCAGCAGTGTCTGTGGTGAAATAAGGATTTCCTGTTCCTGCTCCAAAAATAACGATTCTTCCTTTTTCAAGATGGCGATCGGCTCTTCTTTTGATATAAGGTTCTGCAATTGATTCCATTTTCAAGGCGGTTTGCAAACGCGTTTTCATCCCTTTATCTTCAAGTGCGCCTTGCAAAGCCATTCCGTTTATTACCGTTGCCAACATTCCCATATAATCGCCTTGAACGCGATCCATTCCGTTGCTTGCTCCAGCAACGCCTCTAAAAATATTTCCTCCGCCAATTACAATGGCGATTTCAACTCCTTTAGAATGAATTTTTTTAATTTCATCGGCATATTCGCCAAGTCTTACTGGGTCAATACCATATTGTCTTTCGCCCATTAATGCTTCGCCACTTAATTTTAGAAGAATTCTTTTATATTTCATTCTGTTTTTATATTTAAAATTTGGAGTAATGCTTAAGCAAAAACTAATTTAAGTTTGTTGCTTTAAACGATGCAAATATAGGTATAATCTGTTTTTTTTAAATAGTGTTTTTTGAAAAAATTAATTAACCTGAATTATTTTTGTTGGTTGTTGTTTTTTATTTAAAAATATTTTGTAATTTAGTAACCGCAACCAAATCTACTATATCAATTTACTTTTTTTATGGTGTTTAAAATATTGTTTAACAATTAAATAAACACGCCATGAAAGATCTATTTGAAAAATTCTACGATTATGTTTCTACCATGCTTTTTGGTGGTAAAAACACAAGTCATTATTAAAAAATGACGAAAATTAATCATTTCTAAAGTTTAAAGTATGATATAAAAATACTTTGATTTAGCTAAAGCGCATTCTAAAATTTATTTTTGGATTTTTATTTATTGGGCAAACTTTGTTCGAATAAATGAATGTCCAGTGCTTTATTTACATCATAATCTCCAATTTTTGTTCTGCGCAACGCTGTTAAGTGTGAGCCAGAATTTATTGCTTTACCAAAATCAAATGCCAAGGAACGAATGTAGGTTCCTTTGCTACAAACCACTCTAAAATCGATTTCTGGAAGCGCGATTCGAGTAATTTCGAATTCATAAATAGTCGTTTTTCGACTAGCAATTTCCACAGTTTCTCCTGCCCGTGCGTGTTCATATAAGCGAACACCTTCTTTTTTGATGGCTGAAAAAATAGGTGGTTTTTGGTCAATTTCTCCAAGAAATTGTTTTACAGTTTCGTGAATCAAAGTTTCGTCTATATGTGAAGTTTCGAAAGTTTGGTCAATTTCTGTTTCTAAATCATAGGAAGGTGTAGTGGCACCAATAAAGAAAGTTCCAGTATATTCTTTGGCTTGACCTTGAAGTTCGCTAATTCTTTTGGTAAATTTCCCAGTGCAAACTAGTAATAATCCACTTGCCAAAGGGTCTAAAGTTCCTGCGTGACCAATTTTAAATTTTTTTGGAAGTCCAACTTTGTTGATTAATGCATATTTCATTTTATTAACAGCCTGAAAAGAAGTCCAATGCAATGGTTTGTCAATCAAAATGATTTGTCCACTCAGATACTCTTCTGTCGTCATTAGATTACAGTCAAAGGATGAACTAGAAAATGAATCGCTAATAGAATAATTCCGGCAATAATACGATAATAACCAAATACTTTAAATCCGTTTTTAGTCAAAAAACCAATGAAGCTTTTAATAGCCAAAAGAGCAACAACAAAAGCAATTACATTGCCAATAATCAGGTAATTAATTTGGTCGTGTGTCAACACAAAACCATCTTTGTAATAATCATAACATTTTTTTGCTGTAGCTCCAAACATTGTTGGAACGGCCAAAAAGAAAGAGAATTCAGCAGCAGCAGTTCGCGATAGTTTTTGAGACATTCCTCCAACAATGGATGCTCCACTTCTGGAAACGCCAGGAATCATTGCCAAACATTGGAATAAACCAATTTTAAGAGCTTGTAAATAGGTAATTTCTTGTGATGTTTCGGTAGCATTTGGATTATTAAACCATTCATCTACTTTTAGTAATATAATTCCACCTATTAACAAAGAAACGGCAACTGTTACTGGATTTTCTAATAAAGCATCAATTTTTTTGCTGAAAAGCAATCCAAAAATAACAGCGGGGATAAAGGCAACTAATAGTTTAAAATAAAAATCAAAGGATTGAAAAAAGCGTTTGAAATATAAAATCAATACCGATAAAATGGCTCCCAATTGAATAACAATAGTAAATAGTTTGGTAAAATCATCGTGAGCAATTCCAAAAAAGGAAGAAGCGATAATCATATGTCCTGTTGAAGACACAGGCAAAAATTCCGTAATTCCTTCAATAATTGCAAGGATGATAGCTTGTAATGTGTTCATTTATTTTACTTGAGAAGTGTTAAGATTCTAAGAACTAAAGACTAGGGACTAAAAAAACTAAGTACTAAAATTACTTTTTAGGGTTTTTAAGAATGGCATAAATGGTAATTCCAAAACCAATTAAAACGGTCGTTGGTGCCAAACGAATTCTTCTAAAATTGAAGATATCTTCATTAAATACGTTAGGGTCAGTGCTACCACCACCAGACATTAATATAAATCCTAATGTAATTACTGCAATGCCAATCAGTAGAATCTTATAGTTTACTTTTTCGAACAGAAATTCGTGTTTTTGTTCTTGTTCTTGTTTTTGTTCTTGTTTTTTCATTTTTATATCATTTTAAATCTAAAATCTGCAATCGTTAATCTTCAATCTAAAATCAATAAAGATCATCGGTTCTTAAATTCAAAAAACGTTGGGTTGCAAAATAGGTGCTAATCCAAGTGATCAAAACGCCAAAACCAAAAACTAATAATAACACTATGGCAACTAGTGCTTTATCATCAAGAATTCCTAAATCAGGAAAACTAGTTTGAAGATAAATTAAAACCCCAATTAATGCGATAATGGCTAACCCAGCACCAAGCATTCCTAATTTTATGCTTCGCATTACAAATGGTTTTCTAATAAATGCTTTTGTAGCGCCCACCATTTGCATGGTTTTGATAATAAAACGGTGCGAATAAATCGACAAACGCAAAGAACTATTGATCAACAACACGGCAACAAATGTCAAGAAAGCACTGATTATTAAAATCCACATACTCACTTTTTTGATGTTGTCATTCACCAAATTTACTAATTGTTTGTCATAAACGATGTCCGAAACCATTGGGTTTTTATGTAAAAGACTTTCGATTTTTGCAATGCTATCTTTTTCTACATAGTCGGCTTTTAAGTGAATATCATAGGAGTTTTGCAAAGGATTTGTACCTAAGAAAGTCATAAAATCTTCGCCAATAATATCGGTATGTTCTTTCGCTGCTTGTTCTTTAGAAACATAAACATATGATTTTGTAAATGGAGCAAGTTTCAATTCTTTGGCAAAAGCTTTTAGAATGGAGTCATTGGCATCATTCTTAAAAAATACAGTCATAGCAATTTCTTCTTTGAAATTGTTTGCTAATTTTTTAGAATTTATAATGAAAAAACCTAGTATTCCTAGGAGAAATAAGACCAGGAATACACTCAGTACAACTGAAAAATAGGAGGAAAGTAACCTGCGTTTTTGAAATTTATCAAAGGAAGAAGCCATAGTTTATTGTAATTATGCGGTAAAAATAACAAAGAATTTCTTTATTTAAAGTTAATAACGTTCAAAGTTTTAACTTTCGTACAATAAATGTAAATTTGCCACTCAATTTATTAGTTTAATTAAATGCCCACTAGGGTTTTCGACCCAAAAAGGGTTATACAAAGATATGAAGTACAATCCGAACGACATAGAACATAAATGGCAAAAATATTGGTCTGACCATAAAACTTTTGCAGCCGAAAATCATACTGAGCTTGACGAAGTACAAAAGCCAAAATATTATGTTTTGGATATGTTTCCTTATCCATCTGGAGCGGGGTTGCATGTCGGTCATCCTTTGGGTTACATTGCTTCGGACGTGTATTCTCGATTCAAAAGACATCAAGGTTTTAATGTTTTGCATCCAATGGGTTACGACAGTTTTGGATTGCCTGCTGAACAATATGCGATTCAAACGGGGCAACGTCCCGAAGATACGACTCGCGTAAATATTGATGGTGGAGTGGATAAAGAAGGTAATAAAATTGCGGGTTACAGAAAGCAGTTAGATAAAATTGGTTTTTCATTTGATTGGGATAGAGAAGTGCGTACTTCGAACCCTGATTATTACAAACATACGCAGTGGATTTTTATCCAATTGTTCAATTCTTGGTACAATAAAACTTCAGATAAAGCAGAAGACATTTCGACTTTGATTGCTGTTTTCGAAAAAGAAGGAAATGCCAATGTAAATGCAGTTTGCGACGATAACATTGCTATTTTCTCGTCTAGCGAATGGAATGCTTTATCAAAAGTACAACAAGAAAAAATCCTTTTACAATACCGATTAACCTATTTGGCTGAAACCGAAGTAAATTGGTGTCCCGGATTGGGAACTGTTTTAGCGAATGACGAAATTGTAAATGGTGTTTCTGAACGTGGTGGTTTTCCTGTAATTCGAAAAAAAATGACGCAATGGAGTATGCGAATTTCGGCTTATGCAGAACGTTTGTTGCAAGGTTTAAATGATATTGACTGGAGCGAAAGCATCAAGGAAAGTCAAAGAAATTGGATTGGAAAATCCGTTGGGGCGATGGTAAGTTTCTCGATTTTGCCATCAAAAAGTGCTCATGAAATGCGACTTAACCCAACTGAGGCCGAAGAGGTATTATGGTTGAATTTAAAAACGCTAGGACTCGATTCGGAATTTACGCCGCAACATTTAATTGATGATTACATTGTAGATTTTGTTTCGTTATCAAAAAAAATAATTATTGAAGTTGATGGCGGAATTTTCTATACGACGCAACAAAAAATCGATGCCGAAAACACAAAAGTTCTGGAAGGAAAAGGATTTAAAGTTATCCGTTTTAATACCAAACAAATTGTAAACAATATCGATAGTGTTCTAAATATTATTAAATCCGAAGTGAAAAATGCTGTTGTCGTTCCTTCGGAAAGAAAAGGGATAGATGTTTTTACCACACGTCCTGATACGATTTTTGGCGTGACGTTTATGACTTTAGCTCCAGAACACGAATTAGTGGCTCAAATCACAACTCCGGAACAAAAAGCAGTGGTTGATGCTTATATAGAAAAAACAGCAAAACGTTCCGAAAGAGAGCGTATGGCAGATGTAAAAACGATTTCGGGGGTATTTACAGGAGCTTATGCTGAACATCCTTTTACCAAGGAATCGATTCCGGTTTGGATTGGCGATTATGTTTTGGCAGGTTACGGAACGGGCGCTGTAATGGCGGTTCCTTGTGGAGATGAAAGAGATTATGCGTTTGCAAATTTCTTTAAAGGAACTAACGGAATGCCCGAAATCAAGAATATTTTTGACAAAGACATTTCAGAAGCGGCTTTTGGAGCAAAAGAGGGTTTTAAATTGGTGGATTCTGATTTCTTAAACGGATTGGATTACAAAGTAGGAACGAAAAAAGTGATTACCGAATTAGAAGCCATCAATCAAGGAAAAGGAAAAATAAATTACCGTTTGCGTGATGCGGTTTTCTCTCGCCAAAGATATTGGGGAGAACCATTCCCAGTTTATTATGTGAATGGTTTGCCACAAATGATTGATGCGCAGCATTTGCCAATTATTTTGCCTGAAGTTGCCAACTATTTACCAACCGAAGACGGTTTGCCTCCTTTAGGAAATGCGGCAGTTTGGGCTTGGGATAGTGTTCAGTGTTCAGTAGTCAGTACGCAGTTGGTGGATAATAAAACTATTTTTCCTCTTGAATTGAACACGATGCCGGGTTGGGCAGGAAGTTCTTGGTATTGGATGCGTTATATGGATGCACGCAATGAAACTGAATTTGCAAGCAAAGAAGCTTTAAAATATTGGGAAAGCGTAGATTTATACATTGGCGGAAGCGAGCACGCAACAGGTCATTTATTGTATTCCCGTTTTTGGAATAAATTTCTAAAAGACAAAGGTTTTGCGCCAACCGAAGAACCATTCAAGAAATTGATTAATCAGGGAATGATTTTGGGAATGAGTGCGTTTGTAAAACGTATAGATTTGCCAAATTCATATATTGTTTCATATCAAAAAGGTTATGAAAGAAATGAAGATTCTGATATTTTTAAAAATTTATTCATTTCAAATGGAGAATCTAAAAAAATTCTTGATGGAGATTTGACAGCTTTTAAGAAATATATTTCGGATGCAATTAAGAAAAAATATAATGTTGAAAATTTTTCCCATGTTGTAGAAATTATAGATTTTATAAAAATTGAAATAAATAGTATTCACGCAGATGTTTCTTTTGTAAATACCTCAGATGAATTGGATATTGAAAAATTCAAAGCTTGGAGAGAAGATTATAATGATGCTGAGTTTATTCTTGATGACAACGGAAAATACATCGTAGGTCGCGAAGTCGAAAAAATGTCAAAGTCGAAATACAATGTAGTCACTCCAGATGATATTTGTAATGAATACGGAGCAGATACCTTGCGTTTATACGAAATGTTTCTTGGACCATTAGAACAAGCAAAACCTTGGAATACGGCAGGAATTTCGGGAGTATTTGGTTTCTTGAAAAAACTATGGCGTTTGTATTTTGATGAAAATGGTTTAATTGTTACTAATGACGAACCAACCAAAGACAACTTGAAATCATTACACAAAACCATCAAAAAAGTAGCAGAAGATATTGAGGGTTTTTCTTTCAATACTTCGGTTTCACAGTTTATGATTTGTGTGAATGAATTGTCAACGCAAAATTGTCATTCTCGTGCTATTTTAGAACCTTTGGCTATTGTGATTTCACCTTATGCGCCTCATATTGCAGAGGAATTATGGAGTTTGTTAGGTCATGAAGGTTCAATTTCAACAGTTCCTTTTCCTGTTTTTGAAGCAAAATATTTGGTGGAAAGCGAAAAAGAATATCCCGTTTCTTTCAACGGAAAAATGCGTTTTACTATCGTATTGCCTTTGGATTTAACCAAGGAACAAATTGAAGAAATCGTAATGAAAGACGAAAGAACTATCAAACAATTGGACGGAAAAACACCAAACAAAGTGATTATTGTTCCAGGGAAAATTATCAATCTCGTAGGATAGTAAAAGTCAATTTTTTCAACCACAAATTGCACAAATTTTCACAAATTGATTTTGCGAAAATTGGTCTAATTTGTGGTTATTTTTTGTCAGTACTAAAATCGCCATTTTTTAAAGAATTTTTAACGGATGTCAAATTGGCATTTTCTAAATTTGGTTCACAATTTGATGTTGTAATTACAAACAAATAAAACATAGAATTATGGGAATGGGATATATGCTTTTAGCGGGTTTGATTATGCTGGCAAGCTGGTTAGTAAGTTCAAGATTAAAAAGTAAATTTGAACAATACTCTAAATTACAGTTGCAAAACGGAATGTCAGGACGTGAAATCGCCGAGAAAATGCTTGCTGATAACGGAATCAGGGACGTAAATGTCATTTCGGTTGAGGGACAATTAACCGATCATTATAATCCAGTTGATAAAACGGTCAATTTGAGTGAAGCAGTTTACAATCAAAGAAATGCAGCGGCGGCAGCAGTTGCGGCGCACGAATGCGGGCACGCTGTTCAACACGCTGTGGGTTATCAATGGTTGACTATGCGCTCTCAATTGGTGCCAATCGTAAATGTGGCCTCATCTTATATGCAATGGATTTTGCTTGCAGGAATATTAATGATACGTACTTTTCCGCAGCTTCTGTTGATAGGGATTGTTATTTTTGCTGCAACAACTTTGTTTAGCATTATAACTTTACCAGTAGAATATGATGCTAGTAATCGAGCGCTGGCTTGGCTAGAAAATAAAAATATGCTTACGCAACAGGAGCAAGCTGGAGCAAAAGATGCTTTAAAATGGGCTGCCAGAACCTATGTTGTAGCTGCTTTAGGATCTATAGCGACTTTGTTGTATTATGTTTCTATTTATATGAATAGAAGGTAAAAAACAAGAAGTAAAATACAATATTTGAAGCTCCAAATTCTAGTCGAAAATTTTCGATTGGAATTTGGAATTTTTTGTTTTTTTGGAATTTTATTATTATCTATTTCCCTTTATTAGCCTCTGAAATATATTTTTCTAAAGCCATTGTCATAGAAGGAGTTTCTGGGGTGGGAGCAAGAATATCAATTCGTAACCCTTTTTCTAAAGCTGCTTTTTGAGTAGTGCTTCCAAAAACGGCAATTCTAGTTTCTTTTTGTTCGAAATTAGGAAAATTACTGAACAATGATTTTATTCCAGTTGGGCTAAAGAAGGCCAAAACGTCATAATAGACATCCGCTAAATCTGACAAATCGCTGACAACTGTTTTGTAAAAAACACCTGGAGTCCAGTCTACTTTTAAAGCATTAAGCGTTATTGTGGCATCCGCATTCAATTGGTCTGAAGCAGGCAATAGGAATTTCTCGTCTTTATATTTTTTAATTAATGGAGATAAATCAGCAAAATCTTTTGGTCCAACATAAATTTTACGTTTTCTGTAAACCACATATTTTTGAAGGTAAAATGCGATGGCTTCTGATTGACAGAAATATTTCAAACTTTCGGGAACTTTATAGCGCATTTCTTCTGCCACTCTAAAAAAGTGATCGACTGCGTTTTTGCTCGTTAAAATGATTGCTGAAAAATGATTAAGATCAATTTTTTGTAGTCGAATCTCCTTGGCATTAACTCCTTCAACATGAATAAAAGGCCTAAAATCAACTTTAATTTTATGCTTATTTTGAAGTTCGAAGTAAGGAGAATTCTCCACTTTAGGCTCGGGTTGTGACACCAAAATTGTTTTCACTTTCATATCTGACATTTTCTAACCAATACCTTTTGTAAACCAATAATACATTAAATAATATGGTGCTATTTCGAGAGTGCAAAGATATAAAATAAAATAAAACAACTTACCAAATATTAATTTTTGATAATTTTTTATTGAAATTAAATAAACTAAAATGTTTATTGTCAATACGATAACTATTAGTATTATCATAATTTTTTTTGAAACTATATCGTTATAGAACAAGATAACGTCAATTGGCAATAAGAATAACCCTATGTAGGTGCGGAAAATTACCTTCTGAAGGTTGAATTGCTCTATAATTTCTTCAATATTGAAAGCAGTTGCTATAATTTTTTCGACTAAAAATTTAGTAAAAACGAAATAGAAAAGAAGGGTCGTTATTTGAATAAATAATATCCAATCTGTTTTTGAACAATACCCAAAATAAGAAAAGGAAATTTGAATAAAAAATGCAATTGAAAGGATTTGAACAAAAAATAAAGCTATTGTAAAAATGCTCTTCAAATTACTTCCGTCTTTGTAAACATTATTATATTTATCCGAATAAATTAATTTTGCAAATTCAGCGAAACGGTTTTCAAATGCCGATTTTGTAAATGCAATTGTGGCGAAAGAAAGTACAAACAAAGCCGTTGCCCAATCTTTGTTTTCGATTACCCTTAAATGAAGTTCGTTTTCAATCATATTGAAGCAAAATTACTGATTTTTTATTTCTTGATGTTAGATAAAAAATTATAAAAAATAAGTCCTGATTTAAAATTGCAAATATACAAGAAGAATAGAGTTACTATGTTATTTTTAATACAATTATTGGATGGAGATAGGAATCAAATCGTATAAAAAGTTTACTTTTGCGATGAAATTACTCGAAATATGAATGATTGTATAGTTATAATTCCAACCTATAACGAAATTGAGAATATTGAAAGCATTCTTAGAGCAGTGCTGTCGCAGCACAAACCTTTTCATGTCCTTGTCATTGATGACAATTCACCAGATCACACAGCAGAAAAAGTAGCTTTGCTTCAATCGGAATTTGAAGGAAGATTATTTTTAGAAAAAAGAATCGGAAAATTAGGACTAGGAACTGCTTATGTTCACGGTTTTAGATGGGCATTGGAACGAAATTATGATTATATTTTCGAAATGGATGCCGATTTTTCTCATAATCCAAACGACTTAGAAAAATTGTATGATGCTTGCCATTTTGGAGCAGCCGATTTAGCCATTGGATCTCGTTATGTAACAGGAGTAAATGTGGTCAACTGGCCTTTGAATCGAGTGTTAATGTCTTATTTTGCATCAGTTTATGTGCGATTTATTACGGGAATGAAAATTCATGACGCCACAGCTGGATTCGTTTGTTATAAAAAAGAAGTGTTGATTGGAATAAATTTAGATAAAATAAGATTTGTAGGCTACGCATTTCAAATCGAAATGAAATACAGAACTTTCTGCAAAAATTTTGACATTGTAGAAGTGCCAATTATTTTTACTGACCGAACAAAAGGGCAATCCAAAATGAGCAGTGCTATTTTTAAAGAAGCTGTTTTGGGAGTTATTGCATTGCGCTTAAAAAAATTAATTAATACCTTATAAAGGAACAAAGAAAAGACACAATGAATAGGGTTTTAATAAAGAATGCCAAAATAGTAAACGAAGGAACTATTTTTGAAGGAGATGTTTTAATCGAAAACGACATAATTGTTGAGATTGCGGAAAGTATTAGTGCAAAATCAGCTGATTGTAAAATTGTGGATGCCGAAGGGAATTATTTAATTCCAGGAGCAATCGATGATCAAGTACATTTTAGAGAGCCAGGTTTAACGCACAAAGGCGATATAGAATCCGAATCGAGAGCTGCTGTCGCTGGAGGAATTACCTCGTTTATCGAGCAACCTAATACTGTTCCCAATGCAGTTACTCAGGAAATTTTAGAAGAAAAATATCAAATTGCTGCCAATAATTCTTTTGCGAATTATTCGTTTATGATGGGAGCGACAAATGATAATCTTGATGAGGTGCTAAAAACGAATCCAAAAAATGTTGCGGGAATAAAAATATTTTTAGGCTCTTCGACTGGAAATATGTTGGTAGACAACGAAGAGGTTTTAGAAAAAATATTTTCAAGTACACCCATGCTTATTGCCGTGCATTGTGAGGACGAAACTACCATAAAAAATAACCTAGAAAAATTCAAAGCCGAATTTGGCGATGATATTCCTGTAACAGCACATCATCTCATTAGAAGCGAAGAAGCCTGTTATCTTTCTTCCTCCAAAGCGATAGCATTAGCAAAAAAAACAGGAGCAAGATTGCATGTTTTCCATCTTTCGACAGCGAAAGAAATGGGTTTGTTTACCAATAAAATCCCATTAGAAGAAAAGAAAATTACCGCCGAGGTTTGTGTTCACCATCTTTGGTTTTCCAATGAGGATTATGCTACCAAAGGCAATCTAATCAAATGGAATCCTGCTGTAAAAACCGTCAATGACCGAAAAGTTTTATGGGAAGCTTTGAATGATGGTAGAATTGATGTCATTGCTACAGATCACGCTCCTCATACTTTAGAAGAAAAAAAACAAACTTATTTGAATGCTCCTTCCGGTGGACCTTTGGTGCAGCATGCTGTTGTGGCTATGTTTGAAGCGTATCATCAAGGGAAAATCAGTATTGAAAAAATAGTTGAGAAAATGTGTCACAATCCAGCCAAAATTTTCAAAATAGAAAAACGAGGTTTTATTAAAGAGGGTTATTTCGCCGATTTAGTCATCGTAAATTCAGGATTGCCATGGAGTGTTAAAAAAGAAAATATCCTTGCTAAATGTGGCTGGTCTCCGTTCGAAGGTTTTACTTTTAAATCTCGAATTACACATACTTTTGTAAACGGGCAATTGGTTTATGCTGCTTCCAAAGTAAAAGATATTCGTGCTGGAAAACGACTATTATTTGATCGATAAAATATAAAGATGAAAAAAATACTACCGTTTTTTATTGTTTTGATGATTCTTGTTGGCTGTAAAAAAGAGCTAGTCAAGGAGCCAAAACAGTTAATCGAAAGAGAAAAAATGGTAAATATTATGTACGATTTGTCTCTTTTGCAGGCCATGAAAACAGAAAATCCAACGTTTTTAGACTCTTTTAAAAACAATTCGAATCAATATATCTTTAAAAAATATAAAATAGATAGTCTTCAATTTGCCCAAAGCAATATCTATTATGCCGCCGACTATAAGGAATATGAAACGATGTACAATCAAGTTAAAGCTCGATTGGATAAGGAAAAAAAACTATTAGAAGCTTGGACGAAAGCAAAAGCTAAAAAAGAAATGTTGAAGGCTAAAAAAAAGAAAAAACTTCAAGCAAAAAAAGTCGCAGATTCTATCAAAAAAGTAAAATTTGAAGAAGCTAAAAACAAGAAGATACGGATCGAAAAGGCCAAACAGGATTCGATAAAAAAGGCACAATTTAAAAAAGGGAAAGCAATCGATTCGCCAAAAAGAACAGTGCTGGCAAAAAAGGAAACAGTTCAAAAAACAATCAAGTAGAATTTTATAATTATAAAACGTCTTTGATGTACTGCTGAACAGAAATAAAATTGGTTTCTATTGCCTTTGAAATTTTTTCGTTAGAATACAGATTTTCAGAATAAGATGCAAGGGCTGATGCTCGATCTAATTTTCTCTTTGTTCGAAAAAATGTTGCTATAAACCAATCAATTCTCCACAAAAAGCCCATTGATAAAGGACTAAGATAAATACTTGGGTTTTTTACTTTTAAAGCAGCGGCAATAGTATTAAACAAATCATGAAAGCTAATGTTTTGTTCAACGAGGGTAAATCTTTCGTTTTTGACTTCGCTTTTCATCAAATCAGCCATAATTCTCACCACATCTGTCACAGCTATAATTCCCGTAGTTCCTTTAAAATAAAACGGGAAGCCTTTCTCAATCATCTTATAAAACAGGCCACTTCCTTTTTCCCAAATCCTTGGTCCTAAAATAACACCGGGATTTACTATGACTGAATCTAAACCTTCTTGTTGGCCACGCCAAATTTCCATTTCAGCACCATATTTAGAAATAGCATAATCGCTGTGTGGTTTTTCAGGATTCCATTCCGTTTCTTCGGTAATCGTATTTTCATTTTCCTTCAAATCACCAAGAGCCGCGATCGAACTCACGAAACAGAGTTTTTTCACCTTTTTATCAATACAGAAATTAACCATATTTGCCGTTCCTTCGATATTGGTTTTTCGAATTAAATTTTCGTCTTTGGGATCGAATGAAATTAACGCAGCGCAATGATAAACGTATTCCACATTTTCGAAGACCGTTTCCAAAGATGGTACATCAATAATATCGGCTTGAATCCAATTTATTTTTTCGAATAAAGATTCTTTTTTGTACAGTGAAAAAAGGGTTTTTGTTTTTTGAATGGATTCCAATGTTCGATAAATGGCACGAACATTTTCTCCATTTTCAATTAAATGAAGTACTAAATGCGCTCCGACTAAACCTGTTCCTCCTGTAACTAATACCATTTTGTAAATGTAATAAAATCATTTTCAATTACAATTTCAATGTCAAAAATCAATTACAATCTTTAAACTTATGTAATAATACCATTGCTGATGAAATTTAAATTGCAATTGATTTTTGCCTCTGATATTGCTATCTTTGCAAAAATTGATTGAAAAAATGAAGAATTTTATAGCCGAAGTAACTTGGAGAGGAATGCTCCACGATGTTATGCCAGGAACAGAAGAACATTTGATGGAACAAATGCGTGTGGCGTACGTTGGGATTGACCCAACTGCCGATTCATTGCACATAGGACATTTGGTGGGTGTCATGTTGTTGAAACATTTTCAGTTGTCAGGTCACAAACCATTAGCTTTAGTTGGTGGCGCAACTGGAATGATTGGAGATCCATCAGGAAAATCGAATGAAAGAAATTTGTTAGACGAAGCTACTTTGCGTCACAATCAAGAAGCTATAAAAGGACAATTGTCTCGGTTTTTAGATTTCACTTCCAATGCGCCAAACGCTGCCGAATTAGTAAATAATTACGATTGGATGAAGGATTTCTCTTTCTTGGAATTCATTCGTGATGTTGGAAAACATATTACCGTAAATTATATGATGGCAAAAGATTCGGTAAAGAAACGTTTGTCCTCAGAAGCTGCCGAAGGAATGTCATTCACAGAGTTTACCTATCAATTGGTTCAAGGATATGACTTTTTGCATTTGTACAGAGAGAAAAAATGTACGCTTCAAATGGGTGGAAGCGACCAATGGGGAAATATCACCACCGGAACCGAATTAGTGCGAAGAATTGCTGGTGGAAAAGCGTATGCGTTAACTTGTCCCTTGATTACCAAAGCCGATGGAACTAAATTCGGAAAATCTGAAGGTGGAAATATCTGGTTGGATTCGGCTAGAACTTCGCCTTATAAATTTTATCAATATTGGTTGAATACTTCTGATGTTGATGCCGAGAAATACATCAAGATTTTTACGTTCTTGTCGAAAGAAGAAATTGAAGATTTGACCGAAAAACATAGAGAAGCGCCACATTTGCGTTTGTTACAAAAACGTTTGGCAGAAGAAATTACTGTAATGGTACATTCAAAAGATGATTTGGAAAATGCCATTAAAGCATCAGGAATTCTTTTTGGAAATGCTACCTCCGATGATTTGAAACAATTGGACAAAGTAACTTTCTTAGAAGTTTTTGATGGTGTTCCTCAAGCAGAAATTTCAAAATCAGAAATCGAATCAGGAATTAATATTGTTGACGTTTTAAACGAAAAAACAGGATTTTTGAAGTCGAATGGTGAAGCGAGAAGAGCTTTAACGGCTAATTCTATTTCGGTGAACAGAGAAAAAGTAACCGAAGATTTTGTGCTTTTGACCAAGGATTTAATCAACGACCAATTTGTATTGTTGCAAAGCGGAAAGAAAAATTATTTTGTGCTTCGAGTAGTGTAGTCCGAAATTTGTATCAATAATTCTAAAATATATTGGAATGAAAGCAGGAATGAAGTTTGGGTTTATTTTCGTGGCTTTATTTTTATTGGGTAATAATTATGATGCAAATTGTCAAAATAATGTCGCAAATCCTGATGACGTTTATTTGCTGATAGGTCAGTCTAATATGGCAGGCCGAGCGAATTTGGAAAAAAATTCACCACTTGTTTCTACAAACATTCTGATGCTCGATAAAGCGAATAATTGGGTAATTGCAAAAGATCCTTTGCATTTTGATAAGGATATTGCAGGCATAGGTCCAGGATTAAGTTTTGCGGAAGCGATGCTAAAAAAACATAAGAAAAGAAAAATCGGCTTAATTCCTTGTGCTTGGGGCGGTTCTCCGATAAAAGTTTGGGTAAGTGGGGCAACATATTTAGACCATAAGCCCTATGACGAAGCAATTGCTCGTGCTAAAATTGCAATGGAATCTGGAAAACTAAAAGGGATTCTTTGGCATCAAGGAGAATCAGATAATAATGTTGAAGATTCAAAAGTTTATCTTCAAAAAGTAAAAGAACTTGTTGCTAATTTAAGAAGAGATTTGAATGCTCCTAAAGTACCTTTTATAGCTGGAGAAATTGGTCGTTTCAACAAAGACATTGTACTTAACGCTGTAATTGATTCAGTCCCAAGTGTGGTTCCAAATTCGGCAGTTGTTTCTTCTGAGGGTTTGACGGACAAAGGAGATCAGTTGCATTTTAACGCTCCTTCAGCTCGTGAACTCGGAAAAAGATATGCCATTGAAATGAATAAAATTCATAAAAAAAATTCTAAAAAGAAATAAAAAAAGTTTTAATTTCAGGTTTGTTTTTTGGAGGAAATTAATCCTAAATCACCATCAAATTACATCCTCGAATATCAGAATTATCAAAACGTCCCAGAACTTCGAAAGAATTGTTGGGATTTTTTTTATAATTTAACGATTAAAATTACTTTAATACATAACCAAAATGGATATAAAATTATTTTGTGGTTCGGTTTGAATAAATTCTTAACTTTACTGAAATAAGAAAAGCTATGGAAACTCAATTTTTGACTGATGAAAATGGAAATAGAATAGCAGTTTTGTTGCCCATAAAAAAATACAATAAATTGATTGAAAAATTGGAGGATTTAGAAGATGTACGTCTTTATGATGAAGCCAAAAGAGAGGATGATGGGTATCGCATTTCTATAGATGAAGCGTTTAAAATTATTGAAGAGAAACGCAAACTAGCTAAATGATGATTTATACTATCGAATTTCAAAAAAAAGTTTTGAAAGCTTTAGTCAAAATCAATGAGCCTTATTATTCTGCAATTAAAAAACAAATCTACGATTTAGCAAATAATCCTAGACCTCAAGGTTACAAAAAGCTAAAAGGAAGAAAAGGATACAGAATTCGTGTTGGAAATTATAGAGTTATCTATGAAATTTTTGATGATGTCCTATTGATTGATGTTATTGACATAGGCCACAGAAAGGAAATCTATGAGTAAAATTCTAAAGTAACCTCTCTTTAATTTATCAATGATTAATTTTTTATAAAAAAAGCTACTCTTTAAAATTGATTTCCATTTTGTTGGATTGCGCCCAGCCTTTAATAATAGTTTTGTCTTCCATTACTTTTTTGAAATCTTCAGGCAATAATGATTCTTTTAATTCTTCTTTCAAGAGATTAATGCACAAATCAAAATAATGAGTTGCCTTTTCATCTAAATAATATTCGTTGTCAAAATATGTTGTAAATCTATTTTTATCCCAATCTAAGGTTATTGAGCAGTTTTTAATTTCCTTGGGATTTAATTTAACAATGCTTTTGACAATGCTTTCACTCATTTCTTTTTTCATTTTTTCTCGAAGCGTTTGAAAGTCAATTTTTCGTTTTTCTTTTAAAAAATGTTGTACTTTTTCTCTAGATTTATTAGAATTAAAAATAGCTATCGTGTTCACGATTTCATCTCCTTGATATAATCTATAAGAAGGTTGGTATGACCTCGAACTTGTTGCATTGGGTCGAATAGAATTTAGGTCTAAAATGAATGAAATAGGACTTTCGGTAATGTTTTGAATGTGATAGTTTATTGTGAATTTTCTCTCCTTTGGACTTGAATCATAAGAAGTAATGGAATCAATTCTAATTTCCAAAGCAGTATTTTGAGCAACACTAGAAATGGAAAGAAAGAGGAGAATATAGGAAATAATACGCATGTTTTAGTTTTTAATTAATAATTTGTAGAAATGCTTAAATCACCATCAAATTGCAGCCTCGAATATCAGAATTATCAAAACGTCCCAAAACTTCGAAAGAATTGTTGGGATTTTTTTTGCCCAAATCTTGCGTAGCAATAAACGAACAAGAATTAATATTAGCCAAATCTATCACATTAATTCCGCCTGTTTTTCCTTCTGGAACATAGGTCAGCGCATCTTCGGTGTCGCGAATTAGGATTTGCATCCAAGAAGGACATTCAAATACTCCATTTCCTAAAGAATAAGATTGCGAAAGTAATTCGGTCATGCCATATTCTGAATGAATGGCTGTTACTCCAAAACCTTTACAAAGTTGTTCGTGCAATTCTTCGCGAATCATTTCTTTCCGTTTTCCTTTCATTCCGCCGGTTTCCATTATGATGGTATTTCGCAATTGGAATGGGGTTTTTTCTATTAAATCCAATAAAGCATAGGTAACACCAATCAATATTACATTTTGTCCAGTATGTTCTAATCGCGTCAATTTTTCGATGAGTTCTTCGAGATTATGAAGATAAAATCCGCTTTCAGTATTATTAGTCATTTTAATTAAATCTTCCGCCATATAAATTAATGACGAACCGTCGCGCTCTAAATAGGACGGAAGCAAAGCTAAAACGACGTAATCTTCTATGTTACCATAAAATTGAGAAAATCCTTTTCGGTAACTTTCTTCGTATAAAGAAATATCGGTAACAAAATGTTTACTAGTTGCAGTTCCTGTTGTTCCGCTACTGGTAAAGGTTTGCTTAATAGCGTTTTTATTAGAAACTACCATATGGCTTTTGAAAAATTGGATCGGTAAAAAAGGAATTTGTTCTAACGATTTTACTCGTTGAACATCAGTTTTCAAAAAATCGCAAAATTCCCTGTAAACAGAATTGTTTTCATATTGAAAGCGAAAAGTTTTCAAAGCTATTTTTTCAAATTGCTTTTGACTTGAGATGCTGAATATGTCAGGTATTGGAATCAAATTATAAAATTAATTGTGCAAATATAAGTAACCCAATCAGGGTTTGAAAACCTAGAGCGTTAAAAAAAACTCCAACTTTACAATTGGAGTTTTTTGAAGAAATTTTGTAAAAAAAACTATTCAACCATTAATTTTTTGGTATCAGTTTTTCCGTCTTCAGTTATTTTGACAATGTAAGCACCCGTTTTTAAGTTCGAAACATCCACGGTACTATTTGAGGTTGTAGAATTAATAACTTGTTTTCCTAAGATGTCATAAATGACAACTGTTTTCGATTCGCTGCTGTTTGAAGTGATGTACAAAGTTCCGTTAGAAACTGGATTTGGATACATCTTTAATCCAGAAATGGTGTTTTGTTTAACGCCTAATACTTCGCCAACGCTTATGATGAAGTTGTCGATCGCAAACATACCGTTATTTCCAGCTTCCTTAGTATCTACCCATTTGATCCATAAATTTGATCCGTCAGTCCAGCTCAATCCAGAAATTATTTTTGCCATGTTGGTGTAATTAGCAGCTAAGTTTCCATTAACGGCCAAGTTGGTAGTAGCGGATGTTAATTTTTCGTTTAAATTTAAAGCAGGTACTGCAATCCAAGTTCCTGAGCTCAAACTTGTAGCGTCTAAACTATAGTAAAAGGCCACGGTTTCATTGACAGTTGCATTGCTTGATTCTTTCCATTGCTCCATTTTAGTTTGAATAGAAACTTTTGTAACGGTACTTCCTGTGTTGTTTTGAAATACTGCTCCTAGCGCAGGAATAGTTGTAGCATCGGCCAAGGTTGCAAAGGCTCGTTCTTCATCGCCAGTTGCGCCAACATTGTAGGCGTTTCCGGCACTAGCTGCGCCATTTGTTACCGCCATTGTTAATGTTGATCCATTTGCAGTATTTATGGC
>JBBQSZ010000031.1:0-35599 GCA_038234745.1 Flavobacteriales bacterium | reverse complement strand
AAATCATTTTAAAACGATAGAAAAAATGGCAGATTTGAAACAATTCGCAGAACAATTAGTTAACCTAACAGTAAAAGAAGTTAACGAATTAGCAACAATATTAAAAGATGAGTACGGAATCGAACCAGCTGCTGCAGCTGTAGTAGTTTCAGCTGGTGGTGGAGATGCTGCTGCAGAAGAAGTACAAACTGAATTTACAGTAGTATTGAAAGAAGCTGGTGCTTCTAAACTTGCTGTTGTAAAAGCGGTAAAAGAACTAACTGGTTTGGGTCTTAAAGAAGCTAAAGATTTAGTGGATTCAGCACCATCAAACATTAAAGAAGGTGTAACTAAAGATGAGGCTGAAGGTCTTAAGAAATCTTTAGAAGAAGCTGGAGCTGTAGTTGAACTTAAATAAGTTTAACCAGTTTTAAGAATAAGGTTTAGGTCTTGAGTTTAACAATTCAAGCCTAAACCATTTTTCGTATAACAAAAGTCTATTTTATATCTTACTATTATAGCTTTTGAAATTAAATTCATTTTACCCATTACGAGGAAAAAAAATTAACAGATAATAAGAAAGTAGTTATCTTAAATTGGTTTTTAAAGATGTAATGGTTGTAAAAGAAGCGTGTAAATAGATTCCTGTTTATACAAAAAAAATTACTTTTTTAATCAAAATTTGTCCATTGATGATAACAAATCAGACTGAAAGATTGAATTTTGCCTCAACGAAAAATATACCTCAATATCCAGATTTTCTAGATGTTCAGGTAAAATCGTTTAAAGATTTCTTCCAATTGGAAACCAAATCTGACGAAAGAGGCGACGAAGGTTTATACAACACCTTCATGGAAAATTTCCCTATTACAGATACAAGAAATAATTTTGTATTGGAATTCCTCGATTATTTTGTAGATCCACCACGTTACACCATTCAAGAATGTATTGAAAGAGGGCTTACCTACAGTGTGCCTTTGAAAGCTAGGTTAAAACTATATTGTACAGATCCAGAACACGAAGATTTTGAAACTATTGTTCAAGATGTTTATCTTGGTACAATTCCTTACATGACTCCTTCGGGTACTTTTGTAATCAATGGCGCTGAGCGTGTTGTTGTTTCGCAATTGCACCGTTCGCCAGGGGTTTTCTTTGGACAATCATTCCACGCCAATGGAACGAAATTGTATTCTGCCAGAGTAATTCCTTTTAAAGGTTCTTGGATAGAATTTTCAACCGATATCAACAGCGTAATGTACGCTTATATCGATAGAAAGAAAAAATTACCTGTAACTACTTTATTCCGAGCGATAGGTTTCGAAAGAGATAAGGATATCCTTGAGATTTTCGACCTTGCTGAGGAAATTAAAGTTTCTAAAACAGGACTTAAAAAATATATTGGTAGAAGACTTGCCGCTCGTGTATTGAACACTTGGCATGAAGATTTCGTGGATGAAGATACCGGCGAAGTGGTTTCTATCGAACGTAACGAGATCATCCTTGACAGAGATACCATTATCGACAAAGATAATGTGGAAGAAATCATCGATTCTAACGTTAAATCTATTTTGTTGCACAAAGAAGATAGTAATGCTGTTGATTATTCTATCATTCACAACACGCTTCAAAAAGATCCAACCAATTCTGAAAAAGAAGCCGTTGAGCACATCTACAGACAATTGCGTAATGCAGAACCGCCTGATGAAGAAACTGCTCGTGGTATTATCGATAAATTGTTTTTCTCTGACCAACGTTACAACTTAGGTGAAGTAGGTCGTTATAGAATTAACAAAAAACTGGGTCTTGATACTCCAATGGAAAAGCAAGTGCTTACCAAAGAAGACATCATTACCATAGTAAAATATTTGATTGAGTTGATCAATGCGAAAGCAGATATTGATGATATCGATCACTTGTCAAACCGTCGTGTTAGAACAGTTGGAGAACAATTGTCTCAACAATTTGGTGTAGGTTTGGCTCGTATGGCAAGAACCATTCGGGAGAGAATGAACGTTAGAGATAACGAGGTGTTTACACCAATCGATTTGATTAATGCTAAAACATTATCATCGGTTATCAACTCTTTCTTTGGTACCAACCAGTTGTCTCAATTTATGGATCAAACGAATCCATTGGCTGAGATTACGCACAAGAGAAGATTATCAGCCCTAGGACCAGGTGGACTTTCGAGAGAGAGAGCTGGATTTGAGGTTCGAGATGTTCACTATACGCACTACGGACGTTTATGTCCAATTGAAACTCCTGAGGGACCAAACATTGGTTTGATATCTTCTCTTGGAGTCTATGCTAAAGTGAATGGAATGGGTTTCATCGAAACTCCATACCGTAAAGTAACTAAAGGTGTAGTAGACTTAGTTTCTACTCCAATTTACTTGAGCGCTGAGGAAGAAGAAGGAATGATGATTTCTCAAGCAAACATCGAAATGGATGCTACAGGAAAAATCCTTGCCGACAACGTAATTGCCCGTCAAGAAGGTGATTTCCCAGTAATTGATCCATCAAAAGTGGATTATGCTGACGTTGCTCCAAACCAAATTGCTTCTATTTCTGCTTCGTTAATTCCTTTCTTGGAACATGATGATGCGAATAGAGCGTTGATGGGATCTAACATGATGCGTCAAGCCGTACCATTGTTGCGTCCTGAAGCTCCAATTGTAGGAACAGGTTTAGAACGTCAAGTGGCTTCGGATTCTAGAGTATTGATTAATGCTGAAGGACCTGGAACTGTTGAATATGTTGATGCAAATATCATCACTATCAAATACGATCGTTCTGAAGAAGAAAGAATGGTAAGTTTTGAGCCAGATGAAAAAACATACAATTTAATTAAATTTAGAAAAACCAATCAGTCTACAAGTATCAACTTGAAACCTATCGTAAGAAGAGGAGATAGAGTAGTTCTTGGACAAGTATTATCGGAAGGTTATGCTACTCAAAACGGGGAATTGGCTTTAGGGCGTAACCTAAAAGTAGCGTTTATGCCTTGGAAAGGATATAACTTTGAGGATGCGATTGTAATTTCTGAAAAAGTAGTTCGTGACGATATTTTTACCTCTATTCACGTTGATGATTATTCATTAGAAGTGAGAGATACTAAATTAGGAAACGAAGAATTGACAAATGATATTCCTAACGTTTCTGAAGAAGCAACTAAAGATTTAGATGAAAACGGTATGATTAGAATTGGTGCCGAAGTGAAACCTGGCGACATTCTAATTGGAAAAATTACTCCAAAAGGAGAATCAGATCCTACTCCAGAAGAGAAATTGCTTCGTGCAATCTTCGGGGATAAAGCAGGTGATGTAAAAGATGCTTCATTGAAAGCGTCTCCATCGTTACATGGTGTAGTTTTAGATAAAAAATTGTTCGCAAGAGCGGTAAAAGACAAACGCAAACGTACCCAAGACAAAGATGCTTTGGGAGCTTTGGAAATTGAGTTTGAAACTAAATTTGTTGAATTGAAAGACAAATTGGTAGAGAAATTATTCTTAATCGTAAACGGAAAAACATCTCAAGGTGTAATGAACGATTTGGGTGAAGAAGTTTTGCCAAAAGGTAAAAAATATACTCAAAAAATGCTTTATGCTGTAGAAGATTTTGCTCACTTAAGCAAAGGACAATGGGTTGCCGATGACACAACGAATACTATGGTGAATGATTTGATTCATAACTATAAAATTAAGTTGAACGATTTACAAGGAGCATTGCGTAGAGAGAAATTCACGATTACTGTTGGTGATGAATTGCCATCAGGAATTTTGAAACTAGCAAAAGTGTATGTTGCTAAAAAACGTAAACTAAAAGTTGGGGATAAAATGGCGGGACGTCACGGTAACAAAGGTATTGTTGCTCGTATTGTTCGTCACGAAGATATGCCTTTCTTAGAAGACGGTACACCTGTAGACATCGTGTTGAATCCACTAGGAGTACCTTCACGTATGAACATTGGTCAGATTTATGAAACCGTTTTAGGATGGGCTGGAATGAACTTGGGTAGAAAATTTGCTACTCCAATTTTTGATGGTGCTTCTCTAGACGAAATAAATGCTTTGACCGATGAAGCTGATGTGCCACGTTTTGGACATACTTATCTTTATGATGGTGGAACTGGAGAGCGTTTTGCACAAAAAGCAACAGTTGGAGTAATCTATATGTTGAAATTAGGTCACATGGTTGATGATAAAATGCACGCTCGTTCAATCGGACCATACTCATTGATTACGCAACAACCATTGGGTGGTAAAGCTCAATTTGGAGGTCAGCGTTTTGGAGAGATGGAAGTTTGGGCACTTGAAGCTTATGGAGCATCAAGTACGCTTCGTGAAATCTTAACTGTGAAATCGGATGACGTGATTGGTAGAGCTAAAACTTACGAAGCAATCGTTAAGGGAGAATCTATGCCAGAACCAGGATTACCTGAATCATTCAACGTATTAATGCATGAATTGAAAGGTCTTGGTCTTGATATTCGTTTAGAAGAATAAATAAAAGTTTGCCACTGTAGAGACGCGATTAATCGCGTCTCTACTTTGGCATTTATAAGGGTTTTTAGGATTTAGCCCCGTAATCCGTTCCGATTTTTTATATAACTATATAATTAGCGCTTCAATGATTTTGTTTGAAGTTTAGAGAAGTAATCCGGGAAGGCTTATTGATAATCATTAAGTCTAATATCAATTTTTAATTGCAAATAAATCAATAGTAAAAACTATGATGAACAATAGAAATAATAACAATAAAGACAAGAATCCTGTAAAAAGATTCAACAAAATTTCGATAGGACTAGCTTCTCCTGAATCTATCTTGAAAGAATCAAGAGGTGAAGTTTTAAAGCCAGAAACTATCAATTATAGAACGCACAAACCAGAGCGTGACGGACTTTTCTGCGAAAGAATCTTCGGACCTGTAAAAGATTTCGAATGTGCTTGTGGTAAATATAAAAGAATCCGTTACAAAGGAATCATTTGTGACCGTTGTGGTGTTGAAGTTACTGAGAAAAAAGTACGTAGAGATAGAGTAGGTCACATCAATCTTGTTGTGCCAATTGCTCATATTTGGTATTTCCGTTCTCTTCCAAATAAAATTGGATACATATTAGGTCTTCCATCTAAGAAATTAGATATGATTATCTATTATGAAAGATATGTTGTAATTCAAGCGGGTATTGCTAAAACTCCAGAAGGAGAATCAGTACAAAGATTAGACTTCTTAACAGAAGAAGAGTATTTGAATATTTTAGACACTCTTCCTGCTGACAATCAATATTTAGACGATTTTGATCCTAATAAATTTGTTGCCAAAATGGGAGCAGAATGTATTATGGATTTATTAGCACGTATTGACTTAGACGAATTGTCATATCAATTGCGTCACTCTGCTAATAACGAAACGTCTAAACAACGTAAAACAGAAGCTTTAAAAAGATTACAAGTTGTTGAATCGTTCCGAGAATCTAACTTGAACCGTGAAAATCGTCCAGAATGGATGATTATGAAAGTGGTTCCTGTTATTCCACCAGAATTGCGTCCATTAGTGCCGCTTGATGGAGGTCGTTTTGCGACTTCAGATTTAAATGATCTATACCGTCGTGTAATTATACGTAACAACCGTTTGAAAAGATTAATGGAGATTAAAGCTCCAGAAGTAATCTTGAGAAACGAGAAACGTATGTTGCAAGAATCGGTTGATTCACTTTTTGATAACACTAGAAAAGCATCTGCTGTTAAAACAGAATCAAACCGTCCATTGAAATCACTTTCGGATTCCCTTAAAGGAAAACAAGGTCGTTTCCGTCAAAACTTATTGGGTAAACGTGTGGATTATTCTGCTCGTTCGGTAATTGTTGTTGGACCTGAATTGAAATTGTTCGAATGTGGTATCCCGAAAGATATGGCAGCTGAATTGTACAAACCTTTCGTAATCCGTAAATTGATAGAAAGAGGAATTGTAAAAACTGTTAAATCGGCCAAAAAAATAATAGACAAAAAAGAGCCAGTAGTTTGGGACATCCTTGAAAATGTAATTAAAGGACATCCAATCATGCTGAATCGTGCTCCTACTTTGCACAGATTAGGTATTCAAGCATTTCAACCTAAATTAATTGAAGGAAAAGCAATCCAATTGCACCCTTTAGTTTGTACGGCGTTTAATGCGGATTTTGATGGGGATCAAATGGCAGTTCACTTGCCGTTAGGACCAGAAGCTATTTTGGAAGCACAATTATTAATGTTGGCTTCTCACAATATCTTGAATCCTGCGAATGGTGCTCCGATTACGGTACCTTCTCAAGACATGGTTTTGGGTCTTTATTATATGACCAAAGAAAGATTATCAACTCCAGAACATAAAATTTTAGGCGAAGGCTTAACTTTTTATTCTGCTGAGGAAGTAAATATTGCGTTAAACGAAGGGCAATTAGAATTGAATGCTCGAGTAAGAATTCGCGCCAAAGATTATAATGAAGCTGGAGAATTAGTTTATAAAATTATTCAAACAACAGCAGGTCGTATCTTGTTTAACGAAGTAGTTCCAGAAGCTGCGGGTTATATCAATGATGTGTTGACTAAGAAAAACTTGAGAGACATTATCGGACACGTTTTAAGCGTGACCAATGTACCTACAACGGCTGCCTTCTTGGATAATATGAAAGATATGGGATACAAATTTGCCTTCAAAGGTGGATTGTCATTCTCATTGGGAGATATTAGAATTCCAGATCAAAAACCAAAATTAATTGCAGATGCAAGAGCGCAAGTAGAAGGTATTTCTGCCAATTATAATATGGGTTTAATTACCAATAACGAACGTTACAACCAAGTTATTGATGTATGGACTTCAACAAATGCACAGCTTACAGAAGCAGCAATGAAAAACATTAGAGAAGACCAACAAGGTTTCAACTCGGTGTATATGATGCTTGATTCTGGAGCGAGGGGTTCCAAAGAGCAAATTCGTCAGTTAACTGGTATGCGTGGATTGATGGCTAAGCCTAAAAAATCGACTGCTGGTGGTGGTGAAATTATTGAAAATCCGATTCTTTCTAACTTTAAGGAAGGACTATCGATTTTGGAATACTTTATTTCTACTCACGGTGCTCGTAAAGGTCTTGCGGATACGGCTTTGAAAACAGCAGATGCTGGTTACTTAACCAGAAGATTGCATGACGTTTCTCAAGATGTAATTGTAAACACAGTGGATTGTGGAACTTTAAGAGGTGTTGAAGTTTCAGCATTGAAAAAGAACGAAGAAATTGTAGAAACTTTAGGAGAGAGAATCTTAGGACGTGTTGCCTTGCAAGATGTCATCAATCCTTTGACAAATGAGCTTATTATAGAAGGGGGTATGGAAATTACCGAAGCCTATATGAAGTTAATCGAGGCTTCTCCAATTGAAAAATTAGAAGTTCGTTCTGCGTTAACTTGTGAAGCTAAAAAAGGAATCTGTGCTAAATGTTACGGTAGAAACTTGGCAACAGGAAAAATGACCCAAAAAGGAGAAGCAGTGGGTGTAATTGCCGCTCAATCTATTGGAGAACCTGGAACACAGTTGACTTTGCGTACCTTCCACGTTGGTGGGGTTGCGGGTGGAATTTCTGAAGAATCAAGTATCGTTACCCGTTTTGCTGGTAAAATTGAACTTGAAGATTTAAAAACAGTTAAAGGTGACGATAACGACGGTAATGCAGTTGATATTGTAGTATCTCGTTCTACAGAATTGAAATTAATTGACGAAAAAACAGGTATTCTTTTAAGTACAAACAACATTCCTTACGGATCAAGCATCTTTGTTAAAGACGGACAATCTGTAGCAAAAGGAACTTCAATTTGTAAATGGGATCCTTATAATGGAGTTATTGTTTCAGAATTTACAGGTAAAATTGCTTACGAAGATTTAGAGCAAGGTCAATCATTTATGGTTGAAATTGATGAGCAAACTGGTTTCCAAGAAAAAGTAATTTCGGAGTCTAGAGCTAAAAAATTAATCCCAACTTTATTGGTTTACGGTAAAGATGGCGAATTGATTCGTTCGTATAACTTACCTGTTGGAGCCCACTTGATGGTTGACAACGGTGAGAAAATTAAAGCAGGTAAAGTATTGGTTAAAATTCCACGTCGTTCTTCTAAATCAGGAGATATTACTGGAGGTTTGCCAAGAATTACCGAGTTGCTTGAAGCTCGTAACCCATCGAATCCAGCGGTAGTTTCTGAAATCGACGGTGTTGTTTCTTTTGGAAAAATCAAAAGAGGAAACCGTGAGATCGTTATCGAATCTAAATTTGGTGAGGTTAAGAAATATTTAGTGAAATTGTCTAGCCAAATTTTGGTACAAGAAAATGACTTTGTTAGAGCAGGTGTTCCATTGTCTGATGGTGCCATTACGCCAGAAGATATCTTGAGAATTCAAGGTCCAGCTGCTGTTCAACAGTATTTGGTTAACGAAATTCAAGAAGTTTATCGTTTGCAAGGGGTGAAAATTAACGACAAACACTTTGAAGTAGTTATACGTCAAATGATGCGTAAAGTTAGAGTTCAAGATCCAGGTGATACTTTATTCCTTGAAGAGCAATTGATTCACACCAAAGATTTTATCGTTGAAAATGATAAATTATACGGTATGAAAGTCGTTGAAGATGCAGGAGATTCTAGTGCATTGAAACCGGGTCAGATTATTTCTCCTCGTGAATTGCGTGACGAAAACTCACTATTGAAACGTACGGATAAAAATCTTGTTGTCGCTCGTGATGTTATTACAGCAACAGCAACTCCTGTTTTACAAGGAATCACAAGAGCATCGCTTCAAACGAAATCATTCATCTCAGCTGCCTCTTTCCAAGAAACGACTAAAGTATTGAACGAAGCTGCTGTTGCAGGTAAAATCGATTACTTAGAAGGATTGAAAGAAAATGTAATTGTAGGTCATAGAATCCCTGCCGGAACGGGTATGAGAGAATACGATCATACAATTGTAGGTTCGAATGAAGATTACAATGAAATGATGGCAAGCAAAGAAGAATATATCTATTAAGACATGAACAATTCAAATCAACAACAAGGACAACTCGACATTGAGTTAGATGAAAAAACAGCCGAAGGAATTTATTCCAATTTGGCGATAATTAATCATTCTTCTTCTGAGTTTGTCTTGGATTTTGTAGCTATCATGCCGGGTATTCCTAAGGCTAAAGTGAAATCAAGAATTGTCTTGACACCGCAGCACGCCAAAAGATTGTTGCACGCGATTGGAGAAAATATTCACCGTTTTGAAGTCGCTCACGGCGAAATAAAAGACACCGAACAACCTCCAATACCGCTCAATTTTGGTCCCGCAGGACAAGCATAATTATAGAAGGCTCCAGAAATGGAGCCTTTTTTTTGCTATAATAACATAACGTTTAGATTAGGTATTTAATCATTAAACACTTAAACGCTTAAACAGTTAACCTATTCCCAAATTAACCTTTTATTCTTGCTATTTGTGACGCCAGAAGCTTCTGATACTAATTCCTTCTTTGCTGAGATTAATTTACTAATAATGAAGAATATAAAGCTGTTTTTCAATAAATTTATCAACACGATAACGTAGTAGTTGCCCTTTTTGCAAAAGACTTTTTTTTTATCAGTCTATTTACTGTAGTTTTATCCGATTGTAATCTTAAAACCTTGTTAATCAATTAAAATTAAATAAATATGAATAACTCTACACAAACTTTTTTTGAAGCTAAAAAATCTTTTAAAGGTTTTGTAGCAGCCTTTGGATTGCTACTGGTCTTTTTGTTGGGTTCTGCTTCTTATGGGCAGAATGGTCTTATTGGTGCTGGATTTGGAGCGAATGATTGGAGTACAACAAGTACTTTCATTGGAAGTGCTGGAAACAGCAGAATTTTTACTTCTACTGCAAATGGCACAGGAAATCAGTATTTTAGATTAAATATAAACTGGGCTTCAAATTATAGTCAATTTGGTCCAAGCAGTACGTCAAATGATTATACTATTACTACTGGAACTGAAGTGCCAAGTAGTGAATTAGTATTAAACAATACTACAAAGGCCTATTTTATTAATGTAACTTCAACTTCGGATAATTATATTTTTAAAACTAAAGAAGGGAACAATCCTCCAACAAATAAAGGATTAATAGTGTTTAGAGTTCAAGGAACTGTTCGAAATGTTTCTACTGTAATACAAAGCCCTGTAGCAGCAAACGTGCCAGCAGGCTCAGCAACTATTGTTACAGCGTCTCTTGATGGTACATTGGCAACAGGACAAGCGGTTTATTTGCGTTATACTGCAAATGCATATTCAAGTTCTACTGTTGTGCAAATGACAGGCTCGGGAACAACTTATACCGCAGCTATACCTTCTGGAACGAATACTTTAGGAGCAAATGTTTCTTATTATGTATTCACATCTGGAACGGCTAATGTTGCTTCTGATGGTTCAAATGCCGATTTATATACCATTAATTTGAATAGTAATAGTGGGTCTAATTATAGTTATACGGTGATTAGTAACATTACGACTTGGACTACGGCTTGGTCAAATGGAACTCCAGACTTAAATAGAGAAGTGATCATAGATGGAACTTACACAGCATCAGGAGATCTAACGGCCAAAAAACTAACAGTAAATTCAGGTCGATCTTTGACTGTTGCGACAGGAACTAATTTAACAGTGACAAATGAAGTGATCAATAAAGGTAGTTTTGTCATCGAAAACAATGCGAATTTAATTCAAAGCGGAACAACGAATAATAATATAGGTGATATAACGGTAAAACGCAATAGCAATCCTTTACACAGATTAGATTATACGATGTGGTCATCGCCAGTTGTGAACGCTACAAGATACTTAACTGATTTTTCTCCACTAACATCTAATGTGAGTCCGGATAATATTCGTTTTTACAATTATAACTCTTCGAATGATAAGTATGCAGCGATTTTAAATGCTTCTGCAACTCCGTTTGCGTTGGGAATAGGATATTTAATCCGTATGCCTAATACAGATCCAACAACTGATTATGATACTGGTACTGCAACTTTAGCTTTCCCTGGAATATTTACTGGAATACCTAACAATGGGGATATAAATGTGACCGGTACTGCCACAAAGTATGCAGCAGTTGGTAATCCTTATCCATCAACTATTAGTGCAGATGCTTTTATAGATGCTAATGTTACAGCTTCAGGAACTTTGTATTATTGGAGAAAAACTAATATAATAGGAGGTGGTGGAACTTCGTATGCAACTTATACTAAAGCTGGAGGTATTGCGAATGGAGGATTTACTCCAACGTCAGACATTGCAATTGGTCAAGGATTTATAACTACTGTTCCAACTGGCAATAAGATTGCATTTACGAATGCAATGCGAACTTTAAATTCTTCAGCACAATTTATGAGAACAAAAGCTCCGACCCAAAAAAACAGAGTTTGGATAAATCTTTCAGCAGGAATAAACCCTGTTAACCAAATGTTAGTTGCTTATTTGGATGGCGCAACTACAGGAGTAGATAATGGAATTGATGGAAAATACATCAACGATAGTAAAACAGCTTTAACATCAAATATCAATGGTGAAGAATATGTAATTCAAGGTCGTCCAGCATTCGATGCTTCCGATGTTGTAGCATTAAATTTTAAGGCTGAAGTTGCTGGAGATTTTACTATAGCAAAAGACCACGCCGATGGTTTGTTTGCCAATGGTCAAGCTATTTATCTTGTGGATGCAGCCACAGGAACAGAAACCAATTTACAAACGGATGCCTATACCTTTACTGCAGCAGCTGGAGCTAGTAACGCTAGATTCTCATTGAAATACCAAAAAACTTTGAATGTAAATACGGTAGCTTTTGATGAAAACGCTATTTCGGTTTACAAACAAAACGGAGTTTTGGGCATCAACGCTGGAAACACTATAATGAAAAACGTAAAAGTATTTGACATTCAAGGAAGATTAATTTTAGAGCAAAAAGAAGTGAATGCTACTACAACAACTTTAAAAAATCTTGTAGCTGGAAAACAAGCGGTGCTGATTCAAATCACATCTGACGATAATCGAGTAGTGACTAAAAAAGCAATTAACTAAAGAAGTAGAAAGTACAAACACTAAAAAAATACAATTATGAAAAATATACTATCAAAATCATATTTAACACTTTTCTTTTTATTGGCGACTTTCATTGCGTTTGCAGATCCAGGAACCACAGATACAAATGGCACCATGGAAAACAACGACGCTCCAGCACCAATCGGCGATTATGTTTGGGTGTTAGCATTGTTAGGAATAGTCTTTGTCTTTTTGACTTTTCGAGCCATTCAAAACAAGAAAATTCGAAGCTAAATAAAACACAAGATTTATTTTACAAGCCCTGTTCCAATTTTTGGAGCAGGGTTTTTTTGTTGTATGAGGATTGTGAGTTTTATCCCGTAGCATCGGCATTGCCTTTTGTCATTAGTTTTGTATTAACTCGTCGACACATTATTTATAATTTACCGCGGTAGTTTTAAACTTTTACTGTGGTAAGTTTGTGAATTTACCGTGGTAGTTTTAAACTTTTGTACTGCATCACCTTGCTAATTATTAGGATGAAGTTTTATACCCAGTTTACAGATATTTAGGATGCAGTTATCCAAACCCTCCATTCGAGTTGTTTTGTGCTGCGTTGCGGACCAAAAAAGTATTCTAATTATTTTTAATTGTAAATTCTCAAGTTCAGGATAGAATTACATATCGAAAATAGATGCTTTTATCAAAACCTTCACTCCATTAGTATTCGTGACCCGAGCGATAACGAACAGATGAACTAAATTCGTGGCGTCTTTTTTATGAAATTTCTTGGGGGAAGTTAAATGCGAATGCCCTGAAGCAAAAGCTATAAAGTTGAATTTCAGTTTTAAATGATTAAAATTGGTTTTAGAATAAGGTTCCTCGACTTATCAATTAATCACTTTTTTGAACATCCAACATCCTAAAAAGACTTCAAAATCGAAAATAAAACACAATAAATTAATTTTTACGTTTGCTAATTAAGGAATCCGTAATAATGAAAATGTTTACAAAAAAATAACTTCTTAAAATTGTGTTAATTCACATAAAACATTATTTTTGTTATAAATCGTAATGCTTTGTTTTGCATTATTATAAATACAAGTCCAATCTATTTTTAAATATTAAATACATACTCTTATGAACAAAATTACGCTAGGTTTTTTACTGAAAAAAAGCAAAACGACGGTCAAAGTACTGGTTTTGTTTGTCTTTTTATTGATGAATTCGCAAATGAGTTGGGGGCAGACACCATATGTTATGTCAGGAGGTAATTATTCTGAAACCTTTACAAATATTGCTAATGCTACAAACTGGCCAATTGGTTTTACTGGTGGAACAGATAGTGCCGAATGGTTTTCAGTTCCAGTAACTACAGGGGTTTCTATTGGAGACGGAATTAAAACTACAGTCTTAACTTCAACTTTCGTAACAGGATCTAGCGGAGGATTACAAAGGGGTACAGCAAACATTCAGATGCTTTCAACGGGTACTACTAATGCTTGTGCAATTGACTTAAAATTAGACTTTACAGGAAGAACTGCTGGAACCGTTAGTTTTGATGCTGCAACCGTATTTAATAGTACTGGTGATAGAGATTCAAAGCTTAAATTGTTTTGGTCAATAGACGGAACTACCTTTACGGAATTAACAGGAACAAATTTGCCTTTTACAGCTAGAAATAATGTAGCATCAAGTCTTAGTATAACTAGTATTGCATTACCTGCAGCTTTTAATAATTCATCAACAGCTAGGTTAAGGTTTTATCAATATTCTACAACTACTGGAGCAACACCAACAGGTTCTCAAGCTAAAATTTCTATAGATAACGTATCTGTAACTTCAACTGCCGCAGCAGTTCCAGTTGTATCCGCAGCTTCTCCAACTGGAACAGTAGGAACAGCTTTTAACTACCAAGTTGTGGCGTCAAATTCACCAACAAGTTATGCTATTACTATTGGAACATTACCTGATGGGTTAAATTTAAATACTACAACAGGCGCAATCACTGGAACTCCTACAACAGCTGGTAGTCTCACTGTTGATGTTAAAGCAACAAACGGAGCGGGTCCGAGTATAGCTGCCACCTTGAGTTTTACTATTATTGCAAATACTACAGTAGATTGGTGTAATATTCAATGGCCACCTACCCAAACTATTTCTGAGGGGACTACCTTTACTGTTTTTGCACAAGCTAATAAATCTGGTTTGACAGAAGCTGCAGGACAAGGAGCAGGATTATCAGGTTGGATCGGGTATAGGGCAACAAATTCGAACCCTAATACAGGAAGTTGGACTTGGATTCCAGCTACATTTAACACACAGGTTGGAAATAATGATGAGTTTATGGCAACTTTAGGTACAGGATTAACTCCAGGAACTTATTTTTATGCGTCTCGTTTTCAAATAGATGCTGGATCTTATGTTTATGGAGGAATTACAGGTATTTGGAATAGTATTACTGATAATGGTGTACTTACTGTAAATGCCGTACTACCAGTTGTATCCGCTGCTGCTCCAACAGGAACAGTTGGATCCCCTTTTACATATAACATTTCAGCCATAAATTTCCCAACAAGTTATGCAATTTCTAGCGGAACCTTGCCTGCTGGATTAAGTTTAGATACTACAACAGGTGCAATCACTGGAACACCAACAGCAGCAGGCACGCCTACAGTTGATGTTACTGCAACAAACGGAGCGGGCACAAGTGCAACAGCCACCTTGAGTTTTACCATTGCTAAAGGAAGTCAGGTAATAACTTTTGGAGCATTACCCGCTAAAATAACAACTGATGCTGATTTTAGTCCGGGTGCTACTTCAACAACTTCTGGAATAAATGCAATCACGTATACAAGTTCAAATGAATTAGTTGCAACAATTGTTTCTGGTGCTATTCATATTGTTGGAGCTGGAACTACAACAATAACGGCTTCACAAGCTGGGAGTGTTAATTATTTAGCCGCTACTGATGTGCCAAGAACTTTGAATGTATTACCTATTCCTATTGCAGCTTGGGATTTTACAGGAACTGGACCATATACTACACTTTCTGCAACCACATTCAATTCTAATTTAATTTCATCTGCTGGATCGAGCGATGTAACACGCGGAGCCGGTGCAGCTTCAAGTGCAGGAAGCAATAGCTTTAGAACAGTTGGCTTTCAAAATAACGGAATTTCAACTGCCAATACCGATTATTTTCAAGTAACATTACAGCCAACAGCTGGAAATTCTCTTTCACTTTCTACAATTGATGCTAATCTAATTGGTACAACTTCTTTTGCAGCTAGTACTGGTGTAAGTTCTCAATTTGCTTATAGTTTAGATGGTACAACTTTTACATTGATTGGTTCGCCTCAAGTAATTGTTGGAACGCCACAAGCACTAGCTCAAATTGACTTATCTGGAGTTACTGCTCTTCAAAATGTGCCAAATGGAACAACAGTTACCTTAAGATATTATGCTTCAGGTCAAACAACAACAGGAGGTTGGGGATTTTCTTCAGCGTCTGCAGGTGTAAATGGATTGGCAATTGGAGGAACTGTGTCTCCTGCTCCTCCAACCACCGCTATCCCAGATTCCAATTTCGAACAAGCCTTGATAGACTTAGGAAAAGACGATGTTATTGATGGAAAAGTCATTACAGCTAATATTAGTGGTATTGAAACTTTAGATGTTAGCGGTAAATCTATCTCAGACTTAACAGGAATTCAAGATTTTGTGGACTTAAAAGATTTGAGATGCTCTTCCAATACGCTTACTTCATTAAATGTAACTACATTAACTAATCTGGAAGTGCTGTATTGTGATAATAATTTACTTACAGCTTTAGACGTACATTTATCCCCTAATTTGTATTATTTGATTTGTGAAAACAACGCTATTACGAATCTAAATATTACTGGACTAACAAAATTGCAGGTTATGGGTTGTTTAACTAATCAGTTAACTGCTGTAAATGTAAGCGCTAATCCTGGATTATATTATTTAGATGTTGACGATAATCTTTTGACAAGTTTAGTGGTAACAACAGGATCAAATCTAAATGAATTATATTGTAATACGAATTTATTAACCACTTTGGATTTAAGTGGATTAACTAATTTAGATTTCTTTGAAGCCAAAGCTAATGCTTTAACTTGTGTTATTGTTGACAATGAAACTTTGGTTAAGCCAACTTTTATATCAGACCCACTAATTCCTGAATGGACAGTCGACGATCGTTCCGTTTTTGGATATAACACAGTACTATTAGCGGATATCATCAGCGCAGATCCTGTATTGTCAATAATGGCACCAGTAGCCAATATTAAATGTTCTAAAAATATTACAGCTACAACTACAGCAACTTTTCCAATTACAGTATCTACTGTTGTAACGTGGACTTTTGACGATGGGCTTGGAAATATAATCACTTCAAATCAAAATATAATAATTGGAACAATTTGGAATGGCTCATCATGGTCTAATACAACGGGTCCTGATGCAAGTTTAGAGGCTATTATCGCTGGAAATTATAATTCAAATACTGTTGGATCAGGTTTTATAGCCAAAAAACTTACGATAAATTCAGGTTCTTTGACTCTTTATTCTCCACATGTATTATTCATAACCAATGAAGTAATTAATAATGCTGGAATAAATGGTTTGGTTATAGAAAGTGGTGCCAATTTGATTCAGACAAGTAATGTTGGTAATACTGGTGCAATAACAGTAAAACGCGACAGCAATCCATTGTATAGATTAGATTACACCATGTGGTCATCTCCAACAGGAGTTTCTCAAAAATTAAATGAATTTTCTCCATTGACTACTACTGGACGTTTTTATGAGTACAATCCATCATCAAATTTATATAATGTTGTTGCGGATGCTACACCATTTAGTCAAGGGAAAGGATTCTTAATTCGTATGCCAAATACAGATCCAAAAGTAGGATATGATGAGGGTTCAGTAACTTTAGCTTATCCTGGGATATTTACAGGAATTCCTAATAATGGAGAGGTAACTGTAGCAGGAACAACTGGTCAATATATTGCTGTTGGAAATCCATATCCATCGAATATTAATGCCGATGATTTTATTAATGCCAATACAGATACTCCTAATACTGGGGTTTTATATTTCTGGAGAAAAACCAATAATCTAAATCAAGGGTCAGCACCTACAACATCTTATGCGACATACACTAAAGCGGGAAGCACAATAACTTCGGATGCTGGAAGTGGAGGAATAACTCCAAACGGAAAAATTGCAGTTGGTCAAGGTTTTATTACCACTGTACCAGCTCTAGGGATTAAATTTACTAATTCGATGCGTACTTTTGCTTCGGCTCTGTTTTTAAAAACAAAAGCGACCGCTCAAAAAGATAGAGTTTGGATTAACCTTACAAATACTAACGGAGCTTTTAGTCAAATGTTAGTGACCTATATGGACGGAGCAACAACAGGAGTTGATAATGGTATTGATGGTAAATACATCAATGATAGCGCAACGGCTTTAACTTCCAATATTGATGGTGGCGAATACGTAATTCAAGGTCGTCCCACATTCGACGCGTCGGATGTTGTGAACTTAAACTTCAAAACGGCTACTGATGGTACTTTTACAATTGCAAAAGACCACGTTGATGGTTTGTTTGCAACAGGTCAAGCTATTTATCTTGTAGATGCAGCCACAGGAACAGAAACCAATTTACAGACGGATGCCTATACCTTTACTGCAGCAGCTGGAGCTAGTAACGCTAGATTCTCATTGAAATTCCAAAAAACTCTGGGCGTAAATCCAGTAGCTTTCGATGAAAATTCTATTTCGGTTTTCAAACAAAACGGAGTTTTGAGCATTAATGCTGGAAACACTTTAATGAAAAACGTAAAAGTATTTGACATTCAAGGAAGATTAATTTTAGAGCAAAAAGAAGTGAATGCTACTACAACAACTTTAAAAAATCTTGCTGCTGGAAAACAAGCGGTGCTGATTCAAATCACATCTGACGATAATAGAGTAGTGACTAAAAAAGCAATTAACTAGAAACTAGGTAGTCTAAAAAAACAATTAAAAAAATACAATTATGAAAAATATACTATCAAAATCATATTTAACACTTTTCTTTTTATTGGCGACTTTCATTGCGTTTGCAGATCCAGGAACCACAGATACAAATGGCACCATGGAAAACAATGATGCTCCAGCACCAATCGGCGATTATGTTTGGGTGTTAGCATTGTTAGGAATTGTTTTTGTCTTCTTGACATTCAGAGCCAGTCAAAACAAGAAAATTAGTAGTTAGAGTCAAGTACTAAATTTAATTTACAAACCCTGTTCCAATTTTTGGAGCAGGGTTTTTGGTTTATTCCGTTAACCGATTAAACAAATAACCGATTAATCCCTTTAAAAAAAACTCCTTTTGTGACTTTTAACGAGTTTCGATGTGATTCATCGAAAATATTTTTTAGTAGAATAGGATTGATTTAGTTTTGACCTCAGATAAGAGATATACCTTTTGTCACTTTAAAAAACGATATGAATCAATTTAATAAAATAGACAGTAGTAAAAAAATCAGCATTATTTTTATGATGTTCCTTTTTGTCTTATTATCAAATGGTGCTGCCTTTGGTCAAACTGCAGTAGAAAACAAATCAGATTTTAATACTACAATAACAACAAACACTTCTGAAACTATTGTTGTTAAACAAGAGGATACTGAAACTAATTCTAATATGAATTTTGTGCTTTGGTTTATGGGTTCTAAACAAGATCCAAACATGAAAATTTCAACAGAAGGTTTTAATACAAAAAAAGAATTTATGACTTCTGGAATGGCTCCAAATCGTTTGTTGATTAAAGCCTTTTTGAAAAAAGCAGTAACCTTCGAGACTGCAATAGCTTAAGTTTTAAAAAAAACTTTTTGGTAACAATAAAAAAAAGTCCGTCAAAATAAATTTTAAACGGACTTTTTTTATGAAATTAGAAGGTGTTTTTATAGCGTTCTTTTTCCTGTAATAGTGATTGTTACATTATTAGAATCTTTAAAAGTACCATTTAACGCATCCCCATTTATTGTTCCAATCGTAATTCCTTGTAGAATCAATTGATTGCTGCTGTTTATCGTTCCTGATCCAGAATCGGTAGTAGTTGAGCCATCCTTTTTGGAAACATATCCAAATTTCTGTAATGATCTTGCGATTAGTATATTAAAAGTTCCAGTATCACCTGCTTTCGAATAAGTTCCTTCAAAGGCTTCAATTAGTGAAGTTGACGTTTCTTTATAAAGATTGAATACGGCATTTGGATGACCTGGAATACTAGAAGTCGTCACGGTAGGAGTTGAACCACTTGATCCAACACTAAGTGTAATACTAACCGGACTTCCGTTAAAGGTTCCTGTAAAAGGAGAAACATAGGTTTGACCATTTACTAGAGCAACACTAGATGTCAATGCAATAGTAACTCCGTCAAGAACCATAGTTCCTGTTATTGTACTGCTGCCATTTTGAATATTAATCGAAAGCGTTCCTGTTGAACCTACTACAATTCCTTTGTAAATTCCTTTTGCACTGGCATCATTTGCAGCTAATGCTTGTGGAGTTGTGTTGCAGCTTGCACAAGTGTAAGCTGGAGTTATGGGATCTTCTGATTTTGAACACGAATTCGTCGAAATCACAATTCCTACTATAAATGCAGGAAACATCAATAAAGCAATTAATTTTTTAAATGTTTTCATGATAAACTATTTTATTGGTTACTATTATTTGTATTTGTTGCAACTTTTGCATTGTCAAATGTAAATCGCAATAAAAGACTATACAATAACCAAAAAGTAGTAATTTTAAAAAGGAAGGTAATTGATAAATTATTTTGGGAAGGTTTTATTTAGTGCTTCGGTTCTTGAATTGACTTGAAGTTTTTCATAAATATTTCGAATATGTGTTCTCACTGTTTCGGTGCTCAAAAATAGTTTGTCGGCAATTTCCTTGTAGCGCAAACCTTGAGAAAGCAAATTTAGAATTTCTTTTTCACGCACCGATAATTTTTGTAATTCACTATTTTCTTTATTTCCAAGTTGAAAAGAAGCAACAACTTTTCGGGCTATATGGCTACTCATTGGCGATCCGCCTTTATAAACATCTACAATTGCATCTAATATTTTTGAAGGTTGTGTTGTCTTAGTCAAATAACCGGATGCTCCCTCTTTTAGAGCCTGAAAAACCGAATCCGTATCTTCAAAAGAGGTACACATTAAAAATTGAACTGATTCACATTTGGACTTTAACGCTGCAATACATTCAATTCCATTTTTTCCGGGTAAATGAATATCCATTAATATTACATCTAAATTTAGAGAAGGGATTTTTTCAATAGCTTCTTCAGCAGTTTCAAACGAGTTTACACATCTAAAACCTTCACTTCCGTTAATGAGCACAACTAGACTGTCTCTTATTTGTTTTTCGTCTTCTACAATTCCAACATTGATTATCATATGAAGTTTATTAATGATTTTTAAAAAGAAAGAAGAGTTGTTACTTATACAAAATTAGACATTTCAATAAATTAGAACTACCATTAAAGTAGTATATGGTGTTTAAATTTTTAAATTGAAAGCAACTATTTTTTTATAATATCTTTAAGCAAGACCGAGACTGTTACTAAAGTTCCTTCTCCTTTTTCGCAAAGAATTTCAAATTTCCCTCCAATTGTTGTTATCCGGCTTTTCATATTTTTTAATCCGTTGCCATAAGTAATTGTTTTACAATCAAAGCCAATTCCGTTGTCTTTAAAGGTAATCATCATATTGTCCTCTGTAAGAACTAGACCAAAAAACAATTCAGTAGCCATAGAATGCTTGGAAATATTGTTTAAAATTTCTTTTACAACCATAAATAATTCGCGATGACTTTCTTTTGAAATTGCAATTTTAGGAAGAGTGTCAGGAAAAGAAGACGCTAACTCTATAGGGAAATCTTCAATATAATCAGTAGTATATTCTCGAATTCGGGCAATCAAATTATCCAATGTTGTATTTTCAGGATTTAAAGCCCAAATTAAGTCACGCATATTCTCAATCATTTTTGTTGCCGTTTCCTTAACTGCTTCGCTGTTTTTTTTGACTTCTGGCAAATGAGCTGTTTTTTGGAAAATAATTTCACTCAAAAAATTAATCTTGGATAAACCAGACCCCAAATCGTCGTGAATGTCTTTGGCAAAACGGAGTCGTTCATTTTCTTCTGTTTCCCAAATTATTTTTTCCTTTACTATTTGAGCTTTCAATTTGCGCTGTACTTTAAAGAAGTAGCCAATACTTATTAATCCTGATAATACCAGTAAAAAAAGAATAATGAGTTGGTTGCGTCTTGTTAATTGATTATTCTGTTCTTTGATTTTGAGCTCTTTGATTTTTCCCTCTTGCTGTAAAAATTTTATTTCACTTACCTTTTTTTCAGTCTCATATTTCACTTGCTTTTCTGCAAGTAGTGACGTACGTTGTTTGTTTATAAAATTATCTTTTTCAAATTCATATAATTTCCTGAATTTAATAGCATTGGGATATTGTTTCAGTTTTTCATAAGCTGTTGCTATGCCATCGCAGGATTCTATAATTATTTCTTTTGCATCAATTGCCCTAGAATTGGCGTAAGCAAGTGTGCATAATTCTAAAGATTTTTCATGATTTCCAGTTAGAGCATATACGTTGCCAAGGTTGTTCTGATTTGCGGCAACCATAAACTTATCATTTAGTTTTTCTGAAAGTTGAAGTGCCGATTCATAATTTTGAATTGCTTTTGGATAGTTTTTTAGATATTTATAAACGATAGCTAAATTATTAAGCACCATCGAAATTTTATTTTCGTCTCCTTGAGATTTATATATTTGTAGCGCGTGAGAGTAAACATCTAATGCTTTTTTGTATTTGAGTTGCTGCTCATAAATCACACCCATATTATTCAAGCAATCAGCCATAAGTGCTGGGTTTTTGATTTTCTTTGCTAGGCTAAATGCATTTTCATAGTAGCCCATAGCGGTAATAAAATCCTTTTGTTCGGAATATAATGCACCAATATTTTTATATGATTGGGCTATACTAAGACTATCCTTTCTTTGATTTGAATTCGCAATGGACAATAAATAATTTTTTAATGCTTCTTCAGATTTTCCCGTTTTTGAATAAGAATTCCCCAAATCATTATAGACCTTACTCAGTGATTCTTTGTTGCCTGAGGTATTAGAAATAAGGATGCATTTTTTAAAAACGAGTATTGCTTGTTCGTAATTCCCATTAGAATAGGCTTTGGTTCCATCAAGCAAGAGACTATCAAAAGTATTTTCTTGCATTGAAATACATAAGTAGCTTGAAAAAAAAATCAGAAAAAAAAGGAAGTATTTCTTTGTCATATTTTTTTTATTTTTTTTAAAGTTACACTATAATATTGATTTTCAATATATTTCTAATGGAATGACGTGATATTTTTAAAATATAGATGTGAAAAATTTTAAATAGTATGGCAATAATTCGTTGCTTATTCACCAAAACAAATCTTCCCCCAAATTATTTTTTGGACTAAAAAAAAATGACCAAAATCAATTGATCTCGGTCATTTTTATCTAATGAAGTGATTTTATTCAAGAATGAATTTTCCAATCAAAAGTTTTTTCCAGTCTTCATCAAGTCCTATATAAGTAAGGCTGTTTTCCTTTTTATCATAAATGCTAGGAAAATCTCTTTTTAAGAAATATTTCCCGTCCCCCATCACTTTTACAGCACCTAGTGAAGCGTTTGCTAAATCAATTTTAACAATACGTGGAAAATATTGGGGATAAAAAGAGGTATAACCAGCTAGTGCATCTAAAAATGATTCGTATCCTTTAGTACCATTTATCTCAAGAAGTTCCCAATATAAGCTTTTGCCGTTAGGCGATAGATGGAAATTTTGTTTCATATCAAAAATTTCACTTTTTTTATCATTGTTCATTTTCCCTATTCCATATTGTGCTTTTAGAACGCCACTTTTGTCAAAATGAAAACATAGAATATCCTCATAAGAATCAGTGGGGTTTCCCATTCCCATATTTACAGAACCACTAATTTGTCCTGCAATTAAATAGTCTTCTGAATCGCTAACAAAAAAACTTTCAATATAGAATTTTTTTCCTTTATAGACACTTGCGCCTTTATCTCCAGGAGCTGTTTTAAATTTTGATTTAAAATCACTAACAGGAGTAGTAGTTGCTAATGCTAGTTGGCTTCCGCTGAATTTTAACAAATGAAAATAATCCATATCTTCCTGTGAAGACTTTTTCCATTTTAAATCTAAGTAGCTACTGCCACCACCTCCAGGATTATATATTGGGGCATATTCGTGAAACACTTCTCCAAACGGATCTTTTGATTTTGTAGAAGATCCAAAAAAGTAAACATTTCCATTCTTTTCATAAGAGGCGGTTATTAAAAGGGCAGAAGCTGGACTATTAAATTCTACTTTGTTTTTTATATTACCTTCAATATCAAATTCATAGTAGATATATTTTGAAACATCTGACATCCCTTTATTAGGCGCAAACACGGCAACTATATTTTCATTTGGCATTTGCTGACAATAAACAAGTGAATAGGATCCATTCAAATCCATTGGTTTTTCTGTTAATTCTAGATTATCATTTATTAAAAGAACAAAAAATTTATTGGCTTCCTTTTTATCTTTCGATTCTACTTTTGCAAGAGTGAAAATATCACTTTTTGTATCATCTGAAGAAGAGTAGGAAGCATACCCATTATACACTTTCCCATTATCATTTTTTGGTTTAATGGTTTCGTCTGAAATTACTTTCTTAGTCACATAAACTTGTTTTTCGTGGTTCCAAGTTTTTAATTTCACTACTTTGTTTAATTTTAGTTTCATACTCAGCACATCAAATGAGCTGGTGCCACCAACATAAACGTTTAATAAAGTTCGAGTAATATCTTCTTTGTTTTCTTTCATTTCACTAACATCAGTCGTGCCAATGAATTTGATATTTTTATCGAAAGAATATTTTTCAAATACTACCGCATCACTTTTTTTGTCCACTTTCATTTTAAAGGTAACATTACTATTTCCGGATTCATCTTTTGATGCATCATACATAAATCCCTTTTGTGCTTTTGACGATAAGGGTTCAATAGTTTCTTTAAATTCTTGTGCACGAATAGCAGTTACTACAAATAGTAAGAGAGTGATTAGTTTGTAAGTTGGTTTCATTTTTTTTTGATTTAAAAGTTAAAATCAAAGTTGGACCATTCTTAAAACAAAAAAATACCACATTAGTAGTATTTTTAATGAATAGTATATGTTCCTTTTTGAAGTTGAGTATTAAGGACTCGAAAAGGTTTTGTAATTTAATTACTCAAATTCCGAAGTAAAAAATAATTTTACATTTGGATATTTGCTTTGCGTCATTTGAATCGTAAAATCTGAATCGGCAAGGAAAACCAACTGATTGTATTTGTCGTGTGCCAAGAACTTTTGTTTGATTCTTCTAAATTCCTTGAACTCATCACTTTTTGGATCATTGGGTTTAACCCAACAGGCTTTGTGAACAGGAAAATTTTCATACGTACATTTGGCTCCATATTCATGTTCCAAACGGTATTGAATAACCTCATATTGAAGCGCTCCAACAGTTCCAATAATTTTTCTGTTATTCATTTCGAGTGTAAATAATTGCGCCACACCTTCATCCATCAATTGGTCAACACCTTTGTCCAGCTGTTTGGCTTTCATCGGGTCGGCATTGTTGATGTATCTAAAGTGCTCTGGTGAGAAACTCGGAATTCCTTTGAAACTCATTACTTCGCCTTCGGTCAACGTATCGCCAATTTTGAAATTTCCGGTGTCGTGTAATCCCACAATATCTCCAGGATAAGAAATATCTACAATTTCTTTTTTCTCTGCAAAAAAGGCATTGGGACTCGAGAATTTTAAATTCTTTTTCTGCCGAACGTGATAATAAGGTTTGTTTCTTTCGAAAGTACCTGAAACAATTTTAATAAAAGCCAAACGGTCTCTGTGTTTGGGATCCATATTGGCGTGGATTTTAAAAACAAATCCAGACATTTTTTCTTCCTTTGGATCAACCAATCTCGTTTCCGAATCTTTGGCTCTTGGAGTAGGAGCAATGTCTACAAAACAATCCAAGAGTTCGCGAACGCCAAAATTATTCAATGCTGAACCAAAGAATACAGGTTGCAATTTTCCGTCTAAATAATCTTGTCGATCAAATTTGGGATACACTTCATCAATTAGCTCTAATTCTTCTCGAAGTCTATAGGCAGGTTTTTCGCCAATAATTTTTTCTAATTCTGGACTTTTCACATCCTGAAAAGCGATGGTTTCTTCAATATTTTTACGACTGTCACCACTAAACAAATTGATGTTTTCTTCCCAAAGATTATAAATTCCTTGAAAATCATATCCCATTCCAATCGGAAAACTCAAAGGAGTAACGGTAAGACCCAGTTTTTGCTCTACTTCATCCATTAAGTCAAAAGCATCTTTTCCTTCACGGTCTAATTTGTTGATGAAAACAATAATCGGAATATTACGAAGTCTACAAACGGCAACTAACTTTTCGGTTTGTTCTTCGACACCTTTGGCGACATCAATCACTACTATTACACTGTCGACTGCCGTTAAGGTTCTAAAAGTGTCTTCGGCAAAATCCTTGTGACCGGGCGTGTCGAGAATATTTATTTTTTTGTCCTTATAATTGAATGCCAAAACCGAGGTCGAAACTGAAATCCCTCTCTGGCGTTCAATTTCCATAAAGTCACTTGTCGCTCCTTTCTTAATTTTGTTGTTTTTTACGGCACCCGCTTCTTGAATGGCACCTCCAAAAAGGAGTAGCTTTTCGGTTAAGGTAGTTTTTCCGGCATCGGGATGCGAAATAATTCCAAAAGTTCGTCGTCTGTTGATTTCTTCTAAAAAGCCCATATTTGTTTAAATAGTTTGCAAAAGTAGTATTTATAAATGCGAATTCAAAAAGCAAATAAATATCTAGGAAATACTTGGCATAAAAAAGGGAAGCGAATATAAAAAAAAAGGTTATTTGTATAAGCGTGTAATATTGATTTGTTTAAACGGTACAACAAGTAAGTAGTGGTGCTTAGGTGTTCGTATTTCATTTTTTCAGGCGCTATTCATTTACTATAAAGCAAGTCTTTTAGTTGTAATCTTTTTTTGACTCTAATCCTTTTTGGTTCTGTCCCATTTATTTTAAAACGGACAGTTTTATTATTCTTTTAAATACAAAATTTTATCTTAAATTTGAGCCAAACTTGTATAAATGAAATCAAACCAATGGAGTGATTTTCTGACGAAAAATCTTTTCACTTCCAAAGAAGACTTTTCTGTTTTGCCTTATTTGGCAAATACGCCAAAAATAATGATAGACAGTTTTTCTGAAAACTCTATCATGAATCATAACCAAAACGAGCAAACTGTTTCTACAGACAATCCTTTTTTCAAATCTGTTCTTCGCTATCGAATTATTGAAGAAGGATTGTGGTTTTTTTCCACTTCAATTTTGCTGAAAAAAAATGTTTTGGCTAAAGCTTTTTATGATTCCAACATTCAAAGTGATTATTATTATCTCACTTTTTCTGTTTTTGAATACGAATTTCCATTGTTAAACAATAAAAGTGATACAAGAAAATTATTGAGTAAATGTTGGACTTTTAGCAAACCCAACACCAGAGTAGAAACTTATTTTTACAAAGAGACTTCGGGAAATTTTTACAACATTATTTTTTCTAAAAAGTGGATTTCTGAGAATATTTTTAAATACAGTGGTTCAAATTCAGAAGAGATTTTAAAATTTTTGAATTCAGAAACTGGATTTTTAAACTTTTTGGATATTTTGCCCAATATGACTAAAAAGTTAAGTGAGATTAATAAAGTTATAAAAGCGGACACTGTTGGCAATTTTAATATAGAAGATTTAAAAAATCCGATCCATACTTTAATTGCTAGTTTTTTTGAAATACTAGCAAACGAAGACAGAATCCAAAATTATACTCCTCTCAAAAATGAAGATTATACTAATATAGCTCGAGCCGAAAAAATAATTTTACAAAACTTGTCAAAAACTTTTATCGGAGTAGAACAAATTGCCGAAATGGTTCACATCTCACCTACAAAATTGAAGGCGAACTTTAAAATGGTTTTTGGATTGTCGATGTTGCAATATCATAAACAAAAAAATGTTCAATTAGCCGAACAATTAATTAAAAATTCTGAAATTCCAATCAAGCACATTGCTACCATTACGGGCTATCAAACGGCAAGCAAGTTTGCGACTACTTTCAAGAAATATATTGGAAAACTCCCATCGGAATATCGAACTTGCGAATAAGGATAACTTTTTTATTTTTTATTTGATTTAGTACCAATTTCAATTAATCCAATAACCTAATGATAAAATGCTGATTTAGTTTAAAATCAATCCCGATTAACTGTGTGTTTTGAAAAAATTCATAGATGAAATGCACAAATTCATCATTAAAAACGAAAATAATGTCGTAATGGAATATTTATATGTCGTAATGGGATATTTTAAATAAAATTCTTACTATATTTTTGCCGCGTAAATGTCAAGTTTTATTGATATACAATAGGGGTGATGGCACATTGCGCTTTTGTTTAAGTAAATAGATTCATTATTAAAGGTTTAAAAGTGAATTTAAAGATTTTAAGAGTAGGAATAGATTTAAAAGTTATGCTGTAATCTATTGTTAGGAATTGCGAATTATTAGATTAAAAAGAATGTCATCCTCTTAAATTGTTAAGAATTATTTTATAATTAATAAAAAGATTAAGATCATAATTGGAAGGTTATTTATTTGTATTTATTAATTAAATACTGACTTTTGTAGATATTTAGTACAAGAAAATTACTATATTTAATAACACTGACGACTAAATTCATGTCTTTTATCGACACTAAAAGCTATTTATCGAAAAAACATAATTTTAAAATTTTTAATCAATCTCGTACTATATATTTGCGTTTTTGTAATCAAATTAGTAGGAATTTAACAGAGTTAAAATTACGCACAATTAATAATTATTTTTTTAAAAAATCAAACTAGAAAAACTACATATGAATCAAAATCACTCATTCTTAAATTCTAGCGTTGCGCGTTCGCTTTCGCTACTTCTTCTTGTTATTTATAGTTTAAATCCCTTTCAAATGATTGCGCAAGATGCTCCCAGTAATTCTTTTTACAAAGTTATTTCTCATGGAGAGAAAATTGATTTTGGAAAAATAGAGAAAGGAGTGTCCTGGATATTATCTTCTCAAGATGCAGGAATTACTGATACGTATTTAAACGACGAAGCAATTAATGATTACGTTTTCAAAAAATCAGGGATCTATTCAATACAGTTTAATGATGCAACTTTTCATGCTACGGAAGAATGCAGTCATGCTGCTTTTCCAAAATCTTTTGTTATCAAGGTGTCACCTGTCAAAATGAAGTTTGATACTTCGAAGGTTACCTTTTCTGAACCTCTCTCTGTAGGTCGTGACTGCGAAGGAATAACAGTAAGTATACCTGTATTATTCGATGTTGAAAATAGTGCTACTAGTACTATTGCGATTCCAGATTTTAACGTTGCTGGTGTTGGTTCGAATATAGTTGCAAAATCAATACAGAAAAAAGTTGGTTGCAAAAACGGAATTCAAATACTGACCTATAAATTAAGCGGTACTGTTACTTCTCAATCATATTTGATGTTTGATTTTACGGATGCTAATAATCAAGCGCAGACCTATAATTACAATCAATTAGTTAAATAATGTCCCCTATGAAAGATAATTACCATTACATCAACAGAATGACAAAACTTTACGCTAAAAAAATCTACTTACTTGTCCTGGCAATGATGTCTTTGATAAGTGCAGAAGGTTATTCTCAATGTTCTACACCACCAGTTGGATGTACCAGTACGAACTTATCTAATTTTGGTTTTGTTTCAGATAATAATGCGGCTACGATAGAATATGATAACTTTACAGGTGCATTTCACAGTACCGTTGTAAGAACTTCAACAGGTACATTTCAAATATGGGGAGAAAATATGGGTGCCAATGGTACAGATAATTTACTATCTCCTCTAGATTTAAATAGCGTGAATTACACCGCCATTGGAACAAGCACTCCACTAAAAGTTGCTTTAGGAAGTAACTCTGCACAAGTCGTGCAAGGAGTTCTTTTGACTACCGATGGCTTATATGCTTGGTCTAAGGAGGGTGCTGTTTTAGACAACACTCTTACCTCAAGTGCTGTTTTTCAAAAAATCACAGTAAATGGGCAAGCTAATGGCTTACCTGCGGGTGTTGTTCCGGGCGATATTAAAATGATGTTTGGAACCTATCAAACATTAGTAATTACAACATGTAGTGGTGCTGCTTGGGTTTTGTCGCAAAATGCTGTCCTACGTGCAAATGGTTCAACAGGAAGTAATACGGCTTGGTCTCAAATTAAAACTAATGCCACTACAACACTTACTAATGTTGTCGCTTGTCGCGGTACTTCGGGCACTTTGATGGCTTTAACTTCTGATGGAAGTGTTTATGTTTGGGGTACCAATGTTTATTTAGGAGATGGTTCTGCTGCTGCTACACAAACTTATGCTACACAAATGATACTGCCAAAAGTGGGTGGTGTAACTATTACTCCAAAAATGATTGGAGCTACTAATAGCCTTGCTTTGCTTTCTTATTATGTATTGGACACCACAGGGAATTTATATGCGGTAGGTGATAATTCAAAGAAACAATTGGGAGATTGGACGACAACTAATCGTGCAGCTTGGGTTCAGCCGAGATATACTTCTACCGTAGGACCTGTGATGGATAATGTTAAATGGATTAGTCCAAAAGAACATGATACGCAGTATGGCGCGATAAATGTGATTAATAATTCCAAGCAATTGTACAGTTTTGGAGAAAATAGTTTTGGTATGTTAAGCGGTGCTTTAGCTACTTTAGACCCAACTATTCCAGCAGGTGTTGTTTCTTCAGATGCAATTTTGGGAGTGGAAACTGGAGGACATACTACTATGATAGTAAAAGAATGCGCAGCTAATTTTGGTTATGTTGGGCATCGAATTAGAGGAAGTATGGCAGATGGAACCAATAACTCTGATAACCAAACTACATTTAATTTTGCTACAGCTCCCGTTCAGGTTTGTGGGGTAGAGTCAATACCTACCATACAACCCGTTACTTTTATAAATGGTGCAAATGGAAAATATTGTTCTGATTCGGCAATTATTGTTAGTAGTTCTCCAGCTGGTGGAACTTTAATAAAGTTAGGTGCTGGTCCTGGAACGCTAACGGGTAACACCTTACAGTTTACAGGAGTTGGTACAGTAACACTTCAATACACTTTGGCAACCGCATGTGGTGGTAGCTCAGTGACTACTAAAGCTTTCACTAGTGAAATTTGTGAAACAGATGTTCAAACTGTTAAAACGGTCGATGTTTCAAGTCCAGCAATAGGTGGTACAGTTGTTTTTACTATTACAGTTAAAAATAATGGGCCTATTGATGCAAGAAATGTTAAAGCTGTAGATACTGTTCCTGCAGGTTATACAGTTACAGGAGTTGTTCCATCAGGACTCACTACTTGGTCAGCCCCTAATTGGACGATAGGTACTTTAGCTAATGGAGCCAGTGAAACTTTAAAAATAACGGCAACGGTAAATGCTACGGGAGTTTATACTAATACTACGACCGTAACAAACGATGTAACTGACACCAATCTGCTAAATAATACTTCTAGTGTATGTATTACGCCAGTAAAACCACTAATAACTTCTGTAGCAGCAACATGTTCGGCAGCAGGAACGAGTACGATTAGTAATTATAACCCATCGAACGTTTACACATTTACACCAGCAACAGCTGGAATAACAATTAGTGCATCAGGTTTAATTAATGGATTGACAACTGGAACTTCTTATATTGTATCTTCTAAAAACGGAACTTGTGCCTCGGTAGATTCAGCATCCTTTAGCAATGCAGTGCAGTTTGCAGCTCCAACCATATCAACTGCAGCAGCAGCTACAGCCATTACGTGTAATGGCTTAACAGATGGAAAAGTATCCGTAACAGGAACAGGAGGAACAGGAGCATTGGTTTATAATTTGCTAACATCAGCTACATCTGGTGGAACATATGTAGATGCTACCGCCACTAATGGAGATGCCAATGGACAATACACAGGATTACCAAAAGGATTTTACAAAGTAACAATCACCGATAGTAAGAGTTGTGGACCAACTACAAGTTTAGTAGTAGAAGTAGTAGAACCAGCAGCAATCACAATATCAAGTGCAGCAGCAGCTACAGCCATTACGTGTAATGGCTTAACCGATGGAAAAGTATCCGTAACCGCTACAGGAGGAACAGGTACATTAGTCTATAATTTACTTACATCAGCTACATCTGGTGGAATATACACAAATGCTACCGCCACTAATGGAGATACCAATGGACAATACACAGGATTACCAAAAGGATTCTATAAAGTAACTATTACCGATAGTAAGAGTTGTGGACCAACTACAAGTACCGTAGTAGAAGTAGTAGAACCAAGCTTACCTGTTGTTTCAACCATAACTCCAGACACAAAAACGGAGGGAACTGTCAATAATGATTTAGTTCATACAGTTACTTTAGATAAAGCATCAGCTTGTAGCACGCTTATCTCTTTTAGTTTAGTAGACAACACTACATCGCCAGCAGATCACGGAACACCAACATTTAGCAATGGAGTAACGTATGACAATGTAACAGGAAAAATCACCGTGCCAGCTGGAGTAACTACTTTCACAGTAACAGTTACCGTAACAGAGGATGCGATAGCAGATTCAGGAGAGTTTTATGACCTAACAATTGGAGGTGTAGCAACAAAAGGAACCATCAATGATGAGACCTTGCCATATGATCCAGCAAATCCAAACCAACCCAACGGTAAAGATGCAGGAACACAAATCTCTATTGCCGGAGCCGCTACCACAGTAGAAGGAACAGGAGTAGAGTACACAGTAAGTGTAACCAATGCGCCACTTACAGATATGAGTGTTGTAATTACTACTTCAAATGTTACCACAAATGGTGATGTAATTGTAGGAACACAAACGGTAACTATTTTAGCAGGAACAAAAACAGCTAAATTCACAGTAGCCAATACACAAGATGGTATCAAGGAGAATCCAGAAGATTATACAGTAGCGATAACAAGTTACACCACTGGAGGATATGAAGCAGTAAGTACAGGAGTAACATCAGTAACTACTACCATAACAGATAATGATATCATCGTAGTAAGTGCCATTACACCAGACACAAAAACAGAAGGAACACCAAGTAACGATTTAGTCCATACGGTAACGATGAGTGGAATCTCGGTAAATCCAGAGACCTACACATTTACATTAGTAGACAACACTACATCGCCAGCAGATCACGGAACACCAACATTTAGCAATGGAGTAACGTATGACAATGTAACAGGAAAAATCACTGTACCAGCAGGAGTAGCCACTTTCACAGTAACCGTTACCGTAACGGATGATGCGATAGCAGATTCAGGAGAGTTTTATGACCTAACAATTGGAGGCGTAGCAACAAAAGGAACCATCAATGATGAGACCTTACCATATGATCCAGCAAATCCAAACCAACCAAACGGAAAAGATGCAGGAACACAAATCTCTATTGCCGGAGCCACTACTACGGTAGAAGGAACAGGAGTAGAATATACAGTAAGTGTAACCAATGCGCCACTTACCGATATGAGTGTAGTGATTACTACTTCAAATGTTACCACCAATGGAGACGTAATAGTAGGAACACAAACGGTAACTATTTTAGCAGGAACAAAAACGGTTAAATTCACAGTAGCCAATACACAAGATGGTATCAAGGAGAATCCAGAAGATTATACAGTAGCTATAACAAGTTACACCACTGGAGGCTACGAAGCAGTAAGTGCAGGAGTAACATCAGTAACTACTACTATAACAGATAATGATATCATCGTAGTAAGTGCCGTTACACCAGACACAAAAACAGAAGGAACGCCAAGCAACGATCTAGTTCATACGGTAACTATGAGTGGAATCTCGGTAAATCCAGAGACCTACACCTTTACATTAGTAGACAATACTACATCGCCAGCGGATCACGGAACACCAACATTTAGCAATGGAGTAACGTATGACAATGTAACAGGAAAAATCACTGTACCAGCAGGAGTAACCACTTTCACAGTAACCGTTACCGTAACGGATGATGCGTTAAGTGAAACATCTGAGTTCTATGACATAACTGTAGGAACACAGGTTTCAAAAGGAACTATTGTAGATAACGATGCACCAACAGTAACAATCTCTGGGAGTACAACAGTTGCAGAGGACGGAATACCAAATGCAACAATTACTGTAAGCATTTCTAATCCAGCAACTACCCCTGTAGTGGTAACATTAACGGCGACAGGAACGGCGACAAACGGAACCGATTACACAGGAGTACCAGTAACGGTAACCATTCCAGCAGGAAGTACATCAGTAACATTTGATGTAGATCCAACACCAGATATGATATCTGAAGGTAATGAAACTGTAATTATAGATATTACGGGAGTAACAGGAGGTAATGGTGCAGTAGAAAGCCCTACACCACAAACTGCTATCGTAACAATTATCGATAATGATATTACAGTGGTAACAATAGACAATGCAACAATAGTTGAAGGAGGTAAATTAAACTTTCCAATTACGTTGAGTAATCCATCATCTAAAGACATTACTTTAACCTTTAGTTATACCAATACTACCGCAAGTGCAGCAGATTACACGCAAACTGCAACGATAACTATTCCAGCAGGAACTACTACAGCAACTTTAGTAGTACAAACTATTGAAGATACGATCGATGAAGTAGATGAAACGTTTGTTTTAGGTATTAGCGCTAGTAATGTTGCAGGAGTTGTCATCACTGATACTGCAATTGGAAAAATATTGGATAATGATATTGATGCAGTTAATGACAATACTTATCCAGTTCAGATACCAAATACACTCGTTCCAGTAACAGTTGGAAATGTAACAACAAATGACACAGTTCACGGAATTTTGGTAACACCAGCAAACACTGATGTAACTCCAATCACTACCGGACCATTAACTATTAATTCTGAGGGAGTATTAACATTAGCTCCAAACACGCCAATAGGGACCTATACAATTGTTTACCAATTGTGTGAAGTAGCAGTTCCAGGAAATTGTGATACTGCAACAGTAACCGTTAAAGTAGGAGCAGTCATAATCGAAGCATTTAAAGATGATTATACGACTACACCAGTACCTAGTTTTCCAGGAGGAACAACACCGAGTGTGATTTTAAATGATAAATTAAATGATTTACCAGCAATAATTGGAACAGTACCAGGACAAGTAAAATTGACTCCAGTAACAGTTCCATCAGGATTGACATTAAATCCAAACGGAACGGTAACGGTAGCATCTAATACAGCCGCTGGAACTTATACAGTAACGTATTCAATTTGTGAAGTAATTAACCCAACAAATTGTTCTACTGCAACTGCAACGGTTGTTGTATCAGCACAAAAACCATCTATTGCTTTGGTTAAAACAGCAACTGCCGTAGATGAAAATGGAGATGGATTTACAACAGTAGGAGAAACAATTCGTTATAACTTTAGAATCGTAAATACAGGTAATGTACCATTAACTAATATTACGATTTCAGATTTATTACCTGGTTTAGTGCTAAAAGGTGGTCCAATAACTTTAGCAGCAGGACAAGAAGATACAACATCATTCGTTGGAACTTATGTAGTAACTCAAGCAGACGCAAACAATGAACAAGTGGAAAATCAAGCTACTGTTTTTGGAACTAGCCCACTTGGAATTATAGTTAAAGATCTCTCCGACAATTATAGTACTACCTCAGACGGAGGAACGGTACTTACAGTTAAAAACTGTGTTGTCGTAGTGTCAAATGCATTCACACCAAATGGAGATGGACTTAATGAGTACTTCCATATAGAAGGACTAGACTGTTTTACCAATAATACTGTTGAAATCTACAACCGTTGGGGAGTATTAGTATTTGAATCAAGTAAATATAATAATGTAGATAATAGATTCGAAGGCTTTTCAAAAGGAAGAACTACTATTAGTCAATCTGTTGGATTACCAACCGGAACCTACTATTACATTATTAATTATGTAGATTTTAGTGGTAATGGAGTGCAAAAAGCAGGTTATTTATTTTTAAACAGATAATATTAAAATAGATGAGCAGCGGTAGTAATGCCGTTGCTCTAAAACAAAAGACTATGAAGACAAGAATACTATTATTCGCTTTGATGTTTACAGGAGTGGTAAGTTATGCCCAACAAGACGCACAATTTACACAGTATATGTACAACACAATCAATGTCAATCCTGCTTATGCAGGATCGCGAGGAGCCTTGAGT
>JBBQSZ010000030.1:0-36141 GCA_038234745.1 Flavobacteriales bacterium | reverse complement strand
GGTTTGGTACAACATTTTCCGCAACCACTAAGGCAATGTAAATTGGTTTCCAACTTAAAAGTAGTGATTTCTTTTTCAAGACGATCAAATAACTCTTCTACCTTTTGAACCTTTTGTTCTATAGCCATTTTTTTAGTAAGGTAGGCTATTGAAAAGCGGTAATGGTTTAATACCGTTTTAATTGTGATTTAATTGTGTTAATCTTTTTGAGGAATATTTTGTGTTTATTTTTTTTCTTGTCAAATAACCACTATTTTTGGTAATCCATATTGGTGTGTCAGTTTTAGATGTTCTAACTCAAAATATCTCAAAGGAATTTTAGCCAATTTTTAAAATATATATCACCATTACCTAATTTATGAAAAGAGCAATACTAATATTTGTCTTATTTTTTATAAGCAATACAAAAGCACAAGTTTGTGTTTGGAACATTAAAAGTTTAGAAAAAGCCAAATTGGCAAAAACCGAAGCTGTAAATTCAATTGTGAATGATGCAAACAAAAAATTGTCTCAAAAAATAATTACTGTTGTCGATAAGGAAATGACACCTTCAAGTGGCGATAAACACGATTATATGAGTATGGGAAGATATTGGTGGCCAGACCCAACAAAGGCTGATGGATTACCTTATATAAGAAAAGATGGTGTTTCGAATCCTGAATTAGAGAAACTGGATAGAAATCCTTTGGGTAATTTTGCAAAAAGTGTAGAAACACTTTCTTTAGCTTATTATTTGACTTCGGATGAAAAATATGCAGGAAAAGCAGTAGAAAATCTTCGAATTTGGTTTATTAATTCTGAAACCAAGATGAATCCGAACATGAATTACGGTCAAACTATTCCTGGAATCAGAAACGGATTAGGAAGAGGCGAAGGTGTTTTAGATACGTACTCTTTTGTAGAAATGTTAGATGGTGTTGAATTGCTTAAAAAATCAAAATCATTTACTGTTGAAGACCAGAAAGCTATAAAGGAATGGTTTACTTCCTACGTAAATTGGATGCAAACTTCATCGGTAGCCGCTGAGGAGCAAGACGCAAAAAACAACCACGGAACTGCATTTGATGTCCAATTGGCTCGATATGCTTTTTTTATCAACAATGAGGAATTAGCAAAAAAAATAGTTAATTCGTTTTCATCGAACCGATTGTTCAAGCAAATTGAACCCAATGGTGCTCAGCCATTGGAATTAGCAAGAACTACAGCTTTAGGATATTCTACTTTTAATTTGACACATTTTTTGGATATGAGCCAGATTGGAAATATATTGGGGATCGATTTATTAGCTGCAAAATCTCAAGATGGACGAAGTATTCTAAAAGCAATTGATTTTTTAGTGCCTTTTATCGACAAGCCAGCCTCTGAATTTCCATACAAACAAATCAAAGAATGGGATGTAGTTCAACAAAAACTCCGTTGGCAGTTGTATCGTGTGGATCAAATGCTTTCAAAACCAATTTATAAAAGATATTATTTTGATAAATTAAATTCAGGCAAAAAGAGTGACTCCTCAATTTTATATTAATAAAAAACTAAAAATTATTGCTTTAATTTTTTCTTGAAAAAATCAATAGTTCTTGTCCAAGATAAGTTTGCTGCTTTATCGTCATATCTTGGTGTAGTATTGTTGTGAAAACCGTGATTTACTCCTTCGTAGAAATAAGCAATATTTTCTACTTTGTTTTTATTGAGAATAATCTCAAAAGTAGGCCATCCTTCGTTAACTCTGGTGTCTAAGCCGGCATAATTTAACAAAAGTGGCGAATTTATTTTTTCGGCATCTTCTGTTGTGGGTTGTCCGCCATAATAGGGAACTGCTGCAGGTAAAGTTGGAATCTTGACGGCCATCATATTGGCAATCCAACCACCAAAACAAAATCCAACTACGCCTACAGAACCATTGCAATCTTTATGTAATTTAAGGTATTCGTATGCTGCTATGAAGTCTTCTAACATTTCTTCTTTGGTACGTTTTTTTTGTAATTCTCTTCCAGCATCATCGTTTCCCGGATATCCGCCCAAAGGAGATAAGGCATCTGGCGCTAAAGTTATAAAACCTTCTGTTGCTGCTCTTCTTCCTACGTCTTCAATGTAGGGATTTAATCCTCGATTTTCGTGAACGACAATAATTCCAGGAAGTTTTTTCTTTGTTCCTGTGGGTTGAGATAAAAGTGCTTTGATGCTTCCTCCGCCTTTTGGAGATTCGTAGGATATAAATTCTGAAGTTAGCCTCGGGTCATTGGGTTTTATCAAAATCGAATCGATATAATTTGGAGTCATAAAACTAAGAAGCGACGGCAAAGTAATGCTTCCAACGGCAAAAATCGAAAGTTTTTCGATGAATTGTCTTCTCTCAATTTTGTTGTGAGCATAGTCATCATACAAATCGAAGACTTCCTGACTGATGTCTCTTGAGGTTAGTTTTTTCATAATGAGTATTTTTGGAGCAACCAATTTAGTAAAAAAAGTAACTGGTGCGACATACTATTCAATTTGGCTATAATTTTTGTTTAAATGCTCTTAGTATTCCAAAAGCAGAAACAATACTCCAACTGCCTTCCAAAATAATAAAGGGTAAATAATTCATTAGAACTGAGGCTAAACACGCCAATCCCGCTCCGATAAAATTCATTCCTAAATACACTAAACTATCTTTCCCGATTTGATTTGACAAATTTAAAAAGTAGGCCAGTAATAAAACACTTACTCCTATAAATCCTATTGCGTCTGTTGTTGTCATTGATGATTTTTTACAAAAATAATGTTTTTTTAGTGATCTAAATTTTGGCTTTGAATGCTTACTCCTAATTTTTTAAAGTAATGACTCAGTAACTATTGAATTGAAATAATTAAAGTAGAATCAAAAAGATTTTAAAAAAATAGTAGTGATAACCATTTTTACTTTTGTACTATTTTTAAGCATGTTTTTTAATTAAAATAAGTCAGAACATGTAAAATTGTTGTTTTTTAAAAAAATGTTATATCTTTGTTTATTAAATTTAAACAAATGGTAAACAATATTAAATCTGTATTTAGTATAAAAGACCTCGAAAATCTTTCGGGCATTAAGGCGCATACAATTCGAATTTGGGAAAAAAGATACAATGTCCTAGAACCTTTACGTTCTTCTACTAACATTAGAAATTACGATATTCACAATCTGCAAAAATTGCTCAACATTGTTTTGTTGCATGATTATGGTTATAAAATATCTCGAATTGCCGCATTACCTATAGAGAAAATTGAAGTACTTGTCAGAGAAATTATATCGGAGAAAAGTTCTAAAAATCATGCCATCAATGCTTTTAAAATGGCAATGATGAATTTTGACCAAGCTTTGTTTCTAAACACATATGCCACTTTACTTTCAGAAAAATCCTTCCGCGATATTTTTTATGAAGTTTTTATTCCTCTAATGAATGAAATTGGATTATTGTGGCAGTCAGGAACAGTAACTCCTGCTCAAGAACATTTTATTTTCTATCTAATCAAACAAAAACTGCTAGTCAATACTGAGAAAGTGCAGGTTTTGGAACCTACACGAACGGATAAAATTTTTGTTTTATACTTGCCAGATAACGAAATCCACGAGCTGGGTTTAATGTATCTCAATTACGAAATTTTGCTCAATGGATATAAAACCATTTATCTTGGGGAGAGTGTACCTTTAGATAGTTTGAAGGATATGAAGAAATATTTTGACAATATCATTTATGTTTCCTACCTTACTGTTCGACCTGTAAAAGATATGATTAACGAGTACATAGAAGAGATGGCCACTGAGGTCATGGATGCTAGTTCTCAAGTTTGGTTACTGGGGAAAATGACTGAATTTATAAATTTAGAAACACTCCCTGACAATATAACAATCTTTAATGGTATTCCTGAACTGGCAAAAGAGTTGTAAATTTATGTTAAGAATGTTTGTTTTTGTTTAATTTTATATTACTTTTGTTAAACAGATGAAAAAGACAATTACTATTATAGGTTCCGGATTTTCGGCTTTGGCAGCTTCTTGCTATTTAGCCAAAGAGGGTTTTGATGTTACTATTCTCGAAAAAAACAAAACGGTTGGCGGTAGAGCGAGACAACTTTCGAAAGAGGGTTTTACTTTCGATATTGGTCCTACTTGGTATTGGATGCCTGATGTGTTCGAGAAGTTTTTTGCTGATTTTGACAAAAAACCAGCCGATTATTACCATTTGGATAAGCTAAATCCAGCATATGAAGTTTACTTTGATAAAGTAGATTCTATCAAAATACCAGATAATCTAACTGATATTTTGACTATTTTCGAACAAGAAGAGAAAGGAAGTGCAAAGTATTTGAATACATTTCTGGATAATGCGAAGCATAATTATGATGTGGCGATCAAGGAATTGGTCTATCGTCCTGGAATCTCCATCACTGAATTGATTACTCCTGTTACAATCAAAAAAGTGAATCAGTTTTTTAGCACCATTAGAACTTCCGTTCGAAAAAAGATAAAAAATAATCGCTTACAGCAAATAATGGAATTTCCAGTTTTGTTTCTGGGTGCAAAACCAGATAATACGCCATCATTTTATAGTTTTATGAATTATGCTGATTTTGGTTTGGGAACTTGGCATCCAAAAGGTGGAATGTATGAAGTGGTGAAAGCCATGGTCACTTTAGCGGTAGAGTTGGGAGTAAAAATCGAAACGAACCAAAATGTCGAGAAAATTAATGTGGAAAATGGGGTGGTGAAAAGTGTTGTTTCCAATGGAAAGACAATTGTTTCGGACGTAGTTTTAAGTGGAGCCGATTACCATCATACGGAAACATTATTGGATAAAAAATACAGAGGATACTCTGAAAAATATTGGGATTCTAAAATTTTCGCTCCATCATCATTATTATTTTACGTAGGTTTCGATAAGAAAATCGAGAATGTTTCGCACCATACTTTGTTTTTTGATACCGAGTTTGATGTTCACGCCAAAGATATTTATGACACGCCAAAATGGCCAGAAAAACCACTTTTCTATGCTAGTTTTCCAAGTATAACTGATAAAACAGTTGCTCCGGATGGTAAAGAAGCAGGCATATTTTTGATTCCAATTGCACCCGGAATTGAAGACACACCAGAAATTAGAGAGAAATATTTTAAAAATATAATTCAGCGATTTGAAAATCTTACGAATCAAAAGATTGAAAAAAACATTATCTTTAAGGAAAGTTTCTGTGTAAATGATTTTGTCAATGATTATAATTCATATAAAGGAAATGCCTATGGATTAGCGAATATCCTAACTCAAACGGCTTTTTTGAGGCCTAAAATAATAAGCAAGAAAGTAAAAAATTTATTTTTTACAGGACAATTAACCGTTCCTGGTCCAGGAGTTCCACCATCGATAATTTCCGGAAAAATAGTGTCCGACTTAATAAAAAAACAATTTTAATACCCATAAAATATGAAAAATTTATTTGATGAAGTATCCTATAAATGTAGCGTATTGGTAACCAAAAGTTACAGTACTTCATTTTCTTTGGCTGTTAAAATGTTGGCGCCAAGTATTCGCGAGGACATTTATAGTATTTATGGCTTTGTACGTTTTGCAGATGAAATTGTGGATTCTTTTCACGGGTACGACAAAGAAACTTTGATCAATGATTTTGAGGTTGACTATTATAAAGCTCAAAATCGAGGAATTAGTTTGAACCCAATTCTAAATTCATTTCAACATACTGTTACAAAAAATAATATTTCGGACGATTTGGTTCAGTCTTTTTTGAAAAGCATGAAAATGGATTTGGTAAAATCAGAATATCATAGCAAAGAGGAATATGATGAATATATTTACGGTTCTGCCGATGTGGTGGGTTTAATGTGTTTGAAGGTTTTTGTAAAAGGCGATATTAAGAAATATGAGGAATTGAAAGACGAAGCCATGAGATTGGGTTCTGCTTTCCAGAAAGTAAATTTCCTGCGGGATTTAAAAGATGACAATCTTGTTTTGAATAGAAATTATTTCCCTGGAGTTGATTTGAATTCGTTTGACGAAAAGGCTAAGGCAATGATTATAAATGAAATAGAAGAAGATTTTAGAGTAGCTTTACAAGGAATAAAAAAATTACCTTTGGAGGCAAAATTCGGAGTTTACACCGCTTATGTCTATTATAAAAAATTATTAGCAAAATTAGAAAACACACCCTGTCATAAAATTGGAACCGAAAGAATTCGTGTTTCTAATTACACTAAAGGGCTTTTGTTTGCCAATTCTTTCGTAACTTACAAACTGAAATTGGTTTAAATCGAACCAATAAATCCTCTATAAAATATTTTCAAATGATATCTTTTTTAATTTTTTTGGTTACTTATTTACTGATGGAATGCATAACTTGGCTTACCCATAAATTTGTAATGCACGGTTTTTTATGGTATTTACACGAAGACCACCACCAACCCAAATATGCGCATATTTTTGAGCGAAATGATTTATTTTTTGTCATTTTTGCCATACCAAGTATTCTCTTGTTTTATTTCGGCGCAAGTGCTGATTTTGATTACCGATTCTTCATTGGCTTGGGAATTTTTGCTTACGGATTGAGTTATTTTATTGTACACGACATCGTGATTCATCAACGGTTAAAGCTGTTTAAAAACACCAAAAACAAATATTTGGTAGCATTGAGAAAAGGCCATAAAGTACACCATAAACATTTAGGCAAAGAACACGGAGAATGCTTTGGAATGTTGTTCGTTCCGTTCAAATATTTTAAAATTTAGGTTTTTTTAGTATCATTTTGACTAAAGAAAAAAAATATAACGAGAGCAACTAATGCGCTTTCTCCAATAGAAAAAAGAATAATGAAAATTTACAAAAAAGAAACTGTTCAGCACGTAAATGCAAGTGTCGAAGAATGCTGGAAATTTTTTTCGAGCCCAGCCAATTTGCAAAAAATCACGCCTGATACAATGGGTTTTCAAATCACTGATTTCGATCATAAATCAATGTATGCTGGACAAATTATTCAGTACAGAGTTTCGCCTCTCGCTGGATTGACATTATCTTGGATGACCGAAATTACTTTCGTAAAAGAGAATAGTTATTTTATAGACGAACAACGTTTTGGACCTTATGCTTTGTGGCATCACAAACACTTTTTTGAACCTTCAGGAAATGGCACCAAAATGACTGATGTGGTTCATTATGCCTTACCGCTTGGATTTCTTGGTCGAATAATGAATACTTTGGTTGTCAAAAATAAGTTAAAAGAGATTTTTGAATATAGAGTAGTAATGGTTGACAAAATCTTCAATTCGAAATAATGAGCAAACCAGAAGTTACTATTTTTTGGTTTCGACGAGATTTGCGATTAGATGATAATGTTGGATTATTTCACGCCTTAGAATCTAAATTTCCTGTAATTCCTTTGTTTATTTTCGATGAATCTATTTTGGACAGTTTGCCAAAAAATGATGCTAGAGTTGGTTTTATACACGAATCTTTAGAGAAGATTAATGTTTATTTGGAACAAATTGGAAGTTCGTTATTAGTAAAAAAAGGGAAAACACTAGAAGTTTGGGAATCATTATTAAAAGAATTTAACGTTCAAGAAGTTTTCTTTAATAAAGATTACGAACCCTATGCCATTAAAAGGGATTTGGCTGTTTGCGACTTCTTAAAATCAAATCGAACAACTCCGTTTTCATTCAAAGATCAAGTCATTTTTGAAGAAATGGAAATCACAAAAGCCGATGGATTGCCTTATACGGTTTACACTCCGTACAAAAATAAATGGCTGGAAAATTATAAAACCATCTCGCCAATTATAGAATACAATACAGCCGATAACTTTTCAAAATTTTATAACAGCAATTTCACTTTTCCCACTTTAAACGAAATTGGATTCGAGGAAAGTGCTATAAAAGTAATTCCTCATAATCTGAAAAATATTTCGAATTATGGCGAAATTCGAGATTTTCCTGCCTTAGATTCTACTTCTTATTTGTCTCCACATTTGCGTTTTGGAACTGTGAGTGTACGAAAGTTAGTTAATTGGGCTGCTAAAACCAATCAAGTATTTCTGAGTGAACTGATTTGGAGAGAATTTTTTATGCAAATTCTCTATAGTTTTCCAAAAGTGGTTACGAACAATTTTAAAGCAGCTTACGACGGAATTCAATGGCGAAATGATGAAGAAGAATTTAAACGTTGGTGTTCGGGAACTACCGGTTATCCAATGGTTGACGCGGGAATGCGACAATTGAATGAAACGGGATATATGCACAATCGGGTTCGGATGGTTGTGGCAAGTTTTCTTTGCAAACATTTACTTATCAATTGGCAATGGGGAGAGGCCTATTTTGCTCAAAAATTATTAGATTTTGAATTGTCTGCCAATGTAGGAAACTGGCAGTGGGCTGCAGGAACTGGTTGTGATGCAGCACCATATTTTAGAGTATTTAATCCTGAAATTCAGCTCAAAAAATTCGACGAAAAAGGAATTTACATCCGAAAATGGATTCCAGAATTTGATTTGGGTTATGGAAACCCTATGGTAGATCATGCTTTTGCTAGAGATAGAGCTATTGCTACTTATAAAGCGGGAATTTTGAAGTAATTATTTAATGAGCTTATTCAACATTCCGTTAAAAATAAAGCCGTGAAAAGGCAAAACCGAATACCAATACAATTTTCCTAAAATCCCTTTTGGTCTAAAAGTAGCAGATTGATACAAGGTGTTGTTGATGATTTTAAATTCCAGCCAAGCTTCTCCAGGCAATTTCATTTCGGCAAATAAAACGAGTTTGCCTTCTTCTTTATTGGCATATAAAACCCGCCAAAAATCCAAAGCATCGCCAGTATGAATATCATGTTTATTTGTTCTGCCTCTTCTGGATCCTACACCACCAAAAAGTTTATCAATAAAACCTCTTATATTCCATAGCCAATCACCATAATACCAGCCAGTTTCTCCGCCAATAGACCAAATTCTTTCGATAGTAAATTCACGATCAATGATTTCTTTTTTTCGTCGATCAATAAAACAATCTTTTTTGGGAACTTTGAGATAGACAGATAAATTATTGTTAAAACGCCCGCTAACTAAGGAATCTTTCCAACTCGAAGCCACCATATCTTCATCGACTTTGATTAATGCACGAGAAAGTGCTTTTTCATAAGACATTGGTTGAACATCTAGCAAATCATTAATTCGATTGTCGCTGCAAATCACTTCGACTTTCATACTGCTTACTAAAGCCGAAGCCAATTTGTAAGAAGTTGAAGTTACGAAATACAACCAATAAGAGGACAATTTTGGAGTCATTATTGGAATCGTAAAAATCCATCTTTTTAGTTTTTTTGCTTTGGCGAAGCCCAACAACATTTCTTTATAAGTAAGAATGTCAGGTCCGCCAATATCAAAACTTTGATTATAAGTAAGAGGATTTAATAAAGATTTGGATAAAAACTCAAGTACATCAGGAATCGCAATAGGTTGGCATTTAGTATCTAACCATCTTGGGGTAATCATAATGGGAAGTTTATTAATCAAATCACGAATGATTTCAAAAGAAGCACTTCCAGAACCCACAATAATTCCAGCTCTCAATGTTGTAGTAGCAAAATTTCCAGTATTTAGTACTTCTTCCACTTTTTTTCTGGATGCCAAATGTTTGGATAATGATTTGTCATTGACAATTCCACTCAAATAAATAACTTGTTTTGCAGTCGTTTGATTAATTCCAAATACGAAATTTTCGGCCGAAATTTTCTCTAATTCATCATAATTATCAGCGGAGCTTGACATGGAATGGATGAGATAATATGCAGCGTCAATATCTTTTGGAATAGCAGATAATGTTTCTTTTTCTATAAAGTCAACTTCAATAACGGTTACCTTATCTTGAATTTCAATAGGGCAATAAAACCTATTTTTATCTCGAACGCAACAAATTACATCGTGCCCATTGTTAACCAAAATCGGTAAAAGCCGTTTGCCAATGTAACCTGTCGCACCAGTTAAGAGAATTTTCATAGTTTTTTTTTTGAATTACCTAAAGTTAACTCAATTTATTCGAAATAAGACTAATAAATTCTTTTCTTGTTTTATCTTTTTCAAAAGCACCAGTAAAAGAAGAAGTGGTTGTGAATGAATTTTGTTTTTGAATCCCACGCATTTGCATACACATGTGTTGCGCTTCTATAACAACCGCAACGCCAAGTGGTTCTAAGGCTTCTTGAATACAATCTTTGATCTGGTCGGTCAATCGTTCTTGCACTTGCATTCTTCTCGCAAAAGCGTCAACAATTCTTGGGATTTTGCTCAATCCAACAATTTTTCCATTAGGAATATAAGCCACATGCGCTTTTCCAAAAAACGGCAACATATGATGTTCACACATCGAGTAAACTTCAATGTCTTTAACAACTATCATTTGTTTATGATCCTCTGTAAACAGTGCTGATTTTAAAATTTCTAACGGATTTAGATCGTAACCATGAGTCAAAAACTGCATGGCTTTTGCCACTCGTTCTGGTGTTTTTTCAAGTCCTTCTCTATAAATATCCTCGCCTAAATTATCAATAATTATTCTGTAATTATCAGCCAATGCTTCGGTAACTTCAGTGTCGTAAAGCTCTACTTTTTCGTACCCTCTTGTTTTGTTTGCTATCATTTTTATATTGTTTGGTTTAGATTTTAAAAGTTACAATTCCATAATCCATTTCGAATACTTGTCCTGAAATTGATTTGGCATGTTCTGAAATTAAGAAATTAGCCATTTCCGCTACTTCTTTGGGTTTCAAATACCCTTTCATTGGGTGGCGTTCCACCATATTTTCTTTCATTCGATCGTTTCTCAATATACTTGCCGAAAGCGTTGTTTCGGTTATAGTAGGAGCAATGGCATTTATTCGAACTACTGAAGCTAATTCTGCGCCAAGTGATTTTACTAATCCTTCGACTCCAGCTTTTGCGGTTGCAATACTGGCGTGAAAAGGCATTCCGAGTTTTGCAGCAACAGTACTAAACAAAATAATCGAAGGATTTGATGCTTTTTTCAAGACTGGTAAATACTTCTGAATTGTTTTTACTGCGCCAATAACATTGATTTCAAAATCATTTCTAAAATCTTCGACACTTAAATTTCCTATTGGTTTCAAATTAATAGATCCCGGGCAATAAATTAAACTGTCAATGATTTCAATGTCTGGAAGTGCATCAACCAGAACGTCTATCGAAAAATGAATAAGATTGGGATGCGAAATTTCTGGAGCATTTCTGCTAATATTGATTACCTTATTGGTTTCTAATTGTTGTAACAAAATAGCGCTGCCAATGCCTTTGCTTCCGCCAATGATTAAGATGTTTTTCATTTTAAGTATTTATTTTTTATATTTCTCATACTGATTCACAACCACTTTTGCTTTCAAGTCAAACATCAAATTGTATAATCCAAAAAATGTTCTATTCATATAAATAAAATGCTTGGAACCTCGATTGCCATTCATTTTTCTTAAATTAGTGTCTTTTGAAAAGCGTTCGCCAAGTTCAGCAATGCTCTCAAAAAATCTTGCATCCGAGAAATCAAAAGTTTCCGTTTGGAATGGTTTGGTAAACAAAGACAATAAATCGTAAAACATTTCAGTGAAATAATCAATTTCGTCTAAAGAATCGTCTTCTCTTAATATTTCAAGTTCAAACAATTTATCAGAAAATAGTTTTTTATTCTCGATTATATTCTTGTTAATCAATTCGAAATATGGAATATAAAATTCATTTGGAATGGTTTTCATACAGCCAAAATCAATCGCAATTAATTGATTTTTCTTGTTGATTAAAAAATTCCCAGGATGTGGATCAGCGTGTACTTTTTTCAAAATATGAATTTGATACATATAGAAATCCCATAGGGCTTGACCTATTTTATTCGAAATCTCGGGATCTGAATTTTTATATTCCGAAAGGTGAACTCCTGTCATCCAATCCATTGTGAGGATTTTATCCGAAGAATATTCAGGATAGTAATTCGGAAAAATTAAATTTTCTATTTTCCCGCAGGCTTTTACAACTTCTTGGCTTTGTTTTAATTCCAATAAATAGTTGGTTTCCTCAATCAACTTGTCTTCCACTTCTTTAAAATATTTATCAGAATCTTTCCCTTGAAGGTTAAACATTCTAATCGCAATAGGTTTAACCAATGCCAAATCAGAGGAAATACTATTGGCAACACCTGGATATTGAATTTTTACAGCCAATTTTTTACCGTCTTTTACAGCCAAATGCACTTGTCCGATACTTGCTGCATTGACAGAATTCGCATTAAATTCGTCGAAAATTTCGTATGGTGTTTTCCCAAAATTATTTTTAAAAGTTTTCAAAACCAATGGAGCTGAAAGTGGTGGAACCGAAAACTGGGATAACGAAAATTTCTCCACATAAGCTTGAGGTAAGAAACTCTTGTCCATACTCAGCATTTGAGCCACTTTTAATGCGCTACCTTTTAAGCTTTTCAGTCCGTCATAGATATCTTCTGCATTATCTTCGTTCAATTTATCACGAGTTAAATCGGAGTTGACCATTTTTTCTCCGTAATATTTAAGATAATTCACGCCGACTTTTGCGCCAGTTTGCACTAGTTTTGAAGCCCTTTGAATTTTTGATGTTGGTATGTAGTCTATAGTTTTCATTAATTTTTTTGTATTTTTTCTTTGAATAGGAATTTTCCAAAGTCGATTAAACTTTCAATAGGAGCAATGTTCATCAATTCAAATGTTGCTTTTACTGATTTTTCAATATAAATATCTGTTTTTTCGAAACCTGCTGAGGAATCTTCCAACCAAAATTTCATCGTTAATAAAAGTTGTATCCAAGAGGTTTCTTGAATTGTTTTTCTCTGAAAATTTTGTAATTTTTCGAGATTTATCAAGTAATCCTCCGTGATAATTTCCGCAACGTAGTTTTTAAAAATGGTTCTCATAGTTGACAATTGCATCAAGTTTTTAAGATCATTTTGATGATTTTTCAAACACATCGTTACATAACTTCGGTTTGCGGTTAGCATTTCGAAAAAAGTAAAGTAAAAACTCAACATTTTACTTTTCATATCATAGGACTCATAGTCTTTGTCTTTTTGCAACAGCTCAATTGTTTTTTCAACGAAAATTTTGAAAATTTCTTTTTCAACACTTTCAATGGTGCCAAAAAACTTATAAAATTCTGTTTCTGAAAAATCATTCTGTTTGGTAAATTGATAAACTGTTTTAGCTTTATCGCTATTTTCTAAGGCATAATTCATGTACATAGAAACAATTTTGTCCCTTGTTATTATATTTTTTTTAGTTGCCATTATATTGAAATTTAAATTAGAGTACAAATATACATAATGTTTAACAATAATATTAAAAAGTTAAACAAAATATTTTGTTAATGTTTATTTGAATTTTATTGACTAGATTTGTTTTAGTTATGAAAGAAAACATTTTAATAAGCGGAGGTTCAGGTTTTATTGGAAAACAGCTAACAAATTTGCTGATAGCAAAAGGATATTCAGTTTCAATTTTAAGTAGAAGCAGCAGACAAAATACGTCTGATATTTCTTATTACAAGTGGGATGTGTCCAAAAAGTTGATTGATGAGAGTTCAGTTCTTAATGCAGACTACATTATTCATTTAGCTGGCGAAGGCATTGCCGATAAACGATGGACAAATGCGCGAAAAGAAGCTATTATTCAAAGTAGAGAACAGTCGCTTGCGTTAATTTTTGATGTCTTAAAGAAACATGATAAAAAGCTAAAAGCCTTCATTTCCGCTTCTGGAGTTGGTATTTACGGAGCTTTCAATGCTTCAGAAATTTGCACTGAGAATACACCAGCAGCGAATGATTTTTTGGGATCAACTTGTCAAAAATGGGAAGCTGCAGCCGATACTGTTCTTAGTTTAGGCATTCGAGTTGTAAAAATCCGCACAGGATTAGTACTTGGAAAAGGGGAAGGATTTTTGAAGCAATTAACACCTATTTTCAAAATAAAATTGGGTTCGGCCTTGGGTTCTGGAAAACAATATATGCCCTGGATTCATATTGATGATTTGTGTGGCATTTACCTCGAGGCGATAAATAATTCGAATATGACCGGTTCTTACAATGCGGCTATAAACGATGATACTACCAATACGATTTTTTCCAAAGCTTTAGCAAAAATCTACGGTTATTCTATATGGTTGCCCAATGTTCCTGCCTTTTTAATGAAAATGTTTTTGGGCGAAATGGCTCAAATTGTACTTACAGGACAAAGAGTCTCATCCGCTAAAATTGAAAATACGGGATTTCAATTTCAATATACTTCTTTAGAAAAAGCACTCGAAGATTGTTTAAAATAATAGAATTACTGCAACGTAAAAGCTGTTTTTATATTCACTGTTTCAGCAACTTTTACACTTAAAATTTCAGGGATTTTAATATCGAAATCTTTTGTCAGAATGCTAAAATTAGAAACAATTTCTATCCTATTTTCTGATTTTTTGAGAAAAACTATTGTTTTGAGTACTTTGGTTTTTCCGCGAATTTTTAATATGCCATTTAGCTTAAATTCTTTTAAGTCAGTACCAACGATGTTGCTATTGAATCCTTCAATTTTACCTTTAAAATAAGCGTTGGGATAGCGATCTGTTTCTAAATATTTTTTATTAAAATGGTCTTGCATTAACGATAACTTAAACCTGAAGGCTTTCATATCTACTACACTTGTTAGTGCTCCATTTTTTAAATTAAGTGTGCACGAAACTGTTTTGTTGGTTGCAGCTACTTCTTCAAATAATGGCACAGATGCTTCGAAATTAATGACGCCCAAAGTTGTTGTCATTTCTTGTTGAGCAAAAGAATTAGTAGCTATAAAAAAAAGAAATATAAAAATAATTTTTTTCATACTGTTTGCAAATTCAATTATTTAAAGTTACAAAAATATTCAGAATGATGTATCGAAAGGGGCAATTTTTGAAAAAAAAATAGTTATTTTATTTTAAATGGAGAATTTACTTTTTTAACTTCAGTAATAAAGTATTTCGAATCTCCCCACCAAGGAAAAGTTTTATAACGCTCTATATAAGATACTTTTACATACTGCCCTTCCATTTCTTTCAAATCGGAAATTACCTTTTCTTCGCTGTCCAAAACCGAAAAGCTAAAAATTTGAGCACCAGAAATTCCTTGACTCACTTCTCCTTCATAGGTTTTGAATACGATTCCTTTGCTGCTAAATTTTATCAATTCGCCAGAGCGAACGCCTTCGCTATAAGTTGCATAATACAAAAATGTAAAATAGCAGACTATTGATAATGTGAAAATTGCCGTAATAATTATTAAAAATCTTTTCATTTTATTTTTGGTTTAGTTTTAAATTTCTTCTTTTCCAGCTCTAATTAATATGTTGTCGGGAAGTGATTTTTGTGTTTTAGCCCCCATTTTTTTTAAATTTTCAACTCTTTTTATCAAGTTTCCGCTACCATCCACTAATTTATTCATTGCGCCTTGGTATTCGATTTTGCTCTCGTCAATTTTCTTTCCAATTTTGATTAAATCGGCAACAAATCCTTCAAATTTATCATATAAGGCACCGGCTTGTTTCGCAATTTCAAAGGCATTTTCCTGTTGTTTTTGGTTTGCCCACATACTGTCAATGGTTCGCAATGTCGCCAATAGGGTAGAAGGTGTAACGATTACAATATTTTTCTCGAAAGCTTTGTTGTATAAGGAGGTGTCTTCGTTTAATGCTAAGGCAAAAGCTGGTTCCATCGGGATGAAAAGCAGAACAAAATCGGGACTTTCTATTTGGTATAAATCCTGATAATTTTTTTCGCCTAGTTGCTCGACATGGCGTTTTATCGAATTGACATGTTCTTTTAAAAATCCACTTTTTAAAGTGTCGTCTTCCTCATTAATGAATTTCTCATAAGCAGTTAACGATACTTTCGAATCGACAATCATTTTTTTGCCATCAGGAAGATTGATCACAACGTCAGGAAAAACACGGCTGCCATCAGCGTTTGTATGAGATTGTTGAACAAAGTATTCCCGATCTTTTTCCAATCCCGATTTTTCCAATACTCTTTCCAGAATCAATTCGCCCCAATTTCCTTGCATTTTGCTATCTCCTTTTAATGCTTTGGTCAGGTTCAAGGTTTCTTTGCTCATTTGAAGGTTCATTTCTTTCAAACCCAGAATTTGTTGGCGCAAAGCTGCGTGATAATCAATACTTTCTTTGTGAGTATCTTCAACTTTCTTTTCGAACAATTGAATTTTATCTTGCAAAGGTGTCAAGATATTTTTCATATTTTCTTTGTTTTGTTCGGTAAATTTACTCGATTTTTCATCCAAGATTTTATTGGCTAAATTCTCAAATTCCTTGGTAAATTTTTCCTGAAGCTTTTCCACTTCTTCTTTTTGTTCTTTGTTGCGTTGCCAAAGATTTTCAAAATCCACTTCTTTCTTAGTCAATTGAATGTTAATGGCTTCTTTGTCGTTGCGAATAGTTTCTTTCTCCTGAATGGATTGTTGCAATTGTTTTTCGAATGCTACTTTTTCAAGTTGGGATTGTTCTTTTAGAGAATTGAATTTTTCTTCCAAAAATATTTTTTCGGATTGTGATTTGGCTGAAAATATAATTTTCCCAATGAAAATTCCAATGGCAAGTGCCACAATAAAAAGCAGTAAAAAGGGAAACATAGTTGACATAAAAAAGAGATGTTTTTTGTAGAAAGTAAAAGTAAGAAATTATTAGAGTGTTCGTTCAATAATATGTTAAGAATGCAATTAGTTAGCTCAAAAAAAAGAAGCCAACAAAAAATTCTTTCTTATTGGCTTCTCAAAATAAAAACAAAATGTTTATTCGTCTAACTTTATGTTTCCTCTATCCTTATGATTATCAGGGTCGGAATTTGGATATCGATGTGCCGTAATGTCCGAGTTGTGGTCTTTATTTTCAATCATTCTTTGGACTTCTTTATCCGAAAAAATCTCTAGACTAGAACTCGGATTTTCATTGTCATCAGTATTCGTTTCTTCTGGATTTGAATCAACATTCCGCGCTCTGTGTACTATTTTTTGCTCGCCACTACTATTGGTTTCCACTTCTGCCACGAGTTTTGATGCTGTCGGATCATAATTTTCATGTAGATTTTCGGAGTTGAGTTCTTCTGGCGTATTTTGCTTATTGTTCATCTTCTTTGAACCTAGATCATTGCTTTCCATACTCTTTGTTTTAGAATTATATTTTCAACTTTTATAAAGTTATTCTATTTGACAGTGTTAACTCAATCATTTAACATAGCTTTTGGTTTTTAGCTCAATGTAATTGTCTCTAATTTTAAATGTTGTTAAAACAAAACTATATTTGTAATCTCAAAACTAAGTTTTAATGTCCCACCGTCATTTCATCCTTCACAAACCTTATGGGTATTTGAGTCAATTTATTTATGAGTTGAAACGAAAGAAAAAACTATTGGGAGAATTACACGATTTTCCTGCACAAACAATGGCTATTGGTCGTTTGGACGAAGATTCCGAAGGCTTACTTTTATTGACTACTGACGGAAAAATGAGCGAAATTGTTCGAAGCAAAAAAGTCGATAAAGAATATTACGTTCAAGTCGATGGAATAATTACGCAAGAAGCTATCGACCGAATGAAAAATGGAGTAGAAATTGGTTTCAACGGAACAAAATACACCACTAAACCTTGTGAATCTTTCCTATTACTTGAAATTCCAAACTTTGGACTAAGAGGGAAAAAAATCAGAGACGAACGCCACGGACCAACATCTTGGGCTTCTATAACGGTTAATGAAGGTAAGTTTCGCCAAGTTCGAAAAATGACGGCGGCAGTTGGTTTTCCCACTTTAAGATTAGTCAGAGTCCGAATTGGAAATGTATATTTGAATGATTTACTGGCTGGAGAAGTAATTGAAGTTGAGAATTTCAATGTGAATGGCAATGTGAATGGCAATGACAATAGCAATGACAATTTCAAAAATCAAAAAATCTAAATCTAATACCAAATCTGCAATCAAAAATCGTTAATCAAAAATCGAAAATTACTATGTTAAACATCGTTTTAGTAGAACCAGAAATCCCCAACAATACTGGAAATATTGGTCGCTTGTGCGTTGGCACCCAAAGTCGTTTGCACCTCATTCATCCTTTTGGATTTGTCATTAATGATAAAAACTTGCAACGTTCTGGATTGGATTATTGGGTACATCTCGATGTAACGGAATATAAAAACCTCGAGGAATGGACTGCAAAAATTCCAGATTCATCCCGTGTTTTCTTGATGAGTTCCCACGCTACAAAAACAATTTATGAAACGGATTTTCAAGATGGAGATTGGTTGGTTTTTGGTAAAGAAAGTGTAGGTTTGAGCGAAGAAATTTTAAGTAAATTCGAAAATCATTTGACCATTCCAATGTCCAATTTAATTCGGAGTTTTAATATTGCTAATTCGGTTGCTTTTGTGGTTGGTGAAGCAAAAAGACAGATTTCAATTAAGTAGTGATAATTATATATTGTGAAATTTAACCAATAATAAACTTTCCCTTTTCGCTATCAAAAACAATATGTTCATCTTTAAATAAAGTATTAAAACTACCTTTCATAATCAAATTACAAGGTTGGTCTTGGATTGTAGTTTCGTGTGTCATAATGATCATTTCGTCGCTCAATTGTATCGCCATATCAATATCGTGAGTCGAAAATAGAATACATTTTTCCGTTTCTTGAGTCAGTTTTTTTAGCAGTTTAAAGAGAACTACTTTGTGTAACAAATCCAAGTGGGTGGTGGGTTCGTCTAAAATAATTAACGGTGTATCTTGTGCCAATGCTCTTGCAATCAAAACTATTTGTAGTTGTCCGTCGCTAATTTCGTAATGCCTTTTAGAGGCCAAATGCCCAATTTGAGTTAGTTCAATTGCTTCGTTTATTTTTGAAATATCGTTGTCAGTTAGTGTTCCAATCCAATTGGTATAAGGCTGCCTTCCCAAAGCGATAAGTTCCCAAACTGTCAGATTGCTTGGAGGTAATTTTTCGGTCAAAACCACACTTAAGTTTTGTGCCAAACTAAGAAAATCCAATTCGTGAATGTTCTTTTCATTCAAAGAAACGTTTCCTAAAAGTGGTTTTTGAATACCAGTTAAGGTTCTTAAAAGTGTCGATTTTCCAATGCCATTCGCACCGATTAATGCGATTAATTTTCCTTTTTCTAAAGACAAATCAATATTAGAAGCAATGACATTCTTTACTTTTTTGGAAGTATAGCCAATGCTTAAATTTGTAGCTTGTAAGATGATTTTGTTTTCCATTAGTTCATCATTTTACGTTTTCGAATTAACAACCAAATCACTATTGGCGAGCCAAATAGCGATGTCACGGCATTAATAGGCAAGGTAATATCACTTCCCGGAAGTTGTGAAATACTATCACAAATCAGCATAATTATGGCACCTAAAAGCAAGGTGCTCCAGAATAAAATCGTATGATTGCTAGTTTGAAAAACCAATTTGGCAATATGTGGAACGGCCAATCCTATAAAAGCAATTGGTCCCGCAAATGCCGTGATGCTTCCCGTTAAAATACTCGTAGCAAGAATAATAATAAAACGTGTTTTTTTGTAATTCATTCCCAAACTTCGAGCGTAGTTTTCGCCAAGCAATAAAGCATTTAGGGGTTTGATGTTCAAAAGACTTAAAAATAATCCAATAACGATGCAAATTGATAAAATCAAAATCGACGACCAAGACAAATTTCCCAAGTTTCCCAATGACCAAAAAGTGAATTTCTGCAATTGTTCAGCCGAACTAAAATAGGTTAATGTTCCAACGATAGCGCTGGTCAAACTACCAAACATCAAGCCTACAATTAATATTGCCATCGTGTTACGCAAACTTTGAGAAACAGATAAAACTGCTAATAAAACCAAGAAACTTCCCAAAGTCGCAGCTAAAATAATGCCATAAGAAGAAAGTAAGGATGAAGCCAAAAAAGGGGGTAAAAAACCTGCTCCCAAAATTATCGTTGCCACGCCCAAACTTGCTCCAGAACTCAATCCCAAAACGTCTGGTCCAGCCAAAGGATTTCGAAATAAAGTCTGCATCAACAATCCACTGATGGACAATCCCATTCCAACGAGAATTGCTGCTATGGCTTTTGGTAGCCGATAATTGACAATGATATAATCCCAGGTTTCTTTGCTAGAATTTTGCCCCACAAGATTATTGAAAACGTCTTTTATAGGAATCGAAACCGAGCCCAGAGAGATATTCACCAGCGATAGCAATAGTAATGACAATGTCAAAATGGAGAATAAAACTATATTTCGGTTTCTATTTTGCAAACTTGGATTTGTTATGATTTCGTCAGTTCGAGTTGAACAAAGATTTGAGATAGAAAATCTTTGTGAATTATCGAGAACATTTTGAAAGGCTTCTGGATACAATTTTCAAAAGTAAAGCTATCGCGTTACTTTTGAAAATCACTCGAAGAGACGAGTTGATCTATTTTAGTACTATTTACAAATTCTTATTTTTATATTATTCTAATTTCTGAAAGAAAAATAATTTATGATTCGGCAATAATTCTGGGTGAAAAATTTTGATTAAATCTTTCAAAACCCAATCGGGGCGAGTTGGTGACCATTCGAAATAAATAATCCCTCCTTTTGCTCCTTTATTTACAGCATACGAATATACTTTTTTATTTTTAAACGAAGTAAATTGGTTGTAATGCGGATTATTGTCGCTCATTTGTTTCAAGCTCGAAAAATCTCCGGGAGCAATCCAGAAATCGGCGTTTTGTGCTTTCTCCAAAATGACTTCAAAAGGGACTGATAAGCTTCCATTTCCTTTTGTATTTGCCCATAAATAGTCAGATTGCGCATCTTTCAAAAATAAAGCAGCCCAACTTTCGCCTTGTGGAACGTACCATTGCTCTTGATAGATTGCCCCACAAAGAACAGAGGGTTTTTTAGTTGCTTTTTTGGCTAAAGCCAAAGTTGCATTGTATTCATTTTTTATCTCAGAAAAAATAGTATTTGCCTTGGAATCCAATCCGTACAATGCTCCAAAAAACTTAATCCATTCGGCTTTTCCCAATGGAGATTGTTCTGTCCAATCGCCGTTGAGCATCACTTTCAAACCACTTTTTTGGAGATTGTCTAAAGTGGGATTGCTACTGTTTATTCCAAAACTCACAATCAAATCGGGATGTAAATCAATTAATACTTCGGTATTCAAACTTTCATTGACTCCAACTTCTCGAACTTTTCCGGCATCAATTCGTTTTCTAGTTTTTCCCGAAGAAATATAATCGGTGTTCGGAAAACCAACCAAAGTATTTTCGACACCCAATAATTCCAAAGCAGGAATGTGTGTGGTTGAGGTGACAACAATTGATTTTATAGGAATTGGAATAACGGCAAATTGCTTCAAACTATCGGGGATAATTCCGTTTTTTTCTTGAAGAATATAGGTGAAACTTGCTGCGGAATTTGGCCAAGGATTTGTAATTTTTAGGATTGAAAAACCTTGGTGTTTGTAGATTTCCAGTCCTTTGGCATACTGAATTTCATTTTTGTAAGGAATGGAATTTTTGTTGTTTTGAGTTTCTTTTTTGCATTGAATAAAAAGTATCAATACTGACAATGAAAATATTAATTTGTAAGTGAATTTCATTAAATGAATTTTGCACAAAAGTAGATTATTTTTTTACTAATTTAAAATTAGCAATTTTACCGTTTTGAAGTTTTAAGTTTAAAACATAAAAACCAGGATTTAGTTTTGAGGTTAAATTATCTAATTCAATTTTTGATTTTGTAGTACTAATTTGTTTTCCGGTAAGTTCATAAATAGAATATTCTGAAATGGTTTCTTTAGAATCAATACAAATGGAAGAAGAAAAAGGATTTGGATAAATATTGGCTTTAAATTCAGAAAATTTTTGGTTTGACAATAACATTGCAACTCCAATGGATTCATAAGTTACAATCGTTGGTAACTTTTTTAGTTCATTAACTAACAAATTAATATCTCCACCAAAGTAAATTTGATAATAATTAGTGTTGTTAGGATTTAGCTGCGCCATTATTTTGACTTTATAAGTATCAAAAATTGTATTGAGAGATGCGTTTGTAGTATATATATTCTCGTTACTATTTGTTCCCAGAGGACTGCCAATTGTATTATCAATTAGTTTTAAATAAAGTATATCAGCATAAGTATATGAATAATAGCCAGTATCTAAAGTAACCATAGCTTTTGAAACATAACTGTTATTTTGTAATTCATTTATAAACCCAGTTAGATTATCACCATAATAATCTGCAAAAATTATATGGGAATTGTTGCTAAAGCTGTCAACGCAATGATTTACAGAATAATTTGTAAAAACAGCATTTATTGCAGCATCAGTTGTTGCAGTACCTTCACTTGGGGAACCCTGAAAGGGATTTATTATACCTATGTTAAATCCTTCAACAAAATTTATTTGGACATGTGCGGCATTTGTGATAATCCCACTAAACAAAAATAAGATGAGTACTATTTTTTTCATAATCAACATAATTAGAAATGATTTAAAGGAATATTTTTATACAAATGTATTGTTTTATTCGCTCAAAAATAAACTTGTGTAACTTGTGATACTTTTAAAATATTCCAAAGAAAGTAATTTTACAAAAAAGGAAGTTATGAGAGACAATTCGAACACTTTTATATACGTTGTTGCAGGAATCATATTGTTGCATTTTTTGGTTGGATTTATTTGGCTAATGATTAAACTTTCAAAAAAGAAAGAAGACAAAGAGGATTGATTTTGTTTTTTTATTCAAAACTTAGAGCTACATTTGCTGCCGTATTGAGGTTGCTGTTTTGTTTTTCAAAACCGCATTAAAAGGGAAGAGAGTGATTGAAGATTGTAGATTAATGATTTTAATTTCAGATTTTAGATCCGAAATCATTATTCAAAAATCAAAATTCAAAAATCTCACGCTGTACCCGCAACTGTAAGCTAAAAAGCTTGTTGTTATCTACAAAACCACTGAGTTAACTGAATTTATTTCAGTTTCTTGGGAAGGTAAACAACAAGACGCAAGCCAGGAGACCTGCCTATTACATCGAGTATCAAACTTTCGGGAAAAAAGGTTTGGGTATGGGTCATTCTATGCTTTTCTCCCATTTTTATTATTAAAAATGTTTTATTAAAATGAACAACAAAATCGTTCGTATTAGTGCGTTATTCGTGCTAATGACCAACTGTGTTTTTGCACAACAAAAAGACAGTATTGCATCTAAAACTGAATTGGATGAAGTAGTAATTTCTGATTCCAAATTTGCTTTGGCCAAAGAAAAATCAGGGAAAGTAATAACCAAAATCACTTCCGATGATTTAAAAATGAAGGAAGGACAAAGTGTAGCAGCGATTCTAAATTCGGTTGCAGGAGTAGAAATCAACGGTAGCCAAAGTGTTGCTGGAAAAAATTTGGGTCTTTACATTCGAGGTGGGAAAAGCAACCAAGTGCTGATTCTTATTGACGGAATTCCTGTTACCGATGCTTCTGGAATTAGTTTTGAGTATGATTTACGACTGCTTCCTGCAGAGCAAGTAGAAAGTATTGAAATTATGAAAGGTGCTTCCAGTACTTTGTATGGAACTGGCGCTGCTACAGGAGTAATAAACATTACTTTGAAAAAATCAGGCAAAAAAGCCATTCAAGGAAATGCGTATTTGAATGTAGGAACTTACAATACAGCATCCACATCTAAAACGAGTTTACAAGATTATAATCAAGGGTTTTCTGTAAATGGTAATGCAAATAAAGTAAGTTATTTTGCGGCATTGAATAGTAAAGAAACTACTGGAATGTCTCAAATTGCGGAACCTAATAAAAATACAACCTATGAAGCGGATCGTTTTTCCAGAATCAATTATTTAGCAAAAATTGGCTATAAAGCTACTGATAAATTATCCTTAGATTTTTTTGGGAATTATGACAAAATTGATAATGATTACGATGGTGGATTTGACAACACAGGAACCAACGATGTTTTGCAGAATCATTCCAAGTCAGAACAATTTCGATTTGGTTTTTTACCAAAATACAAGTATAGCAAAGGGGAATTTGTTTTGAATTCGAGTTATAATAAAATGTTGCGTTCTTACGACGAATTGGATTCTTATTCTGGAACTGTTGGTTTGTCAAAATACCAATCCCGAAGCGTGAATTTAGATGCGTACAACAAATATGAATTTTCTGAATTCTTGTTTTTAGTTACAGGAGCGCAATACCAGTTTCACGATATGAATAGTGCAACGCCTTATGGCGGAGTTGCAAAGGAAAATGCGAAATTCAATATGATTGATCCGTATCTAACGGCAGTTTACACTTCAGATTTTGGATTGAATCTTAATGTTGGGGCACGATTAAATATTCATAGCGAATACGGGAATCAAGTAGTTTATAATGTGAATCCTTCATATGATTTCAAAGAGTTTCCCTTGAAAGCTTTAGCTTCTTACAGCACTGCTTTTGTTACGCCAAGTTTGTATCAATTGTTTTCGCCTTATGGAAATACAAATTTAACTCCTGAAAAAAACAGTACCATTGAAGCTGGTTTTGAAACCCGACTTCTAGATAAGAAGATTCGACTTTCTGCAGTAGGATTTTATAGAGAACAGACTGATTTTATTGGATTTTCTCCATCCTTTAAATACATTAATATTGTAGGAACGAATAAAGCCAAAGGTGTTGAAACTGAAATTACTTTTGCCTTGAGCGATAAATTAAAATGGACTTCAAATTATACGTTTAGCCAAGTAGACAAAGCTTTGGATCGATTGATTCCAAAACACAAAGTAAATTCGTCTTTAGATTATCAAATTTTTCCAAGAACTACTTTTAACCTGAATTATCAATATGTTGATGGTAGAAATGATGCTTTCTTTGATGGAAATACTTTTGGTACACAAACTGTAATTTTAGGTTCGTACCAATTGGTAAACGCTGCTTTAAATTATGAACTTGTAAAAAATAGATTAACTGTTTTTGGTGCAGCAACCAATATTTTGAATGAAGAATTTGTAGAAAATGTAGGTTACAATTCTTTGGGTCGAAACTTTAAATTGGGGCTAAACATCAAATTATAGTTTAAAGAATTAGTTTCATAAAAAAAGGCTTTCAGTGATGAAAGCCTTTTTTGCATAATTATATATTGTATTATTTTAAGCCTGAAACGAATTTTAGAATATTTTCAGCAATTTTGTTTTGTTCTCTATCATCGGTTAGGTATCTTTTATCATTTTCGTTCGATAAATATCCCAATTCGATTAGTAAAGTTGGCGCTGTTGCATTTTTTAAAATATAAAATGGAGCTGTCTTTATTCTACCAATTGTAAGACTATTATTTTTTTCAAATTCCGAGCTTAATTTTACTGCAAAATCATTAGATTTTTCATAAACTGCAACTTCTTTATTGGCTATAAAAAAATCCAATCCAGACTTTTCTATGTTTTTATTTGAGTTAACGTGTAAGGATAAAACTAAATCTGGTTTTATGTTATTAATAATTTGCAATCTTTCCTGCAAAGTAACGGATACATCTGAATTTCTAGTGAAATGAATTACAATATTTTTATTCTGGTTTAAAGCTTTGATTTTATAGGCAATTTGTTCTACAATTTGTTTCTCGTTAATTGAGTTTGAAGTTGCACCAAAATCAGTGCCACCGTGACCTGCATCAATAACTACATTTATCTGCTTTGGTTCAGAAAGTTTAGGATTTACAAATGCAAAAGAAACTATTGCAGTTAAAAGCAAAAATAATTTGGTGGTGTTTTTCATAAAAATTCGGGTTTAATGCTTGGTTTATAAAGTATTAACTGATTAAATCTTGTTTTATTGTACTGATTTACATTTACTCCAAAGCTTTCAATAAGCCTTCAGGAGCTTTGTTGAGATACATTTCATTTTGAAAACCAGTTACTGATTTAGAATCCTTGAAATAATCAAGTTGAAGACTAGGAACAGTTTGTTTCATTCTTGCTGTTCCAGTAATTTTAGCAATTGCAAGACTTAATAAAGGTTCGGCTGAGTTACCAAGAACATTTAGGGTGCTTACCGTTTCTTTTACTGAAAAATCAGGAACTAAACCGCTTTGATAATCACCAAAACCAACGCCATTCACTATTTTTAAAACTAATGGTTGCATAGCATAACGGTGATTTGGATTTCTGTTTTCTTTTCCAAAACTAGGAGAATCGTATAAGGTTACTGATCCCACATTTTTTCCAACCGTAACATCCCCAATTTGAACTACATTAATATAAGGTTTCAATCCGTTAATTACCAACTCGCTTGCTGAAGCTGTTCCAGGCGAAGTTAGAATATAAATTTTGGTCATATTGACACTATTAATAGGAGTAGTTCCTATTTTGTCAGTAAATAAATTTTTTAAAGATTCAGGGTCATTTGACTCAAAATAGGCTTCTATTTTAGCATTCCATTGCTGTTTTGCAAAAACTTTTCCTGTAAATGAACCGGTTATCATACTTGCCAATCTCGCTGCAGTTTGAATAGAACCGCCACCATTATATCTTAAATCCAGAACAAAATCTGTAATTCCTTGAGATTTTAAGGTTCCAAAAGCTTCATTAAGTTTGTCATCATAATTAGAATAAAATCCATTGTACATCATATAACCAATTTTGTGCGATCCAGAAACAATCACTTTATTGATTAAAATAGGATTTTCATCCAAAACAGTTTTTGTCAATGCCACTGATTTTCCATTTGGAGTAATGCCTCCCGCTGTGATATCAGCCATATTCAAGGTGTAATCATTGTTGGAACCAAATAGCAATGCTTGGTAATTGCTTACTGTAAGTTGCGTTCCGTTCACGCCATAAAAAACATCTCCACGTTTGATGTTTTTTGTAGCTGCGTCCGAATTAGGAATAATATAATGAACAAAGCCAACAATCTCAGAGGAACCAGCAGCTTTATAGCTCAAGCCAAATTCCATTCCGTTATTGTTAGTAGTTCCTTGAAGTTGCCCTTCTAATTCTAAATAATCGTCTACAATCCAGCTAAATCGGTCAACTGCTTCTCCAGCAGGATAAAGGCTTGCTGGCTTATAAAGTAAATTTTTAAATAAATCTTCTGGTTTAGAATATCCATTTAAAAACGTGTTTAAATCAGCTTGAGTAGCAAATTTATTATCGGATAAATTTGGAACATCAGCTTGCCATAAATAATATAAATTCAAGCCTTTCCATATGAAGTCATTAACTGCTATATTTGAAGGAGTAGCGACGTCATCTTGATCTTGACAGCCTTGTAAAGTAAATGCGGCTAATAAAAATACTAGTATAAATTTGTAGGTTGTTCTCATATTCGAGTTTTGATTTGTCTTGTAAAAATAGTGAATAAAATTTTTAACTTTCTTTTTATTTGCAAAAGTTATTCCAATTTAAAATAAAAGCATAAAATTTGGAATTTAATTCTATTGGCACGGCCTTTGTTAATAATTGACTATATTTATATTTATTAAATAGTATAACACAAAAAAATGAAAAAAATTATAATAACAGCGATGGTATTTTTGGCTTCCAATGTGTTTTTTGGACAATCGGTTTTTGATAAATTTGAAGGGCAAGACGATGTGGCTTCGATTGTTGTCAACAAAAAAATGTTCCAAATGATGGGAAGCGTAAAAGTGGATGCAAATGACAAAGAAACACAGCAATATTTAAACTTGATTAGAAAACTGGATAATCTTAAAGTTTTTTCGACTGCCAATAATAAAGTTTCTGACGAAATGAAATCAGCAGCAGACAAGTATTGGAAAATAGCTGGATTAGAAGAATTAACACGTCTTGATAACGGCAATAAAAGTTTAAAAATTTGGGCGAAATCTGGAGCAAATAGCAATCTGATAAAAGAGCTATTGGTTTATAACGCTGGAGTAAATAAGGAAAATCAAACCGTTTTAATGTCGTTGACTGGTGATTTTACTCTGAATGAAATAGCAGTTTTAATTGATAAAATGAAAATTCCTGGTGGTGTTGAATTAAAAAGAGCAACGAAAGGAAATTAATTTAGGATTTTTTGAATTATAAATAAATGTCTTGACATAAGTGTTAAGGCATTTTTTTAGTAAAAGACTTTTCGTTTAATTCAATGTTTATAAAAAAGGCGGCAAGATATTTGTTTAAGAAAAGTTAGTTATGAACTATAAATTAACACCTTTTTTTTATTCATTTTTAATGTAATTCAACTCTTTTATGAAAGCGAAAATTATCCTCATGTTTGTGTTTTTTTCTACGATTGCAACCTATGCACAAAGTAATAAAGAGCGAGGTTATACTCTAGATTCTCAAAATGATCATAATCCACAAATTGAAAACGGAAATAGAAGTGATAATTTATTTCGAATGAAAGAAGTGGAAGCTATTAATACAAAAGTTGCTATTTGTATTAAAAACGGAAATGATTTCGTACAGTTAAAAAAGTATGATGAAGCGATCTCTGAGTACACGAAAGCTATAGTAATCAATGACAAATCTGCTGCAGCTTATTACAATAGAGGTCTAGTAGAAACTTTTATAGGTCAAAAATATATGGGGTGCAAAGATTTAAGTAGGGCATATGAGCTTGGCGAAAAAGATGCTTATGCTATGATTCTAAAATATTGTAAATAACAGAAGAGCAACCATCACGGTTGCTCTTCTGTTTATAATTTGATTATTGTAAATGCTAAAGCGTTTTATACAATTCTATGCTATTTTGAGAAATTTGCGATAATTTGTACTTTTTGAACAGCATATCAAAGTAAAGTTTTGATTTTTGAAAATCTTTATCCTTGTAATAATAATTTCCTAAGTATTCATACATTTCTATAGAAGCATATCCTTTGTCAATAACTCTTTCGTAAGTTTTTCGAACGTCAATCATTGCTACTTTTTGTTTGTTGATAGAATCAAAAATAACAGTTTGTGCACTAGCCTCAAAAGTGGCTAGTAATAGAAATGAAAATGCTAAAAACAACAATTTATTTATTTTTGATTTCAATGTAATCTTGGCATTAGGTTAATCCAATTCGATTTTAGAGCGCCGCTAAAGTACAAGTATAAAATTAATTTGCAAATTTTAGAGTGATATTTTTAAAGATTTAGTATCAGAATATAATTTTTGGATTGATTCCGTAAGAAATGTATTGATTTTGATGATTTTTAAAATAAAAAAATCCTAATAACTTAATTTAAAAGCTATCAGGATTCCTGGATTTAATCTAATTGTGACCACGATGGGATTTGAACCCACACGCCCTTGCGAGCACCAGCCCCTCAAGCTGGCAAGTCTACCGTTTCTCCACGTGGCCTAAAAAAAATAGAGACGCTTGCCTCAGCGAACGTCTCTATTTTTTTGTGACTCGACTGGGGTTCGAACCCAGGACCCCAACATTAAGAGTGATGTGCTCTACCAACTGAGCTATCAAGTCTTCAGACTATCAAGATTCTATTAACGTATGCGCATTATTTTTGACCCGGCTGGAGCTTCCCGAACTGCTTCGCTATCGGGATAAACTTCTCGCCCAACACGAGTATTCTAAAAAATTGTGACCCGACTGGGGCTCGAACCCAGGACCCCATCATTAAAAGTGATGTGCTCTACCAACTGAGCTATCGAGTCATTAATTCAAGAAGAGTATTTGATAATCACAAATTTTGTGACCCGACTGGGGCTCGAACCCAGGACCCCATCATTAAAAGTGATGTGCTCTACCAACTGAGCTATCGAGTCTTTTTCTTTTCTTGAATGCGGGTGCAAATATAAGGGCTTTTTTTATATTTTTCAAAGCTATTTTATTATAAATTTGCATTTTTTAAACAAATGAACTTAATGCCTTAGAATATAAGGCTTTATTGATATGAAAAAAATTATTTTATTAGGTTATATGGGTTGTGGAAAGTCTACAATCGCCAATAGACTGTCGAAAATTACTCAAATTCCATTCGTAGATTTGGATAAAAGTATTGAAGAAAGAACAAATCTTTCCATAAGTGAAATTTTCGATCGACAAGGAGAGATTTATTTTCGAAAACTAGAGCGTGAAGTATTGATTGATTTACTGAACGCTTCTGGTGAGATCATTATTGGTCTAGGAGGAGGAACACCGTGCTATGCCAATAATCATGAACTTTTGAAAGGTGAAAATATTGTTTCTATCTATCTAAAAGCATCAGCGGATACATTGTTCGAAAGATTAGTTTCCAATAGAAATAAGCGTCCACTTATTGCCAATAAAACCGATGAGGAAATGAAGGAATTTATTGCCAAACACCTTTTTGACAGAAGTTTTTATTACAACCAAGCCCAACATAAATTGTCTATCGATGGTAAATCGAAAGATGAAACTACGCAGGATATCCTGGCTCTTTTAACTTAGAAAAGCATAATTTTCATTTTTATCATTAAAGACAACTTCTACATTATCTAAAGAAGATGTCGAAAGTGAAATGCCCTTAAAATCAGCTTTTACGGGATATTTTTTATGATTTCTGTCGACAAGTACAGCGGTTTTGAATTTCTTTAATGGAACATCTAAAAAATGTCTGACGGCATAAATTAGGGTAGTTCCCGAATTCAAAACATCATCTACTAATACCAAACCTTTATTGGTATATTCTTCTTTTTTTAAAGACGTTTTTACCTCCAATTCAGGTTGGTGTTTGTTTATATGAACTTCGCAAAGAGAAACATTGAGAGGTGAAATAGTATTAAGAACATCTGCGATTTTTTTGGCAAAAATAAATCCATTGGAAGCAATTCCAGCAATAACAATTTCTTCTTCATCTATAAAAGTTTCATAAATTTGGTAAGCAATTCTTTTGATAGTATGCTCAATTTCCTGATTTGATAATATAATATTCTTGCTCATTTTTTAATTTTTAGTTTTTTTATTGCTATTGCCATTGAAATTGATTCTTTTCTACTCACTTGTTTCATTTCCGAATTCATCAATATCACGTCTGTCTTTTTTTGTAGGTCTTCCAGTTCCGTTTTTTCGATAATGCTCTTTCGATAGTTTTAGTAATTCCAAGTGTTCATAAGCTTCGGCGGGTGTTTCATTTTTTCGATACACATCTACTAATTTTGCTCCAACACGATTGTCTGGAATATCTAGAACAGTTATGATTTGGGTGATTTGATCTTTTCTAAAAGTAATTTTATCTGTAGGGAAAACTTCTTTTGAAGGTTTAGCTATCAATCCATTTACGGTTACATGATTTTTTTTACAGGCTTCGGTTACCATATTTCTGGTTTTATAATAGCGCACACACCATAAATATTTATCTATTCTCATATAATTTGCAAAATCGAAGTTAAATTCTGCGCAAAAATAAATCAAAATTGTATCTTGCGCCCTTAAAAAATTAGTTATAATGAACAAATTTAAGCTTTATTTTATAGTATTAATTACATCAGTTTCTTTATTTTCATGTTCTAAGAACGATTCTGTAGCTTATGAGCCACCTGTAGAATACTCAGTTCAATATCCTATTGATAATGCCATAATTGAAGACTTTTTGACTACTAATTATTTTACAGTATTAAATCATCCCGGTTTTGTTGACGATCAGGATGTTACATTTACAAAAATCCCTGCTGGAGGAAGTCAGCCATCGATAATGACTTTTTTGAACTCAGGCACGTATCCAAAACTTTTGTTGAAAATAGTTACTCTAAATGACGTTGCTTATAATTTGTATTATTTAGTTTTAAGACCAGGAGTTGGCGTAGCTCCTTGCAGCGCAGACGGAGTTTTGACATCCTACAAAGGTACTTATTTATACCGAACTGCAGCTACCACAACTACGACAGCAGAAGTTACAGAGACTTTGTTTGAGCAAGTGAAGTATCCACAGAACATGTTGAGTTTGTATACACTGATAACAGGATGGAGCGAAACTTTTCCCTATTTTAAGACTGGAAATTCTGTAACCAATACTGACGGAACAGTAACGCATACTGATTTTGGTGCGGGTGTTATGTTTATTCCTTCTGGATTAGGCTATTATAATAATGGTCAGGGCGCTATTCCTGCCTATTCTCCTTTAATTTTTAGTTTTAAACTTTATGAAATTCAAAGATTAGATCAAGATGGCGATGGGATTCCTTCTTATTTAGAAGATTCGAATAATGATGGTTTTATGAGAGTTTTACCAGTTGGAGTTGCAAATCCTGATGATACGGATGGCGATGGTATTCCTGATTTTCTCGATGTTGACGATGATGGCGATAATTACACAACAACACTTGAAATTAAAAATCCAGCTACAGGAATTGCTTTTCCATTTGCAAATATACCAACCTGTACCTCAGGAAAGAAAAATTATTTAGATGCTAGTTGTCATCCTTAAATTCAGTTGAAAACAGCACAAAAAAAGACACCATTTCAGTATATTGAAATGGTGTCTTTTTATAACTAGTATTGAATATCGGCTTATTTTTGGACCTAGATTATCCTAATTTATTTTGTAAACTGCTCCAACCGCCGCCATTATAAACTTGAGTAAATCCATTTGAAGCCAAAATACTTTTTGCCGAAGCGCTTCGCATTCCTGACGCACAACAAGTGATGATGGGTTTGTTTTTATCTTTTAATTTTCCCAAATTAGTTTTCAAAGTATCCACCGAGATATTAATAGAACCTTTGATGTGGCCGCCGTTATATTCCCCTTTAGAACGAACGTCTAAAATAATAGCTCCGTTTTTTGCCAATTCGGCATAGTTGACACTCGGTCCAATTCCGAATAGTTTTTTTAATGTGTTCAGCATTTTAGTTTATTTGTTAGTTGATTTATAGTAATTTACACTGAGCCAAGACCCGCCATTATAGCATTCAATTCCTTGTCGTGACAGGAAATCTTGCGCCTGGCCGCTTCTCATTCCCGAAGCGCAACATAAAATTATTGGTGTTTTAAGTTCTTTTAATTCTTCTATTCTTTCTTGGATTTCACTCAAGGGAATATTGATAGAATCGACCACATTGCCACCACAAAATTCGTCATAGGTTCTCACATCTACAATGGTACCTCCATTTTCCGCAATTATTTTTTCCATTTCCATTTTTTAGCAATTTTAATTTCTGGCATTCTTCAAATGCGTTCCGAATTTATAAAAAGCAAAAGTAAAGCAAGGATTGTGTACCGACAGTAACTTTGGTTACACAAACCAGAAATTAATTTAGTTTTGGTTAAAAGGTGTGAAAATTCGAAGTTCTGGGGAAATTTTCAAGTTGATTTATTGGGTGTACATTTTAATTTTCATTCTAATAATAATCTTGCAAAACTTGAATTTTTTTTAACAATTTACTATTAAAGTTTAGTTAGCGCCGACCCTTTATGAGCTGCAATATGATCAGTCTTGGAACTTTTTATTTCATATTGCGGTTCGTCCCTTGTAGCGTGATGCGTATATCCTTTATAATCGAAATTTTTCAAGTGAATTTTAATGATTGTACCCGAAACTTTTCCTGCTTCTGAGTTCCAACTTACCTTGTCTCCAATATTAAATTTAGTTCCCATAAATAGCTATTTTAGAGTTAAACGTCATTTGCATCAAAATAGTAAACCTGGTCATCAACGACGCGCGCTGGTTTTGTATAGGTATGCTCTTGGGATTTTCCAATTCCCATGATATGTATTACAATCCAAGTTTTCGCTTTGAGATAATCCGACACCATCGAGCGATGGCACCGCCACCAAACGGCTTCGGAACACATATAAACAGTGGGTTTTTGTATTGCAATTTGTTCTAATTCCGCAACAGCATTTTCAAACTCTGCGGTTTCCATATAGTCGGCATAACCTCTAAAAGAATCATTGTTCCAACGCGTATTTTTGGAATCTTTTTTTACCTTTCTTCTTCCTCCCAAATCTGCCGAATAGATGTACTGAATGCCAACTTCTTCAAGAGAAATTTGTAAACTCTCTTGGTCGAATTGAGGAAACTTCCTAGAACCGGGCATTCTTCGAATATCTATTAAAGTTTTAATTCCAAAAGAGTGTAATATATCCAAGAATTCCGCGATAGTTCTCGTGGAATGACCTATTGTATAAATAGTATGTGACGCCTCATTTATCATTCCATTTGATGTAAGGTCAAAATATATTTATCAATATACAATTGCTTTTCTTTGGATTTGTATTGCTGAATGTATCGTGGATGTTCAAGAACCTTAAAACTATCGAATAACTTGGCCTCTTTGTTTAATTTATCAATAAAAGTTGCATTTTTCTTTCCTAATATATAAACCTCAGAAGTATCTAAACCAAGACTAATATTTTTTTTCAAGGTTGAAATCATATAGTTTTTTACCATGTTAAATAGTTTAGGATCATCATAATAATTAGCATTTAGCCAATTTCCTTCTTTGGTTTTGCGAACGATGGCCAGCGGAAAAGGGGAGTTGATATAAAATTGGTTATAGAAATCTTTGACTCCTCCATATTCTGCAATCATATCATACATAAAAACAGAAGAAATTTCGTGAGTATGTGCGGATTGCATTTTAATTCCACAAACGCTTTCTAATCTTTTCGTATCTGTAAACGGCACACCAGTAACTCCAGCTCCGTGTCGACTGGGGTTGATTCCTACAATAAATTTTCGCTGATTGGAATCGGAATAAAATTTTTGATAGAACTCCTGCATGACGGTATTCGTTTCAGGATTGTCTAAGTATGGATTGATAACCCTAAAATTTTCTGGAAGCGCATCTGAATATTGTAAATTCCGATTGAAATCAATCACTTTATCTCCAAAGGTTGCTATAATATTCTTTTTCATCTATACAAAATTACGAATAAAAAAGGCTATTTCTACAAAAAATCTCCCTCCAGTACTAGCGAACCGATTAATTAGTCTCGCCAAGCCTACGGCGGACAAAAAGTTGTTTCCAACTTTTCCAACAAGCCGTGGGAACGGAATCCTATACTTGAAAAATAACCGACATATAACCCTCTCAAAAGTTGTTAATAACTAAAGATGCTTTACATAGGAACGGCTGTTAGACGCAGTTACTAATTATTTTTGAACATTTTTTTAATATTTTTTCCGATGTTCTGTAATTTTCATAATAATTTTTGAAAGTTTTTTGGGATATTTCTAAAGTGTTTTCCATTTCAATATATTGATGTGTACAAGCTAGTAAATGGTTATTTGATTCTTGGGTAACTTGAATTTGTGGGTTATTTCTATTCAGATTTAAAGCGGGTTTTACAAGTTGATTATAGGTAACAAAAAAATTTGTGCGATCTTCCGCATTTTGCCATTCTAGCCATATTTTATCCAAAGCCATATAATAATCATACGCTTGTTTTTCAGAAACTGGAAATTTAACACCGTTTATTTGCCTTGAAACATCGTCGTGAAATTTTCTATATTCTTCTAGTTTGTTTCCATATTGTTTGTGAAAGACATCAAATCTGGAAACCATTTTTTCTAAATCTTCTTCAAGTTTACTTTCCAAGAAAGCAAGATTTCTTAAAATTGACCAAACCTTATTAAATGCCTTGTTTTTTAAATTAGTACTGAATGACCAAAAGAATTTTTTTCGAAAGGAAAAATAAATTGAGTTGAAGTCTAATTCAAAAAAGGTTGGTAAATATCCTATCGTTTTAAATGGAAGATTCCAACTTCCTTTGTGGTCTATTTTAATCTTTGGGTAAAATGCTAATGTGTGTTTTTCCTTTATTTTTAGATCTGAAAGTACTTCTTCGAGTAGAAATAAAAAAGTTTTACGTTGACGTTTTCTATCATAATGACTACTAATTGTAGTAAAAAGATAACTAGTAAACCCCCCAATAATAAAAACTATTAGTGACACTAAAATAGGCACTGAAACTTCATTTTTTATTCCAAATGTCTGGTTAATCCATTCTATCATAAATTCGTTGTTTTGTCATTTTTTGGCTAATTGCGTCTAACGTCAGTCTGTGAAAAAACTTTCGTTTATTTCTCTCAAATATAGATAATTTGTTTTAATAAAAGCAATATATTTTGTATATTTAAAGATGCAACATATCACTGGAACACCACGTAATCAGATGCGTTTTACTAGTTTA
>JBBQSZ010000029.1:0-36463 GCA_038234745.1 Flavobacteriales bacterium | reverse complement strand
ACGACCATACCAATTCATCATGGATAAATCACCGTTTAAATTCCATTTCATTCCTGTACGGTGTGCATTTCTATCTTCTACTTTTATAGTAGAATAATCATAGTTTGCATTTACATCAATGACAGCATTGGCATAAATTGTATAGGCAATAGTCACTTTGGCACCAGTAGTTGGAAAAAAGATTGCGACCGTAACTAGAACATTATTTTTGTTAGTAGTTACCGCAAATTTGGTTAGCTCTTGTTTTTCGTTTGGATTTCTCCAATTATTTGTTTTCAAAGGACCGCCCATTCCGCCTTTGCCCATTCCACCTTTATCGTTATCCGTTATTGGACGCCAAAAATCCAATCTATTACCCGAAATCATTTCTCGATTTTCTACTTTATAAGAAGTTAAAACACCCGTCTTTTTATCGAACGATACCGAAAAATCTTTCGCTATTATTTCTAGTTTACTTTCTGATTGTTTTACGGTTTGTTTAGTAGTATCGGCATTAATTGAAGTAGAATAAGCTCCCGAAAGCAGAAACTGTTCCCAAGAAATTTCGTGTCCAATTTCCATTAAATCTGTAGCCTTTTTAGAAAAGAATCTTATCGTTAAAAATCTTTCGTTACTTGATTTTTCTAATACAGGTAAATTCAATTTCACTTGCTTTTCTGTACGCGCTGGAATATCCAAATCAGTGAGGTCTCCAGCAGCTATTATTTTGCCATTTTCTTGAATTTCCCATTTGGCTGTAGCCCTATTTTGAATATTCGAAAAATCAAACCAGTTGCGAATTGAAATCATACCCGAAGCCAAATCTACCGCTTTGACATGGATGTTTCTGTAAGCATATTTTACAGCATAAATTCCCGGATGTGGTTTGCCGTCCGCGCCTATTAATCCGTTTTGGCAATAATTGGCATCATTAGCATATTTTTGTTTGTGCCATCCGCCGTAAGCGAAAAAATAATCTTTGACAGGACCTTTGCCAAATTTTGCTTTCTCAGCAATTGGCGTTGGTGTTTGCAATCCTTGATCCATCCAATCCCAAATGTAGCCTCCCATGTGGTTGTCATTGGCATAAATTAGATCCCAGTATTCTTTTAGGTTGCCACTAGAATTTCCCATTGCATGATTGTATTCACAAGTCATCAGTGGTTTTGCATTCTCTGGAAGCCAATCCACTTCAGGATAAAAACGTGAAATCACATCACTCGCTCCTTGATCGCCTTGGTAGTGAACGGGGCGAGAGGAATCAACTTCATGAATCCATTTTTGTGCTTTTTTAAAATGCGGCCCATCCGAACATTCATTCCCTAAAGACCACATAATAATCGAAGCATGATTTCTATTGGCATAAACCATGCGCTCAATTCGATCCAAATAAGGACGTTCCCAAGCAGGATCATTTGAAAGTTGATTGACCCCTTTATTTCCATAACCATGCGTTTCGAGATTGGCCTCGTCCATCAAATAAATACCATATTGATCACATAGATCGTACCATTCCGGAACATCTGGATAATGGCTGTTTCGAAGTGCGTTTATATTAAAAGCTTTCATTAATTTAATGTCTCGAATCATTCCTTCACGTGAAATAACCTGACCGTTTATAGGATCAAACTCGTGTCTGTTGACTCCTTTCATTTTTACAGCAACACCATTCACTAAAAACAAATTGCCTTTAATTTCCACTTGACGGAATCCTACTTTTTGCGGAATACTCTCGATTATATTTCCTTTTTGATCCTTTAGATTAAATATTGCTGTGTACAAATAGGGATCTTCTGCGTTCCATTTTCGAGGGTTGCTAATATCAAAAGTTGCTTTTGGATTGTTGGCAGGAATGGTTTTATTTAAAACGATTTCGCCTTCGTCATTGTATACTTTAAAATCAATAGTGGCCTTTTCTGGAACATTGGCAAGTGCTAAATCAACAACTAATTTGGCATTTTGATAGTTTGAATCCAATTGTGTATCCAATTTAAAATCGCGAATGTGTGATTGGTCACGACTACTGAGATATACATTTCTAAATATTCCGCTCAAACGCCAGAAATCTTGATCTTCTAGGTAAGAACCGTCACACCAGCGGTAGACTTCAACGGCAATAGTATTTTCGCCAGAATGAATTAATTTGGTAATATTGAATTCCACCGAGGTTCTACTTCCTTGGCTATAGCCCACTTTTACACCATTTATCCAAACATAGTAAGCCGAATTTACACCATCAAAAGTCAAAAATGTTTCTCTTCCGTCCCATTGTTTTGCAATTTGAAAAGTTCTGCGATACGAACCAACAGGATTGTCATCATGAGGAATAAATGGGGCGTTTTTAGGAAACGGATATTTTACATTGGTGTACAAAGGCAAGCTGTATCCCTTCATTTCCCAGTTTGACGGAACGACAATGGTTTCCCATTGGCTTACATCATAATCCGTTTTATAAAAATCAACTGGACGATCTCCTGGTTTTTCAACAAAATTAAATTTCCAATCTCCATTTAGTAGTGCATACCAAGGCGATTTTGAAAGGTCTTTGGTTTTTGCCATTTCTTCGTTGGGATAGGCATGAAATTGCACGTGCGGTTTCTCATTACCAATTTGAAGAATGGATTGATTTTCCCATTCTAATTTCCCTACTTTTTCATCGGTTTGGGAGTGTAAATTTTGAGTCAAAAATAGCCCACTCAAGCTCAGTATTGCTAAAAAATATTTCATGTGTTTCATTCTGTTTTTATTGTTTTATTCAAAAGATATTGGCAATATTCTATTCGTTTTATTTTAAAATTTTCATTATAAATTGGTACTTATATTCTTGGTTCGTAAGTCGGTATTCTTTATGAACGGGCTTTCCCCAACTGTTGTCACCGCCCACTCCCATTTGTCCATAGTCGATATTTATCGATGTCAGATTGCGAGGCTTAATGTCAATAGTATGCATTTGAATCAATTTTTTCTGATTTTTAGAGGCAAACAAAATAGTGTTCAATCCTTCCGATTGAAAATCCTCTTGTAAATTATGGTGCGCTGAAACCTCTAGCAAAGGTTGTCCTTCAAACAACAAACCAACACCTTGGTCATTGGTAATTTTCAACCATCTCACATCAGTTTTATTGCCGTTTTCTTGCGGCCGAAGATACGCCCAATATTGATCGGCAACTTTTCCGGAATAAACATCAACAAAAGCACTCGTTTTTCGATCAGAATAGGATTCAAAAGGACCTCTACCATTCCAAGTCATGGTATCAAATTCACGCGGCATAATAAGATTCATTCCCATTCTCGGAATTTCAGGCAAAGAAGCATTCGCCATTTTAAAAGTATTATCCGCTGCAATTTCTCCATTTCCACGAATAGTATAAATTGAAACATAGCTGCCAATAACCTTGTCCGAATCTACCAGTTTGAAAGTATACGTCAGTTGCAAAGTAGCTTTATTTATTTTTTGAAATTGATGCGATTCTACTATTTTATTTTTACCTGCATTTTGCCATATTTGAGATTTTTTATCCACTTTCGATCCAAAATCATTATCGGTGGAAGCACGCCAAAAGTTAGGAACAAAACCGTTTAAAATAAGTTCTTTTTCTCCCACTTTAAAAGACGACAATTCTCCTTTGAGATGATTAAATGCCAATGAAAATCCTTTTCCTGAAATGTTTATATGAGAATCTGAATCAATAAAAATCAAATTATCTGATGAATTTGCAGGAGCCACTTCACCTTTATAAAAAGGTAATTTGAATTGTTCTTTTGCCAAAATTGTCCCTGCATCCAGAATTCCATCCTTTTCTTTTAAACTGGCATAAATGTTTAAAAAACACTCCCTGTTGGGTTCTGATGCTTGAGAAATATTTAAGGTGTAATTTTGTTTATGGTCGGACGATAGATTTACATCCTTGATAATTCCAGAATAAAGTATCTTCCCTTCTGCTTTGACTTCATACCTAAAATTGAATTGATCAAGATTTATAAAATCATATTTATTTTCGATGGAAATAATGCCTTTTTCCAAATTTTCAGGTTTAAATTTAATATATTGATATACTTTTTTTACTTCGTTTAATTGTGGTTTTGGCACTCGATCAGGATTAACCAAACCGTTTAAACAAAAATTACCGTCGCTTTTTACGTTATCGGGACCAAAGTCGCCACCATACGCCCAATAATTTTCGCCTTTGGCGTTTTTAGTCAAAATCCCTTGCTCTACCCAATCCCAAATAAAACCACCTTGCATGATATCATAGGATTCGATAATGTCCCAATAATCTTGTAAATTTCCCACACTATTACCCATAGCATGAGCATATTCGCACATGACATAAGGTTTACTTCCATCTTTTTTGACATAATCTATCATCTGTTCTGCCACATGATACATCGGAGCCATAATATCTGTATTTCTTCCTCCTTTAGCCTGTTCATATTGTACAGGTCGGGTTGTATCAACCGATTTCATATAATCGTAGGTCGCATCAAAATTAATTCCATCACCCGCTTCATTGCCCAAAGACCAAAAAATTACCGAAGGTTGATTTTTATCACGCTCGTACATATTTTGGGTACGATACAGATGAGCTGCTTTCCAATCAGGATTTTTAGCAATATTTTTATCGCTATACATTAAACCATGTGATTCAATATTCGCTTCATCTACCAAATAAATTCCGTACTGATTGCATAATTCATACCAACGGGTTTGATGTGGATAATGACTGTTTCGAACCGAATTAATATTATTACTTTTTAGCAATTTAATGTCTTTCAGCATCGTTTCTTCATCCACAACATGACCATTAGATTCGTGGTGTTCGTGCATATTCACTCCTTTAAAAAGAATGTATTTACCATTGATTAAAACTTGTGCTTTTTTAATTTCAATACGTCGAAAACCGACATCTTGTCTAATAGCTTCTACTACTTTTCCACCACTATCTTTTATACTAATGAGTAATTCATAAAGGTTTGGCGTTTCGGCATTCCATGTTTTGACATTAGGGATTTCGGCATCAAAAGTCGCTATTGCATTTACTGCCTTTCCTGAAAAGGATTTTACTATTTTATCTCCATCTTTCAAAACAGCTTCTATGGTAACATTTGAATCTGGTTTTGAAAGTTTGGTTTCCAATTGAAATATTCCTGTTGTATAGGAATCATCTAAATTAGAAATTATTTTAAAATCATTTAGATGTATTGGATTTCGTGCCACTAAGTAAACATCACGTGTAATACCCGCCATGCGCCAGAAATCTTGATCTTCGAGATAACTGCCATCGCTCCATTTATAGACTTCTAGAGCTAGGGAATTCGTTCCTTTTTTTAAATATTTGGTGATATTGAATTCGGCATCCGTTTTTGAATCTTCAAAATAGCCCACTTTTTGTCCATTGACCCAGACATAAGTAGCAGAACCCGCAGCGCCAAAATGAAGAAAAACCTCTTTTCCTTCCCAATTTTTAGCCACTTGAAAACTACGTTTGTAAGAACCTAATGGATTGTAATTCTTTTGAATAAAAGGTGGGTTGGTTTCGAATGGATATTCCACATTGACATAAATCGGATAATCATACCCTTCCATTTCCCAGTTGGCAGGAACTTTTATCTTTTTCCAATCGCGGGTATCATAATCGTCTTTGAAGAAATAAAAAGGACGCACAGAAGGATTTTGAGACAAATGAAACAACCATTCTCCATTTAAAGATTGCAGCAATGAAGATTTCCAAATCGAGTCACGAGAAACTTCTTTTGCAGAAGCAAACGGAACAAAATAGGCTTTGGCAGCTTCTCTGTTAATTTGAGAAACGGCGGGATTTTCCCAATCGACAGGAGATTTTTCATCAAAAGGTATCCCTTTATAGTTGTTTTGTGATACACAAGAAAACCCTAGCAAAGCAAAGAAAACTAAATGGAAAAATTTAAAAAATGTGCCAAAATTAAAATTATTCATAACTTGAGTCGATTGTTAAGTATCAAATTTATATTCTATTTCCCTAACTTCCACCAATTGAAATTAAATAAATCGCCCTCTCCACCTTTGAATACTAAGTAAACATTTTGTATGCCAATTGTTTTTTCAATGTTGCAGGAAATGGTTTTCCACGTTTCTAATGAACCCGTTGCTGGTATTTTGCAAGTTCCAATTAGTTTTCCGTTTTCAGAATCCAAACGAATTTCTATACTTCCACCTGCAGTAACGGATGCAATTCTGGCATTAAATTTTTTAGCTTTGGCTTTTTTTCCAAAATCAACTCCTTTTACTCTAATCCAATCGTTGTTGTTGATGCTCGTCACCATTCGCCCTTTACCTTCATCCATACAAGCCTCGGTTTCAATTCCTGGTAATAGATACGATTGCAGGTTAATCGTTTCTGCTTCCACTTTTTGAAAAGGATTTAAGTACGAAGTTTGGGCAGGACCTTCATCGCTACCAATTACTGGTTTTATTGTATAATCGTCATTATATATCAATTCATCAATCGCAACAGATCTTTGTCGTAAAGCAATTGCTTCTTCTACTTTTCTATCGGTTGCTATTTTTCGAGTATGGTAAGCGATGTACCATTTGTCTTTGAAAGTAAAAATACTAGCGTGAGAATTATTATAATTCTGTTTGGGTTGTTCTAAAATAGTGCCCGTAAATTTCCAACCTGTCATTGGATTATCACTCATCATATAATCAATGTTCATCCCTTTGGCTGTAGCGAAATACGAGAAATAATATTTTTTAACACCATTTACTTTTCGATAATGAATGTAGCCTCCTTCAAAAAAACCGGGTGCGTCAATCATTACAGCAGCTCCAATTGTGCTTACCATATCGGCACCAATTTTTATAATACGCGCATTTTTTGGTCGTTCTCCTTGAGCATTTGGTTTGGCAAGACCGCCACCAAAAACACAATAAGCTTGACCATCATCATCAATAAAAACGGTTGGATCGTAACACCATTCTACATTTGAATTGGGCGTTTCTTTGGTAATTAATGGTTTTCCTAAAACGCCTTTGAAAGGTCCAGACGGACTATCGCTAACGGAAACATTGACACTACGATTTCCATCGCCAGTATATAAATAGAATTTGCCGTTTTTTTCAACCACCGATGGCGCCCATGCTTGAGTAACCCAAGGCATATCTTCGGGAGCTTTTAAAACCTCGCCGTGATCCGTCCAGTTTTTCAAATCCTTAGAAGAAATACAAGTAATATCGTTCATCCAATATTTTTTTTGACCATCAATATCGTGGGAGGTCCAAAGATATAATTCGCCTTTATACTCTAATCCAGTAGGATCAGCGGTGTAACGTTGTGAAAAAATTGGGTTTTGAGCCTTGCATACAGAAAGACTTATAACAGTTGTTAAAGCTGAAATTAATAGGAGTTGTTTAATATCCATTTTTATAAATAAATTAATAGGTTTCTTAAACATATAAAAGTATACCGTAAAACTATGTATTCTATCCTGTACTATCCTGTACTAATGAATCTTTCAATTACGTACTATTTTCGAAAATATAGAGTTTTACAAAAAATTAGTCTTGTTCTCAAAAAAAAGTTGACTTACTAATTTTGATTTTATTTTAAGACTCTCCTCATAATATAATCCTTAACTGAAATCACAAAATAAGTGCAAAATTCAAATTAAAAAACAGCTATTTTCTTTTAACAAATAGTTAAAAAAAAGATAAACCAAAATCACAGGATGGCTCAGGATGGGTTAATTCTAAATTAAACCTAATTTTACATTTCGACGAGAAATCATTCTTCAAAATAAAATCAAACCCATAATAAACTTATGAGAACAAAAATAATTTTCGACAAAATTTCTAAAGGTTTCTTGATTGCTGTTTTTGTAATGACAACTGCCAACCAAACACAAGCGCAAAATTATCCTTTCTCAAATCTTCCTACCAATGTTACTGCAACATTAGACGTACAAACTAAATCCGCTGTTCCTTTTAGGAATGCTATTTTAGGATATAATATTTTTGGTTATACGACTACAAGTGACAAAGACTTCATCCATCAGTTTGATCCAGCAACCATACGTTTCCCTCACGGATTATGGGCGAACTGGTACGATTGGAGAAATGATGTTACCAGACTTTTTGGGGTTGAAGAATTTTCATATCTATTCAACAAAACGTCAACTAAAACCACAAAAGTAGACTTTGCATCCTCTCTTCCAACAGCAGAAAAGGCAACTAAAAAAATAGGTATTGCCGGTTTAGAAGAATTGAACAATGAAAGAAAAAAATCGAAATATAAAAAAGGATATGATGTTGTCTGGACCTTTAATATGAGTGCCGATGGAACTGATTTTTCTCAAAGTCCCGAAACTATTGGTTTTTATGATGATTTAATTTCTCGCGGATTCGAAGTAAAAGAAATAGAATTAGGCAACGAATGTTTTTATCCGGGACAACGAAGTTCTATTATACCAAATACTAACGATTTTATTTCAAGAGCAAAATCAATGTCGAAAGCTTTAAAAGCCAAAGACCCCAACATTCAGATTTCTATTCCATTAGTGAGAAGAACATCTTTACCTAACCCAGATTGGAATGCCGATTTGACCGAAGACAACACTTATTATGATGCTGTAACGGTGCACACTTATATCGGGTCTGACCCTGATAATGCTGCCAATACGGATAATGCGTACAGCACAGCTTTGACAGCTCGAAAAAGTTTAGCCACTTCTACGAATACTTTCGTTAGACCATTTTCGAAAGACAAACCAATTTGGCTAACCGAATGGGGAGTGAAATCGGGAGGCCCAAATGCGGCTTCTGCGCTAGGAATGGCAGATTGTTATTTATTTATGTCCGAAAATCAAGATCTCTATCAAAGAGCCAATTGGTTTAGTGTAAACGGAAAATTAAATTCCTTCGTTGCTTGGGAGAAGGGTTATCAAAATGGTGAAAAAAGAACAAGAATCAAATATCCTCTTGAAAAAACACTTTATGGAGCTACACACGAAATAATAAGATCGGTTTTTGAGGATAGTTCTTTGTTATCAAGCTCAATGACAACTAGCGAATTAATAGCTGGAGTTAATGCCGTGAGCGCAAGAGCGGTTACAAAAAATGGCAAAATAACGATTATCGTTTTGAACATGACTGACCAAACTGTTCCTTTTATCTTTAAAATAGATGGGACTGTTTACAATGATAAATTTATCCAGAGTGCCATGTCATTCGAGAATGTTTCACAGGAACGAAATATTCCGATAGACGAAAATCCTTTGAGTAAAATCAAAAAAGGCAAGGGTGCTATAGCGTTACCGCCTTTATCGATTAATACTATTACTTTAGATAAATAATGATATTAAAAAATAGCTAAAAAGGGGGCTAATTAACTATTTAGAATTGTATAAATCAAATTATTTCAAAAAAGGCTACAACAAAATTGAATTTGTTGTAGCCTTTTTTCATGCTTACTGTTTTCAGAAAAACACTTTTTATTGATAAATCAATTTGAAACCTGTGCTTTCTGTTTTTAGATTATATATTCCTTTGGCAAAGGAAGAAATATCAATTTTATCTCCTTTACCTTCTAATATTTTTTGTCCAATTAGATTGTATACTTGCCAGTTTTCCTCTTTCGAAAGCGTGAATAATCCAGTAGCGCTCGGATTAGGATAAATAGTAGTAGTTTTAATTTCATTAGAAGTAAAATTATTTACTTCTAACGGAATTGTGGGGCTAAATTGCCACCAATTGAAATTGAACAATAACCCATTTCCACCAGTAAACTTAAAATAAACATCGTGCTTCGCTGTAACTTCGGTAATTGAACAGGTTTTATCTTCAAAATTATCCCATCCACCAGTTGGATTCACGGCACAAGTTCCTATTAAAGTCCCCGTTTCACTATCCAATCGAATTTCAATAGTACCTCCAGTAGTTGCCGAAGACACTCGCGCTTTAAAACTAGAAGCACCTGTTCCAAAATCTACACCGGCAACCTTAATCCAATCGCCATTATCTATATCGGTAACGGCTCTTCCTATTCCATTGTCATTGCAAGTATTTACCTCTATTCCGGGTAGTAAGTAAGATTGTGATGCCATGGTTTCGGCTTCATTTAATAAGTATGGATTTACAGAACCAATTTGAGCGGGTCCAGTAGAAGTTGTAACCACGGTATTCATAGTGTAATCCGTTTTATAAGTCACTTCATCCACACAAACCGAACGTTGACGTGTATTAGTTACGCCACGGTCTATGGCTAATTTTCTATTATGGTAAGTAATATATGATTTATCAAGAAAGGCGAATATTCCGGCTTGTGAATTGTTGCTCATATTATCTGCTAAAGTATTCAAAACTGTATATTTTGATCCCCAACCAGTCATTGGATTATCACTTACCATATAATCGATTTTTATCCCGCTCAAATTTCTGAAAAATGAAAAATAATACTTTTTCACACCATTCACAGTACGTTTGTGAATATGTGCTCCTTCAAAAAAGCCACTGGCAGGTATTGTTACTGCATCTCCAACAGTGCTTATCATGTCATTTCCCAATTTAATAACCCTAGCATTGTAGAGAGTAGGATCTGATTTTGGATCACCGCCTCCAAAATAACAATACGCCTGTCCATCGTCATCAATGAAAACACTAGGATCATAACACCAAGGCACATCAGAATTGGCTAAACTTTTAGTGATAACCGCACTTCCTTTAGCATCTTCAAAAGGACCTGTAGGACTATCACTAACTGCCACACCAATAGATCTATTACCATCGCCAAAATACAAATAAAACTTTCCGTCACGTTCAACAGCACAAGGTGCCCAAGCATTCTTTGCCCAGGTAGTTCCTGTGGTTGCATTAAAAACTTCACCGTGATCCGTCCAGTTTTTCATGTCAGTACTGGAAATACAAGTAACATCATTCATTAAATAGGAACTTTGTCCATCAAGATCATGTGAAGTATAGAGATAGACTGTTCCATTATACACTAATGCCGAAGGATCAGCAGTATAACGCTGTGTAAATATTGGGTTTTGCGCAAAACCAACTGTCCAAATGAATAAAGTGCTAAAAAGCAAAAGATTTCTTAATTTCATCTTTAATTGTGTTTTACTTAGTCTTTAACTACGGCATTTTATTAAATCCCTCATATTTAACCACCCAATTTCCATTTTTCGGAAATCCAGGTGCGTTCCCATTTGAACCATCCCAACCAGCGGTCATCATGGCTACTGCCGTTAAAAGTCCACCGTTAGAAGGGAAATAAGGAAATGGTCCTCCAGTAGCTAATCCATGCGCATCAAATTGAAAATTGGCAGTAGGAGTTAGCAACATATCGACAGCCGTCTCCGGTTTTCCAATTCTTGCTGCAGCCATAGCCAACATCGGGAAATCCCATCCCCATGTTCTTTTAAAATTCCAAGTATTTATTACTTTATCAAATGTTTTTTCAAAGGTTTTGGAATCTACACCATCGCCTGGCAACATTCCAAATGTTCCAATAAGTGCTGGATGTTCAAAATTAAATTTAGTCCACATGTTTTCAATATTTTCGTGGGTAACATACAAACCATCTTGCTGTGGTAAGGGAGAAAGTTTTTTTAACACATCGTCCCATTTAGCGTTTCTTGCTAGTCCCAATCGTTCTCTCCAAACTTGCGCTGTACGTAAACCAAAACGCCAATACCCTAATTCAAAAATTGGATTAACGGTAGATTCCGGTTTTGTATTTTCGGAAACAATATGAACAGGCGAACCTAAAACATAACGATTGGTTTCTTTATCAAAATAAGCATAATCTGCAATAAATTCAGCGGATTCAGAAACAACACTGCTCCATTTTTCCAAGGTTTGTTTTGTAGGATGGAGGCGATAATCTAATTCGGCAAAATAAATGGGATGTGGCTGTTGCCAAATAAGCAATGCATGAATTGGATGTGGCCATTCACGGTCGAGATCAGCGGTACATTTTGGCCAACGAGCGCCTATATATCCTTGCTTTTTTGCTCTTTCTTTGGATGTTGGTAAAAAGTCTTGATAAACGTTCAAACTCTTTTCTAATAATGACCATCTGTTCCACAAAGCATAATGAACACCATGCCACCAAATCATTTCGAAATGGAAACGACCAAACCATCCATTTCTTACTAAGCCAGCTTCCTGTGGAGGAAAAGAACCGGCCTCATTCACTTTCATTAAATATTGCGAGAGTACAATTCTTCTTTCTAATTCTTTCCAACGAACATCTTTACTTTGAGATAAATCAATAGCGGCACCGGATTTCCAAAACTTAGGCCATTCCTTAGTACTTTGTTCAAAAACGTCACTAGCCTTGTATAAAGGTTGTGCTACTTTTTCAGGACTAAATCCGCAGGCAAACTCCATTTTGCTAGTCTTTGTGGGAGTAAGATAAAATCGATGAGAACTAGAATTACTATCGCCAGCGGTTAGCGTTGCTGGAGCATTCCATTGGATGGAAACATTGTATTTCATATCATCCATTTTACGAGAAATCACCGCTGAATTCTTATTTTGCTTTTCGATAACGGATGTATGAGCATTCATTTTCGCTACATCTTCTCCTCCTTTTGGAATAGGATAGGGAAAATAAAAGAACACTTTTATTTGGCCGCTTTTTATCAAATCTGATTCTACAGAAACACCGATAACATCTGATGATGGATGGCAAGCTGTTTTTACCGCTACTTTTTTTCCTTCCAAATAGAAAGTGCTATAAATAATCCCTTGCCACATATCAATTTCTTGAGTGGTGTTTTTTAAGTCCTCTGCTTTCGCTTCCGTTCCATCAGCTTTAAGCAATTGGAAACCAATTCTCCCTAAATTAAAACGGTGCGGATTCGCTGCCAACCAAGAAGACAATTCAGGTTTTTCTGGATTTTGAATGTCGTACTGAACCATTCGCCCGTGCGTATCCATCATTTTACCAGCAAAATCTTCAATATTTAACCCTTTTGGCAAGGCCGAACTGTGCCATCCCCAATGTGACATTGTGTTGAATGATTCAAAGGTTTGCAGTCCAGTAATATCAACTCCAAAAGCAAACTCACCGTTTCCAACCTGTGCCGGACTATTGGCAATTGTTGTAGTAGTTACAATTCTATTGCGTTGAACAACGGCTTTGCGATCAATCTTTTTTTCGGTTGCATTAACATTATTTTGAAAAAATAGGTTTACTAAAATAAAAAGAATTGCTGTTGCTTTAATAGATAGTTTCATTGAAATTTTATTTGTGTCATTATATTTATTTCGTTATTATTTTGCTATAAAATCCCATTTTCCACTTGGGACATTGAATTTAATATAACTTTCGTCTTCACCAGAAAAAGTAATTTCCTTAGTTTCAGTTTTAAATTTTCCTTTTTCCCAAACCACTTTTCCATTCACTTTAACTTCTGAAAATTTAGTATCGCTTTTAGGAATTCCTATAACCGCAATAGTGTTCGTTGGACTCATTAAATTCAGCTCAAAAGTAGATTTAGTTTTGTTGATATTCACATCAATCATTCCTTTTACACTTAACATATTGGCTTTTACAGAAGTTAATCTCCCCAATTGCGGCATTACTTTATAGGTTGCAAAACCTGGAGTAATTGGCGCAATACCAGCCACGAATTCGGAAAGTAATGTATTTGGTGCATTCCAAGCGTGGTTCATTGTCCCTCCTTTTGGGAAAGTTTCATAAAGTGTCGTTTGTGGTAAATCTACCATCACTTGATAACGTTTTTTTAAACGATCAAGTGCAGCATCTGGATAACCCATTATAAACAAGGCTTGATCTACATATTTTTCCATATAAGGTCCCGCATTAATATTGTTTTTGAGTACTTCAGCGATTTTAGGATATTTATCTTTTGCTGCAAGCCCAACAATAACAGCCATTGCATTGGCGCGTTCGTCGGCAATTGGTTTTACACCTTTTTCTATAGACGGTTTATCCATCCACATAATATCGGATTTATATTCGTTTCCATTCCAAAAAATTCTATCAAAATTTGCTTCGATGCTAGTAATCCGTTTTTGATACCACTCCATATCCTTTGTGTTTCCTGATAATTTCGCCATATCTACAGCAGCTTTACACGCCCAATAATACCAGCAATTTTCTAAAATAGGTTTGTCGATATTAGTTCCCCAATCTCCCCAATCCCAACCTGCTTTTCTATGATCTACAAGTCCATTTTCGCCCATACTCCACAATTCAAGGTATTTTTTGGCTGCGGGATAGGCATCAATAACGGGTTTTGCATCACCCGTATATTTGTAATACAACCAAAAACCATCTGGACCAATTGAAGCCAACATTTGAGTAGTCAACTCATTATTTTTATTGGAATAGGGAATCGGAGAACTAATGATACCATCGGGTTTTTGCCATCCGATTAAATCATAAATTGCCTTTTTGGAAAGCACATCTACCTTTCTATCCAATGCATAAAAGCCAGCTCCCATTTGCAAGGTAACATCTCCCCACCATTGCGCTCTTTCACGATCCGGACAATCCATATAGGTATCTCTTAAACAAACGACTAATGTTCTTGTAGCTTTTTGCCAAAGGGTATTAAAATAAGGATCATTACTAGTAAATCCGCCTACAATTTCGGTGTCGTATTGCGTGGCTCTATATTTCAATTCCAGCACTTTTATTCCCGCTGGAATTTCATATTTTAGGATGTGTCCATTGATCCAATTCGGCATTTCAAAATCTTGAATTCCTTCTTTGGTAATGTATTCTAAAACTAAATTTTTCTCTTTGGTATCTTCCGCACGGACAATTATTTTCTGACCCGCTTTTGCCTCCACTTTAAAATAAGGATAAACCTGTAAATTCATTGGCAAGTGAACTAAGATCGGTTCAGTTTTTGACACAAATGGAAAGGTAAAAATATCTGTGTAATTATTCAATTCGGAGTCCTTCCATTGCGGAATTTCTCGTTGGTGTAATTGTCCCCAAGGTGCAGTTGGTGGCAACCCTTTTTCTGTTGCATTTTCCCATTTGGCATCATCAAAAGAAACAGAAGTCCAATTATTCAGGTTTAAATTGGCATCAAACAAAACACTGGCTTCGGGTTTCATATTGTTGGGTTGAATTTCAGCATGTCCGTAAGCGGGATTTTGTTTTACTTTCCAACTGGCATCCGTTACAATGGTTTTTTCTCCCAAATCACTGAAGAAAACCAATCCGCCTTTTCCACTTGGATTGTATGATTTATAATAATCATCTGCTCTTTTTCCCCAATACCAAACTAAAATCGAAATATTATTTTCACCCTTTCTCAAATATTTCTGAATATCAATATCGTCATACCAAGAATCCGTTCGGTTTGGACCTCGTTTTAAGCCACCTTCTCTAACGACCAAAACTCCGTTGATGTACATCCAATATTTTGAATCCACTGCTAAAGCGGCAACAGCTTTTGAAGGTATTTTAGAAAGTGTGAAGTTTTTTCTAAAACTCATCCAACTATCATTTGGACCATCTTGCGCTTGCCAAATCCATTGGGATTTACTCCAATTTTGTTGGGCTACTGATCTTTGAGAGGCTATTAAAAAAAAAAAGAACGATAAGAAAACTACTAGCGACTTAACCATATTTATGATTTATTAATTATTTGTAAATTAATTTAATTGTGCCCTGAAGCGTTTTTAACAAATAAATGCCTTTAGCAAAATGAGACAAGTCTATTCTCTGACCTTCTCCTTCTAAGACTTTAGTTCCTGATATAGTATAAACTTTCCAACTTTCAAGTTCATCTAAATAAAAGACTCCTGTAAAACTAGGATTTGGATAAAGAACAAAATCTTTTAACTGATTTTTTATTACGTTCAATCTAGGAATTTCATCATTATTAGCTACAAAATTCCACGAACCTGGCAACACATTGAAAATAATATAATCATTATTTTCTTTGTTAAACGATATTCCTGCAACACCATTTATTGCTGCCCCATTGTTATAAATTGCTGCTCCATTTACTGTAACCGATTTAATTGTTAAATTTTTCTTCGGAATACCAACTACAGCAACGGTATTGAGGGGACTTATTAAATTAAGAATTATATCCGTAGCTGATTTTTTAATATTCAAATCGATAATTCCCTTTTGAGAGGGAACTTTTTGATTTACAGTTTTCAAAGGACCTAATTGTGGCATCACTTGGTATTTATTGTAACCCACTTCAATAGGTTCTATACCACCTACAAATTGAGACATAATCATATTTGGTGTATTCCAAGCATGATTTTTTGTTCCACTGCTAGTACTCCATCCTTCATACAATGTAGTAGAAAAATTAGAAACCATAGGAGCATATAATTTTTTCATCCTTGCTAATGAAGCTTCAGGATATCCCATCATAAACAAGGATCTTTCTACATATTGTTCCATATAAGGAGTTGCATTTTCGGTAACATCAAGCACAGCTTTAATAGTTGCATAGTTTAAACTCTTTGCTAATCCAACCACAACCGCCATTGCATTTGCTCTATCATCAGGTTTTCCGTTGGTCGTATTTGAATAATAACCAATTCCTGTTTTCCAATAAGTTTTATCAAAATTAGCTTCTATGCTATTCATTCTACCTTGAAAAAGAGTAACATCTGCAGGTATATTTAATAATTTAGCCATCTCAACTGCAGCTTTACAGGATGAATAATACAAGGCATCTTCCGTCACATCTACATCTTCATTTGCCCCCCAATCTGTCCATTTATTAAAAACTTCTTTTCTTTCTGGAAGTCCATTAGTAGCCATTGTCCATTTTAGCAAATAGGTTTTTAGTGAAGGATACATATCGCTTACAAATTTAGCATTTCCGGTGTTTAAATAATATCGATAAAAACCGTCCATACCAAGTGTACTAAGCATTTGATAGCCATACTCAAAATTTTTAACTGAGAAAGGAATTGGAGAAGACAAAGCTCCTGTATCCGATTTCCATCCAATTAAATCATTAGCGCATTTTTCGGTTAAAAGATCAGCTTTTCTATCTAAAGTATAAAAACTTGCTCCCATTTGAAGGACAACATCGCCCCACCATAAAGCTCTTTCTCTATCCGGACAATCCATATAGGTATCTCTCATACACACTTCCAATGTGTTTGTAGCCTTCGTCCAAAGCGTATTATAAAAGGAATCGTCACAGGTAAAAGACCCCGTAACTGGTGCGTCATATCCCGTTTTTCTATACTTCAACTCAAGAATTGTAACCCCTGTAGGAACATTGTATAAAACATTATGACCGTTATTCCAGCTAGGCACTTCAAATTCTTGTACACCTTCTTTGGTTACATATTCAACCACATAATTTGCATCCCAATTATCGGCAGATATGGTAATTATCTTTCCTGCAACTGCATCTACTTTTATATAAGGATACATTTGAAAATTATAAGGAAGTTGTCCTTTTATAACCGTTCCATTACCTTGTTTTGGTAAGTTTAAGGCACTATTATTTACGTAATTATTTAGGTCTGAATCTCTCCATTGTGGAAAATTTCGCTTATGAAGTTCACCCCAAGGTATTTGTGGTGGCGTTCCTTTTTCTACTGGAATATCCCAAGTGGTATCATCATAATTTATTTTTTCCCAACCGACCATGTCTTTTTGGGCATCAAACATGATATTATTTTCTGGTTTGAACCTATGAGTTGGTACTGTAGAATTTCCATACGCAGGATGAATTTTCGTTTTCCAACTATTATCACTTTTTATGGTTAAGTCACCTATTTTTGAAAGCAGCACCATACCGCCTTTTCCACTGGGATTATAGGATTTATAATAATGATCTGGACGAGCTCCCCAGTGCCACACCAAAATAGAAATGGTGTTTTTACCAGTTTTTAAATATTTCTTAATTTCAACCTCATCATACCACGAATCTGTTTTGTTAGGACCTCTTTTCACTCCGCCCTCACGTACAACCAACTCATCGTTTATCCACATCCAATATTTAGATTCAGCAGCAATATCAATTGTTACTGAATTTGACGTAGGTAAAGTAGCTAAATCAAATGATTTTCTAAAACTCATCCAGCTATTAACTGGTCCATCTTCTGCTTGCCAAATCCATTGGGCATTTTCCCAATTCTTTTGCGCAAAAATAGTCGAGCTAAACGCTAACGAAAAGGATAACAGAAAAAATAAAACTAGTTTTTTTATTTCAGATTTCATTGTTTAATTTGTTAAAAAGTACCTTGAACTTTACATTTTTTGTCTGACCTCTATTTTTAAACAGTTCAAAATTTTCTACTATCAAAATCGTTAAATCCATAGAAATGTAAAAGGTATCGGAACCTTTATTATAAACTCTCCGTAACAAAACCACTTTGCAGAATCCTTCAATAAAGATTGTTGCAAAGTGGTATCTGTTTCTATTTATTCGATTATAATTTGCTTGGATACTACTCCCTCACTAGTTTTAACTTTCAACAAGTAAGTCCCAGTGGGGAAACCATTCATGTCTAATTTAAAATTTCCGTTTCCTTTACCTTCTATCAGTTTTGCACCTAAAAGATTATAAACTGTATAGGTTGAGCTTTGATCCAAATCAACATTAAACCATCCTTTTGAGGGATTGGGATAAACTACCAAGCTGTTTTTAGAAGGAAGTTCGACACCCAATATAGTTACCGCAAGATTCGAAATCACATTAATAGACAAAGGAGGAAGCGTAACTATTCCGGAACCATTTTGGGTAGCATTAAAAGGCTTGTCATCAAATGGAATCAAAGGCAATTCTGTCATGTTATCAAATTTTCTAGAATCTAATGTATAAACATCAGAATAGTTTGAACCATCTACTTTTATCTGAAACTGTGCCGGTTTATCTGTTAAATTAAGTGCTACGATGATTGTTTTACCGTTTTTTACAACTGCTTTGGCACTTACCGCATCCACTGAACCAAGATTAATTGCCAACTTAGTTGCTGTGGTTACCTTTGAACTTAACATCGTGCTGTTTTCAAAAACAGACTTCATAATATCATGAGTTAAACCATAACCTGTCTTTCTCAATGGATATTCTATCGTGCTATACGAACCAGCTACTAGTTTAACCATCTGATTAGCAGAACCGTTGGCAATAAACCAATTGGATCTTTGATAAATATTTTGATTTTCTGACATATACATATAACAATCTGCCATTCCCAAACAAGATGCTGCGTTACCGGTAGGACTAGTACCCACATCTACTCCCCATTCGGTTAACCAAACTGGTTTGTCCTGTGCAAAAGTCCGAGCAAAATCGACTGCGGACTTTAGTGTTAAACGAGCTGTGAAACCAAACTCATAACCTACATTGCTTACATCCAATCTATTATCAACGTCAACACCAATGTATTTATGAACCGAAATAGCATCAAAGTATGTCTTATCAGCAGCCAAAAGCTTATTCCAGTTAGGATTAGTCGCTGAACCCCTAGGTATCAAAGGAATAGAAATTTTAACATTACTATCTATTGCTTTTAAATCTGCTGATAATTTTTTGGCACGAGCAAGATATCCAGCTTCGTCGGGTACAAACGGACTTCTTTGATTGCGATAAAAAAGCTCATTTCCAAACTCTATTGCATTCACTTTAAAACCAATGGATTTGTAGTAATTTAAACGTGCGATTGATTCGGTATTAGTATTAGCATCGTTTCCTTTAGCCCCATCATCACTCATATTCCAGGTCATTAAAAAATCATAGCCAACACCGTTACTAGTAGTTTTATCATTATTTAAGCTCTGCAAACCAGCAACTCCAGCCTTGGGTTGTCCGTTTACATTAGACTTATGTGATTCGTCAATCCAAGGACTATAATAGGTATAATCATCGATACGCCAATCGTACCAGTTGGAAAAAATTCCGGTTGGGAACCGTATGGTGCTTGGGTCAAATTTCTTTATTATAGTTTTCTGCTCAGTAGAAGTAAAACCACTAATATTATACCCCAATAATTGATTGATGAAGGTTTCTTTTTTGGTAGTATCTATATCTAATGTTGCTACTATCTCATTAGGAAGGTTTTTAAATGGATAATCTTGAGCTTTTGCTTTTTGTATTGAAAAAGCATTCAAAACCAGAAACAATGCAATGAAGCCTATTGTGGAACTACTGCATTTAATAAGTGCGTTTTTGCGATTCATTTTAGTATAATTTAATTTAATTATTTAGTATTTATTCATTTCATTTTTTCAGGAAATACATCCATTTGCTTTAATACTTTTAACTTAACAAACCTTTAGAGCAGGAAGCCATGACAGTATTTTTGAAAGTGTGAAGTTTTCTCAAAAACTCGTCCAACTATCATTTGACCCCTGCTGAGACTGTCAAATCCAATGTGTTTTATCGCTTTTTTGTTGGGTTAAGTTGCATTGTTTATTATTTTTTCGTTATTGATAAATTAGTTTATAAGTTGATTTGTCTGTTTTTAACATATAGATACCTTTAGTAAAAGTTGACAAATCAATTTTATCCCCATTGCCTTTTAATACCCTTGCACCTGAAAGACTATAAACTTCCCACGAAGTCTCTCCGCCAAGATTGAAAATACCTGTAGAACTTGGATTGGGACATGCCTTTAGCAAATTTGATTCTTTTTGAAAATCACTTAGTCCCAAAGCACCCGATTTTACTATTGTCACGTAATCAAAGTTAGGTCCTGCACCTCCGGGTATTAAACTTAAAATCCAGTTTCCTGCCTGTAAAGTAAAGTCAGTAGATGTATAATCTCCATAAACTGTAGCTCCTGTTGCATCAACCAATTTTACTATTCCAGTAGACTGACCCGTTGGTGCCGAAAACAACTGAGTTGTTGATGATAAATCCATTGGAGAAATCTGTGCAATAAATGATTTTGAAGTTGTAGAAGATGTTTTATAATTCACTAGCATTTTATAAATTCCAGTTTCGGCAACATTTATTGTATATCTCATATATTCACCAGCGGCAAGCGACGTAAGAACAAAACCTGTACCACCAATCCCTAAATCAACATCTTTTTCTGGTCTATATCCGCTAGTGTCATTGCCAATAGTGGTGTCGTTATAAGCAATTCCTTGCCCTCCTTTATCATAATCCTCTATTTGTATAATTCCCGGAACCGCAGATGGTGTTCCTGTAAAAGGTCCTCTATCGATTACGTCCACATATAAAACTTGTTCGCTTTGGTTTGCGTCAGTATCATAAGCTATTGCTGTAATTTTGTATTTTCCAACTTTAGTAGGCTTGAAAACAGACTGGTATGGATCTAATACAGATTCAGCAAAAAACACATCATCAATTTTAAAAGTTACCTTAACAATACCTTTGTTATCAGATGCAGTTGCAATTAAAGGGATATCTTCGCCTAAATTATATATACTTCCAAAATTTGGAGAGGTTATGGCAACAATCGGAGATTCGTTTACCGCTAATCCATCTAAAGTAATTACATTGATAGACAAAGAGGGCAACGTGATTTGACCACTTCCTTTTTTTACCAAAACCAGCGGATTTTCGTCAATTCCTAAGGTAGTCGAGTTATCCATCGTTCTGTTAAACATCGCTTCATGGGTAAAAGAGTCGGTAGAATTTACCCCATCTAATTTTAGGGTAAAGTCCACTTCTTTATCCGTTAAATTAACAGCCAAAATTTTTCTTTTCCCACCTTGAATAACAAGTCGAGCATTCACTGCATTAACGGAGCCTAAGGAAGTTGTAAGCTTAGTGGTGGTCACATTTCCATCAAACATTTCAGCATTTTCAAAAAAACCTCTCACAATTTCATACATTGCACCACTAATTGTTTTTTCTAAGGGATACTTTGGTTCTCGTATTTGAATAGGATCCATTAGAACAAATGGATTTTTAGCGGCGGCGGCACTAAACCAAGAAGCACGATGGTAAATGTTTTGATTATCAAATAAATAAAGATAAATGTCAGTTGCTCCCAATGCTGCTGCCCATTTTCCGCTGGCAGCGCCATCATTATTCCATTCTGTTAACCAAACTGGTTTTCCAGGTGCTTGATTTCTAACAAAATCAACATCTTTTATCAGTGCCAGTCTAGCAGTTAACAAAGAACTATAGGCAATATCGCTCTCTGAGGGAATATCGGGGTCGGCTCCAACATACTTATGAACAGCTATGGCATCAAAATATTTTTTGTCTCCCATAACAATCCTATTGTAATCAACTTGACTGGTGCGCCATCCCAAGGGAATCGAAATTTTAAGGTCTGGTTTTTCTAAATGAAGTGCATCGGCATTTGCTTTAAACAATACCACTTGTTGCTCTGGAGTGACTGTAGTATTATTTCTAAAGAAATCCCAAAAATACTCATTACCAATTTCTACATCTGTAATATTTATACCGTCAGTGGTATATTTTTTGAGTCTATTTACATTTCCTGATGCCGTGGTAAAACCAACAGAAAAATTAAATAGCACATCAAAACCATAACCATTCCTGATTTTTAATTCTTTGTACATACTTAATAAATCGCCATAGCCCTGTTTTAAATTGCCACTTATTTGTTGATCAAGTATCGACTGATAACTTGTGTTATCCCAACTGTCATCATTGTATCCGTCCGTTACCCAATTATAAAAGTTTCCTTCACTCCAACGTACACTCCACGGATTAAATCTACGAGCCAAGTCTTTGTCTTGATTCGATTTAAATCTCCAATAATTATACCCCAACAAATTATTATTGGCCTTTACAATGGATTTGGTATTCACGTCTAACGTAGCTGTTACAGTTGCAGGAATTACAAATGGATACGTCTGAGCAAAAGTGGTTGTACTTAATATTAATAAAAATACAGCTATTAAATTTTTCATTCTTTTGAGTAAATAATTAAGTATAAAGATTCTCGGGATTATTGTTTGGTATAAATGATTAAAATTTGGAATCACAATTGTCAAAATTAAATAAAGAACCGGTAAGAAAGCATCCTGCACTATCCTGATTTTATAGCTTTTACAGTAAAAATAAGCTCGAATTTTAATCTGAAAATAAAAGTATTTAATGCCAAAAAAAATCTAAACCACAAACGAAAAAGCAAATGATTTAGATTTCTGTTAAAACAAACCGATTTTACCTCAGTTTTTTTATTTCACATTCAAAGTCAATTCTTTCAAATCCTCTTTTCTAGAGGAAGTACCAACGAAAATTTTGAATTCTCCAGGCTCTATTATTCTTTTGAAATTGATGTCCAACATTTCAAAAGCTGCTTTATCTAATGTCAATTTCACTGTTTGAGTTTCTCCTGCTTTTAAAGTCACTCTCTGGAACGCTTTCAATTGCATAACTGGACGCGTAATTGTTCCTACAACATCTTTTACATAAACCTGTACGACTTCGTCTCCAAGAATATCGCTTGTGTTTTTCAGATCAACTGACACTTCGCAAGACTGACCTGCTTTTAATTCGGTTGCCGATAATTTTATGTTTTCTAATGAAAATTGACTGTAACTCAAACCATATCCAAAATTAAATAACGGACTAGAATCTTCAAACAAGTATTTTTTTAAAGTTCCAGTTACTTTCTGGCTATAATAAACAGGGATTTGTCCTAAGCTTCTAGGAATTGTAACCGCTAATTTTCCACCTGGATTATTCGCTCCAAATAAAGTACGAGCAATGGCATTTCCGGTTTGAACACCTAAATACCAACCATCTAAAATAGCAGCTGCTTTGTCTTTGATGTAATTTATAGTCAAAGATCTACCGTGCATCATCACTACAATTACAGGAGTTCCTGTTTCAACAATCGCTTTGACCAATTCATTTTGATTGCCAACCAAATCCAAGTCGGCACGATCACCACGATGGTCTCCTAATGTTGCTGCTTCACGAGTGGTTGAATAATTATCTCCTACACAAACAATTGCCACTTCGCATTGTTTGGCAATGGCGGCTGCAGCTTCAATAGTTGCTTTTTCTTTTTCATAAGGAATCGTTTGAATATCGCCTTCTGGCAATTTTCCAATTTCGAATTGCGCTTCTGATTTTCCTTTAGTAATTCCGCAACCTTCCGCATACAAGATTTCAACATTAGACCCTTTTAAATAATTGGTTACCCCATCAAAAATACTGACCGCTGGAACATTTGCAGGTGTATAACCTCCTAAAATTGTAGTTTTAATATTAGGACCAATCAATGCGATTTTCTTTAATTTTGAAGCATCCAAAGGCAAAATATTCTTTTCGTTTTTCAATAAAATAATGGCTTTTTCGGCAGCTTTTAATGCCAAATCGTCCCTGTTTTTATCCTCAAATACTGCTTTTGCTTCTGCTTCTACTGCATACGGATTTTCGAATAATCCAAGCATAAATTTCACTCGTAACACTTCGCGAACACGTTCGTCCAAATATTTAATATATTCAGGTTTTTTCTTTAATGCTTCTGGCAACAAAACATAACTTGAACCTACAGGTTGATCTAAATTTACTCCTGCTTTTAGTGCCAAAAGTGCCGCTTCTTCCCTATTTGGAACTACGTGATGCAAGTGGTCTAAACGTTCAATATCATTATAATCCGAAACTGCAATTCCTTTGAAACCCCATTCTTTTCTTAAAATAGTATTCAACAATCGTTCATTTCCGTGAGCTGGAACTCCTTCCACTTCACTGTGTGATGGCATAACGCCCCAAATATGACTTTGAGTTACAGCCAAACGGAAAGGTTCTAATACTTCTTCCCGAAATTGTCGGTCGGAAATAATGGTCGGCGCAAAATTTCTCCCGCCTTCACATTGTCCGTAACCTGCAAAATGTTTTGGGCTGGCAACAATATGATTTTTTCCTACAGTAGCTCCGCCACCTTGCAATCCGTTGATAGCTGCCAAACCTATTTTGGTAACCAAATGAACATCTTCGCCATAGGTTTCATCCATTCGTCCCCAACGAGGATCTCTAGCTAAATCTAATAATGGACTAAAAGCCAAATGAATTCCACGAGATCTTGCCTCGAGAGCCGCTTGTGTATAAATTTGAGTGACCAATTTTGGATCCCAAGTATTGGCCAATGCCAATGCCATCGGAAAACTGGTGGCTTGAGCCGCAACCAAACCGTGTAAGGCTTCGGTTTCAATAAGAATTGGAATTCCTAATCGACTATTTTCGATACTATACTTTTGAATTTGATTCAAAAAACGAGTGTCTCCTTGTGCTCCGAGCGGAAGATTTACATATTGCAAGGATCCCATTCCTTTTTTTAATTGGTCTTGCATTATTGGATCAATGATATAAGTATCATTTGATTCTTTGGAATATTTGGGAAAAGCACTGATCAATTGACTCACTTTTTCTTCAATGGTCAATTGAGGAAGAAGGTTATCAATACGTTTTTCGATAGGAAGTTTAGCGTTTTTATACAAAGTTTTTTGACCACTTACAGTCTGAAAACTAAAATTTAAAAGAATAACAAATAGGAGTGTTTTTAAAAAATGTTTCATTCGATTTTGCTTTGTTTAATTATTTATTATAACCATTTAATAATGAGTTATTTGTATGAGTAACGCATAGCCATAAAAGTTTTTATTCCAAAAACTTTTCTTCAATTATTTCAAAAAATAAATTTAGCAAATAACAGCAAATAATCCGTCCTGTAGTATCCTGTTAAGTTTTTTAAATGGCATTACATTAAAAAAACCTAAATCAAAATTTTGATTTAGGTTTTTTAATACACTTTTAATCAGAGACTATCTGACCCAAATGACGCTATTGAAACAACAATTTCTCGGAACCGATTGGCGTTTTCAAAAGATAAGTTCCTCTGGAAAAAGCAGATAAATCTATTTGAATGCCATTTCCTGATAACACTTTAGCACCCGAAATTGAATATACTTCCCACGAAGTTTCTTCGGACAAATTAAAAATTCCATCTTTGCTAGGAATAGGATAAACGAATATTTTTTTAGCATTCAATTCCAATGCGTTTATACCTAAATTACTATCTTTTACCAAAGTAACATAATCATAATTTGGACCTGCACCACCTGATGGGATTTTCAATTCTAAAACCCAATCTCCTGCCGTTAAATTAAAATTAGGCGATTGATAGTCTTGATAAACTGCCGTAGTTCCAATTTTTACAATCCCCTCAGTTGCTGAATTTACTGGAGCTGAAAACAATAATGTTGAGGTAGACAAATCTATTGGCAATAAAGATGCAGCAAAAGGTTTAGAAGTTGTTGACGACGTTTTGTAATTTACATTCATATGATAACTTCCAGATTCAGTTACTCGAATGGTGTATCTTGTATATTCATCTCCGACTAATGCAGTAGATATAAATCCTGTTCCTCCAGCTGCAATATCAACATCTTCACCAGTTCCTGTTCTGTATTCTCCACCTGAATTTCCAACACTAGAATCATGAAAACCAACACCTTCACCTATATTATAATCTTCTATTTCAATTTGTCCCGGTACATTTTTAATACCGTTAAAAGTTCCGGGATAAATTACCGGAGGAGTAACCGTTATTCCTGATAATTTATTTATCGAATAAGGCGGCAAAGTAATTGTTCCTGTACCCGATTTGATTAAGACCAATGGATTTTCGTTATTGGCATAATCGGGTTCATCGCTCAAAGTAGTAAAACTTAAAGCTTCGTGAACAAAACTACCTGCATAAGAAACCGTGTTAAATTTCAAATCAAAAACCACGCTTTGAGGTGTTTTATTTACCACAAAAACAGATGTGAAACCATTTTTAGTAACCGCTCTTGCACTAACGGCATCAACATTTACAGGTTGGATTCCAGTATAATCAGTGTCATCTGGCGCTACTAATGTGGCATTACAAGTCATATCACTTTTGAGTAATGTACTATTTTCAAAAACGGAACGCAGGATTTCGTATGTTGCTCCAAAACCAGTTTTTCTCATATTACTCAATACTCTGAGAGGGCGTCCGCCACCATCAAGTTGCGCAGTTGTAAAATAAAACAAAGGATTCAAAGCTGTTGTTGCTCCATACCATTCCGCACGTTCAAAAACACTTTGTTTTTCAAACAAATACAAGTAAGCATCGGCTTGTCCTAAAAACGAAGCTGCAATAGGATCACAACTCACGCCCCATTCTGTCATCCATATTTTTTTTCCAGGCGCATAAGTCAAAACAAAATTCTTTGAGTTTTCTATTTGTAATCTTGCGGTTAGTATTTTTTTGTATGTATCACTTGATTTTACTGCTACATCCTTTTCATATTGCACATATTTATGCAAAGTTATGGCATCAAAATAATCTTTTGTAACCGTTAATGCACTATTGTAGCTTGCTTGATCGGCTCTCCATCCTAAAGGAACTGATAATCTTAAACTTGGTTTTTGTGCTTTTAGAGTTTCTGACAAAGATTTGGCTACGGGATAATATTTTTCTGGTGTTGAAATTCTTTCGCTTCGTTGGTCTTTCCAGAATTGCTCATTTCCTAATTCAATATAAGATACATTTAAGCCTTTGGCATCACTATCTTGTAGTCTTGCTAACGATTTTGCATTGGAATCGTAATTTAGATTATAGGTCCAAACAATATCAAATGGAGCTTCGCCATATAAAGAAGTTAATCCCGGAAAACCGGTTTTAGTATTACTACTCTCATAGGTATCCAACGTAGCTTTATAGGTAGGATAGGCATCCATATACGTATCATACGGAATCCAAGGACCTGTTGGATTCGTAGGATCTTGCATTTTATAAGTAGATCTATCAATGTTCCAATCATACCAATTAGACCAAACACCACTCGGAAAACGAACCGTAACTGGATTCAAAAACCTAAAAATTGTTTTCTCAGCGCTACTATTAAAGCCACCAAAATTTAATCCTAACAATAAATTATTGGCAGGTTCTGTAGCTTGCGTACTTACATTTAGCGAAGCAGTAACGGTTGCTGGCAAAGCAAAAGGATAGGTTTGTGCTTGAACATTGACAAAACAGCCAAGGCTCAAAACCAAGAAAAAACAGCATTTAAAAGAATTAGATTTCATACGTTTTATAATTAAATAGTTTTTTGTAAAATAATCGAGTACTAAAATTAGTAATTACAATAGATAAAGTTGAAATTTATTTCAAAACTGCTCTAAACTTAAAATGGCTGCTTATAAATTGTATAAACAGCCATTTTTTATTTACTTTTTATCTATATTACAAAAAACAATTGAGTTCATTCTTATTGGAATATTACTTTTGCAGTTCCTTTCACTGTTTTGATAAGATATACACCTTTAGCAACAGCAGACAAGTTAACTTCAGTTCCTTCTCCTTCAGCTACTTTAGAACCTAAAACAGAATATGCCTCCCATTTTGACGCTTCGCCTAGGTTAAAAACACCATTAGCACTTGGATTAGGATAGGCATTTAAAGTTTTTGAATTTGCACTAAAACTATTTACACCTAATAATGGTCCTGTGTAAACAAGTTTAAACTTATCTAAATTTATTGAACCACTTCCCAAACTTATACGGATGATTTGGTTTGCACCAGCTCCAAGATTAAAAACATTAGATTCAATCATTCTATAATCATTCCAGTTACTATTCCCTGCAACATATATTGGTGTTGTAGTTGGTATTAATTCAGTTAATAAAGTACCCGAAGTATCGTAAGTTGCTGCAGTTAATTTACCATTTGTAACATTAGTCGAAGCATTTCCAGAAGCATAAGTAATCTCAAACTTATAAGCTCCTGCATCAGCAACATTTACTGTATATTCCATCCACTCGCCTCCAATAACGTTAGACACTAAATAATCATTACTCACAACACCTACTGAGGCAGCTATATCGATATTATCTGCTCTATAAGCAACAGTTGTAAGAAGCGCTGCAGTTGCATTTCCTAAAGTAGTATCATGAAAAGTAATCCCATCGCCGCCTATATCATAATTCTCTGCTTCAATAATATTTGATCCTGTATTGGCGCTCGTAACATTTACAGCAGTACCAAATTTAGCTCTTCCAGCTGCGCTTGTAAAAGTTAAACTATCGATGTTTATACCAATTCCAGAAGGGTTTTCTACTTTTAAAGTATAGGTACCTGCAGGCATATAAACCCCTGCTTTAGTAGCCGTTGCATAGGCCGAAAAAACACCCGCAGCAGGTAAAAAATATCCACCAAAAACATTATACGGAACAGCTAAACCAGGAATAGATATCCTAAGTCCCGCCGTACTATTTGTAGCAACACTTGTATTCAAATAAACTACCGAAATATCAAAAAATCCCGCAGTAGCGACAGTCACCGGATATTCTGCATACCTAGCTGTTGTTCCATAAAGACCAGAAATAACGTTAAGAGTTCCTCCGTTACCACTATTTTGGATTACACCTCCATACAAGGTACCTGTTTCTGCTTCTATCACACCTGGCAAAGCCGTTTGCGCACTCACCATTTGTAAACCCATTAACGTTGTCATTGCAACAACTCCTATTAATTGTAATTTTCTTTTCATAATGTAATAATTTAAGTTTTTTTTGAAGTCTGATGATAAAATTAAAACAACAACAAGCATTCACCATCCTGTACTGTACTGAGAATTAAAATAATTTACCTTAAACCGTTTTCTATAACTAAAAATCATAGATTACAACTTAAAAATAGATCAATTGCTATTTTATTATAGTTCAAAAAAAAAGTAGCACACAATTACGTGTACTACTTTTGTTTTAGAAAAAAATTCTTTGGTATTAATTAAACATCAATTTCAAAGATTCTCCTTTATTTGTTTTTAAAAGATAAACTCCTTTTGAAAATCCTGATATATCAACGTTTGTTCCATTTCCTGAAATTACTTTAGCTCCAGATAAAGAATATACATCCCAAGCTGAATCAATGTTTAAAGTAAAAATTCCAGTAGTGTTTCCGTTTGGATAAGCCACTAATTCTTTAGCAGAAGCGTCAAAATCGTTTACACCAAGTGAACAATAAGCAGGATTAACTAACGCACCATCTTGAACAATAGTAAAGGAATCATAGACAGGTCCTGCGCCCCCAGTAAATGCTACTTTCAACACATAAGTACCAGCACAAACATCTACAACACCTGTAGGCCTAGCAACCCAAGCTTGTTCTTTAGGTAAATTAGATGAAATTACAGCACTCACTGCGCTTAAATCAGATTGTTTTAATATCTGATACGCAAGAAGTTTTCCTGTTACAGATGCATGCTTATAAAATACATCCAATCTATAAGAACCCGAAGTAGCAAAGTTCACTGTATAATACAAATACTCTGAATTAACAAAACCCACAACATCATATCCTCCGCCTGTTGGAACAGGATTACCAGTAGGTGAAATATCTACATCTGTATTAGTTCTAAAACCTGCAGTTCCAGTATTTAACGCCGAAGCATCACTATAACCAAAAGGAGCAACACCTGTTGGATTAACAGTTAGATTGGCATTTGCACCTAAGTCAAAATATTCAAACTCAATAAGAGCTCCTACAGTCCAAGGCGCACCAGCAACTGTTGGATTAGCAGGATCGTAAGCCCCTCCTGTTTGAGCAAAACCCATTTGAGCACTCAATAACACGGTTATTGCAGCAGCTCCTAAAAATTGTAATTTTCTTTTCATAATGAAATAATTTAAATTGTTCTTTAGTTCAATTGTAAAAATAAAAAAAAGGCAATTTCAAACCATCCTGTACTGTACTGATATTCTTTTTTTTAACATTTTAAAAGCTGTAATTATTTAATAATATGAATCAGTGGTTGAACTAAACCACCTTTATTTATCTCTTAAATCTGACAGGTTTTAAAACCCTGTCAGATTTGTATTGAAAATCAAAATATTAAAATTTCAACCATTGATTCGCATTACCAACTTTCATCTAATTTTAATTAAGGAATAAACCGCTATGAACTTGAAGTCCATAGTTTTGATTTGGCATACTGAAAATCTCCAAAATTGGATTGTGAACTTTTACCCCAAATTCACCAATTATTTCAATTCTAAAAAAATTTATAATTTGGGAATTTGCGGTATAAAAATTTTTTAGAAGTTTAAGCAAGATGCACTGAAAGTGCACCGCTTTAAACTATATTTTTATAGTAATAAAATCAAACAATCTAAATTTACAAAATGAAACAGTATAGTGCAGGATGGTTTTTAAGTATTAGGCTACTAAATTTATCGTTTTATAATTTGATGCGCAACAAATCATAATATATTTGCAGGGCAAATTCATACTTTGCTCAAATTTTAAAAAAATAGCCACGAATTGAAATTTTTGAATTACACGAATTCCTAAAAGAGTAAGAATTAGTGTAATTTATTTTAAAAAATCATTAAATCCGCTTGTTGCCAGATTCAAATTTGTGTTAATTCGTGTAATTCGTGGCGAAAAAAAAAGTGTACGTTTGCCCTGAATATATTTGTAATGCTCCTATTTATTATTTAAAAAAGAATTAAAAAGGAATAAAAAACATAGTCCCGATTGCGATCGGAAAAACAACTTAGTATCTTAGTAACTAAATTAACGAACTGAAAAGTTGCACTAATTATAATACCATAAATCACTATAAATGAAAAATAGAAGCACCATTTTACTGTTTGCCTTTTGTCTTTTTAGCTTAGTTACTTACAAAACTAATGCGCAGAAGTCACCAACCCAATCCAGACCCAATATTATTTTCCTATTAACTGACGACCAGCGATGGGATGCGATGGGAGCAATGGGCAACCCAATTATCAAAACACCCAATATGGATAAATTGGCGACTTCTGGAGTCTTGTTCCAGAATGCGTATGTAACCACTTCTATTTGTTGTACCAGTAGAGCGAGTATTTTTACGGGTCAATATCAGGGCGATCACCACATTGGCGACTTCAAAACCGATTTAAGTCCAGAAGCTGTTGCTCAATCTTATCCTGCAATACTGAAGAATGCTGGATACAATATGGGATTTATAGGGAAATTTGGAATAGGTACCAAACCGCCAGAGCAACTATTTAACTATTGGGTAAATACTGAAGCAGGTGGCAAAATGCAGCCCACCTATATCAATATAGATAAAAACGGTAAGTCGATTCACGACACCGATACCATTAGCAATGCCATACAAAAATTCATTGGTGACTATGCAACCAAAAAACAACCTTTTTGTCTTTCTGTAAGTTTCAAAGCACCACACGAAGAAGATGGAAATCCGCCGACTTATGTTATTCAGCCGCGTTACAAAGACCTTTATGCCGATGTAACTATCCCTAAACCAGTAACAGCTGATCCTGAATATTGGAAAAAATTTCCAGCCTTTTTCCAGACAGACATTAATTTTGGTCGTGCCCGATGGAAAGGTTTATTTGGATCGGAAGCATTGTATCAAGAAAACGTAAAAAATTATTACCGACTAGTTACTGGCGTAGATGATGCCTTAGGGAAAATGGTCAAAAAGCTGGAAGAATTAGGCATTGCAGATAACACTGTAATTATTTTGATGGGCGATAACGGAATGTTTTTGGGCGAGCACGGAATGGAAGGCAAATGGTGGGGTTATGAAGAATCTGTTCGCGTACCTTTAGTTATTTACAATCCAAAATCGGGTGATAAAATCAAGCAATACCGCGCCCCACAAATGGCACTGAATATTGATATTGCACCAACAATTTTAGGATTGGCAGGAATCGACACTCCAGAAAGTATGTCGGGAGTCGATTTGTTTAAAGTAATGGAAAATAAAATTCCAGAAAGAGATGACTTTTTCTATCAATATTATTTCTTAGGAGGATCACAATTGCCAAGACAAGAAGGCGTTGTTACCAAAAGGTTCAAATACATGAATTATATTGAGAACAATTATGAAGAACTTTTCGATACTAAATTGGATCCACACGAAACCCATAATTTAGCAAAAGATCCAGCCTACAGTTTGATATTTCAAGGATTAAAAATTCGCTATGATGAGTTGAGAAAATTACATGGGGTACCCAAAAGCGAATATCTTGCTTCTGAAAAGAAATTTTAAATAGCATTTTTCAATACTTATTGTTTGCAAAAGCCTCTTCAAAAATGATTTTTGAAGAGGCTTTTTTATTGTATAATTTTATGGTAATAATAGCTTTTTATCAAGCAACTCACTACTCAGTTTGTCAGGCTGGAAGCGTCTCAACAAACCGGAGCAACATAATGGAGACGCTTCCAGCGCGACAAATAGTGAGAAAAAAAGAGGAAAGAGGAAGAGCTTAGACAAAAAAAAACCTGTTCCAATTAAGGAACAGGGTTTCAATTTTAAACCAGACACTTTTTATTAGGAAGTTCTATTTTGTCTTTTGATTTGCTTCGCTTTAATGGCTCTGAAACGTATAAAAGCTAGGGAAACACCTATAATCGCTAATAACAACACATAGTCATCAATTGGTGCTGCTGCAGTGTCATTTGGTGCATCTGGCAAAGCATCAGGTTCAGCTGCAAAAGCAGTAGAAATAGTAAGTAACATTACAAATAGCCAGATACTGGTTTTGTTTATTATCAAAGAAATTTTATTTATATTTTTCATTTTATATCTTTTTTAATTTATTCTACAATCCATTTTGTTGTTGTTGTTTTTCCTTCTGAGGTCAAGCTCACTAGGTAAACACCTGCAGTTTTTACATTGCTGGCCGTAACATTTACTGTGTTTCCAGATTGTAAATTATTTTGTGAATACAATTTTTGCCCCAACATATTGCTAACAGTTAGCGATGCTTTAGTCATACTTTGCGGTATTACAACACTAAATGAATTTGATTTTGAAGGGTTTGGATACAAAACAAAACTAGTAACTTCATTGTCAATTGTTTTTAATGTTTTAGCATAAATTAACTTAAAGCGATTAGCATTTGTGCTAGCAGTATTTCCAGCATCAACAGTGTAGGCATAATCAATTGTTCCATCTACAGGAATTTCAGTAGTTGTATTAGCAAAACTATCCACTAAGTATGGCGTTTCTGATAAACCTGAACCTTCTAATTTCATTGTATATGATGTTCCTCTGTATTTTGTAATGTTTAAAGGAATCTCATCAGTAGCTGCTGGCATTGCTCTTTTCTCGATAGCTAATAATTTTCCACTATTTGAAGAAGCCATATTCTCATCAAAATTGGTAAGTTTAAGAGCATCATTTTGATTCACATCATTCGATTCGCTTGCATCAAAAGCTATTTTCAAATTGTCTAAACGATTAGCAGTTCCATCTAATAATGTAATATTCAAACTAGGTACTGTTGTGTTTTTAATTCTGAATACACTAGTTTGAGCAGCTGCGGATGATTTATCAGTTTCTTTAAATTCAAGTGAAGCAGCGCTAGTTGCAACAGTGTTTACAAAAAAGGCTTGACCTGGTTGAAGGTATTGATAAGCTCCAGGACTAGCTACATCTACAGTAACATAAGCCCCTTTTGAACCTATTGAAGGATCAACAAAATAATAAAATTGAGTTAAATTTACTGCAGTTGCATTTGTATTTAAAACTTTATTCATATCCACTTGTGCTTGATAAGGATTACCAACTAGAGTAAAGGCTCCAGCTGTACCAGATGCGGAAACTGCTTGAGTACCTGTAGCCAAAGTACCTGTAGTTCTTAAAGTAGTTGCATCATTTGTAGCTGCTGCTGTAATATTAGTCGCTAATCTACTTCCTCTTACGTAAACTAAGAAAGAAGAACCAGCACTAAGTGATCCGCTAGTATCTGTTAAAGCATTATAGCCAGTAGTATAAGAATAGATTGAAGCGGCATTAGATATTGTAGTGTCAAAACCATTTGCACTTCCTCCAGCACCTGTAAGATGTGTTCCGAAACCTGGATTTCCATCAACGCCATCTGCTTGTCCTTCTTGCCAGTTTGAGCTAAGTGTTCCTCCAGTTGTTGGTGAACTTAACAAACGATACGCTCTGTGTCCAGCAGGTATAAAACGCTCAACAACTAAATTACCAGTAATGACACCTGCTGTAACAGGTTCCACAACAGCTGATCTTGTAGCATTAGATTTTAAAGTTAAATATCCATTTGCAGGAAAAGTACCTGATGTAAGTATTAATTTTCCAGTTGGCAAAATAGTTACTGGAGTTAAACTAGTTAATGCTATTAATGTAGCTGTATTAGTAATCTCAAGTGTAAAGGTATCGCTAACAGTAGTTGCTCCAACTATATTTTTGGCACCAGCGCTACCACCGATAATCAAATTCACATAGTTTCTTGGAGAAATTATTTGTGTACCAGCGAGAGAACCTTTGTTGTAGTTGATAACACTTGTCGCTCCTAGTGTTAAGTTTTCTGTGCTCAAAAATTGAAAAGCCCCTTTGGCTGTAGATGAAGTAACAACATTAGCATCTACAAAACCTTCTAATTTTGTTATGTTTAGTGTCCCATCGATAGCAACTGTTCCTCCTGAATTTATAGTAAAATAGTAACTAGAACTACTAAGTGTAGGAAAACTTAAAGTTTTGCTAGCTGTAACGGTCATTGCTGTTTTTACAATAGGATTGGTATTTCCAACGTTTATTGTACCCGTACCATCTATAAATAATTTTCCATAAGTATAAGAACCACCAATAGTTCCGGTACCTTCATAATGCACTTCTGAAGTTGCATCTAACAAACCAAAAGTAGGTTGTGTTGTAAAAGCTCCTTGAATAATTACACTATTAGCGCCACCACTTGCAGCGGCGATATCCATTGTTCCAGCAATAGCAAAACCAGATGCAATTGTCAATGTAAGCGGTGCTTGAGTGGCATCACCCACAATAATTTTAGAACTTGTTCCGGTAACAGTCCAAGCTGCAGTAGTAGTTCGTGCAGTTGTATTTCTAATTACATATTTTTTATAATCAGTACTGAAATTAGCTGGATTAGCCCCAGAACCGTCTGTTACTGTACCCCAATTCGTTACATCAGATAATACTCCTGAACCGGAATAGTAAAATTGTTCAGTAACACCACCACTAGAAGTAACCGATACAGTAGGAGCACCTGCAGATGTTAAATTAATAACTTGACTATCGTAATTTCCAGCAGTTAATCCTGCTTTTAATCGCACATAAATTGTCACAGGACTTCCGTCTAATGATCCTCCAGTTTGAGATAAGGTTATTGTAGCTGGATTTGATATCCAAGTACTGTTATCCGTAGAAATTTCATAATTAGTTGGTGGAGTCAAGACTACACCTTCAGTAAGACTAACAGCAATTACAGTAAAATTTTGTGAACCAGACGGTCCATTTCCTGCATCGTAGTTAAAACCAGACAAAGTGGTTTTATTAAGTATAATAGTTGGAATAGCCGAAACCCAAGTTAATTCAACTTTACCAGCACCACCAACACCACCATTTCTGGTTGTTGCAGTATTTGCATTTCCGCCAGAACCTCCGCCTCCTGGAGCAGTACCTACAGTTCCAGCAGTACCACCAGTACTATTCGTAATTGCACCAGCACCGCCATTTCCTCCAGCACCACCAGCACCACCACTTGTGCTAGTAACTCCATTACTTCCATCAGTACCTTTTGTTGCAGTACC
>JBBQSZ010000028.1:0-36721 GCA_038234745.1 Flavobacteriales bacterium | reverse complement strand
GGTGGAAGAGGTAAAATGGTATTTTTAATCTTACCCACATTTAAATTTGGTTGCGCTCCTCCTTCTGCTAGAAGTCTTATTTCTTCATATATTTTCCTGAAAAAGTATTTTATATATTCTTTAAATTCTACAGATGTTTTATAAAATACCATTGCTGCAATTGCTTGATTAGTCGCACCAGGAATAACTATTTCACTAATTTGTCCGCGGGTTTTTCCTTGACCATACATTGCAATTATTAAGGACCCTTTTGGGAAAACTTTACAATTAGTTTCTTGAAGAGCTTTTTCAGTAATTAATTTTTCAGATTCTTTTGCAAATAAATCATTTGTTGCAGAACTCGTGTACAAAGGAATCGTGCCATTGTAATAAGAAGTATTTGATGTTGCAGGTGTTGAACCTGTACCAACATTAACTAAATCTTGAAGTTTACACCAAACCCAACCTTCAGGCAATTCATAAGGAATCTCTTCTTTAGAAATAGCAGGCAAAGGACTTTCTTTTTTTATTATTTTATCCTTAATGAGTTGTGCTTTCTCTTTTTGAATGCGTTTTAAAAGTTCGCTAGCATTTTCAGTATCAGGATTGTTTTTTCTCCAATCAGCAGTCAGTTTTCCTTGTACGGCTAGTTGTAAAACGGTTTCTCGTAGTTTTTTGATGCTACTTTTTTCGGTAAAGAAATCTTTAAAATGGTTTTGTAAATACGCCCATTCTGTTTGTGTGTTTTGAGTCGTTAATTGACGCAATGCCGAACTTACAAAATCTTCTTTTAAACTAATGCGTTGTTTGGTTAATTGCTCTAATTGTTCTACTTCTTTAAAAAGCATTTCAACGACTCTTACGATTTCTTTTTGTTCTTGAATTGGCGGTATCGGTACTAAAGTTGATTTTAAATTCCCTTGAGTTATTTGATTTATAGTAGTAGTTTCAACACCATCTAATTTTGATCGGAATTGTGGTGACTGAATAAATAATTGCAAATATGGATTACATTTTGATCTAAAAATCGCCATAAATGCACCAAAAACCATCACCTCATTAATTTGATCAATGATTGTACATTTACCAACTAATCTTCTACTTCCATTTCTTACACAAATAAGTAAATCACCTTCTTTAATTATATCTTTTTCCTTGTATTGAGCATTAACTCTTACTAAATCTTTAAGACATAATTCACCTTTCTGTACATTAGACGAACGCAAAACTGGTGTTCCAATCTCATTTATTTGAGTCGGTTTATAAGTTAAACCAATATTTGTTGTTCCTAAACCATCAAGTCTAGACCAAATCCATTTTTCAGATATTTTAAAAGGAATTTCATCTTTAGTAATTTTAGCTAATGGTTTCTCTTTTTTTATTAATTTTTCTTTAATTAAAAGTGCTTTTTCTTTTTCAATATTTTTTAATAATTCAGTAGCAGTTTCTACATTCGGATTTTCTTTTCTCCAATTAGCTGTCAATTTACCCTGAATAGCCAATTGCAAAATCAATCCTTTTAATTCTTGTGCATTTTTAGGATGCAGTGTAAGGCTTTTAAAATGTTGTAGTAATTGCATGTTATTGTAAAGCTTCGGTTAATACTTTTACAATCTCCTCTTGTATCGTTGTAATCTTATTTTCGGTGGCTTTAAATTTTTCTAAAATCACTTCTGGGCTCGCCAAGGTATCGTCTTCTTGGTGTGGGTTTTTTATATCTAAGTTGTAGTTGCGTTTTTTTATTTCGGCTACAGAAACTTTCCAAGCATGTTGGTTTTCTTCACGATTGTTCCACCATGTTTTTTCTAGATCAAATTCTTTAATATTAATCGGTTTGGTTTTGTTGTAGCTCACCACTCCCGCAGGATAAGGATGTTCAAAATACCAAATATCTTTGGTTGCGCTCCCTTTTTCAAAAAATAATACATTCGTTTTAATTCCTGTGTAAGGGTTAAAAACACCGTTTGGCAAACGCACAATGGTATGCAGGTTGCATTTTTCTAATAATTCTTCTTTGATTCGGGTTTTTACGCCTTCGCCAAATAGTGTGCCATCTGGCAAAACTACAGCACAACGACCATTGTTTTTTAGTAGTTTTATAATCAAAGCCAAAAACAAATCGGCAGTTTCTTTGGTTCTAAACTTGGCAGGAAAGTTGGTTTCGGTTCCATCTTCTTCTACACCACCAAAAGGAGGGTTGGTCAAGATGATATCTAGTTTATCATTGGTACCCCAATCGGCGTATGGTTTACTCAACAAATTACCTCTACTCACAGCAGGCAAATCAAAACCGTGTACCATCAAGTTGGTTGTACACAACAAATGGGGAAGTGGCTTTTTTTCGATGCCTCGTATTGATTTCTGAACGATGTCTCTATCGTTTGGATTGTTTATTTGGTTGCTTAAATGATCGATGGTGCAAGTCAGAAAACCCCCTGTACCGCAGGCAGGATCTAAAACAGTTTCGCCCAATTGTGGGTTGATCATATCGACCATAAATTGCGTTACCGCTCTAGGAGTATAATATTCTCCTGCTGAACCTGCTGATTGCAATTCTTTTAAAATAGTCTCGTAAATATCATTAAACAAATGACGCTCTGTGGTACTATTAAAATCAATTTCGTTCAGTACATTAATCACCTGACGGAAAAGGGTTCCGTTTTTCATGTAATTGTAGGTATCGTCAAACACCGAGCGTATAATATGCGCTTGCGGACTTATGGTAACATCTAGTTCTTTAAGCGCAGGAAACAATTCGTTGTTGACAAATTCCATTAAGGCATCGCCCGTCAATCCTTCATCATCAGCTGCCCAATTTTGCCATTTTAAATTATCTGGAATGGGAGAAACGAAGTTGTCTATGGTAATTTCCCATTCTTCTTCTTTGTCGGCAAATATTTTCATAAAAAGCATCCATACCATTTGAGAGATATTTTGTGCAGCGCCATCTACTCCCGAATCTTTACGCATGATGTCGCGTATGCTTTTTATGTTTGTGGTAATGTTACTCATTAAGCTATATTATATATTTCGTTTTCTAATTCTTTAATTGCTCGTTCAAAATCTTTGTTCTTGCCAAAAGCTCTTACTAGTTCTACAGGCGAACCCATTTCGTTCAGCGGTTTTACTTTTAGAATAGAACCTTGTTCTATAGAGGTAATTCCTTCTTGTTCGTATTTGTCCAAAAGACTATTTAAAACTTTTTGAGCTGTTTCGCTATACTTGCCAAAGTAATTGCGTTTACGAACATTATTAGCTCTTTCTTTTCGTGTTAAAGCAGGTTGGTCAAAAGCGATATGACAAATTAAATCAAAATCATCTAAGTCTTGGCCTACTTCTTCGCGAAGGGCTTGCAATAAAACACCATGCTCGGCTAATTCTTTTATTAACTCTTCTTTCTTTTCGGTTTCATTCCATTTTTGGATAAAATCATCAAGGGAGCTGAATTCTTTTTCTAAGTTCTTTTTAGAATAATCTTTCAAAGATTCTGTAATCAACTTACCATCTTTTCCATAGTATTGAATGCGTTCGTTTACTACAGAGACCGCTATGTTATTTACATAGTATTTTTTTACCATTTCAGGATCGACGCCAATGCCTATATCTGGTGGAGTTGGTTTTCCTTCTTCAGGATTTTCAGGATCGCCGTTAGTCGGTGTCGGGTCTTCTGTGTCTGGTGGCACTACGGGATCATCAGGACCAGGTTCGTAGATTTGTACAGGGTCGCCATCAAAGTCCGGTCTTGCAAAAATATTCGTTGCTTTTCTAAAATCCATAATGGTAAAAAAGACTTTTCCTTCTGCTTCTCTTATTCGAGTACCCCGACCAATAATTTGTTTAAATTCAGTAACCGATTGAATATTGGATTCCAAAACAATATACTTCACCATCTTGGTATCAATGCCTGTAGTTAGCATTTTGGAAGTAGTTGCAATAACAGGAAAACGTTCTTCTACATCGGTAAAATTGTCTAATTCTTGTTTGCCTACTTCATCATCCCCCGTTATTTTTACGCAATAGTTCCAGTTTTTGGCTACTAAATCTGCATTTTCATTAATTAGCGCTTGGCGCATTCTATTGGCATGATCAATGTCGGTACAAAACACAATCGTCTTTGCAAATCGATCCGTAGCTTTTAAGTATTCCGTGATTTTTTTAGCGACTAATTCTGTTCGTCCATCAATTACTAATGATCGATCATAATCTTTTAAATTATAAATACGGTCTTTAATTTCGTTTCCATATTTATCTAACATTCCAGCTGTTGGTCGCCAACCTTCATCCACATTTGTTGTAATTCTAACGACTTTGTAAGGTGCTAAAAAGCCATCATCAATACCTTGTTTTAAAGAATAGGTATAAACAGGTTCACCAAAGTATTCGATATTAGAAACATCCTTGGTTTCTTTTGGAGTAGCGGTTAATCCCACCTGTGTTGCCGATGAAAAATAATCTAATATATCCCTCCAAGCCGAAGCTTCAGACGCGCTTCCACGATGGCACTCATCAATAACTACGAGATCAAAAAAATCACGACTAAACTCTTTATATGCGTTTTTTTCTTCGTCAGTACTCGTTAAACCTTGATATAATGCAAAATAGATTTGGTATGATTTATCAATTTTTCTGTTTTTTATAATGTGCATGATGTCATTACCAAAGGGAGAAAAATCACCGTTTTTGGTTTGCGTTAACAGTGCATTTCTATCGGCAAGAAATAATATCCGTTTTTTTAAGCCAGTCTTCCATAGTCGCCAAATAATATTGAAAGCCGTATAGGTTTTTCCTGTACCCGTTGCCATTACCAAAATAATCCTATTTTGATCTTTAGCAATTGCCTCTAGTGTTCTATTGACAGCATTTTGCTGATAATAACGAGGTTTCATACCACTATCATCTACATAATACTCTTTTTCGACAATTTCTTTTGCTTTAGGTTCTTCCAGGTTATTGTGTTTTAAATACTTTAACCACAAAGTTTCAGGAGAAGGAAAATTTTCTAATGAAATTTCCGTTTCTAATGCTGTTGCTGAATTTGTTTTATCATGAAAAATAAAAGAGTCACCATTGGAAGTGAATATAAATGGAATTTGTAAAATCTCTGAATATTCCAGTGCTTGCTGCATTCCTGATCCTACAGGCATATTATTGTTTTTGGCCTCAATAATTGCGATTGGTATATTGGGTTTGTAGTAAAGGATATAATCTGCCTTTTTACTTTTCCCCCTTGCATATAGTTTTCCTTGAACAATGATTCGCCCATCGGTAAAGAAAACCTCTTCACGAACTTGTCTGTTCATATCCCATCCTGCTTTTTTAATGGCTGGATTTATATACTTGGTACAAATGTCTCTTTCGGATAAACTTTTTTTATTCATTCGATTTAACTTATTGGCTGATAATAATGTTAATTGATTTACTTAGAAGGGAGTTCATTTTTTTAAATGTGCAAAAAATAATAAAAGTGAGTTCAAACTTACTTAATTTAAACCACATTTGGAACTAAGTAAAAACTTAATTTAAATAATAGTTCAAACTTAAGCTAATCAAAATTTAGTACAGTACGGTTTCCCGTAAAGCGGCAAAAAAAAATCATCTTTTGTCTTTCGAATTACTCGAAAAAGAAACGACATTGAACATGGCGCGCATCCTGGAACGGAGTTGGTTAAAAAACTCAGTTATGAGTCTAGCTAGTTTATTCGAGGTTTCTTTCTGGAATTGATTTTGTAGAGGTAGTCAATGAAGTAGGGGAGTTCTACGATGTTTAATAGGCCATTGGTATTTAATGGAAGTTGGTTTAATTTGATTTTTTTGATGTGTTTGCCGAAGGCAATTTCTCCAATGATTTGCATTAGGATCCATTCGATATTTGATTCGAGGTCATCGAATTGGTAGATATTGTCGTAATCGGTGAGGTAGATGTTGATTTTGAGTTGCTTGGTTTCGATGTTGTAATCTAGTAAGCTCATTTGGATATCGGAGATTTTGAGATTGTAGTTAGGGTGTGCTATAATTTCGTCGGTGCCGTTTTTGTATTTTTCCATTTCCCCAAAAGGTTTAATGAGTCCCTGGACAATGAAGTGTTTTAGATTTGGCGCTTGGTTTTCTAAAGCAATGACTTTGGGGAATAATTTGCGGTAACCGTAGGCGGTAAAAAGTATTCTGATTTTTTGATTGTCGTCGCAGGGTTTCATTATTTCGAAACCAATTCTTGTTGAAATTTTGTTGAAATTTTTGATGAATTGGGAGTAGACTTCATCTGAGTTTATTCCGAGAAAGAAGGCGTTGATAATTTCTTGTTCGTTTTTTTGGAAGAAGTTCCAGAAGGATTTGATTTGTTTCATGATAGTTGAAAGGTTAATCGGTTAATTGTTTAGATGGTTAGAGTATTTGATTCTTAGGGGTTCATTGATGTTTTATTCATGTCTGTTCTTTTTTGTATTGCCCAAAAAAGAACCAAAAAACGCTAGCCCAGGACTGTTCGCCGACTCGCAAATTTCTCAATTCTGAAATCCAACAAACTATTCATGTGTTGCTATTTTGTTGGTATTCATGAATCTTCGATTTCGCTTCGCTCAAACAGTGTTGGATTTTTTCAGAATTTTCGAAAAGCGGGTGCCCGGATGCCACAGTCAAAGGGCGGTTTGAGCTACAGTGTGGGGTGTTTTTCAGGAGCAGTGATTTTATCTTTTGTCTATTGTTGATTTGTGGAATCCGATGAGGTTTATCATTGACCGTAGGCGAGAACGGACACGATTTCCGTAAGCGGATTCGATTTCTGATGCGGATAAGTTGGTGGTGAGGTGTGTTGGAATTTTCTTGGCGATAAATACGTCGTATCTGGAGAGTAAAATCTCTGCCATGACATTACATTCGTTTCCGAAGTATTTGAGGTTCTTTTCGGTGCCTAAATCGTCGAAACAGATTGTTTTGGGTTCGGATACGTATAGTTTTCCCTTGCTGTATTTGTGAATCACTTCGTATCCGTCCTGAATGAACTCGTAGCTGATGTCTCGGCAGTGTTTTACGTAAAATTTGTGTTCGGTAGCTGTAAGGTGTTTCATGAGGTTCATTAGGGTTGTTTTGCCGCAGCCTATTGGTCCTGAAAGTAGGATTCCTTTGTTGAGGTCGATGTTGTTTTGGAGACATGATTGTTCGTCTTTGAGGAAATACGCCATGAGTTTGTAGATTATTGGTTGGTCGCTTTCGAGGATTTTGAAATTACTGCCGTACATTTCAATTCCTTTGTTTTCTAGCCAGATGATAATTTCGGGGTAATTGTAATTATTCATAATGATTCGTTTAAAATTTTCTTTTTTTCTTGATAAAAAAAGAAACAAAAAAATCAAGTCTGAGATCCCTCTTCGGTCAAATTAGTTTTCGAAGTCTAAAACAAAAAAACTCGCTTCGCTCAAACAGTTTTTGTTTTTGCGACTTCTTCAAACATTTGACGCTCGACTGCGGAATCTAAGGACGAATGAATCAATTAAATGACAAAATTTTCGTATTTTTTGATATCTAATTCTCTTACCGTCATTGTTTATAGATGTTAGTAATTACAAGGGTTCACAGTAGTCTTTGTCATTTTCTACGTTGAGGTGTTTGGCACGGTCGGGTTGAGAATCAATTGGATTGAACTTTGTGGAATTGATCATCCAGTTTTGTGCTGCTGCTTTCCAATCGACCATAGGTGTCTTGCCACCAACGAGCCAACCGATGCTGGAGAAGTAATTGAAAAATTTATTAGCTTCGACTTCAGAAAATTTTTCTTGAAGGAAATAGGATTTGATTTCATCGAGCGTTGGGTTGGTGAAAGCGTTCCTGGTGATAGCCTCTTTTTCTTTTTTTTTCGCGGAACTTTTTTTTTCTTTTTTCTTTTTTTCTTTGAAAAATAAATTATCATCTTGAAATTTTTGTGGATGCTCTTCCAAGTTTACAATGTTTTTATTGTTTGATTTGTTTGTATTGTTTGTAATGTTTGTATTGTTTATATAAGGTACCAGTGCTTGTCCAGTACTTGTCCCAGTACTTGTCCCAGTACTTGTCTCATCAGCAGTACAATGCTTGTCCAGTACTAGTCCATCAACTAGTCCATCAACTTGTTCATTTTTTGGTTTTGTCTGTTTTGAGTTTTTTGGTATTGGTTTTAATATATCTGAGAATTCGAATAGGTAAATAAGGCTCCCTTTGAAAGGATTATAAGAAGGTTCATAATTGATATACCCCCGATTATGTAAATTCCAAAGGCATTTATGATAGGTTGATTTGGAACTCACTTTGCTTATTCTCATAACTTCATCGCGAGAGATGCTGATCGGGTTTTTGAATCGACTGGAATTCCAAAATTGGAATAATGCCATGTATAAGCTGATGTGGGAAGGATTGAGTGTGTTGTCGACTGCGACTTTTTCAAAAAAACCGGTAAGGTGCTTTATATAATTCATTTTATTATCCATTTAGGATTAAATAGGTTTATTGAAGCTTCGGTTTTATTGGAGTTTAATAATTTTTCTAGGTCAGTATTGGAATAATAGATAATGCCTCCGATTTTGGTAAAGGTGAGCGTTCCATTTACTCGAAGATTTTGCAGTGTGCCTGCAGAAACGTTTAAAAGCTTTCGAACTTCACTTGATTTGAGCCATTGTTTTTGTTCTTTCGATTTTGAGTTAAAGATTTCTTTTAAATCTGAAAGTAGGAGCGTGCGGAATTCGTTTAAATCCTCGCGAGTAATTACTTCGGTTGCCATGTTTATGTGGTTTTAAATGTTTGAGGCAAAGAGAAATAATAAAGTAATATCAAAACAGTCACAGGGGGTCATATGACCCCTGTGTACTTGGACCAAAAAGGGACTTAGCTTAGTAGGAAATTTTACTGTTTACGTATTTTAGTTAGTTATTTTAATATAATTATTGCTAATTTTGCAACATGATTACGAAATAGGAGGAAACTTCTAAAAATATATTGCGAAAGTTATTTAGGGCATCAGAAAACGACCAAACTTCTTATACACAGCCTACGAATAAACTGTTCGCCTTCGCTATGCGTGGGCTCGGTTTATCGTGGCTGTAGGTGCTTGGTCGTACCTCTGATGCTGGTGATCGATGTCCCACGCTGTCATTTAGAGACCTGCCGAAATAGTTTGAACAGCCTTTTTAATACGAGAAATAATGAAAGATGATATTAAGATAAGTCCAGAGCTGCAGGAATTTATGGAATGGCATGCTATACCCAACCTTTCTAAATTACTGGAAATAGAAGATGAAAAATTACTTGGAATGAAATTATTTGGATGGCGTTTGATGCGAGAAGTACTAGTCCTTCGTGAATTTTAGCATTTTAGCTATAATTTTACCAACAGCTTCTATAGTGGAACTTTCTACATTGTGGTATTTTGTTCTAAGACTCTCGACTGCAATAGTATCGGTTTTTTTTGTTTTGAAATGCCTGGCAATAAATCGAATTACCTCAGCTTGGATTTGATGGTCTATAATTTTTACTTCCACTAATATTTTGAGAAAGAAGGCAATCTGAGCCACTGTTAAAATGGTTAAAAATTTACTATTGTTTTCTAAAGGAGGAGCGCCACCCACTTGATTCTTTTCTTGATCTATTATTTTATTTAAATATTCAATTTCTTCTTCAATCCAAGCAGTAATTTGTTTCTTAATCGATGGTAACTTCTTTTTGTATTTCAGCGTGTTTCTGCTTATTTTTTGATTGTAGATTTTGAGTATTCGGAAGTATTCGTTTCTTTTTTCCTTATTGTATTCGAAGGGTTCTACTTCTTTTAAAATAGTACCCGTTATGTATTTGAATAATTGTAATGAATTAAATTAAATCAAAAAAGCAGTCTACTATTGCTACTTCAGTTAAAATGTCAGATTCAATTTGTTTGTGCAATTCATTGATAATATCGGAACAAAAATTAAATTCAAAGTAGGTCAGATTTTCATAAGTATTCAGTTTTTCAATTTTTGAAAGCGGTTCTTCTAGTACTTTTAATAATGGAGCATTGATGTCGCTTTTTAATAAAATGGTCTTGACTTTATTTAGTTTTTTTGAAATTTTAAAATCCTTGATAAATTTGGAACATAGAGGAATTTGATTGTTTAGGTTGAGGTATGTTTTGTATTCATTTTCGATAAAATTGTATAGTTTTTCAAGATAAATGTAGGTAATTTTAAAACAATCTTTCTGATCATAATTTGTAGAAAATTGATTGAGTTCTGAAGGATGTTCTGGGTTGATTTCCATCAGTAGCCCATTGGTAAGATTTTGTAGCGCACATTGTTTTTGATTGATGTACTGTTCTATTTTGGTTTTTGAATTTAATTTGAAAACGGTTTCTTTATTTATTTTTTTAATGATAAAGTTTTCTTTTTTAACGGTGTGATAACAATACAAAAAGAATCGTTGTTCTTGAGTTAAGTTTTCGATTTCGAAATCTTGAAAAATATAAGCCCTGTTTTTGTTGTTCTCGCACCAATGCCAGCTCGTTTGATTGCTTTCAATATTGAGCTCTTTTATTATTTTAGTGAAATAGTGGTCCAATTCAGGTTTTAATAAGAAATCTTTAGTTTTGATTTGGCTTGCACTGGGATGTAGGTTGTGTATGGGTTGGTTTACACTGTATTTTACTTCAGTGTTTTGGATATTGAAATCTACTTGGTGGATTAGATAGCTGTCTGAAGTAAAATTTTTTAGGTAAGGAATTAGATCATTACTAAAAATAATCTTAGGATTTTTTATTTCAAATATAATCCGATCGTAGTTTTCTAGTATGTATTTTATTTTCATTATGGTAAACAGCTAACTGTTTTATCCAATTTTTTGAAAATCCATAATGTCGCGTTTCTTTGCAAAGTCCTATTATTTGGGTTAACAGAATTTATGAATGTAATTAGTTAAGAAAAAGTAATGGTAGTATTTATTTTGTTAAATAAATTAAGAGATCAAAATAAATGTTAATTATCAAGGAATAGTATGACAAATATCATTTTTTTTTAACTGTATTTTTTTATTTGTAATTTATGAATCATGACTTAATAGTAAAAAAAAGAACCCTTGAAAAGAGGGTTCTTTTGGTGTATTATGGTTTTTGGTAATTTTTTTAGTTTGTTTTCCTAGCCGGCATTTCGATTTTGAATTTTGATCTTAGAATCTTCATATCCTCACTCACTTTTCTATCTAGAACTTTAGCATAATGTTGCGTTGTTCTCAAGTTTTTATGGCCAAGCATCTTACTTACGCTTTCGATTGGCACCCCATTTGTAAGCGTTACAGTCGTTGCAAAGGTGTGTCGGGCAATGTGGAAGGTTAATTCTTTTTCGATCTTGCAAATGGTCGCTATTTCCTTCAAATACGCATTCATTTTCTGGTTTGAAAGAATGGGAAGGAGTTTGTCCTGATTTGCGCTTTGAGGATGATCCTGGTATTTGTCAATTATGTTTTGCGTTACTGGAAGAATTGGAATCTTAGAAGCACTTTCGGTTTTCTGACGATGGGTAAATATCCATTTTTCGCCATCGATTCCGAAGCTGATATGTGATTTGGTTAGATTTTTTACATCAATGTAGGCTAGTCCGGTAAAGCAGCTGAAAAGAAAAATGTCTCGAACTAGAGATAGTCTTTCGTTTTTTAAGTCTTTGTTGATGATACTTTGAATTTCCTCTTCGGAAAGATAAACCCGCTCGACTTCTTTTACTTTTGATTTGTAGTTGGCAAACGGATTTTTATCCAACCAATCATTGGCCAAACAAAGCTTGATGATTTTATTGAAGTTCTTGATGTATTTTACAGCGGTGTTATTGGCACAGTTCCGGACACTTCTCAACCAAAACTCATAATCGGTAATAAAAGCATGATCTATTTTGGTAATATCGATATCAGCGCAATTGTATTTCCATTTCATAAATTCGATGGTGTGACTCAAGGAAGTTTTATAGCGTTCCAATGTTCCTGGTGCGTACTCTTTTCCAATTAGTTCTTTGATTTTATTGTTGTGGTCTTGGAAAATAGGAACGAGCATTCGTTTAATTTCTGAGGTGTTAAATAATTCAATCTTCAAATTTTCTGCAGAAATAGAAATATCTTTTTTATATAACCTTTTTTCGGCTTCTAAAACTTGATTTTTTAAATAATCAAGATGACCATTTATTGTCTTAGCTTCATCATTTGTACCCTTAACTTTAGACCTTTCTCCTGACCACCTTTCCGGATTGATAGACTTGTTTGTGCTAAACTCAAATCGTTTGGTTTGGATTGTAACTCTTGTGTAAATTGGGCAAATACCTTCGTTGTTGACTTTTGCTCTTTTAATGTAAAAGAGAACAGATACAGTTGTGTTCATAAATGGTAACCTTTAAGTTATTATTAAATTTAATATTTTTAATAATTACACACAAGATGTCCAAATTATGGACAGGTTGATGGACAAGTTGGTGGACATGCTATCGAACATCTTGTTGTGTAGGTGGTTTTCTGTTGCGAGGAGTCACTTGAATTTTAATAATTTACTGACCCCTCGAAAGACACCTTAACTTTGAGATTAAATGAATAATTTGACTATTCCAAAAACGAAAAAACCCACTAAATCGTTGAATTTAGTGGGTTTTGTAACCATTTGCTTTTCAGCTGGCGGAGAAAGAGGGATTCGAACCCCCGGACCTGTTACAGTCAACAGTTTTCAAGACTGCCGCATTCGACCGCTCTGCCATTTCTCCAGTATGTCACAATCATTTCCTGATTGCGGTTGCAAATATAAGAACCTTTTTTGTTTTACAAAAACAATTTTCACAAAAATAAAAACCTTTTTATAGACTTCTTTTTAATCGTTTCATTTCCTTTGTTTTAGTATTAATTTATTTTCACTAAAATAGTATAAATGGAGTTAATACGCTACATATTCGTCAATTTCTAGGCCGTATCCAATCATTCCCACTCGCTTGGTTTGCTCTGTATTCGATAGTAATCTGATTTTAGAAATATCTATATCGTGCAAAATTTGGGCACCAATTCCAAAATCACGGTTATCCATCTTAATTTGTGGGGCTTTGAAGATTCCTTTGGTTTGCAATTCTTTCAATTCAACAATTCTGTTCAATAAATCACCTGATTGGCTTTCTTGATTGATGAAGAGAACGGCTCCTTTGCCATCTGCATTGATTAATTCAAAAAGATCGCATAGTTTTTTATTGGCATCATTAGTCAACGTTCCTAAAATGTCATTGTTGATCAAGGATGCATTAATTCGAGTCAAAACGGGTTCGCCAATATTCCAAGTTCCTTTTGTGAGTGCAACATGAACTCGGTTATTAGTAGTTTGCAAGTAAGCTCTCAATCTGAAAGTACCAAAACGGGTTTCAATCTCAAAGTCTTCTTTTTTGATAATTAAACTATCGTGCTGCATTCGGTAGGCCACCAAATCTTCTATGGAAACTAGTTTTAAATCGAACTTTTTAGCCACTTTAATTAGTTCGGGTAAACGAGCCATAGAACCGTCTTCATTCATAATTTCGACAATGACTCCTGCAGGTTTAAAGCCGGCTAAACGTGCAAAATCAATTGCTGCTTCTGTATGTCCAGTCCGTCTCAAAACGCCTCCTTGTTTGGCTATTAAAGGAAATATATGACCTGGTCTAGCGAGTTCGTGAGGTTTTGTGCTAGGATCAACTAAGGATAAAACTGTTTTAGCTCTATCGGCAGCAGAAATTCCTGTGGTAACACCATTTCCTCTTAAATCAACCGAGACAGTAAAAGCAGTTTCCAAAGGATCAGTATTGTTATTCACCATTGCGGATAGTCCCAACTCTTTACATCTACTTTCGGTTAGTGGCGCACAAATAAGTCCTCGACCGTGTGTAGCCATAAAATTGATCATCTCGGGAGTTACCTTTTCAGCCGCCGCAAGAAAGTCTCCTTCATTTTCGCGTCCTTCATCGTCAACAACAATAATAATTTTTCCTTGACGAATGGCTTCAATGGCTTCTTCTATAGTGTTGAGCTTAATTTTGGTAGTTAACATTTTTTGATTATTTTGATGGAGGGAATATTTTTTGAAATATTTTTTGAAATGGTGCCATAATGATGTCCATATTAATTAATCCAATGTCGTTTGTAGCTCGATAAGTCAACAAGACCGCTAAAGGTGATAGAATAATGGACGACATCCAAGCACCCAGTATTGGCGAAAGTTCGCCTTCTTGTGAAATTCTTTTCCCAAAAGTGTTAATGAAATGGAATATGATAAAAATTAATATTGCAAACACAATTGGTAATCCTAGGCCTCCTTTTCGGATGATAGCGCCCAAAGGAGCTCCTATAAAAAACATTAGGAAACAAGCAAAAGCAATTACAAATTTATCGTAAAATGCGAGTATGTGACCATTAATATTTTTTTGTTTAAATACTAATTCAGCATTTGTTCCTATAATGGAAGCTAAAGTATTATCGACATTACTATTGGCATAATTTAAAACATTCAATTTTTTCTCATTAGAATATAAAGACAACAAATTAGCGGGGAGTAATTTCGTTTTCTTTATGGGTAAATTTACCTTGTAAATGCGTTGAATTCCATTTCGCTGATTGCTATTTTCTGAAAAAGAAATGATTTCATTATCCATATTTTTATGTAAAGAATCTAGAGTATATTCGAGTTCACTCACATTTAACATCGTATTAGTGTTGGATACATTCTCATTATTGACATCCACTTTATTCAATTTTGATAAATCAATATTGATGTTGTATTTCTTAAAAGAGCTTTTAGCAAATGGAACTTTACTACGGTCTTCATATTTCTTTGGAATAATATCCTCGTAATAATACCCATCATTCAAAACCATTTTCAGAGTATTCGATTTTTCACTACTAATCAACAAACCATTTTTGGCTTTAATTACCGTTTTATTTCCTTCTCCCAATGATGATTTTTGATGAATTGTAATTCCAGTTAGGATATTTCCATTATTACCGGATTTTTTGTTAACCTTAATAGAATACAAACCAACATCGCTAAACTGACCTTCGGCTATAGCCAAAGCTGGTTTTAATTGGGCAATGTTTCTTCTAAAATTGATAAACTTATATTCAGCATACGGAATTACATTATTGGCAAAAGAAAAGGCTACGACGCTCAAAATTGCAATGAAGATAATCAAACTTTTCATCGCGCGTTGCAGCGAAATTCCTGCCGATTTCATGGCAGCAAATTCGTAGTTTTCTGCTAAATTTCCAAAAGTCATTATCGATGCCAATAAAACCGAAAGAGGCAAAACCAATGGTATAATTCTTGGCATCGCAAATAATAAAAATTTGAGAACCATAACTAAATCCAAATCTTTACCGGCTAATTCGGCAATAAATAACCAAACGGATTGGAGTATAAATATAAAAAACAAGATAACAAATACCGTGAAAAAGGTACTCAGAAAAGTCTTCAGTAAGTATTTGTCGAGAATTTTCACCTAGAATTAATCTAATTTATTGATGTAGTAATTTGGGTATTTACTCGCCACAAAGGTAAATTGATTTTTCGACAATGGTTGGTTGGTTTTAAAAGAATTAACAGTCAATGTAGTTTTTGTTCCTTTTTTGCCTGTTTCGATCAAATTATAAATATGTTTTGTTTGAACATCTACACCCAATAGAATCTCTTTTCTTTGGTCTTTAGCGCTGGTTGGAACCAGTTTAACGTATTGAATTTTTCGACCCTTAATATCTTCCAATTTATCCATTGTACACTTGTAACCCGAATTAAAAAAAGTCAACATCTTTGACGGAGTGATAGCACTTTCGTCTTTTTCATTAATATTCGAAATAGTAACTTCTTCATCTTCAGGAACAATAGTGTATGTTTTTTTTCCATCGAATATTTTAGTAACTCCCATAAAATTCAATACATATTGATTTCCTTTCATGGTTACATTTCCTTTACTATCTTGATTAATATTTTCTTTGGTATTATTAAGGCTATATTTAAAATCGATTATAATATTGTCATAACCTTTTACAATTGATGTTACTTGGTTCAAAAGATTTTTTGCCTTGTTGTCTTGTGCTTGAATGGAAAAACTGAATAAAAGTAAGATGGTAATTTGAAAAAAAGTCTTCATTTTAAATTTTTAATTTTGTTCATTACTAAAAAATTGGTCAAGAGCACTCATATCAAGAATATTAACACTTCTTGCTTTACTGCCTTCAAATGGACCTACGATTCCAGCAGCTTCTAATTGATCTATCAATCGTCCTGCTCTGTTGTAGCCTAGTTTGAGTTTTCTTTGCAGTAATGAAGCTGAACCTTGTTGCGACATAACAATTATTTCGGCAGCTTCTCTAAATAAAGTATCTCTTTCCGAAATATCCATATCAAGATTAATGCCACTTTCTTCTCCAACGAACTCTGGAAGCAAATAAGCGGTTGCATAAGCTTTTTGAGAGCCTATAAAATCTACAATTTTTTCTACTTCAGGAGTGTCAACAAATGCACATTGTACTCGAACAACATCATTACCGTTGTGATAAAGCATATCACCACGTCCTATCAACTGGTCAGCTCCTTGGGTATCTAATATGGTTCTAGAATCAATTTTTGAAGATACTCTAAAGGCGATTCTAGCGGGAAAATTGGCTTTTATTAGTCCTGTAATAACATTTACCGAAGGTCTTTGTGTGGCAATTATTAAGTGAATCCCGATGGCTCTAGCCAATTGTGCTAACCTTGCAATTGGAACTTCAACTTCTTTTCCAGCTGTCATAATTAAATCGGCAAACTCATCAACAACCAAAACAATATAAGGTAAAAACCGATGCCCGTTTTCAGGATTTAATTTCCTAGATTTAAATTTCTCATTGTATTCCTTGATGTTACGAACCATCGCATCTTTCAATAAAGAATAGCGATTGTCCATTTCCACGCAAAGAGAATTTAATGTATTGACTACCTTTGCATTATCTGTAATGATCGCATCATCTGTATCCGGAAGCTTGGCGAGATAGTGTCTTTCTATCTTATTGAAAAGTGTTAATTCTACTTTCTTTGGATCGACCAAAACAAACTTGATTTCGGCAGGATGTTTTTTGTATAATAAAGAAGTAATTACAGCATTCAAACCAACAGATTTTCCTTGTCCTGTTGCTCCAGCCATCAATAAATGGGGCATTTTAGCCAAATCAACCACAAAAGTTTCATTCGAAATGGTTTTTCCTAAAGCAAGTGGCAATTCCATTTCGGCTTCCTGAAATTTGGCTGAGCCAATAACGCTTTTCATTGAAACCATTGTAGGATTTTTGTTAGGAACCTCAATTCCGATTGTTCCTTTTCCTGGAATTGGAGCAATAATACGAATTCCTAAAGCAGAAAGTGATAAGGCAATATCATCTTCTAAACTCTTGATTTTAGATATGCGTATTCCAGCTTCGGGAACAATTTCATATAATGTAACCGATGGTCCGACAGTAGCTTTTATTTGTGCAATTTCTATTTTGTAATTGCGCAAGGTTTCTACAATTCTATTTTTATTTTCTTCTAATTCTTCCTGATTGATAGTAATTCCGCCCGAAGAATATTCTTTTAATAAATCGATTGTTGGATATTTGTAATTGGATAAATCCAAAGTAGGATCGAATAATCCAAAATCGGCAACTAGTTTCGAAGCCAAATTTTCTTCGATAATATCCTCCTCAGGTGCTTTTTCGATTACAAAATGTTCATCGCTAGTATGAATAATTTCGGGTGCAGAATAGGGTGGAGGTGTAACTTCTTTTGGAGTTGTTTTCAAACTAATTTCCGAAGGATTACTAATAGTTGGTTTCAACGCTTCTTTGTTTAGTTCAAATTGTGAACCAATTGTCGTCTTTAAATGAATTCCATCCAGTTCTTCATCTTTATCTTCAACTGCGTATTCTTCTAAATTATAAGTACTTGCAGCAGCTCTTGCAGCGGCATCTAATTCTAAATCACTTCGTATTTCTTTTTTTGTATTTTCGAAAAAAGATTTAATTTTTTCTGGTGATATTTTAATTTTGAAAATTAAATAAATAATTAAGCCAAAGATTAAAACGAGTAAAGTTCCAGTTTTCCCAAGATAATCCTGTAAAAATAAATTCAGTTCATAACCAATAGTTCCCCCTAATTCGGGTAGTGAAGTAGCGAAAAAACCAAATAGGATTGAAACAATTATAATTACGAACAAATCCCAAAACCAAATCCTTTTAATCTTTTTTAAAGAAATGTCAAGAGCCAAATATACTCCCGTCAAGAAAAATAGTCTAACAAAAATGAAAGAAGCCAATCCAAAACCTTTGTAAACGATAACATCTGCTAAGTATGCTCCAAATTTGCCTAGCCAATTTTGAACTGATTCGCTTCTATCTGATAATTGATTAACTGCACTTTGATCTGCTTGTCCGTAAATATAAAAAGAAATAAAAGCAAGCAATAGCGCAATTGAAAACAAGACCAAAAGCGAACCCAAAACAATTTTGTGTTGTCTTGAGAATGTCCATGATTTTTTTTCAACAGTATTTGAATTGGTTTTTTTGTCTGGAGTACCTGGTTTTGTTGTCTTCGCCATTCTTGGTTGAACTATTTTCTATAAAAATTTTGGTATATAAATGACACAGCCAATTGCAATTGCCGTAAGCGCTGCAAAAAATACTGCGCCTGCAGAAATATCTTTGATGAATCCTATTCGCTCGTGATAATTGGGATGAATAAAATCGGCAATCTTTTCGACGGCAGTATTAATTCCTTCCACACTCATTACTAATCCGATAGCTAAAATTTGAAAAAGCCATTCAGTTGCACTTATTTGCATCAAAAACCCTAAGATAGTCATTGCTATTCCAATAGAAAACTGAGCCATAATGCTGTGTTCAGTCGTAATTAATTTTACAGCACCTTTCACAGCATAGGAAACGCTTTTTAATCTTCCGGTAAAGAAAGAATTATCTTTCTGAAATTCCATACGCTACTAAAGTACTGCTAAAGCCGCTTCATAATTAGGCTCGTTAGCAATTTCTGGCACTTGTTCGGTATAAATAACAGATCCGTTGGCATCCACTACAATGATACATCTGGAATGCAAACCTGCTAAAACACCTTCGGCAATTTCCAAACCATTGGCTTTCCCAAAACTTCCATCTTTAAAGTCTGATAAGTTTACTACATTTTCAAGTCCTTCTGCGCCACAAAAACGTTTTTGAGCAAAGGGTAAGTCTCTAGAAATACATAAAACTTTTGTGTTTTCTAATTGTGAAGCACTAGCATTAAATGTTCTTACAGAGGTTGCACAAGTTCCAGTATCAATACTTGGAAAAATATTTAATACTAAATTTGTACCTGCAAAATCACTCAATGTAGCAATAGAAAGGTCGTTTTTTACTAATTTGAAATCAGCTAGTTTTGTGCCAACTTTTGGTAATTCACCTGATGTGTGGATTGGATTTCCACCTAATGTAATTGAAGCCATGATGTTTGTTATTTAATGAGGTTCAAAAGTATGAAAATTTATTTACGATTTACGTTTTTGAGTTTATGATTTGCTAATTTACAAAAAAAAAACGCTCTCATTCCTGGAAGCGTTTCAAAAAAGTAATATTTACAAATAAGATATGACAATGTGAAAAACAGCTGTTTTTATTTATCTATAGAGCCCAAAACGCGTTTCATAAACGTATTTAATGCTTCTTTTTTGTCCATTCCGTCTTTCGTCATTTTGTGTACTTCAAGAGCTCCGTACATATTCGAAATTAATTCACCAATAACATCTAATTCTTCATCTTTCAACGAAGAAACTTCCGTTAATGCTTCTAGAACATCGATTGTTTCAACAAGGTAATCTTGATCATTTTCCTCAATAAATTGAGTTAAATGTTTGATTATTGGTAGTTTCATAATTATTTAAGTTCATTCACCAAATCGGTTAAAACTTCCGCTTTATTGGTTTGGGTTTCGTTTATTAATTTTCCATTTACGAAAGTAGCAAAGGTTGGCAAGTTGCTAACATTAGCTAATTTTCTTGATTCAGGAGAATTTTCAGCATCAATTAAAACGAAAGTCATATTTTCATTTTCTGAAGCTAATTTTTTGAATTTTGGTTTCATTATGCGGCAATTTCCGCACCAAGATGCTGAAAATTGAACTACCACTTTCTCATTTTTTGAGATTAAATCTTGTAACGTATCTTCGTTTAATTCGATTAACATGTTTTATTTTTTTGAGTTACTAAGTCGCTAGGATTCTAAGTCTCTAAGTTTTTAGAACTTAGAATCTTTTTGACTTTTTTAAATTAAAATTCGTAGGTTTGGATTCGGTTTAAAATCTTAGAGACTTAGCAACTTAGAACCTCAGAATCTTAAAAATATTTTAGTGAGAACCTAAGTAAGCTGCAGTACTGTTTCTATCAGCCGTCATAGCGTCTTTTCCTTCTTCCCAGTTGGCTGGACAAACTTCACCTTTAGTCTGAACGTGTGTGTAAGCATCTACTAAACGTAAATATTCGTTTACATTACGACCTAATGGCATATCATTTACACTTTCGTGGAAAATTTTTCCGTCTTCGTCAATTAAATAAGTAGCTCTGTAAGTTACATTGGAACCTACTAAAATTTCACCGTCAAAAGTTTCATCATATTCTAAATTGATGTCTAAAATACCAAGCTCAGCAGCTAAATTTCTAGTAGTGTCAGCAAGAATAGGATAAGTTACTCCTTCGATTCCGCCGTTGTTTTTTGGAGTGTTCAACCAAGCAAAGTGCACTTCATTGGTATCACAAGAAGCTCCAATTACAATTGTATTTCTTTTTTTGAATTCGGCTAAGGCAGCTTGAAAAGCGTGAAGTTCAGTTGGACAAACGAAAGTAAAATCTTTTGGATACCAAAACAAAAGTACTTTTTTGTTGTTGTTTACAGCTTCTTCGAAGATATTGATTTTTAAATTATCACCCATTTCTGAAATGGCATCAACTGCAATACTTGGGAATTTTTTTCCTACTAAAGACATATTATTTTATTTAAAATTATTAATTTTTTTATTGGTGCAAATTTATTAAAATTTTGGACGTTATTTCTATAATTTTATGGTATTTCCTTATTAAATGATAAGTAAAACTTATGATTAAAATTCATATTAATTAGTTTTTAAATAGTTACTATTTCTTTGTTAATTCTATTTTTTTTGCAAAAAAAATCCACCAAAACTAAGGTGGATTTTCGAACAAAAAATAAATTAATTTGAAGTTTTTTATTTTAAATCAAAGCGATCTAAATTCATTACTTTAGACCAAGATTTAATAAAGTCGTGAACAAATTTTTCTTTATTGTCATCTTGTGCATATACTTCAGCATAAGCTCTTAATATTGAATTAGAACCAAATATTAGGTCCACTCTTGTGGCTGTCCATTTGGTAACTCCTGTTTTTCTGTCAACTATGTTGTACAAATTTTCTCCAACCGATTTCCAGCTATAATTCATATCCGTTAAATTCACAAAGAAATCATTGCTTAAAACGCCTTCGTTGTTAGTAAAAACTCCATGTTTAGAACCATTATAATTGGTGCCTAATACACGCATTCCTCCAATTAAAGCTGTCATTTCTGGCGATGTCAAACCTAAAAGTTGCACTTTATCTAACATCAATTCTTCAGGTTCCACCACGTATTTTCTTTTCATAAAGTTTCTAAAGGCATCATTTGTAGGTTCTAAAACTTCAAATGATTCAATATCTGTCATTGCATCAGTTGCATCTCCTCTTCCTGCGCTGAAAGGAACTTTTACATTGAAACCTCCGTCTTGAGCTGCTTTTTCAATTGCTGCACTTCCTCCAAGTACTATTAAATCGGCTATACTAACTTTTTTAGTTAAACCTGATTGGATTTCAGCAAGTTTTGAAATTACCTTTTGCAGTCTTTCAGGTTCATTTGCTATCCAATCTTTTTGGGGTGCCAAACGAATTCTTGCACCATTGGCTCCCCCTCTAAAATCGGAACCTCTATAGGTTCTAGCACTATCCCAAGCCGTATTGATTAATTCGACTCTTGTTAAACCGCTATTTAATAATTTTACTTTTAATTCTTCAATTTCAGTTTCTGATAAGGTATAATCTACTGTAGGAATTGGATCTTGCCAAATTAATTCTTCTTTTGGAGCATCAGCACCTAAATATCTGTTTTTTGGACCTAAATCTCTGTGAGTTAGTTTAAACCAAGCTCTAGCAAAAACATCATTAAAATAGGCTGGATCCTTATGGAAGCGCTCTGAAATTTCTCTGTAAATAGGATCTATTTTCATTGCCATATCGGCATCGGTCATAATAGGATTTCTTCTTTTTGAGGAATCAAAAGCATCGAAAGGTTTGTCTTCTTCCTTGATATTAATAGGTTCCCATTGCCAAGCGCCAGCTGGACTTTTTTTCAATTCCCAATCATAAGTAAGTAATAAATGAAAATATTCATTATCCCAACGGGTAGGATTTGTTGTCCACGAGCCTTCTAAACCACTTGTTATTGTATTAGCGCCATTTCCATTAGGGTTTATCCAACCAAATCCTTGATCGTGAATTTCTCCACCTTCTGGTTCTTTTCCTAATTTAGAAGCATCACCATTTCCATGTGCTTTCCCAACGGTATGTCCTCCAGCTGTTAATGCACAGGTTTCTTCATCATTCATTGCCATTCGTTCGAAAGTAACGCGAACATCATGAGCGGTTTTTAAGGGATCTGGAACTCCGTCAACACCTTCTGGGTTTACATAGATTAATCCCATCATCACGGCCGCTAAAGGATTTTCTAAATCTCTTTCCCCCGAATATCTGCTGCCTTCACTTCCTGATTTTGCTAACCATTCTTTTTCAGCTCCCCAGTACACTTCTTTCTGTGGGCTCCAAATATCTTGTCGGCCACCAGCGAATCCAAATGTTTTGAATCCCATTGATTCATAAGCCATGTTACCGGCTAATACGATTAAATCAGCCCATGAAATTTTGTTTCCATATTTTTTCTTGATAGGCCATAATAATCGTCTGGCTTTGTCCAAATTTCCATTGTCAGGCCAACTATTTAAGGGTGCAAAACGTTGATTTCCAGTTCCACTTCCGCCACGTCCATCTGAAATTCTGTAGGTTCCAGCCGAATGCCAAGCCAAACGAATCATTAATCCGCCATAATGGCCCCAATCAGCAGGCCACCAATCTTGGCTATCGGTCATTGTGTTTTTTAAATCTTTTTTTAATGCTTCTAAATCTAATTTTTTAAATTCATCTGCATAATTAAAACTGTTTCCTAATGGATTTGTCTTTGTATCATGTTGACTTAAAATATCTAAGTTCAGTGCTTTTGGCCACCAATCTTGAGTTTTTGTTCCACTAACTGCAACGTCATCTTTTTGATGAAAAGGACATTTGCCAAGGTCATTTGAGTTTTCCATAATATTTATTTGTTTTATTTTTTTATCAAATTTAGGATAAATAAATGTAACTTATATTGTTTTTTATTATATGTTTTTATGAATCCATCAATATTACTTATAGTTATTGTATTGCCACATAAAATTAAATTGAAGGTAATAATTGAAACCTTTATTTTGGGTTTACTTTAGTTTTTTCTATGTTAGAAGCTAGATAGTATTTGGCTTATTTGTACTATTTAAGCAAGAATTAATTTTGATTAACTCAGCACTAAATTTTATAAACCACTTATGTTTACTGGCAAACTTCCTCTGCATCTTGAATTTCTTAGCAGTTGTCGCGCTGCGCTTTCTTGAAATTCACGAAAATCTTGATACACTTGCACGATTCCTAAGGTAAATTTTAAATTAGGAATAACATTCAATGCATAGGGATTTCCAAAAACATACAAAACGCATTTCTTTTTTGTAAATAAATCACCTAAAAAATCAAGCGTAGCATCATCGATTCCAAAATTATTCAAGGGTTTGGCTTTGGGTACGAAGAGTGTCACTAGAATTGTATCAAAAGATTTTAAATCTTCATTTATATTTTGAAGAGACTCATCGTCAACATTTTCTAGAGCGAACTTTTTGGATGGTAAGACTATGTTTAGGGATTTAAAAAAGATATTATCTGTACTTTTATACAAACTTAATTTAGCTAGTTTTCTATTATTTTTAGCTTCAAATAAATGCAAACCATTTTGATTGTCTTTGACTAAAGTGGTGCTTTTGTCCGCAATCAATCTATTTAAAATTGAAGTAGCCTCAAAATCAAATTCTCCTTCAGGAGCAAAATTACTATCTAAAATTCCTGTTTTTTGTTTGCATTTCCACAAACGATTGAAACTGGCTTCGATTCGTTCTGGAGTTGCATTTTCTAGGATTTCTTGAATTCCTTCGGCTACATTTTCGGCAAAACACAAGACGTCGTTTCCAGCGTTAAAAGCTTCCCATTCGAGTTGTCCTTTTGTTTCATATAATTTGGAAACACTGTGCATATTCAACGCGTCAGAAATAACCAAACCATCATAACCCAATTGTTTTCTCAAAAGGGATTCAATTATATTTTTGGACAAAGTTGCCGAGGTATTTTTTCCATCATTTAAAGCTGGTACTGCCAAATGTCCAATCATAATCGAGTCGACATTGTTTTCGATTCCTTTGATGAAGGGAACTAATTCATTTTCCATTAATTGCTCCAAAGTTTCTTCTAAAATGGGTAATCCCAAATGCGAATCAACGCTGGTATTTCCGTGACCGGGAAAATGTTTTAAGCAACCTAAAACGCCGACTTCATTCAGACCACGAAGGTATTCCATAGCAAAATTGGCGACTCTGTCTTTGTTTTGACCAAAGGAACGATAGCCAATTACAGGATTCTTAGGATTGTTATTAATATCTGCTAATGGCGCCAAATTATAATGAATTCCTGCTGCTTTCAAGTCTTTTCCGGTTTGTTTTCCAACTTCATACGCCAAATATTCATAACGTTCGGGCAAAGCTCCAATTGAAATTGCATACGGATATTGAGGCGTATTTTCGACACGCATAGCCAAACCCCATTCGGCGTCAATACTCATCAAAAGTGGAGTAGTAGCACACTTTTGGAATCGGACAATGAGGCTTTTTAAGATTTCAAAACTTGAATCATTTAATTCGATTACTTCCTTAGTTTCATAATTGGTTGCCGCACTGGCTCGACTATGAAAAAAAGTAAGTCCACCTATATTGTGCTTTGTGATTAAATTTTCAATTTTTTGAAAATTTTCTTCTGTATCGTTAATGAAAACTGCTGGAAAAAAGAATTGCCCAATTTTTTGTTCTAATGTCATTTTTTTTAGTCCTTAGTTGTTAGTCCTTAGATTTTATTCCTCATTTTTTAGTCCTTAGTAAGATTTTTTTTTTTGACTAAGGACTAATTACTAATCAATTTTCTTTCCAAACTCTTTTGGAAAACTCAAAAATTGCGATAAAATTAAACCTGGAATTGTGGCTAAAAACACCCAGATAAAGAAGTTGCCATATCCCAAATAGTCTTGAATATAGCCACTTAGCATTCCAGGCAACATCATTCCAAGCGCCATAAATCCAGTTGCAATCGAATAATGTGATGTTTTTGATTCGCCATCTGCAATGTAAATTAAATACATCATAAAAGCGGCGAAACCAAAACCATATCCAAACTGTTCTGCAATGACAACAGCATAAATATAGTAAATTGAACTTGGATGAAAATGTGCTAGTAAAATAAAGCCAATGATGGGTAAATGCATACTTAAAATCATAGGCAACATCCACTTTTTAAGTCCATCTCTAGAAATAGCAATTCCGCCTAAAATTCCGCCAATTGTGAGTGCTAGAACACCAAAGGTACCATAAATAATACCAATGTCTTCCGTTAATAATTCCATTCCTCCAACTGCTTTTTTGTCAAGCAAAAAAGGAGTTAACATTTTTAATAATTGCGATTCGCCAAGACGAAATAACAATATAAAAGAAAGCGCCAACCCAATTTGTTTCTTTTGAAAAAAGGTTGCAAAAACAGCACCAAAACTTACTCTTGATGAAGATTGAGATTCAAATTCCGTAGTTTTTATTTCGGTTTTTGGAGTAAAGAAATAATTATAAATAGTCAATGCAGTCATTATCAAACCAACAATAATCATCGTGTAAGACCAAGCTTTCGTTTTATCGGCGTACAATTGTTCTAAATAACCCGCAATTATAACGATTAATCCATTTCCTGTTAACATCGCAAGTCGATAAAATGTACTTCTAATTCCTAAGAAAAAAGATTGTTGATCTTTGGTTAAAGCCAACATATAAAATCCATCACTCGCCACGTCATTCGATGCCGAAGCAAAAGCTGCAACCCAAAAAACAGCCAAGCTCAAAATGAAAAAATTACTAATTGGAATTGTAAATCCAACTATTATAAACGCAATTGAAATTACTAATTGCATCACTAAAAACCAATTTCTTTTTGTAGAAAACAAATCAATAAACGGACTCCATAAAGGTTTTATTACCCACGGCAAGTACAATAAGCTTGTATAAATTCCGATGTCTTCATTACTGACTCCTAGGCTTTTGTACATAATTACCGAAACTGAAATTATGATGGCATAAGGCAGTCCAGAAGCAAAGTTTAAAAAAGGAATCCAGTACCAAGGTTCGTTTTTTGATTTAATTTTATCCATTTTAGTTGGCTTTTATTTCGGTGATTAAATTGACCATATCTGGAACACTTTCGTTTCCATAAAAGTCGATAAATGTAAAAGCAAGATTTTTAACGTTAACTAATTTGTCTTTTGAAATAGAAAATGTTATTGACTCACTTTTTGCATCAACAGCTATTTTATCTAGGATTTGGCTAGGATCATTACTATCCAATTTAGAATTATTTTCGACTGCATATACTACGATATATCGATTTTGGTCTGACTGTGCTTTTTTGAACGAAAATAGATAGGAATTTGCATTTTTAGAAAATGAATTGATCAAAGGTCGCTCCGTTCCCGTTTTCTTAGAACTTGGAACAGGCAGAGGAATCGCAGGATATTTATATTGATTTGCAGTTAATAAGTCTGTGACATCTTTGTTATTATTCACAAAAGCTTTGGCACTAAAAAAAGCATTTCCTTGAATATTAGGGAAGGTTCTGGTCAAGTCAATTTGATTGGGAATTTCTTCAGCGAAATTCCACTTTTTGTCAGAATCAGCTTTAATTTTATAGCTTCCGTTGCCTATGTACACGTTAGTATTTGTAGAATTGTCCGCCCACCATTTGATTAACTTTGCATAAGAAGCAGTTTTATGATCTATGCTCCAGTACAATTGCGGCAACATATAATCAATGTAATCACCTTCCATCCAAGCTATTGGGTCTGCATATAAATCATCATAATTGGTTTGTCCAGCTTGTGTGTCAGAACCTCTTACATCCATAGATTTATTCCGCCAAACACCAAATGGGCTAATGCCGAATTGCACCCACGGTTTCGTTCTCTTGATGGTTGCATAAATATCTTGTACAAAGGTATTTACATTGGATCGTCTCCAATCTTCCAACGATTGTTGATTACCATACTTATTGAAAGATGCCGAATCGTTAAAAACTTTTCCAGCCACTTTGTACGGATAAAAATAATCATCAAAATGAATGGCATCGATATCATAATTTTTCACTACTTCTTCAACAACGGCGGTCAAATGACTTTGAACTTCTGGTAAACCTGGATTATAATAATATTTTTCTTTACCCGTTTCACCATATTTGATCATCCAATCACGGTGTTTAAAAAAGTCGTGGTCTTTGCTTAATGCTTGTATTTTAGTATCAAAGGTAGCTCTATAAGGATTAAGCCAGGCGTGAAATTCAAATCCTCTTAGATGCGCTTGTTCAATCATCCAAGCCAACGGATCATAATACGGTTTTGGTGCTTGTCCTTCTTTTCCAGTCAAATAACGCGACCAAGGAGCTAATTTTGAAGGGTAAAATGCATCACCAACACTTCTAATCTGTACAATTACAGCATTGTAATTCAGTTTCTTATAGGTATCTAAAATTTCAAGAAAATCGGCTTTTTGCTTGTTAATTGAATCGGTTCCGGCTTTCGGCCAATCAATATTGACCACTGTTGCAATCCAAACTGCTCGGAACTCATTTTTGGGATAAATAACTTTGGTTTGAGAATTTGCATTCCAAAATGAAAATAAAAAACATAGAAAAAGGTTTGTGGCAATTTTGTTCAAAGTCATTAGTGTTATAATTATGTAATAATCAAAAGTAGTTTTTTAGAAAAGTCTTTCCTAAAATTAAACCTAAAATCTACATTATGTTTTTATGCAATTTCTTTGCCAAATAGTAAAATATTTGATTGAAAGATAACGGATTTGGAATTTATTAAAACATTACACTTTAAAAAACATTTTCTTTTTATAAAAATACCATAAAACAACAGACCAAAAAGAGATGTTCAATAAGGCCCACATTAAAGACGCCACTTTTGGGTCATCAAAATAAGGCAAAATGCAATACTTATTAAGGTATTCTTGAACACTTATTTCCTGTGGAATATCCTCTAAATTTCCTGAAAAATATTTTGGATTACTAACTTTTATAGAGGTTATGACGCGTGGCAATATTCCCGAAAGAAAGAATACAATCATAGGATTTACACCCCAAATTAATATTGGTGTTGTCCAGGTTTTATACCCTTTGACATCAATCAAATAATAGAAAATGGCTAAAAATAATGATGCAAAACCAGCAGTATAAAGAACAAATGAACTAGTCCACAATGATTTATTCATTGGGAAAAATGGATTCCAAATCAAACCTAAAACAATTAATGCCAATCCAATGAGAAACATTTTTGTGACTTTGTCTTTTTTGTCTAAAGTACTGTTTAACAATTGTCCTAATAATAAGCCAATGATTCCGCTTGCTATTGCAGGAATTGTGCTAAGAATTCCTTCTGGATCCCAAGTTTTAGAAAAAGACCAAAGGTGATTTTCTAATAGAAAGTTATCTATCCAACCCGCTAAATTGGTTCCTTTATCTAAATTTGCAGGTCTAAAATCGGGCACTGGAATTAATGTCATTGTTGCCCAATAACCAAGCAATAAAACTGCAACGGCAATTATTTGACCTTTGATTTCTGTTTTTAAGTAGATTAAAGAAGTGAAAAAATAAACAACACCAATTCGTTGTAAAACTCCCGGTAAACGAACCTCTCGATACGCTTCAATACCACTAAAAGCTAGAAACATGAATATAGAAAATAAAGCTAAAACTAGATATAACTTTATTTTTTGTTCAAAATTGCCAAGTAGAATATACGCGGCAATTGCTGTAATAATTAGCTTTGAGAAGAGTAGAGGATAGCCTGTTAGATCAAAAATTTCTATTTTTCCATAAAAAGCTAAAAATAGTCCCAAAGAAATAATTCGTAATGAGCGTGTCAGTATTTTTAGAAAAGTTTGCTGGTTCAACACTTTGGTAATAATCGCGAGTGGAACTGCGGCACCAAGAATGAAAATAAAAAATGGAAAAACTAGATCGGTAGGTGTACAGCCATTCCATTCCGCATGTTCTAAAGGCGCGAAAATATTTCCCCAACTACCTGGATTGTTTACTAAAACCATCATCATGATGGTAATTCCTCGCAATAGATCAAGTGAAATGATACGTTCTTTAATCATAATATTAACTTTTATACGTGATTTTTACTTCTTTATTTTACAATTGCATTCTGTATTACTTGTTGAATGTCTTCTCTAATTTTTCCTTTTACTAATGTGTTTTCTATATAATTTGGAAAAGTTCTATTGGAAAGGAAAACATAAACGATTTGCGTTTCGGGATCAGCCCAAGCCATATTTCCAGTAAATCCAGTATGTCCAAAACTTGCAGACGAAACACAAGCGCAAGTAGAACTATCTTTGCCAATTCGTTTGTCAAAACCTAAACCTCTCTCGACTCCTTCTGAACAAAAGTAGCAGGTATTAAAATCATCAAACGTCTTGTTTGAGAAATAACGTTGGTTTCCGTATTCTCCTTTTTGCAAATACAATTGCATCATTTTAGCTACATCCATGGCATTGGAAAACAAACCAGCATGACCCGAAACGCCGCCTTCCATAGCAGCTCCCATATCATGAACATATCCCTGAAGGGTTTGATGACGATAATAATCATCAATTTCTGTAGGAGCAATTGCAGTTTTGTCAAATTTTTTCAAGGGATTGAATAGCGTATAATTCATTCCCAGAGATTTGTAGAATTTATCCTGAACTAAAACATCTAATTTGTTATGATTTACTCTCTCCACATATTCTTTTAAAAGAATAAAAGTCAAATCACTGTATTTGTATTCTATTTTTTTGTACAATGGACTGTCGGCAATTATTTTCATAATTGTGTCGTGATAATCATTGCGAATAAAAATTCCATCGGCAACTTGTCTGTTATGCTTGTTGTCGAAAGTGCTTTGGTAATATTTTTTTGATGGCATTTTCTCATTGTCCAATGTTGCTTTGTAGAAAGGTATCCAAGCTTGCAAACCAGCATAATGCGATAGTAAATTTTTGAAGATAATATCTTTTTTATTGGATTTTTTTAAAAACGGCAACATTTCAGATAATTTAGTGTCCAACGTTACTTTGTTTTGATCGTATTGTTGCATAACTAATGGAAGTGTCGCAAGCATTTTTGTAATCGATGCTAAGTCGTACAAATCAGTATTTGTGACCAATTTTTTTTCTTCATAAGTCTGATATCCGTACGATTTTTGATAAATTACTTTGCCATTTCTGGCGACCAACACCTGTGCTCCGGGTGTCATTTTTCCAGCTATTGCTTTTTTTGCATAATCATCGATTTGTTTTAGAATCAATGGATTCATGTTTTCATTTTCAGGTGCTGTAAATCCCAGACGATCTAGTTTTTGAGTAGATAAACCATCATTTACTTTAAAATCAGCATTTATTGAAACAGGCAATTTTCCCTTAGCTTCAATAGCGCCAAAAATAAGTTCAGCCGATACAATTTGAGAAATATTCGAATTTTGATAGGAAACAACCAATCCTTCTATTTCATCAAAATGGGTTAATGGCAACAAGGAATAGGGTTTCGTGAAAACATCGAGAATTACTTTATTGTTTTTAGCAATTTCATTTATCCAAAGCAATTCCGTTGCCGTAAAATCGTGACTTTTCCAAGCCAAATCTGATTTGTGATATCCGATAATTACGGTATCGAATTCTTTTAGTTTTAGATTGAGACTATCAATTGTTGCAGCAGAAACTTCGGTAATTGTTGTGTATTTTTTTAAAGTTTCGACAAAAGAACTGTTGTCATCGTCACCCAATTTAACGTAGGCAATTTTTTGGTCCAAATTTCTTATGGGAAGGATTTCTTTTTTGTTATTCAAAACGGTAATGGCATTCTCATATAATTGATATTGCAAAGCATCATTTTCAGATTTGTTATTTATATCTTGATACAAGTTGTCAATTATAACTGGTTTGAGTTTACTTAAACCCGCTTTAAATTTATAACGCAATATTTTAGTCACCGAATGTGCCAAACGTTCCTCTGAAATAGTTCCTTGAGCGTAAGCCATTTTTATTTTTTCAGTGGCCAATGGGACATTTTCTGGACATAATAAAATATCATTACCAGCCATAAATGCTGCTAAGTCAATATCTCCTGTTTGCATAAAATTACTTGCGCCTTTCATTCCTAATGCATCAGTGAAAATGAGACCCTCAAATCCTAATTTCTTTTGGAGTAAATCTGTCACGACATTATAAGATAGAGAAGATGGATAATCTGGTCGCGGTTCAAGACTTGGAATGTTTAAATGAGCCACCATCACGGATGCCAATCCTTCTTCAAACATTTTTTTGAACGGATATAATTCAACTAAATCAATTCGTTCTTTAGAAAAATTAATTGTGGGTAAAGTCTTGTGTGAATCAGTCGCAGTATCGCCATGACCTGGAAAATGTTTACCAGTACAAAAAACGCCTTCGCTTTGTTCTCCCTTTAAAAAAGCAATGGCTCTATCGGCAACATTTACTTTTGATTCTCCAAAAGAACGGTTGCCTATTATTGGATTTAAAGGATTTGTATTAATGTCTAAAACGGGAGCAAAATTGAAATGTATTCCCATTCGTTTGCATTCTTTACCCATATTTGTGCCCACTTTTTCAATCAGTTTTAAATCCTGAATAGCTCCAAGTGTCATATTCCAAGGATATCGATAAGTAGAATCGAGACGCATTGCCAAGCCCCATTCTGCATCAATTGCAATGAACAATGGTACCTTTGCTTTCGATTGGAAATAATTAGTCAATTGCGCTTGACGAACAGGTCCTCCTTGAAAAAAAATAATACCACCCACTTTGCAATCCTGCACCAATTCAACCACTTTTTTGACATGCAAACTATCTTTGTTTGAATAAGCTGCCACCATAAAAAGTTGTCCAATTTTTTCTTCTAATGACATTTTTTTGTAAATGCTGTCAACCCAACGAGTTTCTAAATCTGAAATTTTATATAGTGCAGGTTTTTCAACTTTATTTTTAGGAAAATATACTTCTTCATTCGTCGCGATTGGTACTTGTTTATTAGCGTCAGTTGGTTTTGACCTATTTTTTAGATCTGCACAATTGGCAAGCAAAAAAATAAAAGCCGAAAAAAGCGCAATTTTTATAAGGTAATTTTTCATTATTTAATGAATTTTTTTTAAAGAAACATGTTTAATAATGTACTTTTTCTGCCGTTTTGCTGATTAAGTAAAGTCCAATGAATGTAATGAGAGCATTTAGTATAATCAATTCGTTGTCAAATACATAGCCAAAAAATAACATTTTAGAATTTTCACTTACTAAATAAGTTAATGCAGGAGACAACAAACAGATATAAGGAACTAATTTGTCATTTACTTTTTTACCTTTTTGAAACAATCCGAACGCATATAAACCTAATAATGGCCCATAAGTATAGGATGCGACCTTGAAAATCATGCCTACAACGGAACTGTCATTAATGGAATTAAAGACTAAAATAATGAGAAATAATAAACCGGAAAAACTTAAATGCACTAAATGTCTAATGCGGATTGTGTTCTTTTTGCCCTGATTTTCAGATTTTTCCATTCCTAAAAAATCTACACAAAACGAAGTTGTTAATGCGGTTAATGCAGAATCTGTAGTGGCGAAAGTTGCTGCAATAAGTCCTAGTAAGAATACTATCGCAGGAATAACGGATAGATGGTTCAAGGCTATTTCGGGAAATAGTAAATCGGTTCGCGGTTTACCCGTAATAACATCAACAGGTATTTCAATTCCGTTTTTAGACGCATAAATATACAATAATGCTCCAACGCTCAAGAAGAAAATATTGATAATTACAAATATTCCCGTGAACGTAAACATATTTTTTTGGGCATCTTTAATATTTTTGCAGCTTAGGTTTTTTTGCATCAAATCTTGGTCAAGCCCAACCATTGCAATTGTTACAAACATTCCGCCTAGGATTTGCTTGGCAAAATGGAACTTATTGGTTAAAAAATCATCAAAGAAGAATATTTGCGAATAATTGCTGTCTTTAACTTCGTGGTATGCTCCAACTAAACTTAAATCCAAGCTGTCACAAATGAAATAGATGGTTAAAAAAACTGAGGATACCAGAAAAAAAGTTTGCAAAGTATCGGTGATAATTATAGTTTTTAGTCCGCCGCGATAGGTGTAAGAAAAAATGAGTAGAAGGGAAATTAAAACCGTTAATGCAAATGGAATATGATAATAATCAAATACAAATCGCTGCAAAACAATCACCACAAGATACAGTCTAAAAGCGGAGCTAATGGTTCTGCTAACCAAGAAAATAGAAGCCGCAGTTCGGTAACTATAATGTCCCATTCGCTGCTCGATGTAACTATAAATGGAGGTTAAATTCATTCGATAGTACAACGGAAGAAGTAGTTTCGTGATAACAATAAACCCAATTGCATTTCCCAGTACAAACTGAAAGTACTTAAATTGTTCTCCGTTTGGCGACCCAACTTCACCTGGAACTGAAATAAATGTTACTCCAGAAAGTGCTGTTCCAATCATTCCAAAGGCAACTAAATACCATTTCGAATTTTTATTGGCTTTAAAAAAAGCGTCATTTCCATTATTCCCTTTACTAACGCTATGCGAAATGTAAAAAAGAATTCCAAAATAAACGATGATTAATAAAAGTATGGCGCTTGGAGTCATTTGGAATTTGTTATGAAATTGAATGTTTTACGAATTGAATTCGGGTTATGCTTTATTTCTTGCTAACAAAACAGCTCTCACACTTTTGTGTTTTTGTAAAAGCTCACCTGCTAATTTTTCATCAATATGAAGCGCCTCCACAATCATTTCAACGCCTCTTTGCACTAATTTTTTATTAGACAATTGCATATCAACCATCTTATTTCCTTTTACTTTTCCCAACTGAATCATCACGGAAGTCGTAATCATATTCAAAACCATTTTTTGTGAAGTTCCCGCTTTCATTCTAGTGCTACCGGTTAGAAATTCGGGTCCTACGGATAATTCTATTGGAAAATTTGCCTCTTTTGATATTAAACTATTATTGCTACAAGTAATACTTCCGGTTACAATATTATTTTCTTGTGCTTTTCTTAATCCACCAATTACGTAGGGCGTATTTCCCGAAGCGGCGATTCCAACAACTACGTCTAGGGAATTAATATTGTGTTTTTGTAAATCAATCCAAGCTTGGTCTACATCATCTTCGGCATTTTCAACTGCTTTTCGAATGGCATAATCACCTCCAGCAATTATTCCGATGACCATTTCAGCTGGAACTCCAAAAGTAGGAGGACATTCTGATGCGTCTAAAATTCCTAATCTTCCGGATGTTCCTGCGCCAATATAAAATAGTCTTCCACCAAGTTTCATTTTGGAAACAATAGCATCTACTAGTTTTTCAATATTTGGAATTTGAGCTTCGACTGCAAAGGCCACTTTTTTATCCTCGGCATTTATATTTTCCAACAATTCTTTGGAACTCATTGTTTCCAAATTGTTGTAATTAGATTCTTTTTCGGTATCGGGATATTTGTTTTTCATTTTATTTAAATTCATTAGAGAATTGATTTTTATACTTCGAACGAAAGGTATGAAAAGATGATTTGAGATTATTTTAAATTAATAAATTAGGTATTTTGCTCTCTTAATTTTAAATTCTTTCAATCCTTCTTTCCAACTTTTTCTAATATTCTTTTCACAGATTCCATTTTCTATCTGTTGTTGTAATTTTTTTGTTCCGGCTAATTTTGTGAAAAAAGAGTTGAAGAATTTGGTCTTATCACTTGTCAATTTATAAGCATTAATCAGCCATTTTAATTCTAATCGATTTAGTTTTTTATAGGTTGTTAAATCTTCACCGTAACAAATTTGTCCTTTGTAAAGTGGTTCTTTCGCTCCAAAATTTGGTTGTGGTGTAAAATAAAAGGAGCTTTTTGGTAAAAAAGGCGATCCAAAAATTTGAAATTGCTTTTCAGTTCCGCGACCCATACTGATGTTTGTTCCTTCAAACAAGCACAAACTTGCGTACAAATTAATGGATTGATCATTGGGCAAATTTGGCGATGGTTTTACGAGAATATTATAAGTTGATTTGTGATTATAATTGACACAGGGAATTACGGTAAGCTGACATTGTATTGCATTTTTAAGCCATTTTTCACCATTAATCATTTTGGCATATTCCCCAATGGTCATACCGTGCAGAATAGGGATGGGGTGCATCCCCACAAAACTGGTAAATTCTTTTTCTAATATGGGTCCGTCAACAATACTACCATTTGGATTGGGCCTGTCTAAAACAATAAGTGGAATATTATTTTCGGCACAAGATTCCATCACGTAATGCAATGTAGAAATGTAAGTATAAAAACGCGCGCCAACATCTTGCAAATCGAAAACCATTACGTCGATTCCTTTTAATTGTTCCGCTTTTGGTTTTCTGTTCTCTCCATAAAGTGAAATAATTGGTAATCCTGTTTTACTGTCTTTTGAATCGATGACATGTTCACCAGCATCAGCAGTGCCACGAAAACCATGTTCAGGAGCATATATAGTTTGAATCGTGATTTGGTTTTCTATCAAAAAATCGACCAAATGTGTTTTGTTAGTCAATATCCCAGTTTGATTGGTGACAATTCCAACTTTTTTATTTTTTAAAAGGGGCAGGTATTTTTCATAATTATCTGCCCCAGTTTTTACATTATTTGCAGTATAAGCCTGGATTATTTCTAAATTTCTATCCAATGAGTTAGCATTGGAGTAGAATGAAAGCAGTGCCATCAATAAGAAAATATATTTTTTGAATACTGGTTTCATAATGCATTACATATTTGTTTAAAAATCGGTAATCGAGCTATTTTCAAAAGGATATTAATTATCTTGTTTAATAATTTTAAAACTTTCACTAGTTCCATTTTCAAAACTAATTTTTACAAAATAGATGCCATTAGCCATATTTTCTGGCGCTACTTCAATTTTTGAATTTACGATGCTAAAGTCTTGTTGCAGTAGATTTTTTCCTGTTATATCAAAAATCGAAACTTGCACTTGGTTTGAATATGCATTTTTGAACTCAATTTCAAATTGATCTTGGAAAGGATTTGGGTAAGCAAAGTGAGATTCATTGGATGCTAAATTAAAATCTGGAGTACTAAGAGGCGCTGTGAAATTACCAGCCTCGTTGTTATTTTTATC
>JBBQSZ010000027.1:0-38393 GCA_038234745.1 Flavobacteriales bacterium | reverse complement strand
AAAGAAATCAACTGTCCGAAAACAGATTTAGTCGAAAAATACTTATTTTTACCCATCGTTATTTGAATTTTGCAACTCTAAATTACGATTATTTTTAAGAAGCCATTAATTTGGCTTCTTTTTTATCGGACAACAATGTTTAATAATATTTGATTCTCTAATTCGTTTGAAATTTCTTTAAAACAATTCAAACCATCTTCAAAATATGGAAGTTCCTCTAATTTATAATTGCAAAAATCATAATAAACTTCTGGTCTATTCATCAATAAATAAGGTATCTCCGTGATGAAAAATGTTTTATAATGATTGTCTTTAAATATTTTAAGCACTGGATTTTCGCCAACAATCAAATCTCTTGCATATTTAAAATTCGAAAATTCATTCGAAAAATGATGTTTCATAAAAAAACAAGACGAATTAGAGAACAAAGTCGATTCGTAATTACTGCGGTAATCGGGATATAAAGTAAATTTTTTCTCTTTCAAAAAAGTATCGAAAACCGAGTTGTCATAACGGTACAAACTTCCTTTTAAATTGACTTCTCCAGCATAACCATCTGGTTGAATGTAATAAATGTTTGGTGTTTTCCTGAACTTACTGTTTAAAATAGCATCGGGTTGCATTTTCCAATCATTTGAATTGGAAAAATTAAAGTAGATAATTTCTCCAATTTTATATACTGGGATAACCGACATTAAAAAAATAAGAACAATACAATATTTATAATTTTTTATCTTAAAAACAAACAATGACAAAATCAGAATCACTAACAATCCTAATTTTTTATAGGATCCCAAAATATTTGAAATCCCAAATAAGTAAATAGGCAACAGCAATATAATTAAAACAAAAATAGTCTGCGAAACAAAGGCTTTGTATTTACTTTTTTCTAAAATTTTAGAAATTATAAAAAAAATACCAACCGAAAAAACAATATAATATAAGAAAAAAAACAAGCTTTGCTGCCAGGAATTTACTAGATCGAAATTGTTAGAAAAATAAAAAACCATCGCATAAAATCCAACACTAAAACCCGCTAAAATTGGATAATCTTTAGAATTATTCAAGAAATCATTAACCTTTTCTTTACTGTTAAACTTCATTTATCGCCGTTTTAAACTATATAAAATTCTTTCGGAACAATCTATTTTTACTTTTTTGACAATTTCAAAATAAACGCCATATTCTTTTTCAAAGTTTTCCTCATTATAAAAGTCAAAATGATTTTTGAATTCTCGTTTGCTGTCTAATAAAAATTGCACCCAAGAATCAGATCGTGTTGGGAATTCTATCAATATATTTTCAGACATTTTAGAGAAAAACTGAGCCGATAAGGAAAAAGGAATGTTTCCAGAAAGTGTAATATGATGAATAACCGCCAAAGCCAAGCAACCATCCAATTTTGCATCTTTAACCCTGTCAATAAATGAAAACCGTTCTTGATTATTAAAACCATAATTTGCCGCTGGATTTAAAACATCAGCGACAAGGGGAAGAATAGATTTTTCTTTGCCTTTTACAATTTGTTTGTAATTCTGTTCGACTGCATTGGCATCAACATCAGCAACAATCATAAAATTGGAAACATCCTTCAATTCTCTCGAAAAAGTGCCGTCATTGCCACCAATATCAATTAAAGATTTTCCACTTATGGATAAAAACTAATCTTTGACAAAATCTTTTTTCAATTGATATGCAACCGCATTATAGTTGATTTGATTGTAATAATGATCCCATTCTGTTTTTTCGTCCACCTTTAAATTTAAGATGTAATCATACAGTCCATCCAATAATTTGATCTGAGATGCTTTTGATAAATTATTGTTTACAGTCTTTTTATCCGATTCATATTTCTTATCGTATTTTGCCAATAAATGAATATTGGTCAACAAAGTTGGACTCAAATAACTTCTGAAAGGCAATAATTTGGATAGCTTTTGCAACGAAATACCTTCTAGATTTTGAGCTAAAGTTTTCAGATGCTCTTGACCAAAATATTTTGTCAAAACCAAAGGACCCAAAAAGTGCATTATAAATTGCTTGTAAGCCAACCAAGGATTATTTTCCTGATAAAAATCAAAAGACAACGTATCGATAAAAATGGGTTTTCCCTCGTGAAAAGTAATATTGAATGCCGAAGCATCTTTCAGTATAAAATTATTTTCAAGACAAAGTTTTTGAATTCTTAAAGTCAGCAAAGCTGCGTGTTTGTATTGCAAAAAACTCCACTCGTACGGATAATTAATAAAAGGAATTTTTGAAGCTTGGATAATAATTTGAGAATCATTTTTCAACACTTCTTGATGCGGAATTAGATACTTTTTTTGGAAAAGCAATTCATAAAAACCACTATCGGTCAAAGCTTTATATTGCTCAAAATAAATTGGATTTATAACTCGTTTGACGTTATCACCCTCGATAAAAACATAACCCGAAGGATCTCTAAAAGACGAACTATTTCTTTTCGATTCCATTTATTCTTGTTCTTCCTTACTGTCAACATCATCCATAAAATCATCTTCTTTGTTGTCTTTAATACCAAAAATAGATTTTATTTTATGTAAAACTGTTCTATAAAACAACAAAACTCCTGCAACAGCCGCTGCTAAAAATTGAACAATCAAAGCTCCTGTTCCTGGATCAAAATATAATGGAATCATTTTTATTTTTTTTCAAAATTACTTTTTTTTGTGCCTAATTCAAATTAAGATTATCATTTTAACTCATTAATGTCCGATAAAATTTCTTTTTATCCAGATTTATAAAATAAATTATCTCGCGAAGGCGATAAGTCGCAATGTTTTCGGCAACTTTTTTTGCGACTGTGCGAGAAAAGATCAAAAATAAGCTGTAAATATTTAAATACATACCAAACCTAATGAATTCAATACTTAACAGGTTTTAAAAAAAGTTTCATCGGACAACATTGATTTTAATTATTTAAAACAAACTTTTTCTGAAATAAATTACCAAAACTAATAGATAAATAAAATTATCTAAGGCTTGAGCCATCACAATTCCTTGAATTCCGAAAAGTGTAATCAAGTAAATACTAGCAAAATACAAAACAGTCAGAGAAGCAATTTCCGAAACTATAAATGCCAAAGTCATTTTTTTAGCAAAAAACTGATAGCCCAAAATCAAGGAAGCTACTTTCAAAACATCGCCAAATAATTGCCAGAAAAATAAGGTCGTAACAGGAAGAAATTCAGCTGTGAAAAGTACTTTTATGAGAATGTTTCTGGAGAAATAAATAAACACAAGTCCAATTATAAAAAGCGGTAAAATATTTCTGTAGAAACTCCAAAAAACGTGTTTGGTTTCTTGATTATCTTTGGTTACAGACAATTTCGGTAAAAAGTAAACCGTTAAGATGGTGGAAATAAACAGCATATAGTAAGAAGAAATTCGAGTCATCGTTTCCCAAAAACCAGCATCTTCTATTCCAACAACTGCAATTACATTTTTCCGAATGTCCAAAAAGACCAAAGGTCCAAAAACGGAGGAAACTAGTGCCATAAGGGAATAAGAAGACAAACTTTTAATGACCTGAAAATCGAAATAATTAGCCTGAAATAGTTTTGAAAAATGATATTCCTTAGAAATAAAATAATAGGTTACAAAAAATAATAATGCTGGGGTAATCACTATAGAAAGTAGAGCTCCCAAGGTTTTAAACTGCAAAATCATAGTTATGGAAACCAGCAGTCCTATAATATTTCCAATAATATTAATCCAAATTACAGCAGTGAATTTTCCCAATCCATTGATTACTGAAAGAAAAAAAACGGAAATAGCAAACCAAGGCAATGCCAAAGACATGGCTTTAAAAACTACGGAATATTCATATTGATTTCCAAAAATTTCCTGATTCCAATAGTCTGCAAAAAAATACAAAATACAACTCAAAAGAGTGGCTACTGCTACTAAACAGATAAAAACCGTAGAAATAATTTTCTGAAGTTGATACTTATCCTCTTTATTTTCGGCAACATATTTTACTATTCCGTTTTGAAATCCAAGAGTCGAAGTACTTTCTAACGAAGCTGAAAAATTTCTCAGATTTCCAACCAAAGCCATTCCACTTGGACCCACAAAAATTGCCAATAATTTTGATGTTACCAGTCCAATTCCAATTTTAATGAGGACACTCACACTATTTAAAGAAGTGATTTTAAATAGATTGGTTTGAACTATTTTTTTTATAAAATCCAATTTAGTATTTATTTAAAATTGAAATAACAAAACTAACCTCATCCATTGTCATCACAGGACTTATCGGCAAACTCAAAACTTCCTGATGTATTTTTTCGGTAATTGGAAAAGACAAATGATTCCAATTTAAAAATGCTTTTTGTTTGTGCGGCGGAATCGGATAATGAATCATCGTTTGGATTCCGTTTTCTAATAAATACTGTTGCAATTTTTTTCTGTTTTCGGTTCGAATGACAAACAAATGAAAAACGTGAGATTGCTTCGTTCCTTGCAATGACAATAATGGCAAAATAATTTTATCGTTTTCTATTTCGGTCAAATAGCGTTTGGCAATTGATTTTCGAATATTATTTTCGGCATCCAAATGAGGTAACTTCACATTTAAGAAAGCAGCTTGCAGTTCGTCTAATCTCGAATTGACGCCAATAAATTCATTTTGATACTTGACTTCCGAACCATAATTACGTAACGATTGAATGGTTTTTGCTAAATCCAAATCATTGGTCACAACAGCGCCACCGTCGCCTAACGCTCCTAAATTTTTTCCAGGATAAAAACTATACGCTGAGCTTGATTGATGATTTTTGATTTTTAATTTTTGACCCGAGCGATAGCGAACTGGCGAAGCATTTTTGATTGCCCCATTTTTGGAATTTGGATTTTCTGAATTGGAATTTGCCATAGCTCCGTGCGCTTGAGCTGCATCTTCCACAACAATTAAATTATGTTGATTGGCAATTTCATTAATCGCATCCATTTCGGCCAATTGACCATATAAATGAACCGCTAAAATTGCCTTAGTTTTTGGAGTGATTTTTTCTAGAATTAAATCGGGATTGATGTTATAGGTTGCCAATCTTGGCTCGACTAAAACTGGAATTAAATCGGCTTGCATAATGGCCAAAATACTCGCAATATATGTGTTTGCAGGAACAATCACTTCGTCTCCTTTTTGTAGTTTTCCAAGTTGAATGTAGCCTTTAAAAATTAAAACCAAAGCATCAAAACCATTTCCAACTCCGATACAGTATTTTGTTCCACAATAGTTAGCAAAATTGTTTTCGAATGTCGTCACTTCATTCCCTAAAATATACCAACCACTTTCTAAAACCGATTTCAATTTTTCTTGAAAAGCAATTTCAAAAGAGGAATTTATTTTTTTTAAGTCGAGGAATTTTATCATAACAAAATGGTGTCTAATAAAGTATAATTTGCGGTTTCCACTTCATAAAAATCGTGTACAATTGTGCTAGCTCCAAAACTTTCTTTCCAATAGGACAATCCATTATTGAGTTTTTTTCCTTGATTTTCGTTAGAAATTCCAAAATCAAAAAACCGTTTTTTTTTGAAGATTTCCGAAATTAAATGTTGAAATAATAAATCCAATCCGCCCAATTCGTTTTTATCTTCTTTGCCCGAAATGTATTGACTATGTGCTACAATCTCACTTTCAAAAATAGTCGTTCCAGCAATAATTTCTCCTTTGTCATAAATATTAAATTGTCGGATATTTTTAGGAAATAAAGCTTTTAATTTTGTTATTTCTTCTAGAGTATGAACTGGTTTAGTTTGGTGTTTTTTTTCTAAATTTGGAATTAATATTTCGTTCCAAAATCCCTCAAAATCATCAACTTCTTTTATTGTAAAACCATTCGACAATCCTTTTTGAATGCTTCTTTTTCTCAATTTTGACAAATTATTATCTTTAGATAAATCAACTACAGACAAAGAATCGCGTCTTAGTAATTGGGCTTTAGCCAAAAACAAAGCATAATTCAATTCTTCGGCTGGTTTTTGATTATAAATAGAAGGCAATAGTTTTACCTGTAATTTCTCAATTTTACTATCGGTCAAAAAAGATAGAATAGTTTTAAAAATTTTGATTACAGCAGTTAATTTTACTTTCTCATTATAAACCAATCCGCCATAAGTCAAACCTTGGTGTGAGAAAACCTCATTTCCAACAACATTTGCCGGAAGAATTGCTACCCATTTTTCACCATCTAAAACAATTAAGGAATAATCCTCGAATCTATCTTTGTGGTATTCCATAAAATCACGGTGAAACAGGAAAGTTGCATTTTTGGCTTGACCAATAAAAGCATTCCAATTCTCGTAATCGTTTTTCTGATAAAGTCGAACAGTATAATCTTTCACTTTGTTGATTTTGACTTTGTGAAATTAAGCATTTTTTATTTATAAGCTAACGGTGGCAAATGCCATTTGAATTTCACTGCCATTAATCGCACCGAAATGATAAAAATAGTGGTGACCAAATCCAAAACCTCGGCATCAAAATTTAATTGCCGAATCGCAAAAAAAACAATACCACCTAAAATACAGATTGTAGCATAAATTTCTTGCCTAAAAACCACAGGAATCTCTGCACATAAAATATCACGGATAACGCCACCAAAACAAGCGGTAACAGTACCTAATGCTATGCAAATAATAGGATGCAAACCAATATTGAGACCTTTTTCAAGACCTATTAAAGTAAAAACGCCTAAGCCAATTGTGTCAAATAAAAATAAAGAAGTTCGCAATCGGTCGAATTTTTTTCTGAAGATAATCGCAAAAATGTAACCCACAATGATGACATAAACATAGCTGATGTCCATCATCCATCCCACTGGCGTTCGCCCAATCATAATATCACGCAAGGTTCCACCTCCGACTGCTGTTACAAAAGCAATTATAAAAATACCAAAAGGGTCGAGCTTTTTGTGCATTGCGGTAAGTGCACCCGACATTGCAAATGCCATCGTACCGATAATCTCTACTAATTGAAACATGAACTATTGGGGTAAATTATAATTGGGTGCAAAAATACAGAAAAACATTAGATTACATATTTTGCGTATAAAAATTATAATCCTTTAAAATGGTTTTTAAAAAATCAATTTGATTACCCGAATGGTTTTTCATTCCCGTAACTGCTTCGATTTTATTGGTCAACTTTTGAATCGTCTCTTCATCTCCTTTACTTTCAGCAGTTAGAAAAGTTTCTTTGATAATTCGCATATCATTGTCCGAAAGCTTGATGACCAAAGGATAAATAGGAACATATGAATCGCCGATTTCTTCGAGAATCGTACTATTTATTGTAATATTATTTTTTAAAGCAATTACTGCCGTTCCAGCTGCCAGATCGCCCATTCTTTGGGTTTTATTACTGACCAACATCGCAATCAATCCGATTAATCCGCCAAGCATATTGTTTTCGACAATCCTAAAAAGCCAACGAATAAGGTAATCGCCAAAACTGGCTTGATAACCGTCAATTTTGACCACTTTAATTTTTAATAATTTCTTTCCAATGGTCTGTCCTTCAAACAAACTCTCGAGTGCCACAGAATAAATCATTACAGGAAAAAAAAACAGAATTATTGTTGCCATTCTGGACCACATATCTACATTACTCAAAATAGTTGAGAATCCCAACAAGTAAAAAAAGAAGTATGAAATAACAATTATATAAGCAATTTTAATGAGGAAATCCAGTATACTCGCATACATACGTTCTCCAACAGATGCTGCTTTAAAATTTATTGTAACATTTTGGGTTGTTTGTATCGATAATTCTGACATAATTCTTATTTTAGCAGTCCATGAGAGAAATTGCATTTATTAAAACAAATAAGCACAAGTGGCTTGAATTTGAGCAAGCTATTTTTGGTAAAGCTAAAAAAAATCCTGATGAAATGGCAAATTTATACATTCAATTAATGAATGATTTGTCCTATGCCCAAACCTATTATGCGAAAAGCAAAACCGTTGTTTACTTAAACTATTTAGCCTCACAGATTTACCAAAAAATTTATAAAACCAAACGTACGGAGAGCAATCGAATGGTGTATTTTTTCAAAACCGAAGTTCCATTGTTGCTTTATGACTATCGCAGGTATTTGGTTTACGCTTTTGTTCTTTTTTTTGCAACTGTTTTGATTGGTGCGGTTTCTGCCAGATATGATGCCGATTTTGTTCGGTTAATTCTTGGAGATGGTTATGTAAACACCACATTAGAAAATATAAAAGCTGGAAATCCGGTGGCTATTTACAAATCGGGAAGCAATTGGGGAAGTTTTATTGGCATTACCATCAATAATTTATATGTTGGAATGACGTGCTACATTTTTGGGATTTTTGGTGGCATTGGAACTTTTTATTTTTCGATACAAAATGCCATTATGCTCGGCTCGTTTCAATATTTTTTCTTTCAGCAAGGTGTTTTTTGGAAAAGTGTTCGAGGGATTTGGATTCACGGCTCGATGGAAATTTTTGCAATCATAATTGAAACTGCCGCAGGTTATATTCTGGGTGCTTCCATCCTATTTCCTAAAACTTTTTCGAGAATGAATTCCTTTAAAATTGGCTTTAAAAATAGTTTTAAAATACTTTTGAGCACAGTTCCTTTTACCATAGCTGCAGGATTTCTCGAAGGGTTTATCACCCGCTATTCTATTGATATGCCAAACTGGTTGAGTAGTTTTATTATTTTATTTACACTGTCAATCATCTCATTTTATTACCTGATTTATCCTTTTATTGTCCACAAAAAAATAAATTCCTTATAATGTTCGAACTCTACAAAAAACGCGATTTAAGCGCCAATTTCTCCGATACAACTGCATTTTTTAAAACTTTTGGAAAACATTATTTCAAAAACTATTTCATCATCAACGGAATATTTTTGATGATTTTGGTGGTTTTAATTTATTTTATTTCCAAGATTTACATGGAACTAATTTTCTCCGGAATCTCGAATTCACAGAATAATCCAAACTTTCTAACGGGTTATTTCTACAATAATATTTCACTTATTGCAGGTGGTTTTTTCATTACTTTTCTACTCATTGTGATTTTGTCCATGCTCAATATTAGTTTTCCTGTCGTTTATTTAAAATTGTTTGAGAAGTCGAACGCTAACAATTTTTCGACCCAAGAAATCATCAGCGGTTTGAAGGAAAATGTAGGTAAAATGATTGTTTTTTTCTTAGGATTTTTGTTTTTAATCATGCCACTTGCTATTATTGTTTTTGGATTGCTATTTCTACTCTGTTTTATCCTGATCGGAATTCCTTTAATTATCATTGCAGGTTCAGCCTTTATGTCTTGGATAACTCTATCTTATTACGAATATATCTTAAAAAAAGTGGGCTTTTTTACTGCGTTTTCAAATGGTTTTCAGTTGATCAAACAAAAATTTTGGATGATTGTTGGTTCTACTTTTCTAATGATGATTCTAATCCAAACAATTCAAGGATTTATAACTATGATACCATATGTATTGAGTATGATTTGGATGTTTGTTTCTACACAAAATCTTCAAAATGTGGGATCAAAAAGTGACACATTCTCTTCAATGGGAATTATTTTGGCTGTAATAATGGTGTTTTCAGTTTTGCTGAGTTACATATTCAATAATTTTATTCTGATTAATCAAGGACTTATTTATTATAGTTTGCAAGAAGAAAAAGAGAATAATTCTTCGAAAAGTCAAATCGATTTAATTGGAACTGACTTTGAATAAACTCTTAATTATAGTATTATTTTTCTTTTGTTCCACTGTTGGAGCTCAGGATTCATTGGCTGTAGCCAAAAAAGAAAAAGTCATTTTTACCGAGAAAGACATTGCGGTAGATTCTTCCTATGTTGCACTGAAGCCGTTTGCCAAAAATTTCAAAAAGAATTACACTGATTCAAAATTCATCTACGAGTTCAAAACACCCGAAAAAAATGCTTGGGATCGGTTTAAAGAATGGCTAGCACATTTATTAGATAGAATTTTTAGTTTCAGCAACAACAAAACGGCCACTCATTTTACATCTGTATTGATAAAAGTACTTGCTGTAGGAATTGTGCTTGGTGTGATTTTTATGATTGTAAAAGCGATAATGAATAAGGAAGGACAATGGATTTTTGGGAAAAATTCCGATAGAAAAATTATCAATTATGATGAAATCGAGAAAAATCTGCATTTTGTTGACTTTGAAAAATTAATTCAAAACAGCTTGCAATTAGGCGAAAATCGATTGACGATTCGGTATTATTATCTTTGGTTACTCAAGAAAATGTCCAACAACCAAATCATAGAATGGGACATCGAAAAAACCAATTCAGACTATCTTTATGAAATAAAAGACGAGGTTCTAAAAGAGGAATTTGCCTATCTGTCCTATCTGTACAATAATATTTGGTACGGCGAATTTGCATTGAACGAAACCACTTTTGACAAAGCCAAAATCGCTTTCGAAAAAGCAGTAAAAAAAGTAAACAATGGATAAAACGCTAAAAATATACATTGCACTTTTGGTTTTGGTTATTGTAGTCATTGTTGTTATTGACGGCAATCGTCCAAAACCAGTGGATTGGTCACCGACATATTCCTTAAAAGACAAAATTCCGTATGGAATGTTTGTTTTGGACCACGAAATTGGAGCACTTTTAAAGGGAAAAAAAATCACGAAATTCGAGAATAGTCCTTATGAATATTTTGACAAGAAATTTGATTTTGATACTTTGGTAAAGGATTATCGAATAAAAGGAACTTTCCTCAGCATCTCCAAAAATGTAGATTTAGACAAAGAATCCATTACCGAAATTTGCACATTTGTAAACCACGGAAACACCGCTTTTATCAGTTCAGAAATGATTCCCAATTCCTTGTTGGACAGCTTGAAATTAAAAATGAATAGTGACTTCAAATTTTCGGACAGCATTTATAATTGGGTCGCCAATAAAAAATTAGGAAGCCAAAAATATAAAATTACTGAGGGCGTAAACAATAATTATTTTTCCAAAATCGATACAGTCAACACGACCGTTTTAGGCTATCAAAATGGCGACAGTACGAGAATCAATTTCATAAAAGTCGACTATAAAACAGGAACTTTTTATTTGCATACGCAACCTGTAGCGTTTACCAATTTTCATTTATTGAAAGCAAATCATCACGAATATGCTGAAAAAGTTCTGTCTTACATTCCAAAAGGCGACGTTTTTTGGTGCATCAAGGAACAAACTGGAGCAGTCATTTCCGACTCGCCAATGCGCTATATTTTAAGTCAACCCGCTCTAAAATGGGCGTGGTATATTTTCCTAATTGGAATGCTTGTTTTTATATTTTTTAATGCTAAACGAAAACAAAGAGTAGTTCCGATCATCAAACCGCTTGCCAACACTACGGTCGATTTCACCAAAACTATTGGTAATTTATATTATATGGAAGGTGATCACAACAATATTATTGACAAAAAAATAATTTACTTTCTTGAAAAACTTCGAAACGAATACTTGATAGAAACCCATAAATTAGATAGCGATTTCATTAAAAAACTGCACCACAAATCAGGAAAAAAACTGGAAGATATCCAAAATGTGGTGGTGTTGATAAATGCCTATCGGAAAAATAATTATGTAAGCATTGAAGATGATTTACTGAAAATAAATAATGCCATAGAAAAAGTGATAAATTAATTTTAAAAAAATAAGCCACGACCCGAGTGAACAATGAAATTTAGTTAAGAGTTTCCACCCGTATCTTCGAGTGTTTTTTAAGAGTAATGCGACAGCTTTACTATTAAAAAATGTATCGAGAAGTTTATAAGGAATAGTGTTCTCGATACATTTTATTAAAAAAGCTATCGCATTTTTATTAAAACACTCGAACTGACGAAAAGCTCAACTTAATGATATTGACAACAAATAGTCGAAAAAAAATTCGTGTATAAAAAATAAAACTTATGGAAGAAATAACCAACTCAGAAAACCCAACCGAAAACGTAAATTTTCAATCTCGAATTAATTTAGAGCCGCTTTTAGAAAGTATCAACGCCATCAAACAGGAACTTGGAACAGTGATTGTAGGTCAAAGTAAAATGATAGATCAATTGCTGGTAGCGATTTTATCAAACGGACAAGTTTTACTCGAAGGAGTTCCTGGCGTTGCCAAAACAATTACGGCAAAATTATTGTCTAAAACCTTAAACATTGGCTTTAGCCGAATTCAGTTTACTCCCGATTTAATGCCTTCGGATATTTTAGGAACTTCAATTTTCGACTTGAAAAAATCAGAATTTGAATTCAAAAAAGGACCAATTTTTTCTAATTTGATTCTGATTGATGAAATTAATCGTGCTCCAGCCAAAACCCAAGCAGCTCTTTTTGAAGTTATGGAAGAACGCCAAATTACGATTGACGGAACAACTTATATTTTAGATACGCCGTTTTTAGTTATTGCTACTCAAAACCCCATCGAACAAGAAGGAACCTATCGTTTGCCGGAAGCGCAATTGGATCGTTTTCTTTTCAAAATTGCTATTGACTATCCAAAAATAGACGAGGAAATTCTTATTATCCAAAGAGAACATTTACTACAAAATCAAGGCAAACTCGACAACATCAAAACGCTACTTTCTTCGGAAGAAATAAAGCAATATCAAGCATTGGTGAAACAAATTATTGTGGAACAAAACTTATTAGAATACATTGCCAAAATTGTAATCAACACTCGCGAAAATGCCTTTTTGTATTTAGGTGCTTCTCCTCGCGCTTCTATCGCTATTTTGAATGCTGCCAAAGGTTTTGCCGCCATTCGAGGACGAGATTTTGTAACGCCAGAAGACATTAAAGAAGCTGCGATTCCTGTTTTGCAGCACCGTGTGATTGTAACGCCAGAACGTGAAATGGAAGGAATTACCAGCATCGAAATCATAAAACAAATTCTGGAAAGCGTGGAGATTCCGAGGTAATAAACTGCTATAACAATGCAACAACTCTGTCAGGGTTTTGAAATTTGACAGAGTTAAAAGGAAAATTATGAAACTTCTAAAAAATTTATACCTCAACAATTTCTTTTTCTACTTGCTTTTGAGTATTGCGGGATTGTTTGTTTTAGCTTTCATTTTTCCCTCTTTGTATAACGCAACTTGGGCTATTTTACTAATTTTATTGACTTTTCTAGTTTTGGATTTCCTGATTTTATTTTTTGCAAAAAACGGAATTGAGGGGACAAGAACAATGTCCGAAAAACTATCCAATGGCGATGAAAACGAAATAAAAGTCACCATCAAAAACTATTATACTTTTCCGATATCGGCAAAAATTATTGATGAAATTCCTTTTCAATTTCAAGTTCGAAATTTTGAAATTAAGCAAAAAATAAAAGGCTCTTCGCAAAACGAAATCCAGTATTATTTGCGTCCAACTGAACGTGGCGAATATTCTTTCGGAAATTTGAATGTTTATGTTTCTTCTCCATTACTGCTAATTTCGAGACGATTCCAATTTGAGAATGGAAGAATAGTGCCTACTTATCCTTCGTATATTCAATTACGAAAATACAGTTTGATGGCTTTTTCGAACAATTTGTTTCAATACGGCATCAAGAAAATTCGAAGAATTGGTCACACGATGGAATTTGAACAAATTAAAGAATACAATCAAGGAGATGACATTCGAACTTTAAATTGGAAAGCAACTGCCAAGAAAAACGCTTTGATGGTCAATCAGTTTCAGGACGAAAAATCGCAATCGGTTTATATGATTATCGATAAAGGACGTACGATGAAAATGCCTTTCAACGGATTGAGTTTGTTGGATTATGCTATTAATGCAACGCTAGTTTTATCGAATGTAATATTAAAAAAGCAAGACAAAGCCGGAATGTTCACCTTTTCAAAAAAAGTAGAAAACCGAGTTTTTGCCGAAAGGCGTGCTTCGCAAATGCACAAAATTCTTGAAACCTTGTACAACATCAAAACCGATTTTTTCGAGAGCGATTTCAGTAGATTGTACACGGATATTAAGAAAAATATCAACCAAAGAAGCTTAATTGTTTTGTATACCAATTTTGAAACCATGGATGCTTTGCATCGGCAACTACCCTATTTAAAAGGAATAGCTAAAAACCATTTATTAGTTGTGGTTTTTTTTAATAATACAGAACTGAACGAACTCATCAACAAAAAAGCTGAAAACATTCAAGAAATCTATGACAAAGTAATCGCCGAGAAATTTTCTTTCGAGAAAAGATTAATCGTCAACGAGCTCAAGAAATACGGGATTTATTCAGTTCTTACACAACCTGAAAACTTGACTTTGGATACGATAAATAAATATTTGGAAATCAAGGCGAGAGGCATTCTTTGATTTTAGATTTTGACCAGACAAAATAGTAAATTTAAAAACAAAAGGAGATTCGCAGATTTTTAGAAAATTATGTAAATAAACTTTTTACTTTTACTAGAATTCGTACAGAAGAATAACGAATTAAATTAGTGTCTCAAAATTTGAAAAATTGAATTTTAGATAAATAAATCTGCGAATCTGCGATTTAGTTTTAGCACACTTTTAAAAAATAGTGTATTTGTTTCAGGGCAAACGCACACTTTTTTTTCGCCACGAATTGCACGAATTAACACAAATTTGAATCTGGCAACAATGGGATTTAATGATTTTTTAAAATAAATTACACTAATTCTTATTCTTTTAGGAATTCGTGTAATTCAAAAATTTCAATTCGTGACAATTCGTGCAATTGCTTCGCCTGTTCGCTTTCGCTCGGGTCGTGGCTATTTTTTTTAAAATTTGAGCAAAGTATGAGTTTGCCCTGGTATTTGTTTTTATAGCTGTTTGATTTAAATTTTTTGTTTGTAAATTTGCACTCTCAATTTTTTGACAACGATTTCATTAATTGAGCTATCTTATGGAAAATAGAAAAAAAGTTGCCTTTTACACTCTTGGATGTAAATTAAATTTTTCAGAAACTTCTACCATTGCTAGAAGTTTTCAAGACGAAGGTTTTGACCGCGTCGATTTTGAAGAAGTGGCCGATATGTATGTTATCAACACCTGTTCAGTTACAGAAAATGCCGATAAACAATTCAAGCAAGTCGTGCGAAAAGCGATGAAACTCAATAACAAAGCTTTTGTTGCTGCCATTGGTTGTTATGCCCAACTAAAACCCGAAGAATTAGCCAATGTTGATGGAGTGGATTTGGTTTTGGGTGCGACCGAAAAGTTTAAAATCACTGATTATATCAATGATTTGTCTAAAAACGATTTTGGCGAAATACATTCTTGTGAGATTGAAGAAGCCGATTTTTATGTGGGAAGTTATTCTATTGGTGACAGAACTCGTGCTTTCTTGAAAGTGCAAGATGGTTGCGATTACAAATGTACCTATTGTACGATTCCGTTAGCGAGGGGAATTTCAAGAAGTGATGAATTGGAAAATGTATTGAAAAATGCTAAAGAAATTTCGCAACAAGGGATCAAAGAAATTGTTTTGACAGGTGTGAATATTGGCGACTATGGAAAAGGAGAATTTGGCAATAAAAAACACGAACATACTTTCTTGGAATTGGTACAAGAATTAGATAAAGTAGAAGGCATCGAAAGATTAAGAATTTCGTCTATTGAGCCCAATTTATTAAAAAATGAAACCATAGAATTTGTTTCTAAAAGCAGAACTTTTGTGCCTCATTTTCATATTCCATTGCAATCTGGAAGTAATGAGATTTTGAAGTTGATGAAACGTCGTTACCTTCGTGAAATTTATACAGAAAGAGTGAATAAAATTCGAGAAGTAATGCCTCACGCTTGTATTGGTGTGGATGTTATTGTTGGTTTTCCTGGTGAAACGGATGAGCATTTCTTAGAAACCTATCATTTTTTGAATGAAATGGACATTTCTTATTTACATGTTTTCACCTATTCGGAACGTGATAATACTGAAGCTGCTGAAATGGAAGGCGTTGTTCCTGCTAATGTTCGCGCGAAAAGAAGTAAAATGTTGCGAGGATTATCCGTAAAAAAACGTCGTGCTTTTTATGAAAGTCAAATTGGAACCAAGAGAACTGTTCTTTTTGAAACCGAAAATAAAGAAGGATATATTCACGGGTTTACCGAAAATTACGTACGAGTAAAAACACCTTGGAATCCTGAATTAGCCAATACTTTACAAGAAATCAATTTGACCAAAATTGATGAAGACGGAAGTGTGAGAATGGAATTCCGGAATGTAGAAGTTTAAAAATAAATTTACCATATAAGGCATTTAAGGTCATATAAGTTTAATTTCTTATATGACCTTAAATGCTTTATATGGTTAAGTTGTATGTCTTTTTTTAAGGATTCGTTGACCAAATACTACTGTTTTTGATAAAAACACGTCGGTTTAATTTTAGTTGGGCAATGATTAATTCCGCCATATCTTCGGCTTGCATTACTTTATTTGGATTTCCATCTGTAAGTTTTAAATCTTTTGCCATATCAGTAGCGACCGTACTTGGCGTTAGAGCCGTAACGCGAATGTTGTACTTGCGAACTTCTTGCATCAAGGAATCGGTTAATCCCAAAACAGCAAATTTAGAGGCGCTATACGCACTTGTCAACGCATTTCCTGCTAATCCTGCTGTGGATGAAATATTGATAATATCACCCGTTTGTCTTTCAATCATATTGGGCAAAACGGCACGAGTTACATAATACGTTCCCATTAAATTTACCTGGATAATGCGTTCCCATTCCGTTGGTTCTAATTCTAAAAATTTACCAAAAGCAGCAATTCCAGCGTTATTGATTAAAATATCGATAGTTTTAAATTCAGCTAACCCTTTTTCTACAGCATCATTTACCGAATTAATATCGGCTACATCGGCAGTTATTGCTAGTGCTTTCACTCGTAATGAACGTGCTTTGGCGGCTACATTATCGATTTCTTCTTGAGTTCTGGCTAGTAAAATTACATTGACTCCTTCTTTGGCTAAAGCCAATGCAATTGCTTTTCCAATTCCTTTTCCAGCTCCTGTAATTAGAGCATTCTTATTTTTCAAGTCGTTCATTTTGTTTTCTTTTTGTTCTAAACAAAGTTAAGATATTTGTTTGGGAGTGAAGAATAGTAAGTGTGAAATAAAAGGTAATTTTTTTAAAGCTGACAGGTTTGAAAAACCTGTCAGGTTTAAAACTATTTCACAGTTTCCACAAAACGGATAAACTCGGCTTTGTAACCATCTTCATCATTAGATAAACCTTCTTTGGCTAATTTTTTAATATCTTCCGTGGCTTTATTAGGAACCAAATTTGAATCTCTCAGTTTCAATCCAAACCAAGCTACAGCAGTACTGAATTTGAAATCATCAGAAGCATTTTTTAAAGGCACTGATTTGTTTTCAATTACTTTAACCATTTCAATACTTTTGTCACCATCTGGTTTTTTATAGCGGAATTTTATAGTTGCCAGTTCGTCAGAATAATTATTTTCATTTGCACCAACTTTTGTGTATTTCAAATCCGGTTGATTGTTCAGGAATTCACTTTTCACGCCAGTTGGAATGACTTCATACAAAGCGGTAACAGTATGATTACTTCCTAATTCGCCAGCATCAATGGCATCGTTAGTAAAATCTTCTGGACGCAACTTTCTGTTTTCGTAACCAATTAGTCGATAGGCTTGTACTTGTTTTGGATTGAATTCGATTTGAATTTTCACATCTTTAGCAATCGCAAACATCGAACCTTTGAATTCTTTTCCGAGGAAACGATTGGCTTCTTGAATATTGTCGATATAAGCATAATTTCCGTTGCCTTTATCGGCCAAAGTTTCCATTTTGCTGTCTTTGTAATTCCCCATTCCGTAACCCAAACAAGTCAAGAAAACGCCTGATTTCCTTTTTTCTTCAATCAAAGTTTGCATATCTGTATTGGAAGATGCTCCAACATTAAAATCACCGTCGGTAGCCAGAATTACACGATTGTTTCCGCCTTTGACAAAATTTTCTAGTGCTAATTTATAAGCTAATTCGATTCCTGCTCCGCCAGCCGTGCTACCGCCAGCGTTGAGTTTTTCTAAAGCATCGATTATGGTTTGTTTCTCATCTCCAGTTGTTGGTGGCAAAACCATTCCTGCAGCTCCAGCATAAACAACAATCGCTACTTTATCTTTTTTTCGGAGTTCGTTCACTAATATTTTTAGAGATTGTTTCAATAATGGCAATTTGTTGGCCTGATTCATCGAACCCGAAACATCAATCAAGAAAACTAAGTTAGAAGCGGGTAAACTTTCGGTTGGAATATTTTTTCCTTGCAAACCAATTTTTAGCAATTTATGTTTTGGATTCCAAGGACAATCACTGTATTCCGTATTAATCGAAAATGGATGTTGATCTTGAGGTTGCGGATATTTGTATTTGAAGAAATTCACCATTTCTTCCACTCTCACGGCATCTTTTGGAACCGTTTGTCCGTTGTTGATAAAGCGTCTCACATTGGTATAAGAAGCATTGTCCACATCAATAGAAAAAGTAGAAAGCGGTGCAGATTTTGGACTTTCGAATGGGTTTTCTACAAAATTGTCATAGTCTTCTTGAGAAACTTCAATAGACTTTGGAGTTGGTTTTGTTATTTCTGTTTTCTTGTCTTTGTCCAGTTTTTTAAGTCTTTTTTCTAGTTCTCTTTTAGAAAGATTTTTTTGCATTCCGTTTTTTGTGCGGATGATTATTACACCATTTGAAGCACGACTTCCGTATATATTTGTTGATGCTGCATCTTTTAGTACTTCTATACCTTTAATACTTTCTGGTTTGATTTTTTTGAAATCATCAGTATTTACAGGAGCTCCATCTACAATATATAAGGGTTCGTTAGATTGCATAATGGAGGTATTACCTCGAATGTATATTTGTGGTTCTGCTTTTGATTTTGAATTGATTTGAACACCAGCAACACGACCATTTAACGTTGCATTCCCAATTGCTCTTCTATCTTTTTTTAATTCTTGGCTAGAAATACTTGCAACTGCTCCTGTCAAATCTGATTTTCTTTGAGTAGCATAAGTAACTACCACAACTTCGTTTAAAACAATAGAATTATTGGCTAATTTTATATTGATTACATCTGATTTTCCGACAGTCGCATAACTATTTTCGTATCCAATATAACTAAAAACGAGTTGATCCCCTTTTTCAGCCGGAATGCTAAATTTTCCATTTAAATCAGTAGTAGTAGTTCTTTTTTTTGTTCCTTTAATAAAAACATTAGCGCCTGGAATAGGTAGGTTTGACTCATCTGTAATAATTCCTGTAATGATTCTATTTGTTGCATCATAAATAGAAGTGACTTTTGCTTTTGCATTATTTTCTTCTAAAGCAATTGCTTGGTTTTTAGAATAATCTTTGATAACTTCTTCTTTTAAGAGGTTGTCTTTTGTTTCAGTATTTATAATTGCATCTGCATTATTTTTTGAAACAGATTCAACCTTTGCAACCGGATCAGCCTTACTTTTTATTTCAGAGATATGGTTTTCCAATACTGCTACAGAAGTTGGTTTTACAGTTTGTTTTTTTAGAATAATTGCCGCATCAGGTTTGATGTTTTCAGATGGTTTTTCAGGGATATTTGTATCTCCTTTTTCTTGAATAACCACTTTATTTTCAATCGTCCCTTTTGGAGGTATTATTTTTGAATTGGTTTTAATAAATTGATAACCCAACGAAAAAAACAACAACAGTGAAGCAGCAACGGCTAATTTTTTCCAGAGTGCGATTGTTTTTTTGTCTTCTTTTTGGTCGAGTTTTTCTTCTACACGCATCCACACTTTTTCGAATGCCGGAAAGTCTTCGTTTTCTGCGTTTTGTACAGCATTTTTTATTTTTTCGAATATTTTATCTTGATTGTCCATGACTATTTCGCTTTTTGGTAATACAAATTGTTTACTAATTCCTTTAACTTGGTTTTCGAAGCATTCAATTGTGATTTGGATGTGCCTTCGGAAATGTTGAGCATCGTCGCAATTTCTTTGTGGCTGTATCCTTCGATAACGAAGAGATTGAAAATGGTTTTGCAACCTTCGGGAATGCGATTCAGTAAATTCAGCAAATCTTCCTCTTCGAGTTCCGTAGCTTCATCAGTAAAAGGTTGCGAAAGGATTTGGACATCATCAAGATACAAATTGAAATTATTTTTTTTCTTGATGGTTGCTAGGCAATGATTCACAGTGATTCTTCGGGACCAAGCTTCAAACGCGCCAAATTCTTTGAGTTGATCTAGTTTTGTGAAAATAGTATAGAAAGCGTCGGCCAATGCTTCTTCTATTTCTTCTTCTTTTTTTAGATATCGCTTGCAAGTGCGATACAGTTTTGGAGCCATAAGCTCATACACTTGACGCTGGGCGTCACGATGTAATTTTTTGCAGTCAGAAATTAAGGTTTCGTTTATCACAATTGTTGTCTTTCTACTAAAGAGGATGAATAAGAGGAAAAGGTTGGGAAGCAGATAAAATATTTAAGATTTTTGATTAACGATTTTTGATTTCAGATGTACGTAACTGAAAGATTCAACAAATTTTTATTTATTAACACCAAATCTGAATTCTGAAATCGTTAATTTTCATTCAAAAATTTCTTAACTTCCCTAGCCCAGATTGAAAAAGGTTGTATGGAACATTTGAAATAATCTCCTCAAAAATACAGTATATAAATTGGAATTAAATTATTAAGCAAAAAAAATGCGCTGAATTTCAGCGCATCTCTTACAAAATTTTAAAATTTTATAGTTCGAAACCATAAGCCAAACGTACGCCAACTTGACCTACACCTTTACCTAAACTTCCATCATTATTCATTCTTGCAAAGTCATTATAGAAATCATAATGCAAAGAAATATCTACATATTTTGTTGCGTAACCTATACTTGGTGCCAAAAGCAATGAAGTTTTATGATAGCCATTTGAAACTGCAAATGCAGCACCAGCTTCTCCCATTACATAAAATTGGTCGTTCCAAACGAAGGCTTTGAAACCTGCTTTTGCAGGAATAAATCCTAAATCTTTAAAAGGAGCATCAGATTTGCTTACAAAGAGATTTGTGTATCCAGTTGTTAGTGTAAGCGAATACCTTTTTGAAAGGTCATATTGCAATCTAGCATCAGCACCCAAAGCTAATTTGTAAGGATCGTTTACCGCATAACCGGCATTAAGTCCAACTCCTAAACGGAATCCCTGATCATAGTTTTTTGGAGTTTCTGTTTGTTGTGCATTACTATTGCTTGCGAACATGATCGTAATTGCGAATAAGAATGCAAATTTAATTTTTTCTGTAATTTTCATAATTTTTTTTTTAATGTTTTGTTTAAATTCAACTCTGCAAAGGTGCTTAATCTCCTAGTACGTTTATTATAGATTTAAATGAGATTGTTACATATTTATCGGATTAATGCGAAAATCATTGGATAGAATCAATTTGTTCTAATTACATTTGCCAACCAAAATAAAAGCAATTGAATTTATCCAAATACACTAATGAGTTCTCCTATAATATACGATTAGCCTTTCCTGTTATTCTGGGAATGCTGGGTCATACTTTGATTGGAATCGTTGATAATTTTATGGTCGGAAATTTAGGTTCAACTGAATTGGCGGCAGTTTCATTAGGCAATAGTTTTATATTTATTGGAATGTCGCTAGGAATTGGATTTTCTACTGCTATTACTCCTTTAATTGCCGAAGCTGACGCTGAGAAAGATGATAAAAAAATTAGAACAACTTTTCATCACGGCCTATTATTGTGCACGCTTTTGGGAATTTCTATATTCGTTTTGATCGTTTTGGCAAAGCCAATAATGCTCCTAATGAACCAACCTCAAGCTGTTGTCGAATTGGCCGCGCCCTATATTGACTGGGTGGCATTTTCGCTTATTCCGGTTATTATTTTTCAGGGATACAAACAATTTGCAGACGGTTTGTCACAAACAAAATATTCGATGTATGCTATTTATTTGGCAAATGTTGTTCACATTTTCTTTAATTATGTTTTGATTTATGGGGTTTGGGGTTTTCCGAAATTAGGTATTTTGGGTGCAGCATTGGGAACTGTAATTTCCAGAATTATGATGGTGGTTTTTATGCACTATATTCTTCGAAAAAATGAAACTTTTAAACGCTATTTTAAGAATTTTACATTCAAAGAGATTAAGAAATCAATTCTGAAAAAGATTATCAATTTGGGTTTGCCATCGGCGATGCAAATGTTGTTTGAGGTCACTTTGTTTACAGCGGCAATTTGGATTTCGGGTTCACTAGGCAAAAACAATCAGGCAGCCAATCAAATTGCGTTGACATTGGCGTCGTCTACTTTTATGGTGGCTATGGGATTTAGTGTCGCGGCTATGATTCGCGTTAGTAACGCCAAAGGAATAAGAGATTACAAACAATTAATTACAGTTGCTAGGTCAATTTTTTTATTGGCTATCCTAGTTGAAATTTTCTTCGGATTGGTTTTTGTAATTTCGCATAATTTTTTACCGCATTTGTTTTTGAATATGACTGATGCTTCACAGCAATTGGATAATAAAGAGATAATAATGATAGCATCCAAATTGCTTTTAGTTGCTGCGGTTTTTCAGATTTCGGACGGAATTCAGGTGGTGGTTTTGGGCGCTTTGAGGGGTTTGCAAGACGTGAGAATTCCTATGTATATTACGTTTGTGGCCTATTGGATTGTAGGTTTTCCCATCTCCTATTATTTAGGAACACATACTAATTTGGGTGCAACGGGAATCTGGATTGGTCTTTTGGCAGGATTAACGGCGGCAGCAATATTTTTGTATATTCGCTTTGCGCGATTGACTCAAAAGTTAATAAAAGAAAACAAGTGATTTTTTTAGGTTTTTTCTTAAAATAGTGTAACTTATAATCGGTTTTGTCGTATAATAATCAAATCTTTTAATTTCAAAAAAAATGATACTATTAATTATTATTGGGGTTATCTTAATTATTCTAAGTTTTACTGTAAAAAATAATGCAAGCAATCCCTTTTTCAAGTTTTCGAATACGCTTAAAATGATTGGACTTATTGTCATTGCTTTGGGGATTTTCTCCTCGATGTTTAAACAAATTGATGCAGGTAAAGTAGGTGTTAAATCACTCTATGGAAGTGTACAGCCCGATGTTTTAGTGAGTGGATTGCATTTAATTAACCCTCTTTTGGATGTTACTGATTTTGATATTCAGACCCAAAACTACACTATGTCAGCCATTCAAGGCGAAGGAGCTCAGCAAGGCGATGATGCAATTCGTGTTTTGTCAAACGATGGGCTTGAAGTAGTTATTGATTTGACGGTTTTGTATCGTATTATTCCAGAATCGGCTCCACTGATATTCAAACAAATTGGTGTAAATTATAACGATAAAATAGTGCGTCCAGTGACCCGAACCCGCATTCGAGACAACGCTGTTTATTATGATGCTGTGGCTTTATATTCAACTAAAAGAAATGAATTTCAAGATCGAATATTTAAGAGTATTGAATCCGATTTTAAATCCAGAGGATTAGTTTTAGAGCAATTATTGATTCGGAATATCAATCTTCCACCTTCGGTAAAAGCATCCATTGAAAGTAAAATTAATGCCGAACAAGATGCTCAAAAAATGACCTTCGTACTTCAAAAGGAAAAACAAGAAGCCGAAAGAAAAAGAGTAGAAGCACAAGGTATTGCCGATTATCAACGAATTATTTCAATGGGATTGACCGATAAACAATTGCAATACGAACAAATACAAGCACAAAAAGAAATAGCAACATCTCCAAATACCAAGATTATCTTTATGGGAAAAGGGGGAAGTGCGCCAGTAATTTTGTCTGATAAATAATTTTTTAGGTTAATCGATTATTTTTTTAATCGGTTAATCGAGTAACCAAATAACCGATTAAACATTTAAAAATGGAATTACCAAAATTTTTACTAGGCGACAATACCGATTTTCCAGATGATATTTTTATCATTCATTTAGATTATCCAAGATTCATCATCAATCTAAAAGACGATGAAGTGGAATTTATGGAAGAAGCAGAAGACCTTGACGAAGCAGAATTGAATACAGAAATGGAAGGCTTAATTGAGCAAGCCAATGCATTTTATGATAGAGAAATTATCCGTTACGAAGAGTAGTTTTTTTTTCAATAATTAACTATATTTGAATTCAATAATTTATATCCTACATGAAATCAGATAATAATAAATACCTGTTTTTTATTTTTTTAGGCCTTTATCTCACTTTAAATGGAATGAATTCATTTCATTTAATTTCATTTGGAAATAACTCATATTCTTTTGGTTATACTTTTGGATATAATTTAGGGAGAATTTTTAGAGTCCTATTGGGAATGGCACTACTAACAAAAGGAATATTTTTCTATAAAGAGAATAGAATTAGATAGTTTTTTTCTGAACGATTATTTAATTCTCCACGATTCATCATCAATCTAAAAGATGATGAAGTGGAGTTTATGGAAGAAGCCGAAGACCTTGACGAAGGCGAATTGAATGCTGAAATGGAGGGATTGATTGAACAAGCCAATGCGTTTTATGACCGTGAAATGGAACTTTACGAAAAAGAATAATTCTTGATATTACTAAAAAATAGATATTAAATCTAATGAAAAAATTTGCTTTTCTAAATCCTGTCTTTAATTTCATTCTTTTTGGTTTAGTAATAACAACATTAAGCCGTTTGTTTTTATTCTTTCTATTTAAAGACAGAGTTATCGAAACTCAGAACTTTTGGTATATTTTCCCCATTGGATTGCGAATGGATTTGATATTACTTTGTTATATGTCATTTCTTCCTGCTGTCCTTATTACTTTTCTTCCTAATAATTGGATCAAATTCACTAATAAATTTCTAGTTTTCTATAGTTTTTTATTTCTTTTTCTGATTCTTTTTGTAGAATTAGCAACTCCAGATTTTGTGAAGCAATATGACACACGTCCCAACAAAATATTTTTGGATTATTTAATTTACCCCAAAGAAGTTTTTGGAATGCTTCTAAAAAGTTATTTAGTTTCTATACTCGTTACGTTTGCTATTTTAGGAATTGCCATGTATTTTGCCCTAAAGAAAGGCAAAAAGTATTTTTATACAACTGAATCAAATTATAAAACTAAATTGATCGTATTTCCTTTAGTTGCCTTTTTGTTGTTTTTTGGCGCACGTTCTAGTCTTACTTCAAAACGACCAATAAATGCCAGTAATGCTGTTTTTTCTACCGATCAACTGACCAATTCATTAGGCGTTAATTCTTTTTATACGGTCGCATTTGCCGCTTATTCGTTAAAAAATGAAGCCAATACAGAAATGTATGGTAAAATGGACGCATCCGAGGCAATTGCTCGTGTAAAAAAATACATGACAGTAAGCGAAAATGAATTTAAAACTCCCGAAATTCCTTTTCTTCACAATCAAAATCCAGAAGTGCTTCAAAAAAGGCCTTACAATTTAGTGGTTTTTTTACAAGAGAGTTTGGGTGCGGAATATGTTGGTGTTTTAGGCGGAAAACCTTTAACTCCAGAATTCGATAAGTTGTCAAAAGAAGGTTTGTTGTTTACTAATCTTTACAGTACTGGAACTCGAAGTGTTCGTGGAATTGAAGCTGTGATTACTGGATTTCTGCCCTCGCCTTCGGAGAGTGTCGTGAAATTACCGGGATCACAACAAGGCTTTTTTACTTTAGCAAATGCTTTGAAACAAAAAGGGTATGAGACTAGTTTTATTTATGGTGGAATGTCGAATTTTGATGATATGGCTGCTTTTTTTAATGGAAATGGTTTTCAGGACATTGTAGATCAGGAAGATTTTGATTCCGATGGAAATAAATATGCTTTCAAAGGAACTTGGGGATATTCAGATGAAGATTTGGCCGTAAAAGCGAATAGTTATTTTAAAAGCAAAGGTAATAAACCGTTCTTCTCTTTAATGTTTTCTACCTCAAATCACGAACCATTTGAATACCCTGCTGGCCGATTTAAACCCTATGACAAAAAAGCGGCAACAGTTAATAACGCAATGAAATATGCCGATTTTTCAATTGGTAAATTCTTTGAAATGGCAAAAAAAGAAGCCTATTTTAAGAATACGATTTTTATTGTTATTGCAGATCACAACACAAGAACTTACGGCAAGAATTTAGTTCCCATTAATAAATTTCATATTCCTGCATTGATTATAGGACCAGGAGTACCACAGGGCAAAACTTATGATCAATTGACAAGTCAGATTGATATTCCGCCTACTTTACTAAGCTACGTTGGTGGACAATTTGAAACACCAATGGTTGGACGAAACTTGAATAATAAGGTTGTTGCCAAAGGAAGAGCGATTATGCAATTTAATGATATCAATGCTTTTAGAGTTGAAAATAAAGTGATAATTATGCAACCTAGTTTGAAACCACTGCAGTTTGAAATGAAAAATGATACAACATTGATTCCGGTAAAATTGGATGAAGAATTTGCAAAAGATGCTTTGGCTCACGTCATTACCGCTGGAAATTTGTATAAAGAAAAAGAATATAAGTTGAGAGATTTGAAAAAGTAATTTTATAATTTTTTAAAATAATTTTCTAATACTAACTGAGCGGCTGCAAAGGGTGAAATTTCATCTTTTTGCACCGCTTTTTTGTTTGTATCCAAAAGCTTTTGGATTTCAGGATTGTTATAAAAATTAGATTTCAATTGCTCATTAATAGTTTCAAGTAACCAATATTGATTTTGTTCTTTTCGTTTTTCAAAGAAATAATTATTTCCTTTTGTAAGTGTAATAAATTGTTCAATAGTGTGCCAAATTTCAGAAATTCCTTCTTGTGTTATCGAACTGCAAGTCGAAGTTGTTGGCGTCCAACCCGATTTTTTTGCGGGAAACAAATGCAACGCACGTTCGAATTCTATTTTTGCTAATTTTGATTTCTGGATGTTATCACCATCGGCTTTGTTGATGACAATGCAGTCGACCATTTCCATAATTCCTCGTTTGATGCCTTGTAACTCATCACCAGCACCCGAAATTTTCAATAGCAAAAAGAAATCCACCATACTATGAACGGCAGTTTCACTTTGTCCGACACCAACGGTTTCTATAAGAATAGTGTCAAAACCCGCAGCTTCGCAAAGTGTAATAGTTTCTCTAGTTTTTCGTGCTACACCACCAAGAGTCTCTCCTGACGACGAAGGTCTGATGTAGGCATTAGTGTCTTTTACTAATTCTTCCATTCGAGTTTTATCACCAAGAATGCTTCCGTGCGAAATAGTGCTGCTTGGGTCAACAGCAAGAACAGCTACTTTTTTTCCTAAACCCGTTAAATGTTTTCCAAAAGCTTCAATAAAAGTACTTTTTCCCACACCTGGAACTCCTGTAATTCCAATTCGAACTGATTTATTGGCAAAAGGCAAGCAGGCTTTTATCACTTCATTGGCTTTCGCCAAATGATTAGAATTGGTACTTTCGACCAAAGTAATGGCTCGGCTTAAATCAGAAATATTTCCAGCTAAAATTCCTGTGATTAATTCCTGTGAAGAGCGTTGTTTTTTTCTTAATAGTTGAATTTGATCGACAACTTTAGTACTGATAATTTCTGGTTGTGAAATTCCATCTTTTTCGTGTAAACTGCTCGGATGTTGATTTTTGTTGCCCAAAATACTTTGTTTGAGAAGTAAAAGTAGTGAAAACAAAAATAGTTTCAAAAAGGGATTGCCATTGAAACTTTTTTTTTGTTTGAATCGTTCTTTATCTCTCTTGGAAGTTCAAAATTGTAGAATAGCTCTTAATTAACTTCTTATTTCTTCGGCATTACATCAATTACTTTGAGTTAAAACATCAATACGTTTGGAATTTAAGTGGTATTTTTGCACTCAATCCTGCACTATGTACAACTTTATTCTAATTTTTGTTTTTTTATTTCTTGGAGTTGTTTTACAAAAGATAAAGCGCTTTCCAACGGATATTTATAAAGTATTCAATATGATTGTAATTTATCTTTGCCTCCCAGCATTGGCATTGTACTACATTCCAAAAATCAAATTAGACTCACATTTGTTATTCCCAATAGGTGTAACTTGGATTAGTTTTACAACGGCGATTTTGTTTTTTAGTTTTTTGGAAAATAAATACGGTTGGTCCAGAAAACTCACAGGATGTTTGATTTTAACTGCCGGTTTTGGGAATACATCCTTCTTGGGTTTTCCAATTATTCAAGCCTTGTACGGAGAAGAAGGATTGAAAATGGCTATCATTGTCGATCAGCCAGGAACTTTTGTCGTGCTTTCCACTTTGGGAGTTATTGTGGCTACTTTGTATTCTACAGGAAATCCAAACGGATTTTATATTGCCAAAAAAATTATCTTTTTTCCTCCGTTTATAGCTTTCTTGTTGGCGTGTTTTATGAATGTTTTTCACTTTGATTTTCATCAATACATTCAGTTCGGTTTACTGAAAATTGGTAGCGTGATGACACCATTGGCGATGCTTTCCGTTGGATTGCAATTGAATTTTGACAAAAAAAGCAAGCATTGGAAGTTCTTAAGATTGGGACTTTTGTATAAATTAATTTTGACTCCAGCTCTAATTTATCTGTTGTATGTGGTTGTTTTTGACCAGCATTCCAAAATGATTCAAGTTTCGATTATGGAAGCAGCGATGGCGCCGATGATTTCGTCCAGTATTATTGCAGCTTCACACGGTTTGAAACCCAGATTGTGCAGTATGATGATTGGTTTTGGAATACCAATTTCTTTTATCACATTGGTGTTTTGGTATTTTGTAGCTGGTTGTATTTGATGTTTTTATGGACTATTTTAAATACATACGTTAAATCAAACCAACTCATTAATCTTCGCATATTGCAACAACATCACCGTTTTCGCATCTTTGATTTCTCCCGTTGCAATCATTGCAAAAGCTTCATCAAATGGAAGTTCCATCACTTCGATATGTTCTTGTTCTGCATCAAGTCCGCCACCTTCGTGTACTTTCATTGAAGCATCGTATTCGCCAACAAATAAATATAAAATTTCAGTTATCGCACCGGGTGACATATAGGTTTCCATAATTTTGTGAACCTTTGAAATTCGGTAACCAGTTTCTTCTTCGGTTTCACGAATGATGCATTGCTCGGGATGATCTTGGTCTAAAAGTCCTGCACAAACTTCAATCATCATTCCGGTTTTATTACCGTTTAAATAAGATGGCAATCGAAATTGACGCGTCAAAATCACAGTTTTCTCAGTGGAGTTGTAAAGTAGAATGGCGGCTCCGTTTCCTCGGTCATATACTTCTCTAATGTGACTTTCTGTCGGTTTATTTTCTTCCTGATATTCGAAAGTTACTTTGTTTAAGATATACCAATTGTCTGAAAGTAAATCGGTTTGCTTTATTGTTATATTTGGGTTTTTCATACGTTACGATTGCTAAAAAAAACGTCCCAAATTAATGGGACGTTAAGTTATTATTTTAGAATTGTTTGTGTCCTGTCTGGTCCAACAGAAACAATTTTTATAGGAACTTCAATTTCCTTTTCTATAAATTCGATGTACTCTTTTAACTCGATTGGCAACTCGTCATAAGTATGCATTCCTGTTAAATCAGCTTCCCATCCTTTTAATTCAGTATAGATTGGCGTTACATTTTCGATGTCAATATTGTATGGAAAATGAGATATTGCCTCACCTTTATAATTGTATTGTGTACACACTTTCAAAGTTGGAAATCCAGAAAGAATATCGCCTTTCATCATCATCAATTGAGTAACTCCATTGATTTGAACTGCGTATTTCAAAGCCACTAAATCCAACCACCCACAACGACGTTTTCTTCCAGTTACCGAACCATATTCATTTCCAACTCTTGCCATGGTTTCTCCATCTTCGTCAAAAAGTTCTGTTGGGAATGGACCACTTCCCACTCGAGTGATGTAGGCTTTGAAAATTCCATAAACTTCTTTTATTTTGTTTGGAGCAATTCCCAATCCTGTACAAGCACCCGCAGCTGTTGTGTTTGATGAAGTTACAAAAGGATAGGTTCCAAAATCAACATCTAATAACGAACCTTGAGCTCCTTCGCACAAAATTGATTTCCCCGCTTTTTGAGCTTGGTTGATGTATTCTTCGCTGTCTATAAATTCTATTTTTTTCAATTCTTCGATAGATTCAAAGAATTCTTTTTCCATTTCTGCTAAATTATATTGAATGTCAACATTGTAAAAAGCAATCATTTCTTCGTGCTTTTTGGCCAATGCACGGTATCGATCGTGGAAATCTTCAAGTTCGATATCTCCAACACGGATTCCATTTCTTCCGGTTTTGTCCATATACGTTGGCCCAATTCCTTTTAGAGTCGAACCAATTTTTGCTTTTCCTTTCGATGCTTCTGATGCGGCATCAAGCAAACGGTGTGTTGGTAAAATTAAATGTGCTTTTCTTGAAATTAATAATTTGCCCTTAAGATCTAATTTGAATTTTGCTAATCCTTCAATTTCTTTTTGGAAAACAACTGGATCAATTACAACTCCATTTCCAATAATATTGATGGCCGTTTTATGAAAAATCCCCGATGGAATGGTTCTCAAAACGTGTTTGATTCCATCAAATTCTAATGTATGTCCTGCATTTGGGCCACCTTGAAAGCGAGCTATAATATCATATTTTGACGTAAGTACATCAACAATTTTCCCTTTTCCTTCATCTCCCCATTGTAATCCTAATAATAAATCTGCAGTCATTCTATTTCTATTTGTAGTTAGTGTGTTTTTATTTCTTTCGTTTTGTTCCGTATAAATACAAGGAATGGTGTGTAATGTCTATATCGAAAATTTCTTCGATCGTTTTTTTTATAGTCTGAATTCTAGGGTCACAAAATTCAATCACTTCACCAGTATCAGTCATTATAATATGATCGTGCTGTTTGTCAAAATAAGACTTTTCGTAATGCGCCTGATTTTGTCCAAATTGATGTTTGCGCACCAAGCCTGATTCTAATAAAAGTTCTATGGTGTTGTAAAGTGTGGCTCGACTCACACGATAGTTTTTATTTTTCATCTTGATATACAAATTTTCTATATCAAAATGTTCTTCACTTTCGTATATTTCTTGGAGGATAGCATAGCGTTCAGGCGTTTTGCGATGTCCTTTGTTCTCAAGATACAGAGTAAAAACATTTTTTACAATTTCTTGATTATTACTATTATCAACTGAAATTAGTGTCATATCATGCAAAGATAAATTTTATTTTCTAGTTTAGAAATTTAAAAGGTTAGAATAAAACAAGAACTACCTTATTTCTCATTTTTCTTTAAGTATTATATTCTCGAGTCACTTTATCGATGCCATCAATTTGTTTAATATTATCGATTAATCTTTTCAAAATACTGTTGTTTTGAACGATTACTGCTATTTGACCTTTGAATATTCCCGCATCGCCACTCAAAGAAATACTTTGTATATTTACGTTCATATTGTCCGAAATAACTTTTGTCAATTTATTGGTTAACCCAATGGTATCCATTCCAGTAATATGCAATATGGCTTTGAATTCTTGCTGTGAAGAGTCGATCCATTTGGCTTGCATAATTCGATAAGCATAATTCGATTGCATACTTATTGCATTTGGACAATCTCTTTTGTGCACTTTAATTCCTTCATTTATGGTAATAAATCCAAAAACCTCGTCGCCAGGAATGGGATTGCAACAGGTTGATAATTTATAATCGAGTTTGTCTTGATCGGCTCCAAAAACCAGCATGTCATAGTTGCTGTTGAGCACTTGTTTGTGAATATCTTCGTTGGTCGTGCTTGTAGAACGCTTAATTTTATTTTTGAAAAAGTTAATAAAAGTGTTGCTTTTTTGGGCAGCGTAGTCTTTTAATTGTTGGTTTTCAATAGCACCAACTCCCACGCGATAAAATAAATCTAGACTTGTTTTTAATTTGAAAAAATTAACTAATTCATTCACAACAGATTCACTCATTGTAATTTTTAAGTGTTTCAATTTTCGAGTGAGAATTTCTTTTCCTTCTTCGGCAATTTTTTTCGTGTTTTCGTTTAGAACATTTTTTATTTTAGTTTTTGCTCTCGAAGTCGTTACATAATCTAACCAGTTGAGGGTTGGTTTCTGATATTGAGAGGTTATAATTTCTATTTGATCACCACTTTTTAATTCGTGGTTCAAAGGCACTAATTTGCCGTTGACTCGTGTTCCTCGCGTTCGAATTCCCACTTCAGAGTGGATGCTAAAGGCAAAATCGAGCGAAGTAGCGCCTTTTGGTAATGATTTTATTTCTCCTTTTGGAGTAAAAACGAAGATTTCCTTCGAATATAAATTCATTTTGAAGTCTTCTACAAAATCTACCGCATTGGTTTCTGAATTTTCTAAGGCTTCTTTTAATAAATTAAGCCAAATATCTAATCCGCTATCTTCATCACCTCCTTGTTTGTATTTGTAATGTGCTGCATAGCCTTTTTCTGCAATTTCGTCCATTCGTTCGCTTCTAACTTGCACTTCAACCCAGCGTCCTTTTGGACCCATCACGGTAATGTGCAGCGCTTCATAACCTGTAGTTTTTGGTGATGAAATCCAGTCTCGCAATCGACTTGGACTTGGTCTGTAATGATCGGTTACAATGGAATAAATTTTCCAAGCCAAGAATTTTTCTTCGTGTGGAGTCGATTTATAAACGATTCGTAAGGCAAATTTGTCGTAAACTTCGTCGAAACTTACGCCTTGGGCTTTCATTTTTCTGTAAATAGAATAGATAGATTTTGGTCTTCCCTTGATAATATAATCGAGATTTTCTGCGTCTAATGATTTCTTTAGAATATCAGAAATATCTTTAATATACGCATCTTGCTCTTCTTTAGTTTCTTTTATTTTACTAACAATGTCGTTGTATATCCCTGGTTCAGTATATTTTAATCCTAAATCCTCCAGTTTGTTTTTTATTTTATACAATCCTAAACGATGTGCCAATGGAGAATAAATATATAAAGTCTCGGATGCAATTTTGACTTGCTTATAATCTTCCATTGTTTCCAAAGTTTGCATATTGTGCAATCTATCGGCAATTTTTATAAGAATTACTCGAACATCATCGTTCAGTGTCAAAAGCATTTTTCGAAAATTCTCGGCTTGCATCGAGACATTCATTTCCTTTTGAACTTTCGAAATTTTTGTCAATCCTTCCACAAGTTGAGCCACTTTAGGACCGAACATTTTATCAATATCTTCCACTGTTATTGGAGTGTCCTCAACAACATCGTGCATCAAAGCGGCCGCAATAGCAGTTGCACCCAAACCTATTTCCGAAGCAACAATTTTTGCCACAGCAATAGGATGAAAAAAGTAAGCTTCGCCCGATTTTCTGCGCTGATCTTTATGCGCATCCATAGCAACATCAAAAGCTTTACGAATGAGTTTTTTGTCTTCGGCAGTTAAAGTTTGATAACTAATGCGAAGTAACTCTTTGTATTCTTGTAAAATCGCCTTGTTTTCCTTTTCTAAATCTATTTCTAACATAAAAGAGTGGTTGATTTTTTAAAAATAGACATAACTAATGAGAAATGCAAACCAAGATTGATTTTATATTCGTAAAAACCTATTCCTTAAATTTAGCAAAATCCAAATCTTGAAAATCATAACTAAAGTCGGTTAAATCTGAAATTGGTTTCATTTTTAAACCATAAGGCTTTCCTTTTTCATCCATTTTGAAATATAAAAATGCATCTGCATTGAAGCTTGTTTTGTTCCATTTTACGGCAAAAGTATTGTCTTTATAAAAGAAAACTTCACCTACTAGTTGAGGTGAACGCAAAGATTTAAAAAATAATTTTCCCTTTTTTACCGATAATTCAATTTTTCCAAACCAATTATCAACATAGAAACCTTCATAATTTTTCAGGTCAATTTTCTTTTTTTCATTTAGATTATTGGCAACAGTTGCCCAAACTGCTACTGTAGTTTTGTCGGCTTGGTCAATGTTTTCTTTTTCTCGTTTGCTATAAAATTCTACATAATTAATATAAGGGATGTCGAGATAACTATCTTTGATGGTATTGGTAATAGCCGTAAAAGCAGCTCCAGATTGCTGATTGGTCAAGACTACAATTCCTAAATTTAGCTCGGGAAATAAAGTAGTTTGAGTAACAATTCCTTCGAGTCCACCAGTATGAGTTACTTGTTTAAAGCCTTTCACATCACTCAAAAACCAACCCAAACCATAACCGCTAAAGTGTGTATTATAAGGTGGTCTTGTAATTGCTGGAATTATGGTTTGAAGGCTCCACATTTCGTTTTGCTCGTTTTTAGAAAATAATTGAAACTGTTTGTCGGAACCATATTTTCCGTTCTGTAATTGCAGTATCATCCATTTACTCAAATCGTTTACACTCGAATAAATTCCAGCAGCAGCATCAAAAGTTTGATTCTTATAACGTGAAATTATTTTCAGTTTTCCATCCGTTGGAACGTGAGGCGCAATCACATTTGAAGTGTCTTTTAAGCGTACAAATGAAGCTGCGCTGCTGTTCATTTCCAATGGTTTCAAAATGCGGTTTTCGATGAAATCACACCAAGTTTTTCCACTAATTTTTTGAATGACTTCGCCAGCCACAATATACAGTAAATTGTCGTATTCGTATTTGGTTCTAAATGCCGAAACGGGTTTTAAATATTGAAGATTATGAATAATATCAGTTGTTTTAAAGTCGCTTCCGTCAGGCCAAATCATTAAATCGCCAGCGCCAAGACCCAATCCGCTTCGGTGTGTCACCAAATCCCGAATTGTAAATTCGTTGGTCACATAGTCATTATACATTTTGAAATCAGGAAGATATTGCATCACTTTATCGTCCCAATTTAGTTTTTTTTCATCTACTAACATTGCCAAAGCAGCAGTTGTAAAAGCTTTGCTGTTCGAAGCAATTCCGAACAAGGTGTTGGCATCTACTTTCTCTTTTGTAAGGATTGATTTTACTCCATAACCCTTGGCAAGAACCACTTTTCCATCTTTAACAATTGCCACAGCAATTCCCGGAACATTGAAGCTTTTTAGAGTGTTTTCTACTAATTCATCAACTTGTTTTTCGGTTATTTGTCCGAAAGAATGACAACCAATAAGTAGTAACAATAATGGGATTATTTTTTTCATTTTCATAATTTTTTATTTCTGTAATCTAAAATCTGAACTCTACAATCTAAAATTAAAACCCTCGCTGTCTTTTGGCTTCGAAAATTAGAATCGCCGCGGCAACCGAAACGTTCATACTATCGATTTCTCCTTGCATCGGAATGATGATATTTTGTGTTGCAGCATCTCGCCATTCTTGGGTCAATCCTGTAGCTTCTGTTCCAACAACCAAAGCCGTTGGAGTCGTATAATCTTGAGTATGATAAGAAGTTGAATTCTGCAAAGTAGCGCAATAAAAATTGATATTTCTTTCTTTCAGAAAAGCAATAATTTCAGCAGTAGTTCCTGTTGCAATTTGTCGAGTAAATAAACAACCCACGCTAGAGCGAACAATATTCGGATTGTACAAATCACTTTTTGGATTGGCAATAATCACAGCGTCCATATTAGCAGCATCGGCAGTTCGTAATAAAGCGCCAATATTTCCAGGTTTTTCAGGTGCTTCAGCAACGAGAATTAACGGATTTTTGGATAATTTCAAATCAGATAATTGCAAGGATTTGGTTTTAGCTACTGCCAAAATTCCTTCGGTTGTATCTCTGTAAGCTAGTTTTTGATAAACGTCTTTCGAGATTTCGATTAATTCGGAGCTTTTGGATAGTTTATGAGCTTCGGTTTCAGAGATTAATTCGGATAAAAACAAAATAGACTCTAGCTCATAGCCACCTTTCATCGCAATTTCGATTTCTCGTTTGCCTTCAATCAAAAAAGTTCCGGATTGTTTTCTTGCTTTTGCTTTTTCTTGCAGAAGCACCAACGATTTTATGAATGGATTTTGAATAGAAGTGATTTGTTTCATTTTAATAAGTCGAAAAGTTTCAAAGCCTCAAAGTTACCATCTATTTTTAAATACCAATTTTTAATTTACAATCTGCAAATTAGCGGTTAATATAATTTGATTCAATAGTGTTTATATCAAAATATCACTCTCAAAATCTGATTTTTCTATTGTGAAATTGAATCCTAATTTCGAAACCAGTTCGATAACAAGGTTTTTGTACCAGTTTTCTGATTTGGGATGAATGTAGATTTTTTCGATTAATTGCTCGAGATCAACATCAATTTTCATGCCGTCATTTATTTTCAAATTACTCGATGAAATATCCGAAATGATTCGAACTTCCCGCTCATATTGAAAACTTTTTCGCTTGAAAAGAAAAGGAAAAAACATGTCATCAAACGGAATGTATTCTTTTTTGTAATCAATGTAATTTACTTCGCCAATGTGTTGTTCGAATTTTTTATCTGCAATCAGCGCCTTTTCTAATCTTCCAATGGTAGATTGAATCGCCAAACCTTCGCTATTTCCAGTGAAAATTTGCCACATTGCAAAGGATTCATATTCGTTGATATGCCAACTACTAACTACTACTTTTTCACGATGCGATTTATAATAACTAAGGAATTCGGGATTGTTAGCGGATAATTTTTTGATTTCTTCATAAGTCGGTTCACTAAATGTTCCTTCATATTGATCTTCAAATTTATCAGAACGAGACATAAACAACTTTTGCGATAACAACATATCCAGAAACTTAGACAAGTCCAAGTATTTCCATACAACAGTATTTGGATCTTCTGGAATTTTTATGTTTTTGTTGTTGAGGTACATTGTTTTTCTAAAGGTTAAATCTAAATTCTATCCCGATAACTATCGGGACTGCAATCTAAAATCTTTATTCAAAAGACTGCATCATTACTAATTTGTTGTAGGTTCCGTTTAAAGCAATAAGTTCTTCGTGAGTTCCTTGTTCAACGATTTCTCCTTTTTGCATCACCACAATCTTGTCTGCTTTTTGAATGGTCGAAAGTCGGTGCGCAATCACGATCGAAGTTCTGTTTTGCATCATATTTTCAAGAGCGATTTGAACGAATTTTTCGCTTTCAGTATCCAAAGCAGAAGTCGCTTCGTCCAAAATCATTATTGGTGGATTTTTCAAAACCGCACGAGCAATTGATAATCGTTGTTTTTGACCACCCGAAAGTTTGTTTCCACTGTCGCCAATGTTAGTGTAAATGCCTGAAGGCAAATTTTCCACAAATTCATACGCATTGGCAATTTTCAAAGCTTCGATAATTTCGTCGTCGGTTGCATCTAATTTTCCGAGCGAAATATTGGATTTTATAGTATCATTAAATAATATGCTGTCTTGAGTTACCAATCCCATCAAACCACGAAGTGATTGCAAATTCATATCCTTAATGTTGATTCCATCAATAGCAATTGTTCCTTCGTTTACATCATAAAAACGGGTCAATAAATTGGCAATCGTGCTTTTTCCACTTCCTGATTGTCCAACGAGTGCAACAGTTTGTCCTTTGTTTATTTCGAGAGAAAAATGTTTTAAAACGGCTTCTTCTTCATATTTGAAATTGATGTTTTGGATAGAAATTTTTGAATCAAATGATTTTTTTTGAATCGCATTTTCTTTTGAAATTATTTCATTTTCAACTTCTAAAACTTCAAAAACTCGTTGAGCAGCTGCTAAACCATTTTTTACAGAATAGGAAGCTTTTGAAATTGCTTTTGCAGGGGTAAGAATATTATAAGCTAAAGTTAGGTACACAATAAACGCCGAACCATCTAAAGTTTTGTCAACTAAGACTAAATTTCCGCCGTACCAAAGCAAGGTGGCAATAGTGGTAATTCCCATAAACTCGCTCAAAGGCGATGCCAAATTATTTTTGTTTCCAATGCTATTCGATAATTTCAACAATCGAGTAATGGAATCATTAAATCTGTTTTTGAAAGTACTTTCGGCATTGTAACTTTTAACCACTTTCAAACCACTTAAACTTTCCTCCACAATCGAGATTAGGAAACCGCTTTCGTTTTGTGCTTTTAAAGATTTTGCTTTTAAGTTTTTTCCAATTTTAGAAATTATTAAGCCCGAAACAGGAATGAAAACTAAAACAAATAACGTAAGTTTTGCACTAATTACAAACATAGTAATAAGCGCAAAAACAATTGTTAAAGGTTCTTTTACGACTAATTCTAAAATTGAAAAAAATGAATTTTGTACTTCGTTTACGTCACCAAGCATTCGAGCCATTACATCTCCTTTTCTTTTTTCGGAATAATAGGAAATGGGTAATTCGATTATTTTATCAAACATCTTTTTTCTCAAATCACGTAACACACCATTTTTTAAGTGCATGATGTGGTAGGAAGCA